>NZ_CP111085.1:3452500-4097500 GCF_026278345.1 Tellurirhabdus rosea
AGGAACCCTCACGGGCTGGGTCAGCTACACGCTGGCCAGAACCGAACGACTCGTGGAAGGCATCAACAACGACCGCTGGTTTCCGACCCGCTTCGACCGGCGGCACGTCCTCAACCTCGTGGCCCTCTACGACCTCAACAAACGCTGGAGCTTCTCGGGTACGTTCTCGCTGTCGAGCGGCACGCCGGGCACTTTCCCGACCAACGGCTACACTTTTCAGGGCTGGCTGGTGCCGCATAATGCCGAAAATGCCCGCAACAACTACCGGATTCCGCCCTACCACCGCCTCGACCTGTCGGCAACGCTGCAGGGGCGCAAACGGCCGGGCAAAAAGAAGGAAGACAACTGGGTTTTCTCGCTGTACAACGTCTACAACCGCCGCAATCCGTTCTCGGTCTTTTTCCAGCAGGCCGACGACCGCCGGACGGTCAACGTAAACGGCGAGCAGGTACAGATTCCGCAGGCGGAAGCCATCCGGTACTCCATCTTCGCCAGCGTGATTCCGTCGGTGACGTATAATTTCAAGTTTTAACCATCGTATCGCGGAAGAAAGACGGGTGAAGCGTTTTTCACAACGGCCCTTCGCGCCGCGAGACTGCCTATTTTTCAGACATGAGAAGCCTCAACATATTCCTCCTTTTTCTCCTTGTTGCGCTCACGGCCTGCGAGGAAAAAATTGACATCAGCCTCGACGAAGGCCCGTCCCAACTCGCCGTAGACGGCTGGGTGACCAACCAGCGCGGCCCGCAGACCATCCGCCTGACCCGGACGGCCGGCTACTTCAACGCCGGATTGCCGCCTGCCGCCACCGGGGCCACCGTGACCGTCACCGACGACCGGGGCAAGGTCTACGCCTTCACCGACGGCAAGAACGACGGCAATTACGTCTGGACCCCGACAAAAACGGATTCCGTTTTCGGGCAGGTCGGGCGGACCTATACGCTGAACATTGCCTTTTCCGGCGAAACCTACCGGGCCGTGTCGGCCATGCGCCCCGTTCCGGCCGTCGATTCGGTGACTTTTGTGAAACAGAAACTGACGCCGGTGTCTTCAGAAGAAGGCTATCTGGCCGAATTTTACGCGACTGATCTTCCGAACTCGCCGGATTTCTACTGGATCAGGGCGTACCAGAACGGCAAGCGCCTCGACCGGACCATAGACGTGTCGGTTTCCTTCAACGGCGCTTTTACCGTCAACGGGGCTGACACGGACGGGCTGCTCTTCATCCGGCCCATACGTCAGGCCATCAATCCCGAGAAACTGTACCAGGAATCCGATTCGGTGCGGGTAGAGGTGCTGTCCATCACGGCCGATGCGTTCAACTTTTTCCAACAGCTGAGCACCCAGATCAACAACGGCGGCCTGTTTGCTTCGCCGCCCGCCAACGTGCCGACCAACGTGCTGAACACCCGGACGGCGGGCCCCAAAGCGGTCGGTTTCTTCGGCGTTTCGGCTGTGGGCAGCAAAACCGTTAAGGTCGATAAGGCTACGATTCGGCCGAAGTCCTGAGTTTGTCCCGTTCGGCCGCAATTGGCTTGCGGCCGAACGGTCTCATCCGGGTACGGCAGGCACGGCCGTCCTGCTTCAAAACCGCCACCGCAACTGCACTTTCACCTCCGTCTTGTGCGGCTTGCTGATTTCGTCCAGGTCCGAGCCGATGGAATCGGCCTGCCGGGCGTCGGTGCGGGCCCAGCGCAGCCAGAGGTCGGCGTGGCGGTTGAGGGTATACTGCACCAGCAGGTAATGCCGCCAGCCCCGGTTGTAGTAGGCCGGAATGGAAAAAGCGTACAGCACGTCGCGTTCGTAGAGGTACTGGCGGCTGTCCCAGTCGTCGGTGCGGAACCACGCCAGTCGTCCGCTGAGCGAAAGCCGCCCAAAATCGGCCGTGGCATCCTGCGCAACGACCAGTCCCTGGCTGCCCGGCTGCCCCCGATACCGAAAACCGCCGCCCTGAACCCGCGTCCGGACCGACAGAATCCGGGTTGGGTTGTATTCCGCATTCAGCACCAGACTGTTCCGGCGCGTGCGGACCACCTGCACCGGTTTAGTGCCGGGCAGATTCTTTTCCTTGAATTCCTGCCGGAAAATAGCGTTCAGGGTCCATTTTTTGGTCGGGGTCCAGGTCGTTTGCAGGAGATAATCCCGGCCGCCTGAGGGCTTATCGACCAGATACCGCAGCCACGGGAAGCGAAACTGGTCGAGGTAGGCTCCTACGGTCAGGCGGCGGTAGACCACGTACCGGGCACCGGCATAAAGTCCCGTTTCGTTGATGGTGCGCGACCCTTCGGAGAAGCCGTTGGCGTAAAAACTGTGAAAATTCCGGTCGAAATGCCGGTAGAGGAGCGTGGCATCCAGCCGTTTGGTAAGGCTGGCAATGGCTCCGCTGACGACGCCCAGTCCACCGCTGCCGGTTCGGGAGCCGCTGCTGTAGGCCAGTTCGCCGAAAAAATTGACGTTGCGCCAGACGTAGGAGCCGTGCAGTCCGGCCAGCCGGTTTTGTTTTCCCGAAAATTCAAACTGATTATAAGCCGCGTTCCGGCGCTGGAGGGCCTTGTCGAAGGTCGTTTGCAGAAAGGTGGCGCCCAGTTGAAAGCGATCCGTCTGATACTGGAGGTGCGCCCCCACATTCTGTTCGCGCAGACTCGCCCGGTCGTCCAGTTCGGAAGCGGTGCGGTGCAGTCCGGAAGTTTGCAGTGAACTGACGGTCGGTTCCTCGCCCGCCACGATGTTGGCATCCCGGCGATTGCGGGCGGCCAGCAGGGTCAGATGGAGCTTTTTGGTCAGTTCGTAGGTGGCCGTAATGCCGCGCAGGTAGCCGTATTCGGTTACCGACGCGTAAGGCCGGGCTCCCAGCGTCGGGCGGCGCACCCCGGCGACAGGCTCCGACCCTTTTCCGAGAAAAAATCCCGCCGACAGCACCAGCCCCTGACCCGCCTGCACCTGAAAATCGCCCACCGTGATGTTTTTCCAGCGGCCCCGGTTCTGGACCTGCGCGTGGAACGACAGAAAATTGACGCCGTAATAGTACCGCCCCGGCTGCCAGCGGAAGGGCTCGCCGGGATCCTGTTCGGCCGTCAGACCGAAACTGAACCGGCGCGGGCGGCTGTAGCGATACCGCAGGAACCATTGCGGCGGGTCGCCCAGATAGCGGCGGGGCAGGTTGCCTTTGGTGTCCGGTTCGGCGGGCGAAAAGCCTTTCTGTTGCTCCAGCACCCGCTCCATCCGCAGGGTCAGGTAGTGGTCCGTGGGATTGCGGAGGGAGCGGACGCGGCTGTCTACCGTCACAAAAGGCAGCAGGCGGCGCACCGTCGGCAGGTCGAAGTCGGGAAGGACCTGTAGTTCGTAGACGGAGAGAAACGGGCCTAATTCCTGCCGATAGGCGAAGAAATGGTTAAGCTGCTTCTCCGTGAGGAGGTTCGTTGCCGCCAGCTCTTCACGCGTGACGGCGTTGAGGTCCAGCGGATTGGCGTACAGTTGAAACAGGTTGTCGAAAACGACCTGCACGTCCACGCCCTCGGTCTGCACCGGCACGAGTTCCTGGATGAAGCGGTTGAGATCGGCCTCCCGCTGGCGAACCGGCTGAGCGGTCGCCACGACGGGCCATACGAGAATCGAAAAAAGGAAGAAACGAAACACAGGTCTAACGGATGGGGGATATCCGTTAGACGAATGAATTTACGGGAAGCAACCGCAGCGGACTGCAAAATTTTGCAGCGCTGCCCCACCGGCCCTTAAACGGCAAACCGCCGCCGCAGAATCTCGATCAGGGCCGCCACTTCGTCGCTGCTCATATCCCACATGTACTGGGCGGCGTAGCGGTACGAAATCAGGTCGCGGGCCTGTTCGTATGTGGAAGCCCGGTCCAGTTCTTCGATGGCCTGGTTGTACGAACCGGCGTTGCCGTTGAACAACTGGTTGATGAACATAAACTTCTGGTTCAGCGAAATGCTTTTGGACAGGCTCTCGATAGGCGCGCGGTAGAATTTTTCGCCAATCGTCGGCGGGGCGTCGGTCCGGGGCGGCTCGGGCGATTCGGCCACCGTCGAGGGAACGTGAAAATCGTGGCGGGTTTCCAGACCAGTGGCTGGTCCGGCGCCGAACGACGGGGCCGAAGGCTCTTCGGCGTGGCCGTTCTCAATAAAATGAACCGAACCGTTGGTGACCGGCGCTGCGGGAGCGGGCGGCGTGAGCGGGGCAGGCTCCGGTTCCAGCGCGGGAGTCGGCGTCGGGCGGGCTTCGGCTTCCGGCGCGGCCGGCGTGTCGAGGTCCAGTTCGAAAAAGGAACGGCTGGCCGGGTTGGCGGGCTGCTGCGGCGTGTGCGGATCGTACGGAACCTTGCGCAGCAGAATGGCCGGATCGAGCGGGGCTTTTTCGGAAAACAGCGCGATGTACTTATCCGGCTTTTCCAGTTCGCGGCCACGCTGCGTCAGGATTTCATCCAGCAGGTTCAGGGCGTGGTTGACGTAAATAAACTCTTTGCCTTTCATCCGCTCTTCCAGTACCTGCGGCACGAACTTATTGATTTGGGTGTAGCGCGTCAGTTGTTTGGCGGCTTCGGCCGAAAACTGAAAATCGGGCTGGTTGCGCAGGGCTTCGTCGAAGTAATGATGCGGGTCAAAAAGCAGCGTCAGGGTGCGCTTGACAGCTTCGGCCAGCAGGGGTTCCAGATGCTCCCGGCGAACCGAGATATGCTGGGAAACGGTATTCATGAACGCCTGAAGCGCATGCCGGACCTCAGGGTTTTCAAAGTCGAAATAAGGACTGCGGAATTTCTCGGCGTCGGCTTTCCATTTGTCGTATAAAGCGCTGACAACAAACAGATTGACCTGCCCGATTGGGGATAGCCGCAGCAGTTCAGCACCTGAAATGATCGTGTGATTGGCAAAGAAGTCCCCGGCCAGACGACGGGCGTATGTCTTGCTGTATTCGGTCAGAGAAGATGTGTTGAATTTGGTCGACATGTCAAAATATCTTTGCTTTGTAAAGATATAGTTTTCGCGGCGAATCCTGTCGGAGGGGTCTAAATTTATCCGGCAGGCCCAGTTTTTGTCAATAACAACAAAAATGCCAGCGTGCGCTAATCTCAGCCTAGTTTTCGAGTAAAGAACGACACCAGCGTATGTTTATTGAACCAAGCCGTCGGCCGGAACCGCCTCACCTGCGGACCGGGTGGATAGAAGTGATTTGTGGATCGATGTTCTCGGGCAAAACCGAAGAGCTGATCCGACGGCTCAACCGCGCCCTCATCGCCCGTCTGTCGGTGCGGATTTTCAAACCGGCCGTCGATACCCGTTACCACGAAAAGCACATTGTTTCGCACAACGCCAACACGGTCGAATCCATACCCGTCCGCTCGGCGCACGAGATTCTGGAGCTGGCCGGCGATTGTGAGGTTGTGGGCATCGACGAGGCTCAGTTTTTTGGCGATAAAGAAATTGTGGAGGTCTGCAACCGGCTCGCCAACGAGGGCAAACGGGTCATTCTGGCCGGGCTGGATATGGATTTTGAAGGAAATCCGTTTGGCTGCATGCCGCAGCTGATGGCGATTGCCGAATACGTAACCAAAGTCCACGCCATCTGCGTGGTCTGCGGCGATATTGCCAGCTATTCCTACCGACTTGTGCCCTCCCGGGAAAAGGTTCTGCTTGGCGAAACCGACAGTTACGAAGCCCGCTGCCGCAACTGCTTTCAGCTCGGCGAACGGGCCGGGAAACGGGAGTGGGTGTACGAAAAGCAGCCTGAGTAAAAGTCCTGGCTTCGATAAAAAAGCCCCGCACCCGTTCTCGGATGCGGGGCTTTTGACACTTGCGCCAAAGGCCGCAGAGACATTAGAGTTTTCCTTTCAGAAAATCCGCCGTGTAATTTTCGCCTTCCGGCAGCTGCACCATTTCCTCCGGTGTGCCTTCGAACGTCACGTAGCCGCCCGCTTCACCGCCTTCCGGGCCGAGGTCGATGATGTGGTCGGCGGACTTGATGACTTCCGTGTTGTGTTCAATGATGATGACCGAATCGCCCTGATCGACCAGCGCGTTGATGGCTTTCAGGAGCTTCCGAATGTCGTGGAAGTGCAGACCCGTCGTCGGTTCGTCGAAGATAAAGAGCGTTTTTCCTTTGTTGGGATTGCCTTTGCCGAGAAACGACGCCAGCTTGACCCGCTGCGCTTCCCCGCCCGAAAGCGTGTTGGACGACTGTCCCAGCGTGATGTAGCCGAGACCCACTTCCTGAAGCGGCAGCAGCTTTTCCACCATTTTGGGGTCGGCTTTCCTGAAAAACTCAATTGCTTCGTCGACGGTCATGTCCAGAATGTCGGAGACGTTTTTGCCTTCCAGCGCCACCTCCAGCACTTCTTGCTTGAAGCGCTTGCCGTTACAGCCCTCGCACTTCAGGTAGATGTCGGCCATAAACTGCATCTCCACCTTCACCTCGCCTTCGCCCTGGCAGATTTCGCAGCGCCCGCCGTCCACGTTAAACGAAAAGTGCGACGGTTTGTAACCCCGCGCTTTGGAAACCGGCTGTTCGGACATCACCTGCCGCAGGTAGTCGTACGCCTTGATGTACGTCACCGGATTGGAGCGGCTCGACTTGCCGATGGGGTTCTGGTCGATCATCTCCACCGAAGCGACGCGGTCGAGCGAGCCGCCGAGGCTGTCGTGCTTACCCGCCTCTTCGGCTCCGCCGCCTTTGAGCCGCGACAGGGCCGGAAACAGCACTTTCCGGATGAGCGTCGATTTGCCCGAACCCGACACGCCCGTGACCACCGTCAGGGTATTGAGCGGAAAACGTACGCTGACGTCTTTCAGGTTGTTTTCCCGGGCGCCGTTGACGTCGATCCACTGCGTGGCGCGCCGCCGGAACCGGGGCACAGGCACCGTTTCCTTGCCGGTCAGGAAGTCAATCGTGTACGAATGCAGCCCCGACTCCAGGCCATTACTTTTATCTTTTAACTCTTCACTTTTAATTGCCTCCCAGGTTCCCTGAAAAACGAGCTTTCCGCCGCCGGCTCCGGCCTCGGGGCCGATGTCGATAAGCTGGTCGGCGGCCCGCATCACTTCTTCCTCGTGTTCGACAACGATGACCGTGTTACCCATGTCGCGCAGGGATTCGAGCACGCTGACGAGGCGCTGGGTGTCGCGCGGGTGCAGGCCGATGCTGGGTTCGTCCAGAATGTACATCGAGCCGACCAGCGCCGAGCCGAGGGAGGTCGCCAGCTTAATGCGCTGGTATTCACCGCCGGACAGCGTATTTGTCAGGCGGTTCAGCGTCAGGTAGCCGAGGCCGACGCGTTCCATGTATTCCAGGCGGTTGCGGATTTCGACCAGAATGCGCTTGGCAACCTGCTGCTGGTGTTCGGGCAGTTCGAGCGCCCGGAAGAAAGCCGCTGTCTGACTAATCGGCATCAGAACCAGATCGGTAATCGAGTAGCCGTGTGACGGGCCACCGTTCGACGGACCGCCGTGTGACGGGCCACCAGCAATTTTGACGTAACTGGCATCGACGCGAAGGCGTGAGCCGCGGCATTCCGGACAGGTCGTTTTGCCCCGGTAACGCGACAGCATGACCCGGTACTGCACCTTGAAGGTCTGGCTTTCGACAAAATCGAAAAATGCGTTCAGGCCGCTGAAATACTGATTTCCGGTCCAGAGGACGTCTTTTTCGGCCTGCGTCAGGTCTTTATACGGTCGGTGAATGGGGAAGTCGAAGCGGATGCCGTTTTTCAGGAGCGGCTTCAGAAACTCCTCGCTCATTTTCTCGCTCCGCCAGGGGGCGATGGCGCCTTCGAACACCGACAGGTTTTTGTCCGGAAAAACCAGATCCGGGTCGATGCCCAGTACCTTGCCGAACCCATCGCAGCGGCGGCAGGCTCCGTACGGGTTGTTGAAGGTGAACAGATTCACGCTTGGCTCCTCAAAGACCAGCCCATCCATTTCGAATTTATCCGAAAATGTCCGCGATTCGCCCGGGTTGTCGCCCCGGCCCACGATGTCCACCCGGCAGATACCGTCGCCTTCGTTGAAGGCCGTCTGGACCGAATCCGAGAAGCGGTACTGGTTATCTTCTTCCGGCTTGCCGTCATCGCCAAACTGCACTGTTCCCCGGTCGATCAGGATTTCGAGGGAAGAAGCAGAGGAAAGGGACGCCAGGAGCGAGTCGTCTTCCAGCAAATCCTCGATCTGCAGGACCTGCTGACCCGCCGGACCGCCGTCGGCCACAATGCGGGTGTAGCCTTTCTGAAGCAGGATTTTCAGTTCATAGGCCAGCGTGCGCCCTTCGTGAATGGTCAGCGGCGCCATGACCATGACGCGCTGCCCGTCGGGGAAGGAATAGAGATAATCGACCACGTCCGTGACCGTGTCCCGTTTCACTTCGCGGCCCGAAATGGGGGAGTAGGTCGTGCCGGCGCGAGCGAAAAGGAGTTTGAGGTAATCGTAAATTTCCGTGGAGGTGCCCACCGTGGAGCGCGGGTTGCGCGTGGTGACCTTTTGCTCAATGGCGATAGCCGGGGAGACGCCCTTGATGAAGTCAACTTCGGGCTTCTCCATCCGCCCCAGAAATTGCCGGGCGTAGCTGCTGAGGCTTTCGACGTACATCCGCTGCCCTTCGGCAAACAGCGTATCGAAGGCCAGCGACGACTTCCCGGAACCTGACAGGCCCGTTATAACCACTAATTTATTGCGGGGAATGGCAACATCCAGGTTTTTCAGGTTGTGAACCCGGGCGCCTTTAATGACGATAAACTGCTTCGGGTCAAGGCGCTCGATGTCGGTCTGCACCGACGGACTAACCGATATATTCATTCTGTAAATTTAGCAAACCGTATCTCAAGGCTAACGGTTTTTAGGACTTTATGGTTTCTTTAGGCTTAATTACTTGTATCGCGGAGTGAAGCGGAGGAAAGCGAAGCCGGGCGTACCCTTTTCTGGCTGGAACGCACGAGAGGCTACGGCTGTTTCCCCGTTCTGCCCCTCGCTGCGACTCTTTTTTCGACACCCAGATGGATTTTTACGAAGAGGATATTTACAAACTCCTGCTGGCGCTGCTGCTCGGAGGAGCTATCGGAGCGGAACGGGAGTACCGGAGTAAGTCCGCCGGTTTACGGACGATGATCATGATCTGCGTGGGTTCGACACTGTTCACGCTGGTGTCGCACCGGCTGAGTCCCGACCACGACCGCATTGCTGCCAACATCGTCAACGGCATTGGTTTTCTGGGGGCGGGCATCATTTTCCGAGAAGACAGCCGGGTGAAAGGGCTCACTACGGCCGCAACGGTCTGGGCCGTATCGGCCATCGGCATGGCTATTGGCGGCGGTTTTTTCGACATTGCGCTGGTTGGGTTTGGGCTCATCATCGGGTCCCTGCTGATGCTTTCCCGGCTGTCGGTTCGTATTTCGCAGTTCCGGCAAACCCGTGAATACCGCATCACGACGCCTTTCAAGAACAAGACGCTGAATTATTACGACAAGCTGTTTGAAGAGTGCGGGCTGACGGCGCAGCGCGGCCCGCAGCTACGGCTCGGCAGCCAGATCATCGGTCGCTGGAAGGTGGAGGGGCCGGAAAAGGCGCATGAAAAATGCATCAAGAAGCTGCTCAACGACCCGGACGTGAAGGAATTCGAGTTCTAACCCCTGTCAGGGTTTGCGACCGCTGACAGGGTTGCAACGCTTTAGACCAAAACCGGGTCCCGTTCGTTATGTATAAGCATTCTTTTTCCTGTAAACTTGCATCATGAAATTCATACAGAAAAGCCTGTTTTTATTGCTGTTTCTGAGCAGCGGCTTGGCCTTCGGGCAGATTACGGAAGACCCCGAGGACCGGCGCAATCCCGGTAAAGAACCCAACCGCGCCACTACACCGGAAGGCGACCCGCTGCCGTTCAGCCAGCGACTGCGTTTTGGCGGCGGCATCAGCGGATTGTCCATTGGCAATCCCTTCAGCATTGGACTTTCGCCCGTTCTTGCCTACCAGGCTTCGGAGCGGGCCGTGCTGGGGGTTGGTATTAATTACATCTACACCCGTTTCAGGGTAGTGGATGCCTCAACCAACCAACGCATCAATTTAACGGCGAATCAGTACGGCGGGCGGGTATTTGGTCTCTATGAGATCATTCCCAGTGTTATCCAGAACCTGTACGCACATGGCGAACTGGAGACGAATAGCCTGCAGGATACCTACAAAGGTCTTGGAGTGCCCATTACGAGAACCTGGGTGAGTGCTCCCCTGGTTGGTCTTACCTATTCGCAGCGGATCGGCCGTCTGGCGGGTATCAACCTGTCAGCGCTGTACAACCTGAATTACAACGCCAATACCCTGCAAGCCTACAGCAGCCCGTGGGTGTTTCGGATTTCGTTCTTCTAACGAAGAATGAATAATGAACAATGAAGGCTCCGCCTATTCGTCCAATTGGATTGAGGCGGAGCCTTCATTATTCATTACTCATCACCTCCCTCGCTTTCTGCCGAACGCCCATCACCAGATCCGCTCCTTTTTCGCCGATCATAATTGCCGCCGCGTTGGTATTGCCCGAAACGATGGTGGGCATGATGGACGCGTCGATGACGCGCAGCCCTTCGAGTCCGCGGACCCGCAGCTTGGCATCCACCACGGCCATTTCGTCGTTCCCCATTTTGCAGGTGCCGACCGGGTGGTACACCGTTTCAACCTGCCTGAGGATGTGCGCCAGAATCGCCTCGTCGGAACTGCGGTCGGGCGGAGTGATCGTGCGCTCGCGGTACGGGCCAAAAGCGTCGGTCTCCATGATTTCCAGGGCAATTTTCATTCCTTTTAACAGCAGATTCCGGTCTGCTTCGGCCGACAGGAAGTTGGGCTGAATCACCGGCACATCAATCGGGTTGGCCGACCGCAGTCGCACGTAGCCGCGGCTTTGTGGCTTCAGCAGCGTCGGCAGAATGGTGAAGCCGTCCGTGCGCGGAAACGTATTGATGTCGTACAGATCGCCTTTGTAATCGTCGCCGATATGCGTCGGGGCGAAGTGAAGCTGCAGGTCCGGACGGTCTTTGGTTTCGTCGGTCCGGATAAAGGCGTTGGCTTCGAGCGGGCTGATGGTGGCCGGTCCCTGGCGGGTGGCAAAATACTGCAGCAGCGTCTGGAACTGGTACAGCGGCCTGAGGTAATGGTTGGTGCCATACAGGCCGCTGGTGAGGGCACTGGCTCCGGTGAAGAGGTGATCCTGAAGATTTTGCCCCACGCCCGGCAGCTCGTGCAGCGTTTCGATTCCGAACGGCCGCAGCATTTCGGCGGGCCCAATCCCCGACAGCATCAGAATCTGCGGGGAGTTGAACGAGCCGGCCGACAGAATGACCTCCCGGCGGGCGTAAATTTTCTCCGTCACATTCCGGCTGGTGATGACTTCCACGCCCGTGGCCCGGCCGTTTTCGAGCAGGACGCGGCGGGTATAGACTTTCGTGCGGACGGTCAGGTTCGGACGATTCAGGATGGGTTTCAGAAATGCCGTGGCGGTGCTTTCCCGGCGGCCGTTGCGGATTGTGAACTGAAAGAAACCCGCTCCTTCCTGCCGGATGCCGTTAAAATCGTTGGTTTCGCGAATGCCGATGGCTTTGCAGCCGTTAACGAATGCACCCGCCAGGGGAGTCCGGAAGCGGGTGGCAAAAGTCACGTTCATGGGGCCGTCCGTGCCGTGGTAGCGCGGATCGAGCTGGTCGATCTGTTCGTTGTGCTCCGAACGCAGGAAGTACGGAAGCACGTCCTGATAACCCCAGCCTTCGTTTCCCAGCGCCGCCCAATCGTCGTAGTCGAGGGCGTTGCCGCGGACGTAGGCCATGGCGTTGGTCGAACTGCTTCCGCCGAGCGTTTTGCCGCGGGGCAGGTACAGCATCCGTCCATCGACATGCGCCTGGGGTTCCGTCCAGTAGCCCCAGTCCACGGAGGTGCGGTTGAGTTTGGTGTAGGCGGCAGGAATGTGAATTTCCGGTTTGGTATCCGGGCCGCCTGCCTCCAGCAGCAGCACCGAAACACCGGGGTCCGCCGTCAGCCGGTGCGCCAGAACGCAGCCAGCCGAACCGGCCCCGACGAGGATGTAATCATATTTCATGGGTCAGGTTTAGGAAAGTCAGCCTGTGAAGATACAATTTTTTCAGGATAGATTACAAGATGTCAGGCGTTTAAGACGGCGAAAGTCCGGTCAGTCGGTTTTCAGAACCGGTCTTCGGAACGGGGTGTTTTTGAACGCATGGGTCAGATTGAAACGATAGCAACCGGTCTGCGCCTCCCGGAAGGTCCAGCCTTTACCGCCGACGGCACGCTCTGGTGTGTTGAACAGGAAGGCGAAAGTTTGTTTTTTCTGAAGCCCGATGGCGAGAGCGGCCGGGTCTCGGTGGGCGCGGGCAGCCGCCCGAACGGGCTTTATGTGGACAGCCTGGACCGGCTCTGGTTCTGCGACTCGGGCCTGAACGCCATCCGCTGTCTGAATTATTCGGCCGGGGCCACTCTGGACATGAAGCCGGAAATCATCATCGACCAGGTGGACGGCAAGCCGCTGAACATGCCCAACGACCTCATCCGCGACAGCGCCGGCAACCTGATTTTCTCCTGTCCGGGACCTTCGGGCGACGAGGCTACGCCCACCGGGTACGTCTGCGTCTGTACGCCCGTGGGGGAGGTTTTTAAGATTACCGAGGGCCTGTTTTACCCCAACGGGCTGGCCCTGCTGCCCGACGGCAACACGCTCCTGATTGCCGAAACGCACCGCAAACGCATCTGGTACGGGTACTGGGACCCGAACGCCGACGAACCGGCCTGGGAGAACCCCGACATCTGGGTCAAGACGGGCGAACCCGGCCACGGCCCCGACGGCATGACCATCGGACCGGACGGGAATCTCTACGTCGCCGTGTATGGAGCGGCCTGCGTGAAAGTGTACGACCAGCAAGGCAAACACCTGCGCGACATCAGCCTGCCCGGCGAGTGCCCAACCAACGTAGCCTGCGACCCGACCGGCCGGCGGGGCATCGTCATTACCGAAGGAGAACGGGGGGAGTTATTGCAGATAAACCCGTAGAGACACAGATTTCTGCGTCTCTACGGCGTCAAATTATTTCAGAACGTTCCAATTCATTACTCCCCACTTGGTCAGGCGGTAAAACAAGGAAACCTTCAGCACGCCCAGCCCGTAAATGGAACTGCGTTTGAAATTGATCGAGGACGCCTCTTCAAAATATTTCGTTGGGCAGGTAACCTCCGCGATGTCGAAGCCCTTGTAGAAAATCTGGGCGATCATCTCGTTGTCGAAGATGAAGTCGTCGGAGTTGTGCGAGAAGTCCAGGCTGCGCAGCACCCCGGCCGAAAAAGCCCGGTAGCCCGTATGGTATTCCGACAGCTTCTGATTCATCAGAATGTTCTGCGTCAGCGTCAGGAAGCGATTAGCGACGTATTTGTACATCGGCATACCGCCTTTCAGGGCTCCTTTGCCCAGAATCCGCGAGCCGAAGACAACGGGGTACAGGTCGTTGCCGATGATGCTGACCATCGCCACGATCAGCTTCGGGGTGTATTGGTAATCCGGGTGAAGCATCACCACAATATCGGCGCCCAGTTCGAGGGCCTTTTGATAACAGGACTTCTGATTGCCGCCGTAACCGCGATTTTTTTCGTGCCGGATCACGTGCCGGATGCCCAGCCGCCGCGCCTCTTCCACCGTATTATCCGGGCTGGCGTCGTCTACCAGAATGACTTCGTCCACAATATCAAAAGGTATCTCCCGGTAGGTACGTTCCAGCGTCAGCGCTGCCCGGTAAGCAGGCAGAACGACCGCTACTCTTTTCTGGTTATACATACGGGCAAAAGTACGGAATCCGGGGGAACGAATGAAAAGCAATGCAATCAACTGCCGATTTAGTGCGATATTGCGCCTTTGTACCCACGGTATCCACGGACCGTCCGTGAGGAGCTGTGCCCTTATCAACTATTTAGCAAGTACCGCAGACTTCGGTCGGTGGATACATAACCATCACAGGCCAAAGCCTGTGGATACATACTATGTTTAGCAACGAAGTAATATTTTTTGCGGGCTTTTCGCTGTTTGTGCTGGTCGTGATGGCCCTCGACCTGGGCTTGCTCACCAAGCAGAAAAGCCATGTGGTCAGCTTCAAGGAAGCCGGGATCTGGAGCGCTATCTGGGTGGCGCTGTCCATCGCTTTTTATTTTTTCATTAAGAATTACGGCTACCTCATCCACGGAATCACCGACATGGCACGGCTGGAGGAGGTCCGGGCGCGGTATGCCGACCATGTGCCGCTGGTGGCGGGAAATTTTGAGGAAAGCCTGCGCCTGTTCCAGAACAACATGTCGCTGGAGTACATCACGGGTTATCTGGTCGAGTACTCCCTGTCGGCGGACAATATTTTCGTGTTCATCATGATTTTCGCCTCCTTCGGCGTTCGTGAGCGGTTCTACAAGAAAATCCTCGTCTGGGGTATTCTGGGAGCCATCGTTCTGCGCTTCATTTTCATCTTCGTCGGCTCGGCCCTGCTGCAGCGCTTCGACTGGATCATCTACATCTTCGGCGCGTTCCTGGTGTATACCGGCATGAAGCTGTTCTTCGAAAAAGAAGGCGACGATAAGATTGAGCCTAAGAACCACCCCGTCGTGAAGTTTACGGCCAAGTACCTGAACGTGTACCGCCGCAACGTGATCGACCACTTCTTTGTCCGCCGCAAAACCGACAACAAGCTCTTCGTGACGCCGTTGTTCATCGTGGTTATCGTGGTGGCTTTTACGGACCTGGTGTTCGCCGTAGACTCCATTCCGGCCATTTTCTCGATCACCAAAGACCCGTACATCGTCTTTTTTTCGAACGTTTTTGCCATCATGGGGCTGCGGTCGATGTTCTTCTTCCTGTCGAGCATCATGAGCAAATTCCGCTTCCTGAAGGTCGGTCTGGCCGTGCTGCTGACGTTCATCGGTCTGAAAATGGTGCTGCACGCGCCGCTGGAAGAGTGGGGCTTCAAGACCGTTTACTCGTTATACGTCATCCTGACCATCCTCGGCACTGCCATTCTGGCGTCGTGGCTGATTCCGGAGAAAAAAGAGCCGGAGCCGGAGATGTCCGAACTTTGATTTGCCCTTTCCGGACCGCACCGGAGGACCATCTGGATTACACAGATTTTTATGATTAACTATGAAGTCTCAAAAAGACAATCGTGGTCAATTCATAAATCTGTGTAATCTGTGGTTCAGAAACCTATTCTCAAAGCTTACGCCCGCCGCCTGACTAACCTGAGCAGCCGCAACCGTTCCCTGTTGCTGACCAGCTTGCCCGCCGAACAGTTTCTGGACCTGCACGAAACAGATTACCGGCTCAACCAGCCTTCCTTCGACATTATCCGCCAGCTGATCGGCCGTAAGGCGACCGTTCCGGTCTGCGAAGTGCTGGACCCGCGCGACGGCAAGGCCAACGACGCCAGCCGCCGCCTGCGCCGCATCGCCCGGACGGCCCAATTTATTGAAGAAGAGCGCGGGGCGCAGGACCTCTACGTCGGGTATCCGTTCGTGCGGGGAAAATTTGCCGACGGAACGCCCGTCCACGGTCCGCTGCTGCTATTTCCGGTGCAGCTCATTCAGGAAGCCGGCCGCTGGCTGCTGCGCCGACGCGCCGACGAGCCGGTGACGCTCAACCGCAGTTTTTTGCTGGCCTACGCCCATTTCAGCAGCCTTTCCGCGCCCGAAGACTTACTGGAAGAGCCGCTCGACGATTACGAACGCGACGCTACGGCTTTCCGCACCCAACTGTACGAACGGCTGAAAAACAGCCCGCTTCGCCTCGATTTCAACCCCGACCTTTTCGCCGACCGTCTCCAGCCTTTTCAGGCGCTTAAAAAAGCCGATTTGGAACAGCTGGAAAAAAACGGCGAACTGAAACTCTACCCCGAAGCCGTCCTCGGTATTCTCCCTCAGGCCGGTTCCTACCTCGTCCGCGACTACGAAGCGTTGGAAAAGGAAGAAGGGGAAGAAAGGGAGGAAGGAGGAACGGAAGCGGCTCTTTTCCCCTTTCCTCCTTCCTCCCTTTCCTCCCCCTCCTTCAAAGAAGAACACCTCCACACACCGCTGCCGCTGGATGCTTCGCAGGAGGCGGCCCTGCGGCGCGTACGGGCCGGGGAGTCGCTGGTGGTGCAGGGCCCGCCGGGAACGGGCAAGTCGCAGCTGATCGCCAACCTGATGGCGGATTTTGCGGCCCAGGGCAAACGGGTGCTGCTGGTCTGCCAGAAACGGGTGGCGCTGGATGTCGTTTACGAACGGCTCCGGCAGGTCGGTATGGCGCCGTTTACGGCCCTGATTCACGATTTCAAAAACGACCGCCGGATGCTGTACGAGCAACTGGCCGACCAGATCGAACGCGTCGAAGACTACCGGAAGCAGAATCAGGGCCTCGACGCCGTGCTGCTCGAACGGACGTTTACCCAGACCGCCCGGCAGATCGACCAGACCCTCGGTGAGCTGCAGGCCTTCAAGGACGCCCTGTTTGACGAAAGCCTGTGCGGCGTATCGGCCAAAGAGCTGTATCTGAGCAGCAACCCCTCCGCGCCGACCATCGCCCTGAACGACCTCTACCGGCAGTTTCCCCTGAACGAAACCGGAACGTTCCTGCAGAAGCTGGAAAACTACGAGGCGTACCACCAGCGACTGGCGGCGCCGCATCCCTGGCAGAAACGGATTTCGTTCGCCCGGTTTGGCCTGGGGGATCAGGCCGCCATCCGGCAGGTGATCGACGAGGTGGTGGACCTGTCGGGCCGACTGGCGGAAGAAACGCTGATGCAGTTCCAGACGCCGCTTTCCTGGCAGAAAGCCACCCAGCTGGCCTACGACCGGCCCGCCCTGGAACGCATCATGGCCCAGACTGCCGAGCCGCTTTTCTGCGAGATTCTGCTGCGTTTTGCCCGGCGGAAAGTGCTGCCCGAGGCCGAAAACCGCCTGAAACGCCTGCTGGTGGATGTCGCCGAAGCTTTCGAGGCCGACCCGCAGTCGGTGCCGGTGCCGTTTGCCGACATTCCGGAGACGCTGGCCGTTCTGCGCGCCGGGGTGCAGGCCCGCGAACGGATGCTGGGCTGGCTGTTTTTTGGCGGGAAAAAACGAGTGACCGAACTGGCCGCCCGCTGCGGTTACCCGACCGACGCCACCAGCCTGAACCGCCTTATTCTGCAGCTCGACCGCCAGCAGGGCCTCCTGCGTCAGGTCGAAGCGGCCACCACGCAGCTGCAACTGCCTTCCATGCTGACGGACGATGCCGTGCGGATGAAAGAAGCCGCCGACCGGCTGTATACGGCTTTCTGGGGCGCTTCGGAAGCCTGGCAACTGCTCGAAACCCGCTTTGATTTTTTGCTGCCCTGGTTGCAGAGCCGAACCGGTGGGCCGTCTTCGTGGCGCGGACTTCAGGAACTAACCGGCTGGCTCTTGACCGTGCAGACCCGTACCGAGGCCTGGTACCGGCTGCTCACGCCCGCGCAGCTCGACGCCCTGTTGCGCCAGCCGGAAAGCATGGCCGCCGTGCTTCGGGAATCACTGGAGGCCGATTTTGACCTGCTCGTCGAGGCGGACCGGCTGCACGAAAGCCTGACCGTAGCCGAACGAACCGTGCTCGAACGCCTGATTACCCGTTCGGTCGGGGATTGGCCCGCCGTTTTTCAGAACTCCCTGCGGCTGGCCTGGCTGGCGTATCTGGAAGAGCAGCGGCCGGAACTGCGGAGCGTGTCGTCCCTGCGGATGCAGCAGCTGGAAAAGGCTTTGCAGGAAAATGTGGTGCAGAAACAGGCGCTGAGCCAGCAGATTCTGGGCATCCGGCTGCGCGAACAGATCTACCGGGATTTGGAATACAACCGCCTGAACAACCTTGTGACGTACCGCGACCTGGGGCACCAGGTAACCAAAAAACGGGCCGTCTGGCCGGTACGGAAGCTGCTGGAACAGTTCTCGGACGAAATTTTTCAGCTCGTTCCCTGCTGGCTTTCCTCGCCGGAATCGGTGTCGGCCATTTTTCCGCTGCGGCGGCACCTGTTCGACGTGGTGGTGTTCGACGAAGCCTCGCAGTGTTCGGCTGAATACGGCATTCCGGCACTCTGGCGGGCCAGCCGGGTGGTGGTGACGGGCGACACGAAGCAACTGCCGCCTACCGACCTTTACCGCGTCCGCTTCGAACCGGAGCCGGACGAGGATACACCGCCCGAACTGGAGGCCGAATCCCTGCTGGTGCTGGCCGCCCGCTCGTTTGCCCAGACGACCCTGCGCGGGCATTACCGCAGCCGCTCGCCGGAACTGATTGACTTTTCGAACCGGCAGTTCTATAAAAACCGCCTGCAGCTCCTCCCGGACTTCAACCACCTGGCCCGCCGCCAGCCCGCCATTTCTTACCGGAATGTGGGCGGCCTCTGGCAGCAGCAGACCAACGAAATGGAAGCCCGGGCGGTGGTGGACCTCATCCGGCAGCTTCAGACCGAAGAACCGGCCTTTTCGGTGGGCGTGGTGACGTTCAATTTCCCGCAGCAGCAGCTCATTCTGGACCTGCTGGAAGGAGAGGCTCTGCCGCTGCCGGGGACGACGGTCGAAGGGCTTTTTGTCAAAAACATCGAAAACGTGCAGGGCGACGAGCGGGACATCATCATTTTCTCGGTGGGTTACGCGCCCGACGAGCGGGGCCGGATTGCCGCCCAGTTCGGGACGCTGAATCTGGCGGGCGGCGAAAATCGCCTGAACGTAGCCGTGACCCGCGCCCGCGAACGGATTTATGTCATCACGAGCGTACAGCCCGCGCAGTTGCCCGTCGAGCAGACGCTGAACGAAGGTCCAAAACTGCTTCGCGCGTATCTGGAATACGCCCTGACCGTGTCGGAAGGCCGTTATCGGCCGCAGCCCCACACGCCCGAACGCCTGCCGACGGGTCGCCTGCTGAAAGATTATCTGAAAACGGAAGACGCCACGCTGACCGAAGAACTGCCCTTTGCCGATTTGACCCGAAAAAGCCAGCATGCGTATTCTGAACTGGTCCTGACCGACGATGCCCTTTATTTTGAAAGCACCGTGAAAGAAGCCCACGCCTACCTGCCGCTGTCGCTGCAAACGAAAAACTGGCCTTTCCGGCGAGTGTTCAGCCGGGTGTACTGGCAGAAACGGACCTGAAGGTTACCGGATGACGTAAACCGTGCCCTGTCGCGTAAACGACTCCTCCCGGGTGTCCTGCTGCTGCCAGATGTTCAGCCGGTAGGAGTAGGCCCCCGGTGGAACGGGCTCGTTGCGGTAGGTGCCGTCCCAGAACTTGTCGGCCACTGCCGCCGGGTCGGTGCCTTCCAGGGCGAAAATAACGCCGCCCCAGCGGTTGTAGACTTTCAGTTCGAACCGGGTCATGAACTGGCCTTTGAGGGCAAAACGGTCGTTGATGCCGTCGCCGTTGGGCGTAAAGGCGTCGGGCAGCGAGAACCGGGCAGAACAGGTTTCGGTCACGGTCAGGGTTTCGCCCGAAAAACATTGCCCGTCCGACACCCGAACGCTGTAACTGCCGGGTTTGCTGACCATCAGCTGCTGCTGCGTGCCGAGCACGCGGGGAACGCCCACTTCCCGCCATTCGTATATCCAGTTGTTGCCCCGCCCGGCGTCGAGAAACACCACCGAACCGGCCGTAAAACAGGCGCTGTAGGCTTTCTGCGCCAGTTGCAGCGGCGGCCCCGAGCGAATGAACACCTCGACCTGCGCCGCCGGACTGACGCAGGTGCCCGAAACGGTCTGGGTGACGTAGTAGCGAAGCGGCTGCGGCGGCGTACCCGAAAGGACGGGCTGGAAGCTGGTTCCGCTGCCTACCTGAGTGGTCTGGTTCGGGTCGGCGTACCATTTCAGGCTGCTCCCGCTCGCCAGCAGGGTAGGCAGCGGGTCGCCCTGGCAAACGGTCGCGCTGGAACCCGAAACGAGCGTCGGGGCGGGCGGCGGCGGATTGAGCGTGACGGTCACCTGGTCTTTGCTTTCGCAGCCGGTAGCGGTACTGCGGGCCACGACGAGGTAGGTGCCGCTGCGCCGGGCCGTAATGTCGGCTCCCGAAACGGTTGAATTGTCGGGCTGAATCCAGGAGAAGCTGTCCCAGGCCGGGGCCGGGGCCGCCCGGAGCGTGATGCTTTCGCGGCAGGCGGTCTGGGGCGGCAGGTTGAGTTTGTAATCCGCCGGGCGGTTGAAATCGACTTCCAGACTGGTTTCGACAAAGCAGGTCGCGTCCGTAGCGGAGGTGATTTTAAGCTTGTAAACGGTCTTTCCGTTCGGGCCGGTCACGTGGAGGGTATCCTGGGTGGCTCGTGGGCCGCTGATGCCCGGTCCGGCCCATTCGACCTTGTTGGTGCCGGCGTTGGCGGCCAGAATGAAAGCGCCGCACCCTTTGGGCTGCTTGGTCGGAGCGGAAGGAAGGGAAGTCGCCGTTACGGTAAAGGGCGGGGATTTGGCCATTTGGTTGCGGCAGGGTTCGTCTTCCGTCACCTCGACCTCGTACGTTCCGGGGCCGGTGGCGGCGATGGCTGGCTGGGTAGCGCCGTTCATGGCCGTGCCGTTTTTGTACCACTGGTATTTGAAGCGGGTCGCGGCGGATTTGGTAACTTCGGCGCGCAGCTGGTCATTGCCGCAGCCGGCCCCCGGTGTGTTCCGAATGGTGGCTTCGGGTTTATTGGCGGATTGGGGTACTGGGAGCAGGTCAACGATGTTGGGCAGGCCGAGGAGGCTGGTTTTCCCACCAAGACTGAGTCCATTAAGCGTAAATCCACATCCGCTTCCGGCAACATTGGGATTGTTAATGACGCTCAGGTGGTCGCTGTTCAACCGGGCCATATATATTTTTCGGTCGGGACCTATCTGTAAGTCTCCATAGGCAATTGTAGTTGTGTTGTTAGTAGATAAGATTGTTGCGCTAAATGTCGAACTGTTCAAATCTATTTGAAAGAGATTATGAGGTGCTTCGAAGGCTGAACTGGCATATAAAAGATTGCTGTTGGGCGAGAAACATAAGCCGTAAATATTGGGTCTGCCATTAATAACAACTTTAGGATTAGAAAGCTTGCCCGTAGTATTATCAAAGTCAAAAAGCTCTACAAAACCGGGATTGGAAACAGCTACAGCGATTTTGCGGCCATCTGGTGAGGCTTTCATTGCCCCGATATTACCTCGGTTAGGCGTTAGGGGATGTACAGAACCGACAGAAGAAACTACAGGTGTACTACTCACACCGCTGGCGTTAACAAGAAAAGCTAGAAATTTATTAGTGCCTGCCTCATGAGCAATAACCCAGTAAGACTTACGGTCTGCATGAGGAACGGCGGTCTGTTTTTCTGTAGTGGGTGTATGGAGCTGATTGTTTTTTTCTTTGACATCGCCAAAGCCATTATTTAAGCACAGATCAATAGTAGAATATACTAGACCACCCTGCCCTTCGTAGTACGCTGAGAATATATAATAAATATTGCGGTCGGCTGGATTAGGAACGATTAAAGCGCTTTGAGTAGAGGAGTCATGCCCTTTAAGGTTTGCATCATTAGGCATTCTTTTGTTTTTACCATCAGTCTGTATTTCCCGACTCCAAATTTGTGATCCATGTGTGTAGAAAAGTATGCGACCGCTTTCGTCACATATGGCCGCGCACCCTTCAGACTGGCGCATGTTTCCATTGCTGATCGGAACAGGCGCTCCACTATTGAAATCCAAACCCGCAAAGTTTCCGAAATACCAAACGTTTGCCCGTCTGCCAACCTGTGGTGTGTACTGCGCCGCGCTGAAAAAAGGCAATAGTATCCCCACAAGGACCAGCCAGGTGAGTACGTACCTTTTGCATGCCATGTTGTTACCGGTGTGTAGAATGTGTTTCCTAAAAGCCTTTAAATGTAGGATGGAAAGCGGTGAAATACCTAAACCGGTAACGAAAAAGTGCAGAAAAACATAAAGCCCGTCCACAAAGTGGGCGGGCTTTACCGTTCATTTACTCAAATGTAGCTATCCCTTTACACACCATTAAGTGTATGGAACAAAGTAAATGAGAAAATATTTCAGAAAAAACAACTAAGTCAAAATACTTACTTAAATTTTAAGTACTTTTCTGTAAGACTCTGTAAATCACGGGCTTGTTATTCCAAAAACATTGAAAAATTAATTTTTATTTAATTCTTCCGTCCCCGGTTTTAGCCCCGGAATTACTTACGTGCTTTTACAGCAGAAATTTCAGTCTAATTACTTCCTTTTCGGTAAGGTAGCGCCAGTTGCCCCGGGGCAGGTCCTTTTTGTTGAGACTGGCGTAAACCGTACGGTCCAGTTTCGTGACCTCGTACCCGAAATGTTCAAAAATCCGGCGGACAATCCGGTTACGGCCGCTGTGGATTTCGATACCGATCACCTGCGCGTCCGGCGTGACAATGCTCAGGTCGTCCGGCTTGATAAAACCGTCTTCCAGTTCAATGCCCTCCTGAATCTGCTCGAAATGCTCCGTCGTCATCGGCTTGTCGATTTCCACCTGGTACACTTTCCGGATATTGTTCGACGGATGCGTCAGCTTTTCGGCCAGTTCGCCGTCGTTGGTCAGCAGCAGCAGGCCGGTGGTGTTGCGGTCGAGGCGACCGACGGGGTATATCCGGTACGGCGTGGCGTCTTTCACCAGTTCCATAACGGTATGGCGCTCCTGCGGGTCGTCCGTTGTCGTGATGTAATCCTTCGGCTTGTTGAGCAGAACGTACATCATTTTCTCGGGGTTCAGCACCCGGTTGCCGTACTTGACGGTATCTTCCGGACGGACTTTGTAGCCCATTTCCGTAATCACCGTGCCGTTCACCTTGATCTCGCCGTTGGCGATCAGCACGTCGGCGTCGCGGCGGGAACAGATGCCCGAGTTGGCGATGTATCGGTTCAGGCGGATGGTGCCGTCGTTGCTGCGTTCGGCCCGTTCCAGTTCGCGCTGTTTCTTCTCCGGAACGCGTTCCTTCATGCGGTCGATGTCGTAGTTCGGCGCTTTCGGGCCGCCCGGCCGGCTGCGGTCTCCGTCTTCACGACGGGCACGCGGCTTGTCGAAGCGGGAGCCTTCATTCCGGTCGTCGCGCTGGAACGGGCGGCGTGCGCCTTCGTTGCGGTCGCCATACGGACGGCGTTCGCCCCGGCCGGTTCCTTCGCTGCGGCGCTCGCCATACGGGCGGCGTTCGCTGTCGTCGCGCCGGTTGAAACGGCGATCGTCGTCGGAACGGTCAGTGGGTTTGCGCTCCGGATCGTCGTTCCAGCGGAAGCTTTTGCGTTCGGGATCTTTCCAGGCCGGTTCGTCGCGGCGCTGGCGGTCGTTGCCGCGTGAGAAACCGGATTCGCGGCGTTCGCCGAAGGGGCGGCGTTCACCGCGGGCATTGTCGTCGCGGCGCTCACCGAACGGACGGCGCTCTCCGCGGGCATTATCATCCCGGCGCTCGCCGAACGGACGGCGGGGCTTATCGAAGCCCGGCTTGTCGAAGCCCGAACGTTCGTTGCGGTCGCCTGACTCGCGACGTTCGCCAAACGGGCGGCCCGGCTTATCGAAGCCCGGCTTGTCGTTGCGGTCTGAATCGCGGCGTTCGTTGAAACGGCGCTCGCCGCCGAAACGGTTGCCGGCCTCATCGTCCCGGCGATTGAAGCGGTTGCCGCCTTCTTTGCGGTCGCCGCCGAAACGGGGGCGGTCACCGCGTTCTTCGAAGCGGCGTTCGCCACCAAAGCGATTTTCGCCGCTCCGGCGTTCTCCGAAACCACCCCGATCTCTGTCATTTCCGCGTGAGAAATCGGATTCACGGCGTTCGCCGAAGGGGCGGCGTTCACCGCGGGCATTGTCGTCGCGGCGCTCACCGAACGGACGGCGCTCTCCGCGGGCATTATCATCCCGGCGCTCACCGAAGGGACGGCGGGGCTTATCGAAGCCCGGCTTGTCGAAGCCCGGGCGCTCGTTGCGGTCGCCTGACTCGCGGCGGGGCCGTTCGTCCCGGTCAAAGCTGCGTTCCCGGCGTTCGGGCTGGCCCTCGCTCCGGTTGCGGTTTACATTGTCGTAAAAAGGACGTCTTTCGTCGTTTGAACGGTTGGAATCGGACCTGCCCTCGCGGCGGTCCTGGTCGTCTTTATTGAATTTAGCCATGAAGTTGCAGTATCGCTACTGTACTATTACGATTTCCTATTGATAATCAGTTGCTTTATGATCAGCCTTTTGAAGTGGGCTGCAAAGTTAGCTTATTTTCAGACAACAAATAATTTGCCGTTTACGATTTACTTTTAACGATTAAATTTTGCTCAAATTTGTCCCAAACGAAAATTCCATGACCACAGCCTCCACAACCCTTACTCCACTCTGGAAACCTGACCGTAAATTCATTGAGCAATCCAACCTCAAACGATATACAGACTGGCTTTTTGTCAAGAAAGGACTTTATTTTCGGGACTATCAAGACCTCTGGGACTGGTCGACGACGGACCTCGAAGATTTCTGGGAAAGCATCTGGCAATTCTTCGACGTGCAGGGAAAAGGGGATTACGACGAGGTCATCAGCCGCCCCAAAACCGGCTTCATCGGGACGCGCTGGTTTGCGGGTACGCACCTGAATTACGCCGAACATGTTTTTCGCAATAAAACCTACGACCGTCCGGCCATTCTCTTCCAGTCCGAGCAGCACCCGCTGACGGAGCTTTCGTGGGCGGAGCTCGAACGGCAGGTGGCCGTGGTATCGACCTGGCTGCGCGAAAACGGCATCCGGCCCGGCGACCGGGTGGTGGGCGTGCTGCCCAACATTCCGCAGGCCGTAGTGGCGTTTCTGGCGGCCAATGCGGTGGGGGCCGTGTGGTCGAGCTGTTCGCCGGACTTCGGGACGCCGAGCATCATCGACCGTTTTCAGCAGATCGAACCCAAAATCCTGTTTGCCGCCGACGGCTATACGTACAACGGCAAGCCCATCGACAAAACCGCGACCATCCGCGAACTCCGCGAGGAACTGCCGACGCTCCGGCAGGTGGTATGGATTCCGTACCTGGACCGCGACAGCCGCCTCGAAAACTCCGTTCCCTGGGACGCCATGCTCACCCTGCCCGATGCCGAACTCGAATTTGAGGCCGTCCCGTTCGATCATCCGATCTGGGTGCTGTATTCGTCGGGGACGACGGGCAAGCCGAAGGCCATCACGCATAGCGTGGGCGGCTGCCTGCTCGAACACCTGAAGGCGCTGGCGCTGCACCAGGACGTCAAGCCCGGCGAGCGCTATTTCTGGTATTCGACCACGGGCTGGATGATGTGGAATTATTCCGTGGCTTCGCTGCTGCTGGGGTCCACGCTGGTGCTCTACGACGGAGCGGCCGCCGCGCCAAACCTCAACGTGCTCTGGGAACTGGCCCGAAAAGCCAAAGTGGCCCATTTCGGCGGCGGCGCGGCGTATTACCTGGCCTGCATGCGGGCGGACATTTCACCGGCTTCGCTTTCCCTGCCGCACCTGCGAACGATCGGTTCTACCGGCTCGCCGCTGCCGCCGGAAGGGTTCCGCTGGATTTACCAGCAGGTCAAAAGCGACGTCTGGCTGATTTCGTTCAGCGGCGGGACCGACGTGTGCAGCGGGTTCGTGGGCGGCTGCCCTTCGCTGCCCGTGTACGAAGGCGAAATCCAGTGTCGGCTGCTGGGCTGTAAACTGGAGGCTTTCGGCGAAGACGGTAAGCCCGTCCGGAACGAACTGGGCGAGATGGTCATCCTGCAGCCCATGCCTTCGATGCCGATTTATTTCTGGAACGACCGGGACAACGAACGGTACCGTAGCAGCTATTTCGAGCACTTTCCGGGCATCTGGCGGCATGGAGACTGGATCAGGATTACGCCCCGCGGCGGGGTCGTCATTTACGGCCGTTCGGACGCCACGCTGAACCGCGACGGGGTCCGGATCGGGACGAGCGAGATTTACAGCGCCGTGGAAAGTGTACCCGAAGTGGCCGATAGTCTGGTCATTTGTCTGGAACAGGAAGGCGGACGCTATTTCATGCCCCTTTTTGTGGTGCTGAAAGAGGAAGGTGGGGAACCCTCGCAACTGAATGAGGAAATAACGCAACGTATACGTCACGAACTGCGTTCTCAATACAGTCCGCGCCATGTCCCGGACGCTATTTATCAGGTTTCCGAAATTCCGTACACCATCAGCGGAAAAAAAGTCGAAGCGCCGGTGAAAAAGCTCTTAATGGGCGTTTTGCCCGAAATAGCCGCGAGTCGCGACACCCTGAAGAACCCGTCGGCCTGGGATGCCTTCGTCGAACTGGCCCCCACGCTGGCCGGTGGCGCAAAGATGTAACCGTCTGAGGGATTGCGGCAAACAATTTGAAATTAGAGTTTAGAGTCTATAGTTTAAAGTTCATCGTTTCTCCGCCTCCTCAGGAATTTGCGAAGCAACTCTAAACAATAAACTATAAACTCTGGATTAGTTATAGCTACCTGTTTGACGCTTTAAGCACACACCAAAAGTATGAGCGAGATGAGAGAGGAGGGACCCGCACCACACACGCCCGGGCGGGGCGACGAGGGGATTCGGAATGACAGAACGATGGTCCGGCTGCCGATGCTGCTCGGGCTTACGATGGCCGCCGGCATGCTGGTAGGCGCTACGTTTTTTAGCGGACCCAAAAGCCTGGGGAATATCGGGCGGGGCTATTCAAAATACAAAGAAGTACTCCAACTGATCGAAAACAACTACGTTGATACCGTTAACACGGAAGAACTGGTGGATTATTCTATCCAGAAAATGCTCGAAAAGCTCGACCCGCACACGTCCTACATGAATCCGGACGAGGCTACCGCCGCCCGGACGCAGCTGGAAGGGGGATTCGACGGCATCGGGATTGAATACAACATCTACAAAGACACCGTTTATGTCGTGACGCCTCTGGCCGGAGGACCGTCCGAGGCGGCGGGCCTGCAAAGTGGCGACAAACTCATCAAAGTGGACGATGCCGAACTGACGGGCAGCAAGCTCGACAACGGGCTGGTATTCCAGAAACTGCGCGGTCGCCGGGGAACGCCGGTGAAACTGATGGTGCTGCGGAAAGGCGAGAAAAAACCGCTGACCTTCACCGTGACCCGCGACCGGATTCCGACCTATTCGGTGGATGCCGCCTACATGATCGACGACAAAACGGGCTACATCAAGGTAAACCGCTTCTCGGAAACGACCTACGACGAATTCAAGAACGCGCTGGCGAATCTGAAGCAACAGGGCATGGCGCAGCTGATGCTGGACCTGCGCAACAACCCCGGCGGCTACATGGACCGCGCCACGAGCATGGCCGACGAATTTCTGTCGGGCGACAAACTGCTGGTGTATACCGACGGCAAGGACAACCGCTACGACCGCCAGGTGAAAGCCCGCATTGCCGGACAGTTTGAGGATGGCCCGCTGGTCGTTCTGCTGGACGAAGGCAGCGCCTCGGCCTCGGAAATTGTGGCCGGTGCGCTGCAGGACCACGACCGCGCCCTGATTGTCGGACGGCGTTCGTTTGGCAAGGGACTGGTGCAGATGCCCGTCATGCTGACCGACGGTTCGGAACTGCGGCTGACTATTTCCCGGTACTTCACGCCCAGCGGCCGAAGCATCCAGAAGCCGTATACCCTCGGCAAAGGCAACGACGAATACGAGCATGAGCTGGACGCCCGGGCCAAGAACGGCGAATTCTTCATTGCCGACAGCATCAAGAACGATCCGAAATACAAGTTTACGACCTCCGGCGGCCGGACGGTCTACGGCGCGGGCGGCATTACGCCGGACGTGTTTGTGCCCCGCGACACGCTGTACATGACGGATTATCTGGCCAAGCTCTACGGCAAAAACATCATCCGGGAGATGGCGCTGGAATACGCCAACGAAAACCGCAAACGCCTTGAAAAAGAAGGATTCGCCGATTTCCGGAAGACGTTCACGGTGACCGAGCCGATGATGCAGCGAATGGTGGATGACGCCAAAAGCCAGGGCGTCAAGTTCAACGAGAAGGAATTCAACCGCTCGAAGGACTACATCCGGACGCAGCTGAAAGCGTACATTGCCCAGTACGTCTGGAAGCGCGGCAGCAAAGACGGCCTGAACAACGAGTTCTTCCAGGTCATGTATGAATCCGACAACACGTACCGCAAAGCCCTGACGCTCTTCGACCGGGCGCGCCTGCTGGAGCGGGGAAATTATACGGTGAAGAAGTAGTCTGAACTGTGATTGACGCTGATTTAACGGATTGATATGATTGGCTACGCCTAAATAGAAATCATATCAATCCGTTAAATCAGCGTCAATCACAGTTCAGATTTTTTACGAAATACATACGCCACTCCCAGCCGGGAATACAGCACTCCGGAACTAAAGCCGCTTGACACCGAAGGCGAAATCTCGAACGCCGCCTGAAGCTGCGGAAGGGCCGTCAGCGGCGCTACCCGGACGCCGAACTGCCACGAATAGCCCTGCAGAAAATCGCCCCCCTGCGCCGCGTCGATGGCGCTGAACCGCACACCCGGCCCGGTGTAAAACTGATAATTCTCCGTTTTTTTGAGATTAATGAGCGGGGCCAGCGTCGTATTTAGCTGGCCGAAAAGCGTATTGGTCTGAAACCGGGCGTCGAGCCAGAGCGTCCGGTTGGGATTGGTGCTGACGGTGAAGAGGTCCGCCCAGGGGTAGTACGCGACCGAAGCCTGCCCAAACGCAGGAAGTCCCAGCGGCAGCAGCCCCAGCAAAAGCCATTTTTTCATCCTGCAAAAGACGCAAAAATCGGGGACTCTTTTCGTATTCCCCCGTCCGGGAGCCCACTACCGGGGCCGAAACGCCGGAAATACTTCGATTTGAGACAATAAGGATGCGTTAATGTTTTCACAATTAACAGTTCAGTAACAAGAATATAAGGGCTGGAATTTACCTTTGTAGGCTTTTTACGTTAAACCTATCCGCATGCTAAAATCACTTTTACGAACATCACTTTTACGACTGACGGCCCTGCTGGCTCCCCTGGCTCTGGCGCCGGAGCTGTACGGGCAAACGTCGATTTCTTCCTTCAACGTCCCGGTTACCCAGACATTCAATGCCCTGCCGGCCAGCGGCACGCTGACGTTCGGGCAGAACAGTACCATTCCGGGTGTCTACGGCGAACGATCGGGCAACGGCTCCGTCATCACCGCCAACACCGGCTCCAGCAACGCGGGCGGGCTCTACAGCTACGGCACGGGCACCGATACCGACCGGGCGCTGGGCTCCGTGGGTTCGAGCAACGCCGCCGCGGGTAACTTCACGTACGGCGTTCGGCTGAAAAACAACACCGGCGCTACCGTTACGTCGCTGCAGATCAGCTACGCGGGCGAGCAATGGCGCAACAGCGCCGCGGCCGCCCAGACGGTAGATTTTTCCTACCGCATCGCCGACGAGGTGACCAGCACGGTGCCGGGCAGCGGCACGGCAACACCCGGTGGCTTTACGGCCGTTGACGAACTGGACTTCGTCAGCCCCGTAACGGGCGGGTCGGCCGGGGCCATCAACGGGAACGATGCCGCCAACCGCGCAATCAAAACGTACACGCTGACGAACCTGACGCTGAATCCCGGTCAGGAAATCATGCTGCGCTGGTACGACCCTGACCACGCGGGTGCCGACCACGGTCTGTCCATCGACGACGTGACGGTAACGGCCATCGGCAACGTGGTTTCGCCCACGCTGGCGGCCAATCCGGCGGCGCTGACGGGCTTTTCGACTAACGCAGGAACCCCCTCGACTCCGCAGTCGTACACGCTGACGGGCAGTAACCTCAGTGGTTCGGTGAGCGTAACGGCCCCGGCGGGCGTGCAGGTGAGCACCGACAACAGCAGTTACGGCACTACCCTCAGCGTGCCGACCACCGACGGCAGCGTGTCGCAGGTGGTGTGGGTCCGGCTGGCGGGAACCACGGCCGAGACAATCAGCGGCAGCATCACCAACGTCTTCAACGGGACGCTGACGGCTACCGTGACCATCAGCGGCGTCGTGAACGACCCGAACGTCATCACCCCGATTGCTGAGGCGCGCACGCGGCCCAACGGCACCTCGATTACGTCCCTGCCGGGCGGAAAAATTGCCGGGCGGGTTACGGCCAGCAACCAGTTCGGCAGCACGGCCTACATTCAGGACGGTACGGCCGGGATCGCCGTGTTCAACGCTACGTTTGCCGGACAGGTGCAGATTGGCGATTCGGTTCAGATTACGGGCGGAACGCTGAGCGAGTTCAACCAGAGCAAGCAGGTCAGCGAGGCGGTGACGTTCACGCGCATCGGAAACGTGGGTCCGCTGGCGCCCAAAGTGGTGACGATTGCTGATCTGCCCGCTTACGAAAGCCGGCTGGTAGCGATTGAAGCCGCCGTGATTCGTCCCAACACTCCGGTCGATGCCGCCAACCCGGTGTTTGTGCTGACACCCGACGCCAATTTCCGCCTCGAAAGCAACGGTGCCGCGACGGCCCTGCGCGTGAACCGCTTCACCAACATTCCGGGCAATACGAACCCGGCGGGTCCGGCGACGCTGACGGGCATTGCGGGCCGTTTCAACGCAACGTATCAGCTGCTGCCGCGTTTTACGCAGGATATTCCGGGTTCGGTGCCTTACGTCCCCGGCGGTGGTGAGATCGACCGCGCCCGGACGCTGGACGTGGTTGCCTGGAACATCGAATGGCTGGGCAATACCGGCAACGGCCCCGGCGACGAGGACCGGCAGTTCAGCAACGCCGTGCAGGTGCTCAACAACCTGCAGGCCGACGTGGTGGTGCTGGAAGAAATCTCGTCCGCGGCGGCCATCAACCGGCTCGTGGCGGCCCTGCCGGGCTACAGCGGCAACTGCTCGCCGTTCGTTTCGAACAACCCCGGCCACGAAGTTCCCGCCGACCCCACAACGCCGACCACCGTGCCCGACGACGCCCAGCGCGTGTGCATTCTTTACAAAACCGAACTGGCTACAATCGTGTCGCAGCGCCCGCTGCTCGAAAAAGCCGCTCCGTTGCCCAACTATCCGGCCGGGGTGGATAACTTCTGGGCTTCAGGCCGGTATCCGTACCTGTGGTCGCTGGACGTGAAGGTGGCCAATACGACCCGCCGCGTGAACTTCATCGGCATTCACGCCAAAGCCAATACGGCCCCGCTTCAGGGCAGCTACGACCGCCGCAAGTACGACGTGCAGGTGCTGTATGACTCGCTGCAGGCCCAGTTCCCGAACGAGCTGCTGGTGCTGGCCGGTGACTTCAACGACGACCTCGACCGCACGGTAGCGAACGTCAGCGCGACGGAATCAACCTACAAGCCCTTCGTGGACGATGCCGCCAGCTTCACGTCCCTGACCCGGACGCTGAGCGACAACGGCTTCCGTTCGTTCCTGGCCCAGGAAAACATGATTGACCATATTGTTGTGTCGAATGAGCTGACTCCGGCCTACGTGGCGGGTTCGGCGGGTGTCGGTACGCCGTACACGTTCATTTCGGATTATTCGAACACGACTTCCGACCACATCCCGGTCGTGGCCCGTTTCGATCTTCAGGCCCTGATTCCGCCACTGGCCGTATCGGCTTCGGCTACGCCGACGAGCGCTATTTGCCCGGATGAATCGGCGCAGCTAATCGCTTCGGTAACCAGCGGCTCCCCGGCTTATCAGTACACCTGGACCGGACCGGGTACGATCTCGAACCCGGGCAGCGCCACGGCTACCGTATCGGGTCTGCCGACCGGCACGCACACGTTCACGGTAACCGTAAAGGATGCCGATAACCAGACGAACACCGCTACCGCCACGGTAACGGTGGCCCCCGTAGCCGATGCGCCGAACTACGCCACCATTGGCGGGCAGCTCTACGCCGCTAACCAGACAAGCCTGACGGTGCCGCAATACAGCGGCGAGGTGGCCTTTGCGGCCAGCAACTGCGCGGGCCAGCTCTCGTGGACGGGCCCGAAGGGCCAGACGGGGACCGGAAACATCGTGGTGCCGACCTCCGAAACGGGTACGGTCGTTTATACGGGCATTTGTACGCTTGGCAACTGCGCCAGCGCCCCGACCAGCGTGACGGTAACGGTGCAGGCCCAGCCGCTGAAGCTGGTGGCTCCGCTCTATAACTGCGCGACCGGCCAGCTCACCATCCGGACGACGGGCGGCAACGGCAATCCGCTTCAATACATGATTCCGGCCGTTACGACCGGCTGGACGGACGCGGCGACGCAGGTCATCGACGCTAAGAACCGTGGAAAGGACTTGAAAATCAATGTGCGCCAGCGGGCGGCCAACGGCCAGGGCTACGATGGGGTCGGCATTGTTTTTAATACCAACGTAGTCTGCGGCAGCTCGGCCCGCCTGGCCTCGGCGGAAGCGGACGTGAAACTGTCGGTGACGGTTGTCGGGAACCCGGTGACGGGCGAATCGGTGCAGGTAGAAGTGCGCGGAGCGACCGGCCAGCCCCTACGCCTGTTGCTGACAGACGTGCAGGGCAAACCCGTCAGCGTCCAGGAGGTAGAGCGGGCGGAAGCGGTGGAACGCCGCACGCTGCCGGTAGCCAGCCAGTCCGCGGGTCTGCTGCTGCTTCGCGTCAGCACCCCGACAGAAACCCGAGTGGTGAAACTTCTGAAGCGATAAAAAAAGCCGGCTGAGTCACTCAGCCGGCTTTTTTAGGGTTTAAGGTTTATAGTTGCTTCGCCTCAATGGGAATAAAGGGGCGGAGCAACTATAAACCTTAAACTATAAACCTTTTTTACCGCATCATCTTATTCAACTTGCCGGATGCCTGCATCTGGTTCATTTTCTTCATCATCTTCCGCATTTCGTCGAACTGTTTCAGGAGGTTGTTGACCTGCTGGATGGTCGTGCCGCTGCCGTTGGCGATGCGTTTTTTGCGGCTGCCGTCGATAATGTCGGGCCGTTCGCGCTCTTTCGGGGTCATGGAGCCGATGATGGCTTCGATGGGCGTGAAGGAGTTGTTATCAATGTCGAGGTCTTTGATCATCTTGCCCATGCCCGGAATCATGCCGAGCAGGTCTTTGATGTTCCCCATTTTCTTGATCTGCTGCAACTGCGCCTGAAAGTCGTTGAAATCGAACTTGTTCTGGCGCATTTTGGCGCTGATGCGCTTGGCTTCGTCTTCGTCGAAAGCCTGCTGGGCGCGCTCCACGAGGGAGATTACGTCGCCCATGCCCAGAATCCGGCTGGCCATCCGCTCGGGGTGGAAGATGTCGAGGGCTTCCATTTTCTCGCCCGTCGAGATGAACTTGATGGGCTTCTGCACCACCGACCGGATCGAAAGGGCCGCTCCGCCGCGGGCGTCACCGTCGAGCTTGGTCAGCACCACCCCGTCGAAGTTCAGGCGCTCGTTGAACGTCCGGGCCGTGTTGACGGCATCCTGACCCGTCATCGAGTCCACGACGAACAAGGTTTCGGAGGGATTCAGCGCTTTTTTGAGGTTTTCCACCTCCTGCATCATCACCTCATCCACGGCCAGACGACCGGCGGTATCGACGATGACCACCTTTTTGCCGGTCTTGCGGGCATGTTCCAGGGCGTGCTGCGCAATCTCCACGGCGTTTTTGTTTTCCGGTTCGGCGTACACTTCCACACCCACCTGTTCGCCCAGCACTTTCAACTGGTCGATAGCGGCGGGGCGGTAGATGTCGCAGGCGGTCAGCAGCACGTTGCGCCCCTGCTTTTTGAGGTACGCGGCCAGCTTGCCCGAGAACGTGGTTTTCCCCGATCCCTGCAGACCGGCGATGAGGATAACGGCGGGCTCGCCTTTGACGTTGATGTTCTGGGCTTCGCCGCCCATCAGATCGGTCAGTTCTTCCTGTACGATCTTGACAAACAGCTGCCCCGGTTCCACGGAGATGAGTACTTTCCGGTCGAGGGCTTTTTCCTTGACGCGGTCAGTTACTTCCTTGGCTACCTTATAGTTGACGTCGGCGTCGGTCAGCGCCCGGCGAACTTCCTTCACCGTGGCGGCGACGTTGATTTCCGTAATACGGCCCTGCCCCTTGAGGGTCTTGAAGGCCTGGTTTAATTTATCCTGAAGACTTTCAAACATGTGTCTGTAGTGTTACTATGCAACCGGACATTTGACGGTTTGTAGTTTAGGGTTTAAAGTTTATAGTTTATGGTTTATAGTTTGGTGTACCAACGGTCGCCTCCGCAACCTGTCCATGAGTACAGCAACCATAAACTGTAAACCCTGACCTCTAAACTCTAAACTCTTTAAGGAGCAAAGTTAGTGATTTTTAACGGGAGGTTGAAAAACGTGACCGACTGGTTTACCTTTGACCCACAAACCAACGCCGGAATTCCGGCTTTTGCATGATTCAACAGGGGAAATTCAATACGCTGGTTGCGGTGCGCTTTACGAGCGTCGGGGCTTTCCTGGCCGAAAGCGAGGAAGATGAGTACGAAGACGCCATTCTGCTGCCCAACAAATACGTTCCGGACGACCTGCGGGAGGGCGACGAGATTTCGGTTTTTATTTACACCGACTCCGAAGACCGCCTCGTTGCTACGACCCGGACGCCCAAAATCCAGCGCAATGAGTTTGCCTATCTGCAGTGTGTGGCCGTTTCGTCGGTGGGCGCGTTTCTGGACTGGGGACTCGAAAAAGACCTCTTTGTGCCGTTCCGCGAGCAGAACAAGCGCATGGAAGTAGGTCGCCGCTACGTCGTTTTTCTGTATCTGGACCACGAAACCGACCGGCTCGTGGCCTCGGCCAAGATCAACCACTTTCTGGAAAACGAGGCGTTCGGGCTGGAAGAGGGCCAGGAGGTCGATCTGCTGGTCTACGAGCCTACCGATCTGGGTTTCAACGCCATCGTGAACAACCGCTACCGGGGCCTGCTGTACGGGAACGAACTTTTCCGCCGCCTTTATCCCGGCGACCGGTTGCAGGGCTATATCAAACGCATCCGGGAAGACAACCGCGTGGACCTGACCCTCCAAAAACCGGGTTTTGGCAACATCGAAGCGGGTGCACAGCAGATTCTGGACAGCCTGAAGGCCCGCGGCGGTTTCCTGCCTCTGACCGACGACAGCGATCCGGAGGAAATTTACGACACATTGAAAATGAGCAAGAAAACCTTCAAACGGGCCGTCGGGACGCTCTACCGGCAGCAGCGGATTACGATTGAATCGGGCGGGATTCGCCTGGCGTGAGCCGTATAGAACGCTCGCAGCGTTCGTCCGGAAACTCCGAAATGAACGCTGCGAGCCGCTTTACAGACTTTATTTTCCTTTCGACTCTTTTTCTTTCAGCAAAGCCGTTTTCTGGTCGTCCCGCAACGTGGGATATTTGATGCCCAGTTGCTCCAGATACGTTTTGTACTTCGCCGGGTCGTAATAATACTTCTTCAGTTCGGGTTTGAATTTCGCCATGATTTCCCGGTTCAGATACACCGCCGGGGCTTCTTTGGGCGAAATGAGCGGCGTGTACTTGATGTCTTTGGTCTGCTCGTTTTTGTAATAGTCCCAGGCGGCCGTAATCAGCTCCGGTTTGGTCAGCAGGTCGAGCAGGGTCATGGCTTCGGCTTTGGCGCCCGCCACGATGCCTTTGTGCGCAATGGGCGTCGCCATCGAAATGGCGTTCGACCAGTGGTGACCGGGCAGGTCCGGAATGTTGGACGGGTACCGCAGCACGATGGTGGGCAGCGACCACGAAATGTCGGCAATATCGTCCGAGCCGGCGTTGGAGTTCAGCGTTTGTCCGCCCATCATCATCGGCGCGGCCGAGGCGGGCAGTCCGATGGTGTCCAGTCTGGAGGCCAGCCCTTTGACGTTGATGGCCTGTAGCTCCATCTGCGTGGCTTTCGCCAGTAGCTGGTCTTCTTCGGAACAGGTTGGCAGGCCCACCTTGCGGATGTTCTGGTACATGGCCTCGGCGATGGGTTTGTTAAAGTGCCCCGGCCAGGCCGAACCCAGAATTTCGTAGGAGAACTTCGTATCGGTCATCATCGACGCGCCTTCGGCGATTTTGACCCCGATGTCGAACAGGCGCTTGATCTTCGGGTACGAGCGTTCGCGGAAATAGTACCAGACCGCCGCTTTGGAAGGCACGACGTTGGGCTGGTCGCCGCCGTCGGGAATGACGTAGTGGGACCGCTGCGTGGTTTCGAGGTGTTCGCGGCGGAAGTTCCAGCCGACGTTCATCAGTTCGACCGCATCCAGGGCACTGCGTCCGCGCCACGGAGCGCCCGCCGCGTGGGCCGCCGCGCCTTCAAACGTGAATTTGACCGACACCAGCCCGTTGTTACCCGCATCGCCCCACGACACGCCGAGGTTGTTGCCGACGTGGGTGAAAATACAGGCGTCCACGTCTTTGAAATAACCGTCGCGGACGTAGAACGCCTTCGCGCCAACGAGTTCTTCGGCCACGCCGGGCCACAGCATCAGCGTACCGGGCAGTTTTTCGCGTTCCATGAGGGCCTTCACGGCGAGTGCCGAAATGATGTTCAGCGCCTGCCCGGAGTTGTGGCCTTCGCCGTGGCCGGGAGCGCCTTCGACGAGCGGGTCGTGGTAAGCCACGCCGGGTTTCTGGTTCGCTTTCGGGATGCAGTCAACGTCCGAGCCGATGGCGATGACGGGTTTGCCGCTGCCCCAGGTGGCGATCCAGGCCGTGGGCATGTTGGCGATGCCTTTCTGGACTTTGAAGCCTTCTTTTCCAGTAAACTGGTCAGGTATTTGAACGATTCTTCCTCCTGAAAGCCCAATTCGGAGAAGCTGAACAGCATATCGTTGATTTGTTGCCCGAGGTCTTTGCGCTTTTCAACCTCGGCGATGGCCTCGGATTTGAGTTTGTCGAGACGACTGTCGCCCGCTTTTCCTTTGCGGGGCTGAGCAGAAAGGAGGGCCGAACAATAAATACACAGGAACAGGACAAGCGTAGTCTTTTTAACCATAAAGACAGAAGAATTAATAAGAGTAAGGTTGTATTTACTTATTAAATATAAAGAAAAATGCCGCTTTGGCCGTACGGGCTAAAAATTAAGATTCATTTCCCTGTATTCCCATTATTGCTACCTTTGCGCCTGATTTTCTGTATACGTTTCACCTGTTTATAGTTAGCTAATGGAAAAAATTAAAGTAGCTAATCCCGTTGTTGAACTGGATGGCGACGAAATGACCAGAATCATCTGGAAGTTCATTAAGGATAAGCTGATTCTTCCCTACATCGACGTTGACATTAAATACTACGACCTCGGCATCGAATACCGCGACGAAACCAACGACCAGGTAACGATCGACGCGGCCAACGCCATCAAGCAGTACGGTGTCGGGATCAAATGCGCCACCATCACGCCCGATGAAGCCCGCGTGAAGGAATTCAATCTGAAGCAGATGTGGAAGTCGCCCAACGGCACCATCCGGAACATTCTGGACGGTACGGTGTTCCGCGAGCCCATCGTGATGGAAAACGTACCGCGTCTGGTGACCAACTGGTCGGCCCCGATCATCGTGGGTCGTCACGCCTTTGGTGACCAGTACCGCGCGACGGATTTCGTCGTACCGGGTGCCGGTAAGCTGACGATGAAGTTCGAAGGCGAAGACGGAACCGTGATGGATTTTGAAGTTTTCAACTTCAAGAGCGGCGGCGTAGCCATGGGCATGTACAACGTGGACGAATCGATCCGCGGCTTTGCCAAGGCTTGTTTCAACATGGCGAAACAGAAAAACTGGCCGCTGTACCTCTCGACCAAAAACACGATCCTGAAGAAGTACGACGGTCGTTTTAAAGATATTTTCGAAGAAGTGAGCGCCGACTTCCCGGAAGTTCACTACGAACACCGCCTGATCGACGACATGGTGGCCTCGGCCCTGAAATGGGAAGGCAACTTCGTGTGGGCGTGTAAGAACTACGACGGCGACGTGCAGTCGGACACCGTCGCGCAGGGCTTCGGTTCGCTGGGCCTGATGACGTCGGTACTGGTTACGCCGGACGGTCAGACGATGGAAGCGGAAGCTGCTCACGGTACCGTGACGCGCCACTACCGCGAGCACCAGAAAGGCAACCCGACCTCGACCAACCCGATCGCCTCGATCTTCGCCTGGACGCGCGGTCTGGCTTTCCGGGGCAAACTGGACGGCAACCAGCCGCTGATCGACTTCTGCAACGCGCTGGAGCAGGTGTGTATCGAAACCGTCGAAAGCGGCAAGATGACCAAGGACCTGGCCGTGTCGGTATTCCCGGCGGGAACGAAACTGGTCGCCGGTGAGCACTACCTCAACACCCAGGACTTCCTGGAGGCGCTCGACCAGAATCTGAAAGCGAAGCTTTCCTAATAAGGAATGCCATATCTCGCAGATATGGCATTCCTTATTAGGGTAGAGGAGAGCCGCTCTCAATTTGGGGGCGGCTTTTTCCAACCTTTTTAGTCCGGTTGGTGTCTATGTACCAGAATCTTTCGTTTTTTTAGCGTATGAAACTGACACTATCCACTCTGGCCCTGTCGCTGCTGCTGACGGCCTGCGAAGACGCCAATACCGACGGCGTAGCCCTGAGCGACGCCTGTCCCGATTACGATGAATGGCAGAAGGCCGCCGACCTGCGGGCCGTGCCGGGAACCGTCGTGAACGAAGCCGATACGTCCAAAACAAGCACCTGGGTTTATATCCAAACCTCGGACAAGAAACGGTATTTCGCCTGCAACCTGCCCACTTCGCTCCAGAAGACGGGAACCAGCGTGATCTTCAACGCCACGGAATTTGCGCCCCCGCCGAATATTCGGCTGGCCGGAATCCCCATCAAACTGACGCATCTGGAAGTGACGAAATAGGAGGGGCTTCTGTGGAGAATGGAATAAAAAAGCCCCGATCAACCGGGGCTTTTCTGTTAATTCTGGGCGACTTCCTTCTTCAATTTCTCCTTAAACACCTTCTTGAACTTGTCCAGCTTCGGGGCAATCACGAACGAGCAGTACGCCTGATCGGGGTTGTTGGCGAAGTAATTCTGGTGGTAGTCCTCGGCCGCGTAAAACGTGCTTTTCGGGCTGATTTCCGTCACGATCGGCAGGTTGTACGCGCCGGACTTGTTCAGTTCGGCAATGGCCGTCTGGGCCAGGGTCTTCTGCTCGTCGTTGTGAAAGAAGATCACCGAGCGGTACTGCGTGCCCACGTCGGCACCCTGACGGTTGAGCGTCGTCGGGTCGTGGCTGCGGAAGAAAGCTTCCAGCAGGGCGGCGTAGGACACTTTTTTGGGGTCGTAGGTTACTTCCACGCACTCGGCATGGCCCGTTTCGCCGGTGCATACTTCTTTGTACGTGGGGTTGGCCTTCTGACCGCCTTCATATCCGGAAACGGCCGAAACTACGCCGTCGAGGGCTTCAAACATCGCTTCCGTACACCAGAAGCAGCCCGTGCCGAAAGTTGCCTTTTCGAGGCCGGGCGTTTTTGCAATTTGTTCCTGAGTCATATCGTTTGCCTTAACCTGTGCCGTGTTGGATTTCTGCGCGCACGACGTCAGCGCGGGGAGCAGAGCCGTCAGCAGGAGCATGAGGCGGCTGCGCAGGGAAGTAGTAACCATCACCTTGGTTTTCGGGTTTTTCTACAAAAGCATAACAGAAACTTTCTCCGGAAAGTTGCGCTAGTGGTGCCACGACACCACACACTGTTTTTCAACCCCAACTCCCGGCATGAATACGTACGAAACCAAGCTGCTTCTGGATGTTGACCGTTTCCGGCAGGACGGCAGCGATACCTTTGTCCTGAAAGAAGCGGACACCAAAATTCCGGACCTGTACGAATCCGACGACCAGTACGACGCCCTGCTGCACAGCCTGACCGACGAACTCGACGAGCTTCAGCAGCGCATGTTTGCCCATAACCGCTACGGCCTGCTGGCTATTTTTCAGGCGATGGACGCCGCCGGGAAGGACAGCACCATTCAGAAAGTGTTCTCGGGCGTGAACCCGCTGGGGCTGCGGGTGTACTCATTCAAACGGCCGTCGGAGCAGGAACTCGACCACGATTTTCTGTGGCGCTGCCTCGTCAATCTGCCCGAACGCGGCACCATCGGCATTTTCAACCGCTCGTATTATGAGGAAGTGCTGGCCGTGAAAGTGCATCCGGACCTCCTGACCGAAAAACAGCGTCTGCCCGAGGACCTGCTCGAAAAACCGGAGAAAATCTGGGACCACCGCTACGAAGACATTCGCCATATCGAAAAATACCTGCACCGCAACGGCTTTCCGGTCGTGAAGTTTTTCCTGAATATTTCCAAGAAGGAGCAGGGCAAACGACTCATCAAGCGCATCGAAAATCCGGCGAAAAACTGGAAGTTCGACGACCAGGATGTGGTGGAACGGGGTTTCTGGAAAGAATACATGAAGGCATACGAAGAAACCATCAACGAGACGGCTACCGAACACGCGCCCTGGTATGTCGTGCCCGCCGATGACAAGAAGAACATGCGGCTGATCGTGGCCAAAATACTGGTGGAAGAACTGAAAAAACTGAAGTTCCGCTATCCGGAGGTAAACGCCCGCCAGCGAAAAACCCTGCAGCAATTGAAAGAAGTCATTGAAAAACAGGACAAGGACTAACCCGCACCGAAGGCCGCGGTCATGCAACACCGGCGGCTCCCGACGATTTACAGCGCTATGAACCTGAAGAAACCAAAATTTGACGCCGCCAGCTTCCGGTTTGAAGGAGGCCGCACCCGGCTGTCCCTGCGCGATACGCCCACCCGCATCGAGCCGTTCTACCGGGACGAGGCCGACCGGACCCGCCAACTCGATGCCCTGACGGCCCGGATCGACCAGCGCCAGAACGAGATGCACGCCGACGAACATTACGGTCTGCTGGTGCTCTTTCAGGCGATGGATGCGGGCGGCAAGGACAGCAGTATCCGGCATGTGTTCTCGGGCGTCAATCCGTCCCGGTTTCGCGTGGGGGAGTTCAAAAAACCCAGCAAGCAGGACCTGGCGCACGATTTCCTCTGGCGTTTCTGGAAAGAACTGCCCGAGCGGGGCTATATCGGCATTTTCAACCGGACGTATTACGAAGAAGTGCTGGTCGAAAAAGTGCACCGCGAACGCCTGACCGAAAGCTCACTGCCGCCGAATCTGGTCGCCAATCCGGACGAACTCTGGAAAGAACGCTACCTCGACATCCGGAATTTTGAGGATTACCTTTTCCGAAACGGCTTTCTCCTGATCAAGATTTACCTGCACGTGGACAAGCAGGAGCAGGGCCAGCGGCTCATCAACCGCCTGCGCGATACCGAGAAGCAATGGAAGCTGAGCGAGAGCGATCTGGAAGAACGGCAGCATTGGGATGAGTACATCCAGGCTTACGAAGAGGCCATCAACGCCACGGCGACCAAACGCTGTCCCTGGTACATCATTCCCAGCGACGACCGCGCCAACCAGCAACTCATCATCGCCCGGATCGTGACCGAAGTCCTCGACTCGCTGCCGATCGAGTTTCCCACCCGCGACGACAAAGAAGCCCGCCGCCTCATCCGGGAAATTGAAAGACAAGACAAATGAATTAAGAGTTAAGAGTTAAAAGTTAAAAGTAAGAAAGCTCCGCTGATTCAGGTTTCTGACCCGGCGGAGCCTTCTTACTTTTAATTCTTAACTCATAATTCTTAACTCATAACTCTTAATTCTTACCTCCCTACAGCGGTTCCACCTTGTAGCCTTCTTTGCGGAAGAGTTCGATCAGGCCCTGCGGGCCGGGGAGGTGCAGGGCGCCGACGGCGATGAAGGTGGGGCGGGAGGAAACCAGAGCGGGCAGTTTCTTCATCCAGGTCCGGTTGCGCTCGTCGGTGAGGTAGGTCATGTCGCCGTAGCTCTCGCCGAGGTCCTGGCTGAGTTTGTACATGGCCTGCAAATCCTGTTTGAAGTACAGGTCCGTAATCTGCTTGCCGACGCCCCGCATCTTGTCTTTTTCGCGGACCATCTGCACCAGCTGTTTGGCCTGTTTTTCGACGGGTTCGTGGTCGAGGAGCAGGCTCAACTGCTCATCCATCGTTTCCAGCGTCGAGACGTTCTTGCCCAGTTTTTTGCCATCCGCCGCAAAGAACAGGTCGATGGGCTGGCCGGTAAACCGTTTGAGGGTATCGGTGCCTTTTTCGAGGTCGGCCATGCTGAGCATCATGGACGCGATGGCCGGCTTCAACTGGTTGAACATGGCTAAATCCATGCCCGTCGCGCGCTGAAATTCCTTCGAAACCAGAGCGTAATCTTCATCGGAAAGTAGTTTGGTCAGGCTGTTGTCCAGCATGAGCGCCTTCATGGCCATCTGCATCATGGCGGCGGATGAATCGATGGTCGTTTCGACCACCACACCCTGCGCCTTTCGGTAAGCGTCCCGGACTTTCGGGTTGGAATTCAGATAACTGTCTTTCAGGACGTGGTACGTGCCAAAGAGGTACGACGGTTCCCGCAGGCCGTTGCCCGATACTTTCCACAAGAGCGACTGCGCCGAAACCGCCGAGGCGGTCAGGAGCGTTAGGAGGAGCAGGGTATAACGTTTCATAGACTTAATCCTCGTCTGAATGGTCGCTCCGCGAGTACGAGCGTTTATAAAATTTCCGAATGATCCAGTAAATCAGGAAACCCGTCGGGCCGAGCAGGAAACACAGCAGCAGGCAAGGCACCAGCAGTCCGTGCGGAATCCGGCGGCGGCGACCGCTGCGCAATATGTACGTTCCGGCCACGAGGTCAAAGGCGAGGTAGTGTATCCAGCCCGCCAGCACGGCCGCATCGCTGGTAAACAGCGCCTTGACGCCCGCTAATGTATTGAACGAATCCAGCGCCAGGTTGTTGGTATTGGTCCCGAAAAAAAGAAAATACAGGTAAAACAGGGCCAGCAGTGCCGGAATGGGCTGGTGACGCATCAGCCAGCGGGTCGGTTGCCAGCGCGGGGCAAAAATCATCAGCAGCCATTGGGGCAGCACCAGCGCATTTGCCAGTTGGAAAGCCAGAGCGGTATTCATGAATAGGTAGGTGTTAACAGAGCGGTCTTTGGAGCAGAAAGCCCATCGATTAACGAATGTACGAAGGCGGCCTCAGGACACAAAAAAATCCGCCCGTTCCAAAACAGGAGCGGACGCATAGGGTGAAGAAAGGTTTTCGCGAAGGAAATTACCAGCCGAGGCCAATCGCCGCGTTGAATTGAAAAGAAAAGTCAATGAGTCGGGTGCTTTTGGTGTCTTGTGGCCGCATAAGTTGCGGGCCGGCGTTCAAGTCGACGTAGCCAAAGTGGCTTAACCGGCGCTGCAGTCCCCAAAAAAGGCCCAACGTGGGTAGATTGAGACCCTGAAGAGTCGGAGCGGTTCGTCTGGTGATGAAGGTTTGGGTGGAAGCATCAAAGCTCTTTTCGGAGACATAATACGAAACAGGCCTTGCCAACTGGATAGACACATAATTGCCGAAAAGTTGTTGGCCGATTTGCCAGTGCGGATGTGTCTGGCTTTTGCGTAATAATACCGGGCACCAAGCTTGACGCCCATTGTATTCCGAAATGTTCGACTTTTCCACTCAATCATCTGCGAAGCCACCACCGACGACTGATTGAAGGTGGAATAATACACCATGGCGTCGATGCCCAGCAGGGCAGAAAACGACGGGCTGAGTTTCCGTTCAAGGGCCAGTTCGAAGTTGGAGCCTATCGCAAATGTTGGCCCTACCGCAACAAAGGAGGTTCCCGAAATAGAGGGCTTAAGCCAAACTTGATCAAGGTTTTCTCCTCCACATTGGCCCGCGTTACGTAGCAGATGAACCGGTTAATTTCCTCGCTCGTCAGGCGGCATTCCTCCTGCGTGACGGTGGTGCGGAGAGTGTCGGATTGCTGGGCGAACAGCGGGGTGGTCAGCAAAAAGCAAAGGCAGATCGTAAACAGTCCGTATTTCATAAGTCTAGCAGTGGTTTCTAATTTTTAATCAACATGTCTCCGGCCGACTGAATGAGCGTCACCGGGCTGTAACTTCCGTCAATCCGCACGGCGGGCCGATTCCCGGCGGGCTGGTGGTCGAAGCGCAGCTTTCTGACAAACGGCTGGTGCGAGTCCGGGACTTTCAGCGTACTGTAGGTCGTTTCAACCTCATATTGGAAATCATCCACCCGACGGGTGTAGAGGTAGATCTCGGTTCGGGCGGCGCTGACCGTCAGGGAAGACAATCGCTCGGCGGGGCGGACGTAAAGCTTGCCGTAGCGGCTTTCAATCCGGGCCGTTCCGCTGAGCTGACGCAGGATGATATCGGCTTTTTCTGCCTTGCAAACCAGCTGCCCGCCCACGTCCGTCGCTTCCAGGTCGCCATACTCCGATTGGATGGTAAGCTTTCCCGTTAAATCGCTCAGACTGAGCTTACCGAACTCGAAGGTGACGGACGTTTCGCCGCGCAGGTTTGCCAGCGTGATGTCGCCAAAGCTGTTGTCGATCTGCAGGCCCGTATTCTCCGGCACCCAAAGCTCAAACACGGTTTTCAACTGACTCTGCACGCTGCGGCGGTTCTGCGGAATCCGGAAGCCATTGGTGAGCGTCAGCACGCCGTCCTGCGCACCGATTTTGTAGAGCATGAAGTTCAGTTCTAATTCGGCTACGTCGCGGTCGGGGTGCTTGGCCACGCGCCGGATCTGGGCCGAAACGCCCGTTTTAGTCCAGCCGTGGATGATGACATCGGCTTTTTTGCCGTTGATAACCACCTTGCGGATGCCCGTCAGGTCTTTTTCCAGCGACTGAGTCACCACCTGTAATTTTACCTGGGCGGCCAGCGGTGGAGTCAGCAGCACTGCCAGAAACAGGAGCATAAGGTACTTTTTCATATCGCCAGCAGTTCGACCAGTTCTTTCGTAACTTCCTCGCGCTGGCTCTGGAGTCGCGCCTGGGCTTCCACCAACTGCGGGTCGTTGCCAAACACGGCCAGTTGCTCCTTCAATTGGGCCTGGCGATTGTCAAGATCGGCCAGTTCGGTGCGGAGTTCCTTCACTTCCGGCTTTTCGCAGACTGTTTTCACTTCCTGACAACGTTCGGCGATGAGTTGGCGGGCGTCAATGGGCGGCGCTGCGGACTTCGGTTGCACGGGTTTAGCCACCTCGATGGAATACGTCACGGTCACGGTCTCCGGGGGTTCAAGGGTCAGGTAAAGCCAGCCGCCGAGAAGTCCGGCAACGGTGGCGGCCGCCAGAATGGAAGCCCGTTTCGGCACCCGATTCCAGAGCGGACGAATCTTTTCGGTCGATTGCCCATCGGAAGCGGTCATTTCGCCGAAAGGCGGCATCTGTACATTTGCCAATCGGCTTTCCAGCGCTTCCCAGGCTTCGGCAGCGGGTTCAAATTCCGGCAGTTGCAGCATCGCCCGGTCGATGGTCGCTTCGGCATCGAGTTCGCCGGCAATGCGGTTCCAGAGGTCCGGCCGGGGGTCAAAATCGGGCAGTTGGTCGAGAGCGTCGTGCAGGTTCATCGGTCGGGGTGCAGATCGGCCAGTTGTTTACGAAGCAATTTTTTAGCGTAGCTCAGCTGCGATTTGGAGGTTCCTTCCGAAATCGCCAGCAGGTCGGCCACCTCCCGGTGGGCGTAGCCTTCCACTTCGATGAGCAGAAAAACGGCCCGCGCCCCGTCGGGAAGCGCGCGGATGGCCGCATCGAGTTGTTGTCCCGTCAGCGTGTCGGGCACGGTCATCGGCTGATCGTGCTGGTCGGTCAGCGTTTCAAAACGGCTTTCGCGGGCCAGCTTTCGCAGGGCCTGCCGAATGACGATGGTTTTGATCCAGGCTCCGAGGGTGGATTGATACCGGAAGGAATGCAGGCTGCGGAACACTTCCACAAACGCGTCCTGCAACACATCGTGGGCATGGTCGGCGTCGTTCAGGATGCGGAATGCCTTCGTGAACATGGCCCGTTTGTACCGCTCGAAGAGCAGCCGCTGGGCCGTCCGGTCGTGGATGCGGCAGCGTTCGACCAGGTCGCGTTCCGTAGGTTCAGGTGGTGATTGCACGCGGGACATCAGTAATCGTCCAAAGTTTCACCACAAAGTGCAGAAAGGGAGGGAAAGGGTTGGAAAGCTCTTTGAGAATTAAAAGTCAAAAGTTAAAAATTAAAAGTAAAGGCTCCGCTGGTTCAGGTGTTCTGACCTGGAGGAGCCCTCTTACTATTCACTTTTTAACTTTTAACTTTTAATTCTTAACGGCAACTCTGTATTCCTCCACCGCCTCCCGCATTTTCTCCGCCGGTACTACGTCCAGAATCATGGATTCGAGGGTCAGGCCGGGGCCGAAAGCGCAGCTTAGAATGTGGTCGGTTTTGGATGGACTGTCCGTCGGCGTCGTGCGGAATTCCTGCCAGATTTTCTGCAGCACAAACAGGACTGTCGCCGAAGACATGTTGCCGTATTGCTGCAGCACCTCGTAGGCGTAGCGATTATCTTCCGAGCTCAGTCCAAGCTGCTGTTCAATCACTTCCAATATCTTCCGGCCGCCGGGGTGCAGGGCGTAAAGCCCAATGTCTTCGATCAGCAGGCCGCTTTTTTCGAGCAGAATAGACAGCAGCCGACCGATGCCGTTCTGAATGACGGACGGCACTTCCGACGTCAGGGTCATTTCAAAACCAAAGTCGTTGATGATCCAGCCCATTTCGTCGCGGCCTTCCGGCAGGAGGTCGCAGTAGAACGACCGCATCCGGAACGCTCCTTCCGGTCGGGCGTGGCCTTCGACGAGCACGGCGGCGGCCCCGTCGGCAAAGAGCGCGTTGGAAAGCAGGTTGTCCTCGTCGGTTTTTTTCTGAAAATGAATCGTGCACAATTCCAGGCAAAGGACCAGAACGCGGGCTTCCGGGTTGGCCCGGACGATAGCGTCGGCCGTTTTTAAGCCGTTGAAGGCTCCGTAACAGCCCATGAAGTTGATCGCCGTGCGGTGCGTAGTGGTCGGCCAGTGCAGGGCTTCGATGAGCTCAATATCCAGGCCGGGGGCGTACATGCCCGTGCAGCTGACGGTGATCAGGTGCGTTGGCTCCACCGTCGTTTTCAACTCATCCAGACAGCGCCGGATCGCCGTCAGCGCCAGCGGCAGGGCCTCGCGCCGGTAGAGCTGCATTCGCTGCCCGACCGTTGGAAAAGGTTCTAAATCCGGAGTGTTCGGAAAAAATGAAAAATCGCCTACTTTACGTCCGAAATCAGGCAACACAGAATGACGCTGGGCAATGCGGGTCTGTCGGTACAGCACCTGTAGTTTGCGCTGGTCGCGTTCATCTAGTTGCAAAGCCTGGCTCATGAAGTGAGCAATGTCGGATTGGGAAGTGCAGTGAGCCGGAACGGCGGTGCCAATAGCGGTGATGTAACTGTTCATAGGGTGCTACGTAAACTTGGCACCGTCAAGGGCAGTGCAAAGTGTTGACATTTCATACATATGCTATCTAACTAACCGTGGAAGCGAATGTTATGAAGGATGTTGCATAAATCCTATCTTTCCTTAAAATCCTTTTATGTCACCTCGTGCGCTCTGGCTTCACCTGCGGGTTCCGTTCTCGTTTTTTCTGCTTCCGGTCTTTCTGTTTGCCCTGAGCGAGTCGCCGGCACCCGACGCCGGCAGGGCGGTGGCCGTGCTGCTGATTATCCATTTGCTGCTGTATCCGGCCAGTAATGCCTACAACAGCTACTTTGACAAGGACGAAGGGAGCATAGGAATCCTGGAGAATCCGCCTCCGGTCGACAAAACCCTTTATTACGCCGCCTGGGCGCTGGACCTCGCCGCGCTGGCCCTGGGTATCTGGGTAGGGTGGCCGTTTGTGGGCTATCTGCTGGTGTACGGCCTGATTTCCAAGGCATACAGTCACCCGTCCGTGCGCTTGAAGAAGTACCCGATCGCCAGCTGGCTGATTGTGAGTCTTTTTCAGGGAGCTTTCACCTTTGTGATGACGATGCAGGCGCTCAACGCTTTCTCGTTTGCCGAGGCTGTCCGCCCGCATATTCTCCTGGCCGGGGCCGTCTGTACCCTGAATCTGCTGGCGATTTATCCCATTACCCAGGTGTATCAGCATGACGAAGACGCCCGCCGCGGTGACCTGACGATGAGTCGGCTGCTGGGCATTCGAGGAACATTCGTGAGCGCGGTCGTTTGTTTCGGTTTGTCGCTGGCGGGTTTTTACACCTATTTTCACGGCAAGCCGGTGTTCTGGCTGCTGCCGGCCTGTCTGCTGCCGGGAGTAGCGTTTTTTCTGCTGTGGTTTCGGCGGGTGTGGGGCGATACATCCCAGGCAAATTTCCGTTCGGCGATGCGGATGACGTTGCTGGCCGGGCTGGGACTGAATATTTTTTTTCTGATGTTGTTCTTTTTAAATTTCTCAGAATCAGCAAAAACGGCCTTGCGGTGATAAAAACGTAAAATTTTTTTGGAAGAAGGTCTTGCGGAGGAACAATAAGCCCCCTATATTTGCATCACAATTCGACGCCAAAGCGACGAAGAAAACAAAAAACGCGAAAGTAGCTCAGCTGGTAGAGCGCGACCTTGCCAAGGTCGAGGTCGCGGGTTCGAACCCCGTCTTTCGCTCCAAGGCACCGGCAACGGTGCCTTTTTTGTGCCAGTGCATTCCGCACGCCGGGATGGCGGAATAGGTAGACGCGCAGGACTTAAAATCCTGTGGGCCGTAAAGCCCGTACGGGTTCGATTCCCGTTCCCGGTACTATTTTGAAGCTGTAATTCGTTGATTTTCTTCGGGTTACAGCTTTTTGTTTTTGGTTTACTGAAACTTTACTGAAACATTTGCCGCTACTACTAGCGACTGGGCACCAAGATAGCGGCTTTTTTCATTTGTTCAAATTCCTCTTTAACTTGACAGAAAACGATTCATCCTCATCATTCTGTCAACATGGAAACCAACCACTGGGCAACCGAACGGGAAAGGTACGAACAGCGCCTCCGCGACTTACGGGCAACGCATGAGCAGCATCTACAGAGCTTGCGGGAACAGTATAGGCGGAAGTCCGAAAGATATGACGCGTTACTGGACCGGGTGTACGCCAGTACAGACGAGTGGAATAGCATCTGCGCCAAGTTGCTGGCGGCCGGTCTGGCTTTGGGAATCATCATCGGGTCGATGCTGTGCTGACGGGGACTCACCCGCGGTTTATTCATGAGTGCCCAGCAACGCAAACATCACTACAATGACACACGAATTAATTCTGCAACCGATAGGCAAATCGTGGGGCGTCATTCTGCCCGAGGAGATGCTTGAGGCCGCCGGGCTCAGGGATGCTCACAAAGTGAGCGTACAGGTTATTGCAGGCGGCATCTTTCTATCTGCGGTCCACCGCAAGCCGCGGGAAGGCTGGGCGGAATCCATTGATGCGTATCTGGCTGCTGGCGGTAAGCTAGAGGGAGACGTTTTTGAGGCCATGTCCAATCAGTCCGATGAGACCCATTGGACATGGCCGGAAAAGTAGCCTCCAGTAGCCCGAGTCAGCGGGAAAGAGTAAAGCCGCCCTTCTTCTGGACCGTACGTTCCCACCAACTGGCTCTTCCCGTCATCCGATGGTTGTCAGATGACTGGGTTAAAGACCAAAAAATCCCCTTCCTCCTTCTTCTCCAACGAATAGGCGGGGTCATTCAATCGCTGGTTGATGCTGACCAGCCCGGCTTGGCGGTACTCTTCGTCGGACCACTCTGGCTGGCGATCCAGAAACAAATTCGTCAGCAGCGTGGCGAAGCCCTGATCGGTTTGGCAGATTCGGTGCTTGCCTTTTTGCTTGGCCCAGTCCATGAAGATATTCAGGATGATCTGCAAGTCCTCGTCGGACTTGGTCAGGAATTGGCCATTGAAGTAGATACTTGACATAAAAGGATGGGTTAGGTGGGTTCAGAGAAAGGCCTAGGCCAACTGCTTAATTACGCTCCGGAAGTTCTCCAGCGCCGCTTCCAGATTCTCCACGATGTCGGCTGCCAGCACGTCCGGGTCGGGCAGGTTGTCCAGATCGCCTAGGCTATTTGAGACTGCTCGCTGAACTGTGTCAGGCCACAGGGTGAATAGAAGGAAAGAAAAGCCTACATTCACAACTATGACCGACCAATTCGATTTTGAGGCCTTCAAACAGGCCGCCATCAAGGGCCTTTACGAAGGTAAACCCCTGACGGGAGAGAACGGTTTGTTTGCGCCTCTGCTGAAGCACTTTTTAGAGTCCGCTTTGGAAGGGGAAATGGATAGTCACCTCGCCCAGACTCGGCAGGTAGAACAGAACCGACGTAACGGCAAGACAACCAAGCGCGTCAAAAGCAGTGCCGGTTTGCTAGACTTACAGACGCCCCGCGACCGTACGGGTAGCTACCAGCCTCAGCTTGTGCCCAAGCGCCAGGTAGTACTCACACCCCAACTTGAGCAGAAGGTATTATCACTCTACAGCGTGGGTAACAGCTATGCCGACATCAGCCAGCACTTGCAGGAGATGTATGGCTACGCACTCTCCGACAGCGAGTTAACGGCCATTACTGACAAAGTCATTCCTGCTATGCGGGAGTGGCAGAACCGGCCTTTGGAGAGCCTATATACCCTGGTCTGGCTCGATGGTATTTATTACAAAGTGCGCCACGAGGGGCGTGTGGTAAGTCGGGTGCTCTACAGCGTGATCGGCCTGAATCTGTCAGGCAAAAAGCAGGTGTTGGGCATTTATACAGCAGAAACCGAGTCAGCCAAGTTCTGGCTTTCGGTGCTCACCGACCTCAAACAGCGGGGTGTAGAGGACCTGTTGATCACATGTGTGGACGGCCTAAAGGGCTTCGATGTGGCCATCAACAACGTTTACCCAGCCGCCACCGTCCAGCTTTGTATTGTCCATCAGCTACGCAATTCTTTCCGCTTCGTACCCGATAAGTTGCTCAAAGACTTCGCTAAAGATCTTAAGACGGTCTATCAGGCTCCAGACCGGGAGCAGGCCATGGAAAACTTACTACTGGTACAGGAGCGATGGGGCGGTATGTACCCCAAAGCCGTTCAACCGTGGCTCGACAAATGGGAATTACTCTCGCCCTTTTTCGACTATCCGCCTGCTATTCGCAAGGTAATGTATACGACCAATACGGTAGAGGGCTACCATCGTCAGTTACGCAAGGTTACCAAAACAAAAGGAGCTTTCAGCTCGGATGTTGCCCTGCAAAAATTAGTCTATTTGACGGTTCAAAACCTGCAAATCAAATGGGAAACGACCACCTACAACTGGAAGGAAGTCGTCAACCAGTTTAGTATTATCTTTGAAGAACGCATTAAACAACATCGCTTCGACTAGAACCCTAGGCTGACACAGTTCAGCAAGCACTCCCGGCTATTTTCCTTCAGCCGGAATACATGCTAGATATAAACCCGGCTATTGACCGGGCTTTTTGTTACTCTTCTTTCTTATTAGCATTGTGTGGGGCAACGTTTAGTAAAGCTTTCAAGGTTGTGTTAAAGTTACTTTGCACCTTTTTTGAGTGAAAGCCATTTCGCTCATTCAAATCCCAATAAGTCATACCCAATTCAACAGCGTCCGCATTTGATCTTAGCCATTGTTCTGCTACATCATAAGCGGTTTGAACGGCGTGTAAAAAGGTAAACTTACTGTCCGTTGTGTTAGCACTTGCCTTCAGAAATAAGTTTTTTTCGTTCAATGCAAACTGTCGGCGTTGCCCCTTTGGTATGTTCGAAATAATTAGTGCTTGAGTGCCATGCCATAATTTCTTTGCCCGAACCGGGTCTTCTGAGCCATCTACCAACGCTTCAAAATCGGCCTCTGGCTGAGCGTCTAATGATTGTTGAGTTTTGCCAACATCCGACTTAGAGCTAGCCTCCGTTTCTGGCGTAAAATCAAGGTTAATCTGTTTACCTCCATAGAGCCGTTCTTCTTCTAAGGCAATTTTCCTTAATTGATCAAAGATTTCATCGCGGGAATATCCGTCTTCCATGTTGTATTGTGTTAAAAGGTGGGGGAATTTGAATTTAGTTGTTCGGGTGAAAATTCATAAACACGTTGAACAGTATCTAAACCGTCATACACTGATTCATAATCAAAAGGTGCCGTTTTAATGAGTCGAATGGCTTCCTCGGAACTGCCGAAAAAATGTTGATAACGTGCGTAAACGTCCCGTCCTCTCTTTATCTTTTCTTCGTAGCAGTGCATGTCGTAAATGATACTAGGATGTACCTGTTGTTTGGCAGCATATTCATTAACATACGCCGGTGTATCAATCATGGGTCGTATGTAATCTAAGCGGGCTTTAGGCAATAGTCGATCACGTGCAAAGCTATCAGCCATGTCTTCTTTGAAGAGATCGTTAGATAAGTCATATTCTCCTGACAAATGAAAGTTCCAAGATTTCAAAGCTTCTAGGTCAAACAAGACGTGATAAAGCTCGTGGATGAGAGTAAACCATAGTGTTGAGTACTTACCCCGATAGTTAGTAATTACTACACAAGGCTTACCATCAACGACGAAACACGCCCCTTTAACGGCGGTATTAGCCAGATACTTTTGCACAATTACCGTGACACCGGCCCGGTACAAGGCCCGCACAACCATTACAAAACCTGCTTCTTCGTCACGCGTGTAGGGGCGAATTTTGGGGATCAGCGCCAATAAGGCCTCTCGGTCGTAGGGGTGAGGATTGTTTAGCTTTCTAAACTGAGCAATAGCCCCTACAATCCACATGATTCGCATTTCGTCGGGGGTATATTGCTTTATTTTACTAAATAGCGTTGATGGCAGGTCAGTCGCATATTGATTGATAGTATCAATTCCGAACCACCGCGTTATTTTACGATCAATCGCCTTAAAGTCAGTCGTTGACTTAATAAATCCTATTTTCTTGAGAGCGTTTAGATTGAAATTTCTTAGAATGAAATTTGCCTTAGTCGCTAGGCTGAGTTCGCTGATGAACTCAGAGTCTAACGAGGCGACAAAGATTTCGGCCATTTCATTGATGTCAATACCTAAGAACTGGCAAACCTTCAAGATGGAAAACAAGTCAACCTTCTGGGTTTCTCCGTCAATAAGCCGAACCAACGTATTGTTCGGAATACCAACCATCTTAGAAAACTCGTAATCGGTACCAATCTTAAATTGTGCCTTTTTAGCGTCAACTAACTCTCGAAAACTGGTTGAATGTTCTTCGGAAGCTAATCTTATAAAGATACTTTCGTCTGATTCGCCGAGGGTATCCGTTGTACCCTTCTTGCGGCCTTTTTTGACTTTTTCCATTTTTGGAAGAGTTTATGGTCAAATATAGCCAATAAAAGTATATTTTTTCCAAAAATGGAAAATTTTTCATGACTATAGAGTTCGAGCCAACCCCCTTTTACGTTATAAAGCACAAAATATGGCCGGATAAACATGACACAGTCACGAGTACTGTTGCGAAGTACTGAGTAGTTTTGCGGTTTGGCGCCGTGCTGCTATAAGTAAAGTCCTCGTCCACCTCTGTTCGTAGCCTTAGTGATGGGTCAGCCGGTCGCGCTTGTCGATCCACTCACCCGCCTTTACCGTTGCCCCATTCTTGGTGATTTCGGTTTCGATGACGAACACGTCGAAGGGCACGTTCACCCCGTCGGCCGTCGGCTACGGCCCGCTCGTAGGTGTACTCCGACACCACGTTCCGGTTGAAGAAGCCGAAGGTCCGCTTGTCGGGCGTCGCCGTTAGGCCGATGAGGAAGGCGTCGAAGTAGTCCAATACCTGCTTCCACTCGTTGTAGATACTGCGGTGGGCTTCTTCGATAATGATAAAGTCGAAGGTCTCAATGAGCACACGCTCGTTGTAGGCCACTTCCCGCGACCTGCCCGTCGAGCGGAATTCGTTGGGGGAGGCTTCCTCCACCGATTCGTCCAGCTCCTCGCCCCGCAGGATGGAGTACATCCGCTAGATGGTCGAAATGCAGACCTGCGCCGAGGGGTCCACGAACGACTTCAACCGCTGGACTGTGTACAACTCGTTGAACTTGCGGCGGTCGTCATTAGGGGTGAATGCCTGAAACTCCTGTTCGCCGAGGTTCTTGGTATCGACCAGAAACAGGATGCGTTTGGCCTTGGCGTGCTTTTAGCAGGAGGTAGACGGTCGTGATAGCCGTAAAGGTCTTGCCGCTGCCGGTCGCCATCTGCACCAGCGCACGCGGCCGGGCCTCGCCGAAGGACTTCTCCAGATTGGTGATGGCCGTGATCTGGCAGTCGCGCAGGCCGTCGGTATTGAGCGCCGGGAACTGGCGCAGATGCTGGCGGAGCGACGCTTTCTGCTTCATCCAGTCGCGCGGGGTTTCGGGCCGGTGGAAGGAGAACACCTCGCGGGAGCGGGGCGTCGGATCGCTGTTATCGGTAAAGTGCGTCTCCACGCCGGTCGATTCGTAGAAGAACCGGAGCGGATCACCGGCCTGCTGCCACTTCAACCGGCTGGTGGCGTAGCGGCCCGACTGCTCCTCGACGGGGGAAAGAATGGTGCCTTCGGATTTGGCTTCGATGATTCCAACGGGTTTGCGGTCCACGAAGAGGGCGTAATCGGCCGGGCCGGAGTCGGTAGGGTATTCCCGGATAGCCACGCCAAGGGCGGCACCGGGATTCAGGGTCTTCATGTCCTGCAGCACCCAGCCGGATGCAGTGAGCATGTGGTCGATGGTCTGCCGGGCTTGGGCTTCGGGGGTAAGCGACATAGGTAAGGATAGGAATCGAATTGGTAATGTACAACGGAAGGACGAATAAATGAACAAGGGTTTGAGTGAACGGTAGTGCCCAATATGGACTCGAACGTTGAGCAACCGTCTTCCCAATAAATTAGTTAAAAGAGCAATTAAGTCTGTTTTAAGCAATAAACTTAGCGGGCATATTAATTTTGCCGCGACCGATTTCGGCTAAATGTAGCCGACAGAGGTGATTTGGAAGTTGTTGATCTTCTGGATAGTTATTTTTACAAATAAAGAATTGTTGTCTAAGATGTGGGAGGACTTTGATAACTTATATGAGAGGGTAAATCTGCCTGATGATTTACCCTACAATCTCGAAGTAGAATCCGCCTACTTCAAGATTGCAAACTTTCGAACTAAATCATACCGTGATTTTGCGCAAACCTTTCATCTCCATTGCATAAAAGGTGAGGCGGAGTCGCTATCTGCTTATTTCATTAAAGCGTTACGTTCACGGGAAGAGGCATTTATCAGCCAACTAGAGGTGTAAGCTTCCCTGAAATTAGGACAGTGTAGGATTAGACTCATAAAGGGCTAATTTTAACTGTCACATGAAAAAGAAGACTTTCACCGAACCTCAGATCGTTGCCATCCTCAAACAGTACGAAGGGGGACGCGAAGCAATGGATGTTTGCCGCGAATACGGCATTTCTAAAGCCACTCTGTTCAATTGGCGCAGGAAATATAGCGGCATGGAATCGACTCATCTTAAGGAGCTTAAAGCCCTACAAGATGAGAATCGGCGTCTTAAACAGATGTATGCTGAACTGAGTCTGGACTACAAATTGGCGAAGGAGATCATCGAAAAAAAGCTTTAGGGCCTTGTCAGCAGAAAGCGTTGGTTGAGTGGGCAGTGGAAAAAAAGGTGTCTGTAGGCAGGGCCTGCCGTGTTGTAGGCATGCATCGTTCCCGCTGGTACTATCAGAACCGGAAAAATGACCAACCGGTGATTGATAAGTTGCAGGCTTATGCTGAAGCGTACCCCACTCGTGGCTTTGATGACTATTATGGCAAAATCCGGAATGAAGGTCTGGTGTGGAATCGTAAGCGGGTATTACGAGTGTACCGGCTACTGAAACTCAAGCACCGAAGACGACATAAGCGACGACTACCTGCACGGGTTAAGAAGCCATTACAGGTACCTCAAGCAGCTAACCACTGCTGGAGCATGGACTTTGTAGCGGATGCTTTAGTTAGTAAGCGAAAGATCAGAGTGCTAACGATCATGGATGATTACAGCCGGGAGGTTCTGGCAGCTCATGCGGATTTTTCGTTGCCAGCCCAGAAAGTAGTTGATGTACTCAAAGACATTGCGTTACAACGGCCCCTTCCTAAACGAATACGCGTCGATAATGGCGCAGAGTTTATCGCTGATAAATTCACCAAGTGGTGTACTGATAATAATATCGAAATTCTATACATCCAACCCGGAAAGCCTATGCAGAACGGTTATATTGAACGGCTAAACCGTACCTTTCGGGAAGATGTGCTAGACGCTTATTTGTTCGAGTCACTCGAAGAGGTAAGGATACTATCGGACGAATGGATGGACCGGTATAACCGTTTACATCCGCACCAGTCGTTGGGTGGCTTGGCTCCAGCAACATATGCCAGGCAAACACAAACCAAAGTCTAAAGGCTTACTGTCCGATTTCGGGGAAGGCTACAGAGGCTTGTCAAAAGGCTTCAGCCAAAAAAGTGGCCTTGCGGGAGGCCTTCTTCAAACTAGTCGAAGGGTTGAAGGAGACAGTTCGGGTCATGCTTCATTTTTCCGATCTCAAACCTGCTCTTGAGCAAACAGAAAATATGGTTGCCGAACTGAGCGGCGAGAACAAGCACTGGCCCTCCAAAACGGCAAGTAAAGACGCGGGAAAGGAGCCAGAAAGTGAAGAATACCGTACCCGGATGGACTTCCTGCAATGGTTGAAAGAAAACATTGGCTCTTTGGAAAGAGTCGAGGACCAACTGAACTTTTTCTTTTTGAACGCTGTAGGTAGCGACTCTCCTGCCAGAACCCTGTTTCTGATTGAAAACAAGCTATACTTCACTCTTACAAAGAGAGTAACCGAAATCAATAAAAGTGCCACAAATCCATATCGTGAAATTGAAAACAGAAATTGGCGGTATGGCATTGTCATTGATCGAATCAGGACCTTTCTTGTCAAAGAAGGATGGGTGGCTCCAAGAGTCACTAATGATCACCTGCGGAGTGTATTTCCACTCGATGTGGATAGCGATGTCCGGCAAAAGCCTTCCGCTCCAATACGGTGGTGCACGGCACCGGAGTACCTACTGTATTTTTTGCAGCAGCTAAAGAACAATTTTATTGGCGAGCATAATCGGCCGGGACTCTACGAAATCGCTTTTGTACGCTTTGTCGATATATACGGCCAATCATTTCCCCAATCCTTGAGAGAGCGGATCAATAAAAAAGGTCTTCAACTAGAGCCGAGTGCTACAAAGGTAAAGGATAGTATCAGCGACCTGACAAAAACAATAATGGAGGTGCTGGAGGGGAGGGTATAGAAAATTGAAGAAAATTTACAGCGTCAATGCGCTAATTAACAGTAAGTTGCTGTGGGGGAGGTTGACACCTCCCTCTTTTTTTGCCCCCTTTTGTTAGCCAAATTTGCAGCAGCTCTGGCAGGTAAATCAGAGCCAACTATAAAAAAACAGAATTATTATAAGCTATGAAACCAATTACGCCGCCACCCTGACCGACCCTTCCGTGCTGTAACTCGTCGGGAGACGAAGCAGCCTTAGAAGCTCCGCCTTGGGGCATCTGTCCGTTTCATGCATGGTTGGGTGCAGAAGGTACCCCTCCTGAAGTCATGCTGTTCATTATTGAAAACTCCTTAGTTAATAACCCATTGTAACCGAAAAATGGTCAAGAAGTCACTCCACTTAACACGTATACTCGCCCTGACAGAGGAACTGTACGGCGAGCCGACAGGACGCCCTCGGCGATTCATCTCCAATATCAAGCTCATGGAACTGACCGGCATCAGCGCAACGCAGTTGTGGCGATACCGCAACGACCCGGAATCCTTAAGTTGGACCGAAGGATGCGTGCCTTACATCACATTTGGCGGCCGAATCTATTACGAGATTGCCGACATCGAATACCTGCTGTATATGGCTCAGCACCGGTCTCCGCAGGAGTGGTTTTTTCTTTACTACGCGGTGTTTGGAGTGGTGTTCGAATTATCGGAACGCGTTGGCCGATATCAGTATCTAAAAACACTGCACGAAAGGTTGTTCCCGTCTATTCCCTTCGCGGACACGCTGGAGTGCTGGGCGGAGAGCAACTGCTACCGGCTTGTCTAAGGCTGGCCGGTTGACTTTGATTTACGTGTGTAGCGACTCATCTGGCTCTGACGGTATATTGACATTGCTCAGAAGAGCTTCCTGTGAGAGCAGATGAAACTGTTGACCGTGGAATAGGCGAGACGTGTTCACCACTGTTTCTGCCTGAGGCATTTCGCTTCCCGCCTTAATATAGGAAAATCCAGTGCGCATGTACTACGCTGCCTGTTTTCCTATACTGGTGAATGCTTAGCAACCCCTGACGCGCCATCCCATTCGTAGTGCCTGTGTCCGTTCTGGCCAAACGGCACAACCCACTGCGAGACTTCCGCCTTTAGCCTCCTCGCCGTAATCTGTGGCTACTGGGGAGCTCCCCTCCATCACGTTTCTAACACAATCCACTTTCTCTTTATGAACAACAGTAACCCTTCCCTCAGATCATACGAGGTAGGAGTAATCACGCCCAATGGCACCGGGAGGCACTCCCCTGAGCTGGCAGACGCAAGCTCCATTTTAAAGCGCCACTGGGGACTCTCGGCCTCCGCGCTCCAACGTCTGCGTAAACAGCAGCACCTGCCGAATCCCTTCCGGGCAACCGACTGGGAGGAATTGATAACCGACAAGGGTGACAACCCTAAGCCCGCCAGCAGGCAATCCGACGAATGGCCCGAAGCAGACAAACAGCCAGCCGTAGTTGCTGCCATCTCCCATTCAACTGTTCCGTGATCAGATCAACTAATTTACAAACCCCAAATTGCTTTTTAATGAAAGCCTTAAGTACACGTTTTGTTCTCTCCGACCCAGCTCTTTCAACCGATGAGCTACACTGCCCGTGCGAAACCATGAAACTGGACGTGCCAGCGGGAAGCTAGCTGGCTGCCCTTCAGTTCCATGCCCTCAATCAGATCATGGGTAAGGCCTGTCCATTCCAGTGCTCCCTGTGCGGACCGGCCTTCCCGTGGACGGCTGAGGAAAGAGAAGAGGACTCTGATGATGAAGCCCGGTTCTATCTGGCCGATCCGGTCCACGATCCTCCAGCTTGAGGAAGAGTACCTTCGCAAGCAGGAGAAGGAAAGAAACCATGAGGCGTACTTGGAGTACCTGCGTGAAGAGTACTCCGAATGCTGGATGGATTAATCGCACGTCTTAAGGCCTTACCCTTGTAAGCGTCGTGAACTCAGGATACCCGACACCCTTCACCGGAGGCGGTCTTCATCAATCCGGGTAACACCGTTCACTCTTAAACAAGCCACTTTATGATTCCATTACGAATCATCAGCCGCGGGCCACCCACCCACGAGCCGATGGATGGCGATAGCCTTACCTGAAAAGTCCTGCCACACGCTTTGCGATGAGGGCACAGAACGCACGTCTTTCTCAAAGACTCATTACAAAACTTTTATTCCTTTCATGAGCCCAGCTCAAACTTCCGCCCCTGCGGAGCTCCCAAATACACCGGCCTCTGCCCGGTTCTCCCTCTTTACTGGCCCAGACCAGCCCGCCGCGTCCCTCTCCTTGGAGGAGATCATTTACCGCATCCGAGGCGGAATCTACCATGATGCCATCGCAAGCCTTCGCCGGAGGCCGCTCCCGGCGAACGACCTCGATTCGGCATCGCCGCAACTTCCGGCCTTCGCCGTATCACGACGCTATGAATCCAGTAGCGAACTTCGGAACATGGCCGTCTACACTGGCTTTCTTCTGCTGGACCTGCCCCTAAGTTCTCATCCGGCTGAAGGGGAGCGTATACGCCATAGCGTTAACGAGCAGCCGGAGACAGTCGCCAGTTTTCAAAGCGCCTGCGGACAGTATCTGCAGGTAATCCTGTGGACGAACTCTCCGCAATCAGCGCACAAGGAACGGTACCGTGCCGCCTGTGATTGGTTGCTACGTCTGACGGACGTTGAACCGGGCCGGGAGGCAGATGACCCCAAGCGCCGGTGTGTGCTCTCCGCTGACCCTGCCGCGCACTTCAACCCTGCCGCCGTGCCTCTTGCCCCCCAAGCGGCACGCGTCTTCACCGACCATTTTGGGATTACCTCCAACAAGGAGGCTGCAAAAGATGCAAACGCTACAAAACCGGCTGAGAAGGAAGTCAACAACCGGGAAACCACGCCCTGCATACCGGATTGGGTCTATGAGGAATTACCCCCCTTTCTGAAAGAGCTCTGCGCTCCCTTTGATCCGGGCCGGGAGCGGGATGTGGTGCTCATTTCCGCCCTGCTGGTTGTCAGTGCCTGTCTGGAAGTAAAGGCTGAATTTCGGGGAAGTACCCACTGGCCCAACCTGATGGGTATGGTCTTAGCTCCTCCCGCGTCAGGTAAAGGCCGGTTGGCCCAAAGCCGAAGGCTGGCCGAAGGGTTTCATGGGCAACGTCTGGAGGTGTATAAGCAGCAGAAAGCCGACTACCAGCGAGCCTTGAGACGGCACAAAAAAGCCGAACAGGAGGGCGACTGGGATGCAGAAGTTGACCTGCCTCAGAAACCCCAAATGCGCAAATTCCTCATCCCCGGCGACAGCACCAGTGCGTCACTCCAAGAAGATCTGTTGCCGGGTGAGTCCCACCTGATTCACGAATCGGAGACCGATACACTGGGCAAGGCATTCAAGGCCGGAAACGGTAACTACTCGGCAGAACTGCGTAAGGCCTTTCATCATGAAGCTATTTCTGTCGCCCGCAAAACTGACGCCTATGCGAAGGAAATCGTCAATCCGCGCCTTTCCGTTGCCTTAGCCGGAACACCGGATCAACTCTTCGGCCTCATCAAGGCCACCGAAGACGGCCTGTTCAGCCGGTTTATCTTCTACTACTTCGACGAGGCGCAAGAGTATCAGGACGCTGTTCCTGCAGGTGCTCAGTCGGTTAATGCCGAACAGCACTTTGATCTCTTCGCTCAAAAGCTGGAGGCATTGGCCCAGCGCATCGCCGAGGCGCCTACCACGTTTGACATGACCGCAGAGCAGTACGAGCGGTACAACCGACGCTTCAAGACGTTAACCAAGCGGGCCCAGCTCATGGATAAAGGGGCAGACGGAGTCATTCGGCGCTTCGGAGTGATTGTATACCGAATCATGATGATTCTCACTACGCTGCGGATGGCCGAGCAGGAAATCACCGACTGTCGCCTCGTCAGTAACGACGTGGACTACCGGGTTGCCGAGGGCTTGACCGATGTGCTGCTGGAGCATACCCTGACGGTTTTTAACCGGCTTCCCAAAACAGGCGCTCGGGTGAATAAAGCGTTACTCCGGTTCTTCGATAGCCTGCCCAGCGGATCGGTATCTCGTAAAGAAGCGGTCGACATCGGCATGCAAATACTCCCCGTTGCAGTACGAAGCATTGGTGCTTACCTACAGAGCCTAGTAGATATGGGTCTGCTTCAGAAAACCAGACATGGCCACTATGAAAAAACATAGGCTGGCCCCGGCGCACCACCGTCCTTTTGGGTGGTGCCCACCGGCTGGGTATATACCCTCTTTCCGGCGTCAAAACTGGTCCGCGGATAAAAAAACCCTCTGACCACCTCCCAATCAAAATGAAGCTTCAAGCTACCAAAACCTCACCGTCATCACCGTCGGCGTCATCATCAGCATCATTTGCGGATTTGCCTCCGGTAGGCTGCATGCGTCCCCAGAACCTGTGCTGGACGACTGTCAGGCAGGAGTATAAAGCCCTTCTTGAGCAGAAGCCTACTCTGCTGCAGCAGGAGCCGTTTAAATGTCTCAAAGGCTTTAGACCAAGATTGGATAATCTGAAACTGCTGTTGAACTTCATTGTCCAAGGAGCGATGCAGGACGATTGCAAGCAACTCGACGGATATCCACTGGTACGTCTTCATTCGCCAACACTGAAGTCTTGTATTCACGATTACCAGAAGTATGTTACGTACCTCCAAATGATGGGAGTTATCTACGTCACGGCCGGATACCAATCGGGCAAGTACTCGAAGGGCTATACCTTCCGGGAAGCATACCGCACGACGTTTGTCCCCGACTTGATTACGGATCGAAAGGTATTGCAAAGGTTGCAAACTCTGCAAAGGCTGCAAAACCGGGAGGCTGAGGAGGTCTACCCCCACCTCTGTCGGTGGTTTGAGGGTGGGCTGGAGATAAATTGCCGGAATGCGACCGAGCACCTCAACCACTTACTAGAGGGGAGGTTACAGCACTGCTCCACTTCAGCCCAAGCCCAGAGCCTGAAGATAGGCTACGCAGGGCAGCACCTGTTAATCGCTCAGATTGCCGGTAATTACCCCCGATTGTACGTGGATGGGGCCGGTAACCGGTTCTATAGTCCATTGACCAACCTGAAGAAGGACCTGCGGCATTTTGTCACGTTTCGGGGGCAGTCACTAGCCTGTGTGGACGTCAGTTGCTGCCAGCCCTTCTTGATTGCCCGTCTGCTGGAGCCTTCGTTTTACACCACTTCTTCGCAAACTTCATCGGCAACCAATGACCGTATTCATCTGGATGATCTACCGCTGCATGTTCAGGAAAGGGTAGTCCCACTTATTCCAGCTATACTTCAAAGATTAGGGGGTATAAGCAGTTGTAATAAGCCTGAGGGAATTGATAATGAATACAGTACTAAAAGTTTTCCATTATTTCAGTGGTTATCTAACTCTACTCCCCCCAATACTCCTCCTATATGTGCGGGTTTTTCCGATGCGGTTGATCTTTCGTCTGTCGGGCAGGAAGTGGCGCAGTTCCGGCAGCAGGTCAGCTCCGGCCAGTTTTACGAGCATTACCAAAGCATCATTGAAACACTGGGAGTGCAGTGTCCTGCGGACCGTGATAGCCTGAAAGAGTCGGTGTACTCAGCGATTTATTCGAAGAACGACGGCAACAGTGAGGCGGTGGAGCAAAAACGAAGAGTGTTCAAAGCAGCCTTCCCGGCCATCTTCGAGCTCATGAGTTTGCTCAAGTCCAATGGCCATGCCACGCTTTCAGTTCTGCTGCAAAGCATAGAGGCACAGATCGTGTTGAACCGCATCGGTGGACGCATCAGCCGGGAGAGGCCGGACCAACCGCTGTTTTCCATACACGATTCCTTATGCGTGCCGGTAGGCCACGAAGCATACTTGCAGAGGGTGATGGTGGAGGAACTGGAGCGGGCGGTGGGGCTCAAGCCCAGCGTGAAGGTGGAGGTGTGGGGAGGTGGAGTGCCCTGAGCCGGTTGCGGACTTTGCAGGTTTGCAGAGTTTGCAGGTTTTGCAGTAGGTGGTTTTGAGTTACGTGTAAGAGGGAGGATGTGTGGCCGATGGCAACACGAATGATGGCCTAAAAATCTCGGCAAGTAACACTCACCGGGATTCCTTTCCACCGTAACATGTACTTAATAGGTTGCTAGTCTGGCTGTCAACCTATATTTAAGTTAGCTGTTTTACTTTCGACCCAAGCCAGTAATAAAATCCCGGCTCGCAACGAGGAGCTGAGATTCGAAGCTCAAGACAATAGTTTGATGCATAGTGCGAAGAAAAGTATCGCTCTGTCGGCAAAATTTGTTAAAACCATATCGTAAGGTCTCATTTAAAGATTAAAGCCCGGTTCACGTCGGGTTTATTTATTAGCTATAGGTTTTATGTTTTGGTATTCTTGGTTTTTGTTAATATGTTTATAAGTGGACGCCACCGATAAAAACTTGTCTAATAAGCCGGATTTTATAGATTTTTACAAAGAGGTCTATTATAAAGAGTTAGACCGACGCAACAGTCTCAACACAGAGATCGCTTTGCAAGCTACGACTCTCGTGGCTATAGTCTCCAGCGTCTTTTCTCTTCTGACCAATCTTAAAAGTAGCTCTGCCTGTTTACACTTCATCTTTGCCTTCTTAACCCTTGGGGAAACCGTCATCGCGGTCGTCGCCGTGTATTACCTCATGCGTAGCTATTACGATTTTATCAAACGGGGCCGCCGTTTTCGCTATCTGCCTAAAATGGAGAAAGTGCATGAGTACTATGAACAAGTCGATGGTCAAGAGTTTAATAGCTTCCTCCGGGACTACTTTATTGCGGCTTGTGACAGCCACATAACTCATAATGATCATAAGTCCGTCTTGCTTACTAAGTCGTCTCGCTGGATGACTTACTTAGTAATGGGAGGAGGGTTAATCGCCTTGATTTTTATTGTTAACTATGTATTTGATAATCCTAACTTGAAAACCACTAGTAACAATGCAGTTCAAGAACCAAAAAAACCAGCCACAGCACCAACCCGTACGCCCCTCTAATCAGCCACAAACGCAACAGAGCGGCCAGACTGTTCTTCGTCCGCCAATGCGCGAGTTAGAGGAGCGCAGCGACAAGACACCTTACGAGCGCAGAACCAAGTAAAAAGAAAGCTCCTTAGGCAGGAGCTTTCTTTTTATAAAGATGAAGAAGCGATACTTTTTGGTTGTTGGTTGCGCTTGGTTGAGTTTGGGTTATCCGGACCTGCATTAACGGTTCGATTAATGCCTCTACACGGGGTTTTAATTAATACTGCATCACTACTGATACAGCGAAGTGCGCCCCACTCCAAACCGACGAGCCGCTACACTGTTAGAGCCATAGGTCTGATACAACTTGATCCAGCCCATACGGGCGCGTATCTGCTGTTGAATGTTAAAAGGAATAAGAGGTAACAGGGTTTTACTTCGTTGAAACCTACTCAGAAAAACATCTCGTTTTCAGTCACATAAGGATGTGTAGCTTGACTTGATCGCTCACACTACTGTCATTGGTTTGCTAATAAATTAAATCTTCTTTTGATTAAACGTCCATTTATGACGCACTTCCTATATTAAACAACGGCATAAAAATAGTAATTCACTTAAAGGTGAGTTTAAGAAAAAAATACAGGTGACTATGTTTTAAAACCTTTCTCTTTTGCTAAATAAACTATAGTTGAAAAAGAAATGTCATTCACACGTCGGTTCACATAACAGTAGTTAAGAAGCTTAATACTCTCATCCTCATTATGAATCTGGTTGTCAAGCTCACATAGTCTTAAAAAATATTTTTCCCCAATATCATAAGTGAATGTATTTGCGATTGCAAGAGCAACTCTAAACCAACTGTCATAATTGCTTGTTATAGAAACTTTATTTTTATACAAATACTTTATTATTTTAGCTAATATTTCCCTATCGCTTGGCTTATTTCTATTAGATGGGTCAAAAAAAAGAGCTGGTTGCAACTTTATACCACTTTTATCAATTTCAGGGGATATCGAGGGTCGGCTTACTATTGTTGTTTCAAACGGAAAATCATAATCCTTATAATTATATGGTATACACATTTTTTTAACTATCATTCTATCATCATAAGAAATTATACAAAGTCTACATATGTCGCTCCCACTTTTATCTATCTCTATATTATGCTTATATCTAAAATAGTAATTTAAAGATTGAAAGCATTGTCTATGTTCATTTTCACTACTTGAGACAGGTATCAATACTTTTATTCCATGTCCAGAAGGAGAAAACCAAGCCGCCAAAACGTGGTTATCGAGAGACAAGGAGGTCTTTACAAGAGCCATTTGCTCGGTTTCTAGATTGTCAATATCAATTATAACTAGTTGTGAGTACGATTGCAAGTTTTCTTTTTTATGTGCGCCTCTAAATACTCCGCTGAAAGTATAAGCAGGCAAAGTTGCTTTGTATTTTCTGTAAGCTACTGAGTCCCCGCTTCTAACAAACTGCCTGCAAGCTTGTATCTCCCTAAAATACTTACCGTTTGATAAATCATCCAAAGCCTCCTTCAACGTAACTACTTCATTATCAATGGAGTATAAATTTCTAAATTTTGAAATATTAATTTTGTCGAAAAAAATCATGAGATAACTTGATTAAGGTTTACAAGTAACGATATATTTGACGGTGGAGTAGCGAAGGGTGTAGGTGACTACATCAAGTTGAATCGGTTCAATATATGGGTTTTGCGGTACCTCCGTATGTTATACATCGCATGATAAATATGTCAGTATCTTTGCAGATTTCCAATTCCGCTACTCCACATTTAAAAAATATAGTTGATTTTAAGTTGGAAGACTATTTTACTGAAAAAAATATAGTTGACCTCTTAATAAAGTATAGGATAAAGGCTGCGTCTCAAAGGCATAAGCATCATTTAATGAGAAATATAAGTTCTCATGAATTGGCAAAAAGCAGGCTAGAAAACATCCCTCCTGATATACAAGAAATTATCGCATCGCTTCCACCTAGAAGGCAATGGAGAAGGCCAGATCAGAAGAATAGAAAAATTATTAATAATTCGCAAAGTATTAGTATACTATCCATCAAGCGATGTATCTATTATACAAAGTATAATGTCAGGAATAACAGAGAAGTGATGCCTAATTGGTTGATTAAATTAAATAAAATAGTTGAAGAGGTAAAAGAAAGAACCACCCAAATAGATTATATAATAAAAGAGCCTGTTATAAAACCTGTTAAAAAAGAGGATCACAAATCTTGCAGAGCTTGTAGGCCCCTATCAGTTTACAGCTTAGTAGATAGAATTATCATTAGTTTAACTGCACGATATTTTATCGATTTATGTGATCCATACTTCCTCAATAACTCATATGCATTTAGATCTACTAGGTTAAAAGGAGAAGTTGAGGTTGCTAACCATCATTTAGTAATCAGAGATGTAAATAAATATCGGAAAGGTTTTGATTTGGAATCACTTTGGGTTGCAGAATGTGATATTAGAAAATTTTTTGATTGCGTTAATCATGACGTAGCAAAGTCTACTCTTGACAAATTTTTAAATGAAAATAATTTAAATATTGATGTAAATGCAAAAAGAATTTTTTATAAATATCTTGACTCATATTCTTTCAATTACAATGTATTACCTCTTAACGACTCCGGTTTTTTTAAGGACAAGAATCTAGGTGATTGTTTCTTTGAGTGGCATGAAGAAGAATTATTAGATAAGTTCTATAGAAGTCAGCCTGTGCATGCCTCTGATAAAAAACAAACATCTATAGTTGATAGAGTGGGCATCCCTCAAGGTGGGGCTCTATCTTGCTTTATTTCTAATTTAATTTTACATAGTGCAGATTTAGCTATTCAAAAACTTGAGTTAAATAATAATTTATTTTATGCCAGATATTGTGATGACATGATTATCATTCATCCAGATAAGGACGTTTGTGCTAGAGCCCTTAATGAGTATAAAAACTGCGTTTTAGAAAACAAATTATTAATTCATGAGCCTGAAGAAGCATCAATATATTCAAGAAATTTTTGGAAAACAAAGTCAAAGAAGCCGTATAAGTGGGCTAAATATAAATTTTCTTTAGATAGCGTACCTTGGTTATCTTTTGTTGGGTATCAGTTAAACTATGATGGACAGATAAGAATTAGAAAAAAATCACTTGATAAAGAAATTCATAAACATAAAAAAGAATTTAAAGAAGTTCTTCGAGCTCTGGGACAGTTCTCAGGGAGCGAGATGAATATTAATGATGTTTCAAGAAAAACTTTGCGTCAGCATATTCATGCATTAGAAAGCCGGTACGTTAGCATGTCGGTAGGACGCGTTAAACTTCACAGACCTAATCAAGTGCATGGACTTTGCTGGACTAATGGCTTTAAGAGTTTAAGTGATAATCCAATTTTGCGATCACAGTTAAAAAAGTTAGATAAGAGCAGAGGCAGACATGTTTACTTACTTAAAAAAAAATTAGCACAATTGACCATCGCATCCACCAATAGGGAATTTAGAAAGAATATAAAATTTTATGGCGCGCCGTTTAGCTACTATGGGTTTCTGATTAGAAAAGGGTCAGTAATAGATTGAAACGACCAACTATGAACTCTATATTTCTATAGACGGGTAAATTAGTATCGATCTTTGGGCGGAGTAAACCTAAGAAGGCGTTTGAAAATTAAGTTGGGTATTTAAGCTGAATTCGTTGTAGTAACACCTGTGTGTTTGCTAGATATAACCACGCCGCAGAAGAAGATGTGGTATATTTGTAATCTTTGACAATTCTTTAAAAAATTTTTGGCCAAATGATGCTGCGTTCGACTACCCATTGCTTGGCAAGTGGCACAAAACCCATAACTGATTCGGGTCGAGAAGCCTTTTCAAAGTGAATTGTCCAAGTTAAAGATGTTTTTGCAAAAACACCATTATAAGCTTGGTTGCCAATAATCTTTCTAGTCGTTCGCTCAAGCAGGCAATGTCCGCTACCTGACTTGCCGCAACATGCCCATTAGCTTCATCTGCTTGATGTACCCAAGCAAATTATAAGCGCCCGTCTGTGTCAACTAAAGGTTGTCGTTCTCGTCCATTGATGCGGTTGTAAGTACCTAGTCCTCCAGATTCACTCGCCAGCGGATTTGACTTAACACTTTGATTATTAACCTGAAAATAGAGGAAATAGGCCCTTGTCCTTCATCTCCTCTATCTAACTAGCACAACCTACGAATGATCTTCTGAAGGGTGTCATTAGTCTTTCAGAGTTGAAAATAATAGTAAACGGCTTGCCAATGAGGCTAGTAAGCAGGCAAATTACGCCATTGCGCGGGTGGCCCCGTGGCAACCGGTACGGAGCAGCTACAAGATAGCGTCCATAATTTGACGGCGATCATGTTTACGCTTGCGTTTGATGTTGAGAAAAGGTGAAATTGCGGCTCATTGAGGACCGGTCAGTGGATTCTACTGTTTGGTCATTTTCTTGTAGTTTGGCGATCACAAAGATGACTCGACTCTTAAACTTTTTCAATTGCCCAACACCTTCTTAGAAAAAACTATCCCAAACTTAAGCAAATCCCTAAACATATTATAATAGCACAATTAACAAAAAGGTATATTTAGATAAATGCGAAAAAACAGCAAAAAATTTCATTTATTTAATAATAATGCATAAGTAAAAATAACCTGTATATGGACCTAAAAGACTACATAGCAATTGCTGCGTTGCTTATTTCTATCACGTCCTTAGTAATAACCTTACTACAAAAGAGAAAAGAAAATTACAGGACTATAAGAAAGAATTTAAGCGACACACTAGAAAGTGTGGCTAAAATAGCCATTGAAACAACAAAACTCCGACAAACAAATGATGAATCCGATGCAGTTGTTGACCTTAGGCGTGCTTACAATACCCAGAGAAGAGTTTTGATAGTCCACGCTGATTTTCTTGTAACAGAGAATGACGAGATTGTAACAGAAATTGATTGCAATATACTTGCAACAGCACTTATCAGTATAGGCGATTTGGAAAGAGCTGAGCATTATTGGAGCAAAACTATCGAAAAATCGCAGAACGATTCTATCAAGCACATGAACTTAAGAGGATATGCAAGGTTTCTTTTTTTGCAGGGACAATTTCAATTAGGCAGAAGCAAATATGAAGATGCTTTAAGGTTAAAGCTTGCTGACAACGATTATAATCGAAGATTAGTAACCGATACATGCATTTTGTGGGCTAAAGTGGAAAGAGAACATGGAAACATTTCAGAATTTAGAAGGCTAGTGGGTCTTGCACATGGATACTGCTCAAGAATTGGGAACATGACAATGAGAGATGAGATGGAAAAACAAATCAATCTACTTGAACCAACAACATAGAATAAAAAAGTCTGTGCCTAACAGAAGCTTAAAAAAATAAAGGCAGAAACATACGTGTTGAACTTGTTAAAATTATTTAACAGGAAATAACTGAACAATATAGTAAAAATTCCCTTTTTTCTTAAAACTATTTACCTCTATAGATGTCTTTCTAATTTCGACAATAGGCCTTTACCGTGCCAATTAAGTGCTTTTTGTTTCGCTTTAACGTGAACGCGTCTACTTGTTCCATAATACCCTCGGCTTTTGGTGATTTTAGGGTATTCCGGTGTCGCGTGAACCGGGCGGGTTTCGGTGTTGGAAAATCTTACCCCCGAAATCAACCTTCCGAAAACGGTTGGTATGAAACTTGCCCTTTGGTGGCTGTTTAGTAACCTCATGAAACAGCTACTCTTTATTCTTTCCTTCCTGTCTGTCTTTGCGGCGCAGGCCCAGTCCAAGTACGAAACCAACCCCGACTATGTCCTGTGGTCGGCCACCCGAAAACTGCAGGCCGGTGATTATCGAATGGCGCGTCCGCACCCTCAAGGAAACACCCCTGTAGCGGGGATGATAATGGTCGGCTTCGATCTGCGGGGGTATGATCTATTCTCCAAGCACCTTAACAAGAAGGTGGTCAACTATCTACAACGTTCGGGTTCGTGGATCGATACCACCAACTATGAGCCCGCCTTTCTGCTGACGTACGAACAGACCCGCTTCGATATTCTGGAGGTGTACGCCCGCAAGCTGCGCAAAGAATTAAAGGAGAACCGTCGCACCATCGTCCTCAGAGGCGGGCAAACCTTCGATGACCGTCATGAAAAGCTTATGGCCGAGTGCAACCGGCTGATTGTGGAGTATTCGGACGATACCGACAGCGGTCGTCTGGAGGCTAAACAGCGGCAGTGGGAGGCCAAGATTCAGGCCATGTTGGACGAACTGGCCGAGTACGCTTACGACCGATAAGCACCTGAGGGCAGCCCCTCTTTACTGGGGTTATTCGAAATTATCTTAATCACAACGCTATGAAGTACCTTTTCCTCGTATTCGTGTCAGTACTCTTGCTGGGCTGCGAACCATCTGAGCCAGCCGTTGAACAAGTAAAAAAAGTAAAAACCGAAAGGCTGTTTACCAGAGATACCTCCAGCGTGTATGCGGTCCTTACGTACCATTATGACCGCCAAGGCAGAATGGAAAGAGTCGATACCGACAAGTCTGAAGAATCCGAGTGGAACCCGGACTTCTACCTTCAATATAGCTACCAACCTAAGCAGATTCAGATTACCAGATTCGATTACCTGCCTGCCACCCAGCAGTGGAAACAAAAGGCAAAGTATACGTATACGCTGGATGATAACGACCATGTAATTTTGATGAAGTCTGTTTATGAACTCAATATTTTAGGCCAGATTAAAGTCGATTCGTTTACGGTCAGGAACTACCAGTACGAAAACGGAATGCTGGTGTCTGCCAGCGACCTGCAGCCAAGGACGATCCGGGATGGCAATATAGTGGCGTTTAAACACGAAAATGGGTTGGATGCTTTACAAATAGAATATAAGAATGAACCGGACCTGAAAAACCCTCACCTTAGATTATATGGATCGTTCACATTTTGGACAAATGATTACTTGGGAAAACCGACGAAGAGCCTACCCATCAAGCATACATTATTTGATGAGGCAGGTAAAATGACTGCCGTTTACGAGTTACTATATGAGTTTGATGCCAAGGGCTATGTGACCACTCGAACAACCAGATACACCGATCCTACTGGTAAGTATGCTTCTCAAGTCTACGGCAGTACATTCACGTACCAATAAGGCCGGGCTGACTCAGGGATAAGCCAGAGCCCAGTACCATTCATCACAGCGGTAGGTATTTTTGTATTCACGACGCTGCTACCAGCGCCACGTTGTCATACTTTGGAAGAAGATGAATCAGTTTTCCCAGCGTTACGAGGTACTGCCCGGATTGCCGCCGTATGGCCCCATGTACATCCCCGTAGCACGGGAAGCTATCCCTTTCAAAAGTCCATACAGCGAAGGCTTCGTGGTACGCTTCTTTTGTTCTGACGGCAGCTCATGGGTAGCCAATTTCAACCTTGGCTCGACCAATTACAGCGCGGTGTTTGACTTTCCGGAAACCAATCGGACGGTGGTCATCGCTGGAGGGTGCGGCTATGTGATGGACCCAAACCAGACGCAACCCCTTGCCACCTTTGCTGTCCGTATCCAGACTGCAATAACCATTCCCGGCCAAGTGGTGATCACTCCGGATGATACGCGTATCCATGTGGTGGAATCGGATGGAGAAGTCTGGACCTCCGACCGGGTATCATGGATGACATGGGACGGAATCAGGAACTTGCGGCTGGATGGTCACCTACTGCATGGGCTGTCCTTGGCCCTGACTTATGACCAAGAAGAATGGGTCGCGTTTACCCTCGATTTGGACACCCGTCAGTTGAGCGGCGGTAGCTATAGCCGTTACTTTAAGCCGGACGGAACGCCCATCAACGAAGGATTATAAGCGAACGGACGACTCGCTCATGATGGCGGATTGCCATCCTGTCTCGAATCATCCTTACTTCAACTCCGTTGGCCGTACCTCGTAGCCTTTCTCGTGGATAACCACGTCCAGCCAGAGTTGCGGGCGGCGGATAAAGTCCGTCTCCCGAGCCGTTGTTATTTTGTGGACATACCTTGTGATGGCCCCCATGATTTCGCCCTTGACCCGCTTTTCCCACCGCGATGGTAGGAGTTCATCCCTGAAGCCAGCGCAATGCAGATTGAAGACCCAGCCAGCGTCTGTCTCCCAACCACTGACACTGGCGGTCCGAAAGCTACTTTGAATGGGGCCGTTGGGGTCAAGATGGCCAGTGTATACCAGATGGCCGAATTGAACTTCCCGGAACCGAAGCCCCATCGCTTCCTCCAGCCGACGAACCTCCGTCCGTGACAGGAGGTGGCGGAAGCCCTGCGGGACGTTCTTGTGTTGCTTACTTTTCATTTTATGGATGCGGGGGTGACTACGGCAAGGTATACATAAAAAAACGGCTGGATGCTACCGTTTATACAAAGGACAACATCCAGCCGTTATGATTGCTCCGTTCTGTTACTCGGGAGTATACCCCGGCCAGTCAAAGTACTTCTGGTACTTTATCACCCATTGCTGGTACTGCTCCCGCTTACGGGATTCCGGAAGGTGCGCCTCAATAATCGGCATGGATTTACGGAGCGGAATCCCCCGCAGTTGCCAGAGATAGTAGTTCCGATTCTGGTGGCAGTAAGGGCCGTGCAACACGCCGCCAAAAACTTCCATGAGCAGGGCAAGAGGTTTAGGGTCATCAGCATGCAGTTTGACGGCGACGGTCGGCTTTCCTTTTGCCCCAGTAAAGCAACCTTCGCCCACCAGAAGGCCGAAGGCGTAACCCATTTTGAATTCGTTTTGCATATAAAAACTTGGACAGATTGTAATTGAATTGACGATGTGAATCGAGTGCCCGGCAGACACTGATCGAGGGTTGACTATTCGCTGGAATCAACCTCTTTGGGAAAGGCCGTCAGGATGCCGGGCGTGAACTCGACCACGGGTGACTCGCCGCGTTGCCAGATAACCGGCTGGACAAAGTCGGGAGGGCCGCATTCGATGAAGTTCTGGATGTTCCAGAACAGGATCATCTGGTTGCTTTCGGCTTTGGTCACCGGGAAGGGCAGCAGTTTCATAAAGCCCGGCTCCACTTTCACCAGCCATTGTTGTTCAATTCCGACCACCGCCACCTCTTGCTGGGCAATGTCTTCAAATCGGACGGTGACTCGCCCTTTGAAAGGATCGACGTCGGTTACGGAGCCTACGTGGCCGGGCAAAAGGCCGTACTCGGGCAGCGCCTTGCGCAGCATGACGTGTTTGCGTGTTTGTAACATAGATTTATGGGTTATGAAATTTATGGCTGACAGTTGGGCTGGTAGCTCATCTGTTTTTGCTTTCCAATGGGATAGGGGATTCCGCATCTGGAAAAATGTCTACCATTGCGCGGTTCATCGAGGTGTGGTCAATCTTGGCGAAGTACTGCTCCGTGATGGCAAGCCTGCTATGGCCAAGCAGCTTGGAGATGTCGTAGAGGCTCACCCGTTTCCGACCGTTGTCAGCGAACGAATGGCGGGCGGTGTGAAAGGTCACGCGCTTGGTGATGCCCGCCCGCTCTGCCACCTTCTTCAGGTACTTATTGATGAGGGCGTTCTTGCGGGAGATTTCCACCTTGAAGGAGCGGTCATCAAGGAAGTCCGTCTTGGGGTTGAGGATGGGAAAGACCAGCGCCGTGTCGCCCATCGCACGACGGTGTTCATATAGGTTGAGGATCGCCAGCGCCTTCTTGGGCAGAAGGACGGTATGATACTTACCGGTCTTCTGCATGTCGTAGCTGACATACACCCGCCCGTCCGGCTGCTGAACGATGTTAGACCAGCGCAGCGATGCCACGTCGCTGAAGCGAACCCCTGCCGAGTAATAGGCGAACATCCAATAGTTTCGGGTGTGCCATATAATGGTGTTTAAGGCCAGCTCCACCGACGCGAAGCTTTCGACTTCATCATCCGCCAAACGGTCTTTGCGGGGCTTGCCTTCCTTAATGCGGTACATCCGGAATGGGTTCATGTCGTATCCGATCACACCGTGGCGTATGGCGTGGTTAATGACGGCTTTGACCTTGGACAGGTTAATGTCCACCGTAGTGTCGTTGTTGAGGTAACTCCGACGTAGAAATACCTCAAAGCGATTGACGAAATCCAGCGTGATTTCGGCGAATGTGACGTCTTTATGCCCGGCAAACTCTTCTACCTTATTGAGGATCGTGCGTGTATTCTTGCGCGTGTTGAATGGCTTGTCTTTGAGATAGTACTCGTATGCATATTCGATAAATGTGGGAACCTTGGTAGGGTTTCTCTCCCCCCGCAAGATTTTCATGACGTCTTCCGCACCCATTTGAGGACTGTCGAGCTTAAGCTGCTTGAGCTGACCGAGGATGTCGTGCAGCCGGAGGTTTTTGCGGGTGGCGTCTTCGTCTTTACGCCTAACTTCTTCCTTTTTTCCATCCCACCATTCTTTCCGTACGTCGATCTCGGTGTAGATTCGCTTTGACCGGCGGTTCTCCGTGATGCGGAGTAGGATAGCATGTTCGCCACTTCGCTTGGGCTTGTTACCCAGTTCTAGTCGGAACGATAGACCGGACCGCAGCGGGGTTGGGTTACGTTTTTGATTCATGGCAGAAAGGGGCTGCCACCCGAAGATCAATTTTTACTGAAACATTACTGAAACATTTTTGCGATAATGCTCCGTATGAGGGCTCCAAAATTGGACAGTCTGCAGCTGGTAGAGCGCGACCTTGCCAAGGTCGAGGTCGCGGGTTCGAACCCCGTCTTTCGCTCCAAGGCACCGGCAACGGTGCCTTTTTTGTGCCAGTGCATTCCGCACGCCGGGATGGCGGAATAGGTAGACGCGCAGGACTTAAAATCCTGTGGGCCGTAAAGCCCGTACGGGTTCGATTCCCGTTCCCGGTACAAAAAAGGATCGCGCCAGCGATCCTTTTTTATTTTTATCTCCCGCCATTCATCCGCCCGCTTGTCTGCCCGCGCTAAATTCTTGTCTGAAATTGTGACTTCACCAGCGGCCCTTCGTCTAATACTTAGAATAAATCACTACCCAGATTTCTATGCAGACGTACTACACCGTGGTTTGGCAAGGAGGAGAAAGCAGTTTCCGTTATTTTGGCTCCGAAATGGAAGCCCAGATTTATCTTCACCAGTTGATTCTTACCAGACGGGTTAATGGACAATGCCGGATGGGACTGGGTGAAAAAAGAACGAAAAGCATCGACTACTACGGCACCCCGGATGGCTTCGTCGAGTACATGAATGAGAAACGCCGCCAGAATGTCCTTTCGATGACAGCCGACAACCGGCGGGCCAGCCGGAGCCGAACCGCGCTGGGCGCTCTGTTTGCCGGATTCTGAGTCGCTGCGCCTAAAAAATCACCCAGATAAACGGGCCGGATACCTTACCGCCCAGCCAATAGGTATTTATCCGGGAAAACACACCCAATTGCTTACCGTTCATACAAAACTTCTTGGTAATCAGACGGCCACTATTTACCTTGTCGCCGCTCTTATCCTGGAATGTATGCGATACCTTTTCTTCCTGACGCTGCTGTTAGCTGGTCTGACGGCTCGTGCTGCCTCATCAAACGCGCTCTGTCACCGTCCTGACCTGCCGGCCGCCATCAGTAGCGGCGGAGAAGAAGATCGTGATAAGAAAGAAGGCGAGTGCCCGACTACGAGGCCTACACTCTTCAATGACCGCACTTTCACGCCCCGGCGCTCCAAACAAAGCGGAGGCGCCAAGTCCCTACAGCCGTCGCTGCTTGAGCGCGGCGTAAAATTGCTCTTTGGTACAGCTACCACCCGCCGGGACACAGCCGAACCCGTTGGCACAGGCTTTGCAACTACTATAATCAGTTAAGTACAAGTTACGGTGGGTACGAAAATGGCTGGCATGTTGACCAGCTTTTTTTCTGCCCTTTATTTTTTACATGAAATATTTTTCATGTTAATTAAGGCGATGATTATCAGTGTTTTGCTTTAATTTTTATTTTTTTGAGCACTTTAAAAAGAAAAAACCGCTCGAAAAAGCGGTTTTGTTCAGGTCAAGTAGCGTTACAAGATCGAGTACGAAAGTCCACACCACAGTTCCACAATGGCGTAGACAAATCTACACAACAAATAGAATAAATCAATCGCTCCCGGGGCGTTTTCTACTGACAGGCCCGTAAGGAGAGAAATTTTTTGTCCGGTAATTATTCGCCCTGCCCCAAGGTGTAACCCAACTGACCATCAAAGCTGTACAGGTTTTCGGTTTTGATGGTATCAAAACCCTGCTCGTGCAGAAGACGCATCAGGTGAAGAATCATTTCATGCGTTATCGGCGTTCCCGGGCCCTGCTCGCCCACAAACCGGCAGCGCCAGTGGTCGGTACAGAACGTTTCGGGAATGCCGTCGGGATACACTTTAACCCCCCGGTTGGAGATCATCTTCAGTTTTAACGGACTTAGGCTCAGCGCAGAAATCGCATCGCCCAGTTGTCCGGCATTTCCGCTGCTGTAATCCAAAAAAATATCGACGCCGACGAGTTCTTTCTTCTGGCGCGGCCTCGCCAGCGTAGCCGTCGGATGAACTTCCCGCGGGGACCCCAGATAGGTGACGGGCTTGAAAAAGTTGGGAGTCTGTCCAAGGCGCTCGATGACCGCACCGGCAAACTCCCTGGTTCCCACGCGCAGTTTGCTGACGCCTTCCTTGTAGATGTCTCCCGTATGGATGCCGCTTTCGATGGTGCTCAGCCAGGCGTTATGAACTGTGGCGGCAACGTCGGGCTGGCCGATGTGGACCAGCATCATAATGGCCGCGTTGATGAGCCCGGATGGATTGGCAATGCCTTGTCCGGCAATGTCGGGTGCGGAGCCGTGAATGGCTTCGAACATGGCACACTGGTCGCCGATGTTGGACGAACCGCCCATGCCTACGGAGCCGGCAATCTGGGCCGCAATGTCGGAAATGATATCGCCGTACAGATTCAAGGTGACGATAACGCCAAACCGTTCGGGCACATCCGCCAGCAGGGCAGAGCCGATGTCGATGATCCAGTGTTCTTTTTCAATGTCCGGATACTCGGCCGAAATCTCGTCGAAGACCCGGTGGAACAGCCCGTCGGTCATCTTCATGATGTTGTCCTTCGACAGACAGGTGACTTTGCGGCGACCGTAGGCGCGGGCGTACTCGAAGGCGTACCGGATGATTTTTTCGCAGCCCGGCCGCGAAATGAGTTTCAGGCACTGGTACACCTGATCCGTTTGCCGGTGCTCGATGCCCGCGTACAGGTCTTCCTCGTTTTCGCGGATAATGACTAAGTCCATCTTCGGGTGCTTGGTCTCCACAAACGGGTGGTACGCCTGGCAGGGCCGCACGTTGGCGTACAGTCCGAGCGATTTGCGGGTGGTGACGTTGAGGCTTTTGAAGCCGCCGCCCTGCGGGGTGGTGATGGGCGCTTTCAGAAAGACTTTGGTGCGGCGGAGTGATTCCCAGGCTTCGGGGCGGATACCGGCCGAAACACCTTCCAGGTATACTTTTTCGCCGATTTCGATGATTTCGGGTTCAATGGCGGCTCCGGCGGCTTCCAGGATGCGAAGCGTCGCGGCCATGATTTCCGGGCCAATTCCGTCGCCGTAGGCTACTGTAATGGGCGTTTTTGTTGTCATTTTGTGAAGTGTATCTAAGTCGTGACAAAGATAAGGCGGTCTTTTTCAGAACCCGCTTCGGTCCGGATAGTTTTGGAAAGCGTATCTTTGCGCGCATACAAATCCTGCATGAGTACATTTAAGAAACTGGCGGGCGATACGGCCCTGTACGGCATCAGCACCATTCTGGGCCGGCTGCTGAACTGGGCGTTACTGCCGTTGCATACCCGGGTCTTTGTGGACCCGGCAGAATTAGCCTCCAACGTCAAAATTTACACGTACATCGGTGTTTTCCAGATTATCCTGCTGATGGGGCTGGACACGGCTTTTTTTCGGTACGCCGCCCGGAATAAAGAGCAGGTGCAGGATTATTTCAACCGGACCCAGAGCCTGATTCTGGTGGTGAATCTGCTGGTTGGCGCGGCCCTTGTCTTCGGGGCTCCCTGGCTTTCGCGGGCGATGGGCTATCCCGACGAGACGCTCTCGCTCCAATGGGCGGCGACGCTGCTGGCCATCGACGCCATTACGGCCATTCCGTTTGCCCGGCTGCGGGTGCAGAACCAGGCTAAACGGTTCGTGACGGCCAAAATTACCAACATCGGCCTCAACGTAGCGCTCAATGTGTTTTTCCTGGTTATCTGCCGCGACATTTACAACGGGGCCTACCTGACGGGCCTGCAGCCGCTGGTGGACCAGATTTACTATCCGTCCATCGGGGCGGGATACATCATTTTGGCCAACCTGATTGCCAATGCCGTCAATCTCCTCCAGCTGGCGGACCTGTGGCGCGGTTTCCGGCTCCGGCTACAAAAAGCGGAAGCGCAAATCCTGCTGGCCTACGCTTTCCCCATGATGCTGATGAGCCTGACGGGCGTGGTCAACCAGTTGTCCGACCGGCTTCTGCTGGACTACCTGCTGCCGGACGATTTCTACCTGAACGTCGATAAAAAGGAAGCGCTCGGCATCTACGGCAACTGCTACAAAATGTCGGTCTTTATGGCGATGGCCATTCAGTCGTTCAAATTTGCGGCCGATCCGTTTTTCTTCTCCCGGGCGGAGGACAAGGCCGCTCCGGGTTTGCTGGCGGATGTCACAAAATGGTTCGTGCTGATCTGCGTCGTCATCTGGGTGGGAATCAGTCTGAATATGGACCTGATTGGGCTGCTGATCGGCAAATCGTACCGCAGCGGCCTGATTGTGGTGCCCGTCCTGATGCTCGGAACGCTCATCATGGGCGTGTATTACAACATGGGTTTCTGGTTCAAACTGACCGACCGGACGGTGTACGGCACCTGGATTACGGCCGCTGGTCTGCTCGCCACCGTGCTGCTGAACGTCTGGCTGATTCCGGTCATCGGGTACATGGGCTGCGCCGTGGCGTTTCTGGCCTCAGCCATCATCATGACGTGGCTCTGCTATTATTTTGGCGAAAAGTATTACCCCGTTCCCTACGACCTGGGCTCAGGCATCGGGTATATTCTGGGCGGCGGGGCGCTGATTTTCGCGGCGGCACAGATCGAAATCTCCAACCTCTGGATCGCCGTCCCGTACCATCTGGCGCTTTTCCTGCTGTTTCTGGCCGTTGTGTTCGTCGTCGAACGAAAGACATTCCTGCCCGTGCTGGGGAAGCTGATGGGAAGGGGAAGGAATTGAATGGTTGAATTTTGAATGGTTGATAGGTTGAATGGCTGATTGGTTATTTAGCTCCGCAGGGTTGGAGGTAGCGGGACCAGCCATTCAATCATTCAACCTATCAATCATTCAAAATTCAACCATTCAAAATTCAATCCTTCCATCTAAGCTCTCTGCTCGCGCAGGAGTTTGTTCGCGTAGATGAATTCGTTCAGTTCCGGGACGCTGGACTGCGTCAGGCTGCCGCTGTTGCCTTCCCAGAGTTTCTTGCCCTGATAAAGGAACATGATCTTCTCGCCGATTTCCATCATGGAGTTCATGTCGTGCGTGATGACCACCGTCGTGATCTGAAACTCATCGGTGATTTCCCGGACCAGCTGGTCGATCTTGATGGCGGTCAGCGGGTCAAGCCCTGAATTCGGCTCATCGACAAACAGGTATTTGGGGTTCATCACGATGGCCCGGGCAATGCCCACGCGCTTTTTCATCCCGCCGCTGATTTCCGACGGCATCCGCTGGCCTGCTCCTTCCAGGCCCACCCGCTGCAGACAGAATTCGGCCCGTTCCAGCTTTTCGGCGGAGGACATTCCCGTCAGCATGTCGAGCGGAAACTGGACGTTTTCGAGCACCGTCTTCGAGTCGAAAAGGGCCCCGCCCTGAAACAGCACGCCCATCTCGCGGCGGATTGCCTTCTGCGTTTCTTCGTCGCCGTTCAGAAAACTGCGGCCGTCGTAGAGGACCTCGCCTTCTTCGGGCGTAATGAGGCCAATCATGCATTTCAGCAGGACGCTTTTTCCCGTACCGCTGCCGCCAATGATCAGGCTGGTATCGCCGGGCGCAAACGTCCCCGACACGCCCGCCAGAATGGTCCGGTTGCCGAATGTTTTATGGATATTTTTTATTTCAATCATAAAGCGATAGGCAGTGGTCAGTGACTAGTGGTTAGTGGACAGTGGCTGCGCCGGTTCCTGACTAAGTGGAACCACTGTCCACTAGCCACTATAAAAGTAACTGCGCCAGTAAAAAGTCGGCGGCCAGTACGGCAATACAACTGTTTGTTACGGCAGATGTTGACGCCTGGCCCACTTCCAGTGCCCCGCCGGAGGTGTAATAGCCCTTGAAAGCGGAAATGGTGGAAATCAGAAAGGCGAAAACGACCGATTTGATCAGCGCAAAAATGACCCCGAACGGCTTAAAGTCCGAGCGCAGGCCGTAGATGTAGTCTTCAGGCGTGATGATGTCGGCCAGCGTACCCGCCAGATACCCGCCATAAATGGACAGAAATCCGGACAGAATCACGAGCATCGGGAACATGATGATGGCGGCCACCACTTTGGGCAGCACCAGATACGAGGTCGAGTTGATGCCCATTACTTCGAGCGCATCAATCTGCTCCGTGATGCGCATGGTGCCGATGCCCCCGGCAATGTTGGAGCCGACTTTACCCGCCAGCACCACGGAGGTGATGGTCGGAGCCAGTTCGAGAATGGTCATGTCGCGGACAATCACAGCAATGATGGACAACGGAATCAGCGGACTCACCAGGTTGTAGGCCGTCTGCACGCAGCTAACCGCTCCGATAAAGGTCGAAACGATGGAGACGATGAAAACCGAGTTGATGCCGATGGAAACGCACTCGTCTATGACTAACCCAATATACACGCCGAACTTCTCGCGATTGCGGAACAGCGTGCCCAGGAAAATGAAATAACGTCCGAGATTATGCATGGAAAGTTGTCAAAACTACCGTAAAGATAGTGTGCTTTTCATGCGTATCTTGCCAACACTATACGATTTTACCTTATGAATCCATTGATAGTGGTTACCGGCGCTACAAAAGGCATTGGTCGGGCAGTGGTTGAAACCTTCATGACGGGCGGCTATGACGCCGTCGTCTGTGCCCGCAGCGAGGAAGACCTCAGCCGGATGAGCGAGGAACTGACCGAACTGATGGAAACCCTGAGCGACGACCCGGACGAGCGCCCTAAACTCCATACTCTGCAGGCCGACGTGTCGAAGCGGGCCGATCTTGACCGTTTTGTTCATTTTGTCCACTCCCTCGAACGGCCGGTAGACGTGCTGGTCAATAATGCCGGTGTGTTTCTGCCCGGACAAATCCACAACGAAGCGGAAGGCACGCTGGAAACGCAGATGGAAACCAACCTCTACAGCGTATACCACCTGACGCGCGGCCTGCTGAGCGGCATGATGGAACGGCAGCGGGGCCATATTTTTATGATGGGGTCCACCGCCAGCATCACCGCCTATCCCAACGGCGGCTCCTACTGCATCTCCAAATTTGCCCTCATGGGCCTCACCAAAGTCCTGCGCGAAGAACTCAAACCGCATGGCGTCAAAGTAACCATTCTCCTGCCCGGCGCCACCCTGACCAACAGCTGGGCCGGGACCAACCTGCCCGAATCCCGGTTCATGGAAGCCGAAGACGTCGCCAGTGTCATCTGGTCGGCCTGCCACCTCTCGGCCGGGGCGGTGGTGGAAGAAATCCTGTTACGGCCGCAGTTGGGGGATATAAAATGAGACTTACGGCTGACTTTCGTATCTTGCGCCCTCATTAACTGCATTGAGCTACAGAAACTAACTTTTCACTATAACATCTTACCAATTTTTAATGGAGCCTGAACAGTATCTGGGGATTGACGTGGGAGGTACCAACGTCAAGATGGGCATTGTTGATGCGAAAACCGGTAAAATTTCCAACTTCTACAGCCACGACACTACCAGCTGGCGCGAATCCGGGCACTTTGTCGATCGTTTTGGAGACGCCATCGCGCTGCAGCTTTACGGCAACAAGGAAGTGAAAAAAGTGGGCATCGGTCTGCCGGGAATGATTAACCGCGACCGGACGACACCGCTGGAAATTACGGCTATTCCCGAGCTGGACGGCGTTCCGCTGGTTGCCACTCTGAGCAAACGCTTCCCCGGTATTCAGTTCTTTCTGGAGAACGACGCCAACGCGGCGGCGCTGGGTGAGTTTTATTTCGCTCAGGAAAAAATCAACGAAAATTATATTTTCATCACGCTCGGAACCGGAGTCGGCGGTGCCGCCATCATCAACCGGAAGGTCTTTCTGGGCGGCGACGGCAACGCGATGGAACCCGGACACATTCCTTCCCGGAACGGGCGCGTGCTCGAACGCAACATCGGTAAAAAAGAACTGCTGGATCTGGCCAACGTCCGCCGGGCCGAATTTAAGGGCTCGACTACCTTACCCACCGACGGCAGCATCTCTACCACGGGCCTGGTGGCGGCAGCGGCCGAAGGCGATGAACTGGCGATGAATATCTGGGAAGAAGTGGGAGAGATGCTCGGCGACGGGCTCGTCTCGCTCGTCCGGATTCTGGACATCAAACTCATCCTGATCGGCGGCGGACTTTCGGCTTCCTACGACTACATTCTGCCCGCCGTGCAGAAACAGCTGAACTACTGGCTGACCCCGTACTACCTCAAAGACCTCGACCTCAAGCGGGCCACGCTGGGCAACGATGCCGGTCTGCTCGGCGCCGCGTCGCTTTGTTTTGAATGATTGAATGATTGATTGACTGAATGACTGAGAAGAAAAGCGGCGCAATTCAGTCATTCAGTCAATCAATCATTCAATAAAATTCACCTCCGGCGTCAGGCGGATGCCGAACTGCTCGGCTACCGAAGTCTGGACATTTTTCGCCAGGGCTTTGATTTCTTCGCCGGTGGCGCCGCCGTGGTTGACCAGCACCAGGGCCTGTTTGGCGTGAACGCCCGTGTTGCCCACGCGCTTGCCTTTCCAGCCGCAGCGCTCGATGAGCCAGCCGGCTGGCACTTTGACCGCCGCCTCGCCGATCGGGTAGCCGGGCATGTCGGGGTGCTGCGCTTTCAGCTGGTCAAACTGTTCTTTCGGAATTTCCGGATTTTTGAAAAAACTGCCCGCATTACCGATCTGGGCGGGGTCGGGGAGCTTGCTGCGGCGGATGCGGACAACGGCCTCGCTGATAGCCTGGATGGTCAGGTCGTCGTGGGAGATACCCATCTCGGCGAGCGTTTCCTGAATGGCCCCGTAAGACGTATGGAACGTCGGGGTTTTGTCGAGCCGGAAAGTAACGTGCGTAATGATGTAGAGTCCTTTGGCTTCGTGCTTGAAAATACTCTCGCGGTACCCGAACCGGCAGTCGGCATGGCGGAACGTCCGGACTTCGCCCGTGTTCATGTTCAGGGCTTCGAGTTCTTCAAAAGCCTGCTCAACCTCAACGCCATAGGCGCCAATGTTCTGCATCGGGGCCGCCCCGACCGTGCCCGGAATGAGGGACAGATTTTCGAGTCCGGCCAGATTGTTGCGGACACAGAACTGCACAAACTGGTGCCAGTTTTCACCGGCTCCGGCCCGGACGTAAACGTGCAGATCGTCTTCGCGGAGAACATCAATGCCGGAGATACTGTTTTTAACAACGAGTCCGTCGAAATTCCGCGTCAGCAGAATGTTGCTGCCGCCGCCCAGAATCAGCTTCGGTATAGTCAGAAATTCGGAGAGCTGGAGCAGGGTCTGCAAATCTTCGCGACTTTCAATTTCTACCCAGTAACGGGCTTTGGCGTCGATGCCGAAGGTATTATATGGTTTGAGCGAAACGTGACTCTGGATGCTTAGCATAGGGTAAATTCAATCCGGAATCAAAGGTACATAAAAGCCGACAATCCTGACATTTTCGGAGGAAAGGGACCTTCGCTAACGAAAATTGCTCAAACGGCAGATACTTACTATGTTTGTACGAAAGTCATGAACACAAAAAAGCTGTCTTGCGGACGAAATACGCTTCTCAGTGGCCTGCTTGCCTGTCTGCTGGCCGCTGGCGTCAGTTCGTGTGCCTCCTCGAAAGGGGCCGCCTCCGGAGGCGCTTCTTCCGAAGAATATAATTCTTTTAATGACGATCTGACGGCGGTGCGTCCCCGGTACGAAGCGCCGGCACGACCCGCTATCCCGGCTGCCCGTCCCGCAACGCCCGCCGACAGGCCCGTTCCGACAAAGCGACAGCTGCCCTCGGCCACGGCCCTGCACATCAACAAGCGGCTGGACGCCGTGCTGGATACCATCTCCCGCAACAACCGCTCTATTCGCTACGCACCCGGCTTCCGCATTCAGGTTTATGTGGGAAGCGAGCGAAACCGCGTTGACCAGGCCAAGGTGATGTCGTACCAGAATTTTCCCGAGTTAAACCCGTACCTGACTTATAATCAGCCGACGTATCGGTTAAAAGTGGGTGACTTCATGCGTCGTATGGATGCAGAACGTTACCTGTCCCAGATTCGCCAGCAGTTTCCCTCGGCAACCATGCTGGCCGATAAGGTGGACATCCGCAGAAGTTTGCTAATTAAATAATAATTAATGCGTTAGCTACATTCGCCAGATTGCCTTAAATTTGGAGGTCTGTACTTAACGTTATACAATCCTTTTCAATTTATTTGCATGAAAAAAGCGCTGATTACCGGTATCACCGGTCAGGACGGGGCGTATCTGGCAGAATTGCTGCTGGCCAAAGGATACGAAGTCCACGGGATTAAACGCCGCTCCTCCCTCTTCAACACCCAGCGGATCGATCACCTCTACGAAGACCCGCACGAGAAAGACGTTCACTTCAAGCTCCACTACGGCGACCTGTCGGACTCCGCCAACATCATCCGGATCATTCAGGAAGTGCAGCCCAACGAAATTTATAACCTCGGTGCCATGTCGCACGTACGGGTGAGCTTCGACGAGCCGGAATACACCGCCCAGGTCGATGGCATTGGTACGCTGCGTATCCTGGAGGCCGTTCGCCTGCTTGGTCTGACGGAAAAAACGAAAATCTATCAGGCGTCCACTTCCGAACTGTACGGTGGTGTGCAGGGACATGCCCAGTCGGAGCTGACGCCGTTTTATCCCCGTTCGCCGTATGCCGTTGCCAAACTTTACGGCTACTGGATTACGGTCAACTACCGGGAGGCTTACAACATGTTTGCCGTCAACGGAATTCTGTTTAACCACGAATCCCCGCTCCGCGGCGAGACGTTCGTAACGCGGAAAATCACCCGCGCCGTAGCCCGGATTGCGCTCGGGTTGCAGGACAAAATCTACCTCGGCAACCTCGATGCGCAGCGCGACTGGGGCCACGCCAAGGATTATGTAGAAGCCATGTGGCTGATTCTGCAACAGGATACGCCGGAAGATTACGTTATCGCAACGGGCCAGACGACCCGCATCCGCGATTTTGTCCGGATGGCGTTTGCCGAAGTTGGCGTAGAACTGGATTTCCGCGGCGAAGGAGCCGATGAGAAAGGCTACGTCGTCAGCGCAAGCAACCCGGACTTCGCGCTCGAAGTTGGCAAGGAAGTGGTCTGCATCGACGAGCGTTATTTCCGCCCGACAGAGGTAGACCTGCTGCTCGGCGACCCGACCAAGGCCATGACCCAGCTCGGCTGGAAACCCAAGTACGACCTGAAAGCCCTCGTGCAGGAAATGGTTGCCGCCGACGTGGACCTCTTCAAGCGCGATCAAATCCTGGAGCGTAGCGGCCACCGCGTCCCGAATTATTTCGAATAAGCCGTAAAGCACCGAACGCCCCAAGTCCTAAAGATGCTTTACAAAACATAAAAAGCCCGGTCGCATATCGCGACCGGGCTTTTACTTTATTCAGGTATGCGAATGAGTCTTACTTAGACCGGCACCGCGTAGTAGTACATCCGGGAGCTGTTCGGATAAACACCGATCAGCATCAGCCCTTCGCCTTCCCGCACACCGGCCATAGCCGCCTGCAGTTCTTTCACGGTCCGGATATTTTTGCCGTTGGCTTTGACGATGATGAAGCCTTCCTCCACATCCGTGTCGGCGAGCTTTCCGTCGTAAATCCGCTTGATGCGGACTCCGCCGTTGATGCCCAGCCGCTTGGCGTCAGCCGCGGTCAGGTCTTCGAAGTCAGCGCCCAGCGCTTTCAGCGACGAGGGAGCCGAGGCCGTAGCGTCTTCCCGACGGATTACGTCGCGGCCACCGTTCCGGTTGCGCAGTTCCACTTTCACGTCGCGGAGGTCGCCGCCACGGTTAACGGTCACGTTGATGATGTCGCCCGGACGACGACGGCCGATGATTTCGCGCATCTGAGCGTCCGAATCGACGTTCTGGCCTTCCATCTTCACAATCACGTCGCCTTTCTTCAGGCCGGCAGCGGCGGCAGCACCGCCTTCAACCACTTCGTTGATGTAGATACCGCGACCTACACGGGCTTTCAGTTCCTGCGCCCGGCCGCTGTTTAGCTCAACCGGAATGATGCCCAGATAACCACGCTGTACGTTGCCGTATTTCAGCAGGTCAGCCGATACTTTCTTCACCAGCGATACCGGAACGGCAAAACCGTAGCCGCTGTAATAACCCGTTGCCGAGGCGATAGCCGTGTTGATGCCGACTAGTTCGCCGCGCAGGTTAACCAGCGCACCGCCCGAGTTACCGGGGTTGATGGCCGCGTCCGTCTGGATGAACGATTCTACCGGAGAGTCCGGCTTCGGATCGTTCTGGTCGATGTTCTGGTCCAGGATACCAATGCGACGTCCTTTGGCACTCACGATCCCCGCCGTAACGGTTGATTCCAAGTCAAGCGGATAACCCACGGCCAGTACCCATTCACCCAGTTTGAGGGCGTCGGAATCACCCAGGGTGATAGACGGCAGGTTGGAAGCACTGATCTGAACCACGGCAAGGTCGGTCAGCGGGTCGGTGCCGATTACTTTGGCCTTGAAGCTGCGCTTGTCGGACAGGATCACTTCCACTTCTTCGGCGCCCTGTACCACGTGGTTGTTCGTGACGATATAACCATCCTTGCTGATGATCACCCCCGAGCCGGATGCCTGACCGCGCTGGCGCTGCGGACGACCGCCCTGACCACCAAATTCATCGCCGAAGAAGTCCCGAAAAATGTCCGGAATCTGCTGCTGGCGAACGGTACGGGTAATGGTCGTTTTGATGTGCACTACCGCCGGGGTGGCCGCTTCGGCGGCGTACGTAAAGTCACCCGGTGCGGCGTCGGGACCCGTCAGGGCAGCCAGACGACCAATGGGCGTCGGGGCCGATTCGGTCAGGATAACGTCCTTCTGGTTAAAACCAAGCAGGTTGTAGGCGGCCAGCGTAACTGCGCTCGAAAGCAGGGCAATCAACGCTAAAACTTTCCAGTTACTTTTCATTTGCTTTTATAAATACGGGTTGTTCACTGTGTCTGATTCACTCACCAAAATAACGAAAACCGTCCCTCGTAAAATTCTGTCGCGTCATGCAATTAACAAAATTTAACAAGCTTTGTTGGTTCTCAAAAATTGCAAAGAAAAGAGGTCCGCCGATTTTCCCGGCGGACCTTGAATGATATGGCCGTTTACAGCCGGCTGCTTATCCGATTTGACATCGTCCGGGGCTCTGAACCGGCCCCGATTGGGTTCACTTTGTGTAGGTCCGCCCCCGTTTGAGTCGCGCTACAGACACTCTATTTGCAACTTATGTACCACACTCGAAGGAGTTGTTAAACGGGGCATTTTGTCCTGATTTTTGTCATAAAATCGGCGCTCCCGTGTCATTTTGGCATTTTTTCTCTTTTTTTACTGACAGAAAGGAGAAGTGTGGAGAGAGGACGCGCTTGCCGGATTTGTCCTTAATTTTCCACAATCCGCCACAGCCCGAAATGTCTTGAGAATTAAGTAACTTGGCTCCCGCCTAATCAAGTTAGCCGTACGCTCTATGAATGTTCTGATTGTGGAAGACGAAGCCCTGGCCGTTCAGAAACTGACAAAACTGCTGAGGGAAACCGCACCGACGCTGAACGTGGTGGGAGTGACCGATGGCATCGAAACCACGGTCGAATGGCTGACCAGCCACCCGTCGCCCGATCTGATCATGATGGATATTGAGCTTTCGGACGGGCAAAGCTTCGAAATCTTCAACCTCGTGGAGGTAGACTGTCCGGTGATTTTCACCACTTCGTACGACGAACACGCTCTGCGCGCCTTCAAAGGCAACAGCCTCGACTACCTCCTGAAGCCCATCCGCCGCGACGAACTGGACCAGGCCGTGCAGAAATACCTCCGCATCGCCGCCCGCCGCGTCACTTCCGCCGATATTGGTCACCTGGTTCAGGACTTGCGCAAACAGGGCAGCGGCCATGAGGTCCGGACGCAGTTTCTGGTGCGCGAAGGCCAGCGGCTGATTCCGGTCGAAACGGCGCAGATCGTCTGTTTCTACGCCGAAGACGGGCAAACCTACCTGCTCACCCGCAACCGGATTGGGTACACCGTTGAGTACACGCTCGAACAACTGGAGGAAATGCTGGATGTGACGCAGTTTTTTCGGGTCAACGAACAGTTTATAGTGGCCCAGAGTGCGATCACGGCCACCCATTCCTCGCTGAACGGTAAGCTGAAACTGGAGCTGAAACCGGGACCGGGCCGCGAGGTGCTGGTGAGTCCCGACCGGGTAGAACGTTTCCGAATCTGGAAAGGAAACTGAAATGCATACCCTGAACGATAAATGGATGCGCGTGGCCGGAGTCCCGCTGCTTTCGCTGCTGGGGCAATGGATGATGTACGGCTACACCAACGTGCCGTACCCGGACGACTGGCGCATTCCTGTTTTCTTCGTGCTGGGGGCCGTGCTGGTCTGGGAAGCCAACCGGCAGGGAATCATCGTTTCGCGGCAGCGGTATCCGGAACTGGGCCAGACCCGGCAGCGGGTCCTGTTTCAGCTGGTCTGGTTTTTCTTCTTCGCGGGGATTATCCGGATTACGCAAACGTTGTTCTACGACCTGATAGGTCTGTGGCAGACGGATGACGTTTTCGAGATAAAGCCTTATTTCTTCAATACCCTCGTATCGGTGATCGGGACGATTCAACTGGCGGCCATGTTCGAGGGAATTTATCTGTACCAGCGCTGGAAGGTGGCCTACACGGAGGCGCAGGAGCTGAAAAAGGTGAACCTCCAAAGCCAGCTGGAATCCCTGAAGACCCAGATCAACCCGCATTTTCTGTTCAACAACCTCAATTCGCTGTCTTCCCTCATTGGCTCGGCACCCCGTAAAGCCGAAGAGTTTCTGGATGACCTGTCGGCGGTGTACCGTTACCTGCTGCAACAGAACAACCGGAGTTTGTGCCCGCTAGCGGACGAGCTGCAGTTTATCCGGGCTTATTTTTACCTGATCAAAACCCGGTACGGCGAAGGAATCTTCATGAAAGTAGACATCGACGACCGCCTGCTAAAACACCTGATTCCGCCGCTGACGTTACAGATTCTGTTCGAAAACGCCATCAAGCATAACGTCATTTCCGTCAACCGGCCGCTGACAATCCGGCTGTACACGCGCGACAACACCTTGTTTGTGGAAAATAACTTTCAGAAGAAAAAGGTAGCCGTACCGTCCAACGGCATCGGGTTGCAGAACATCACGATGAAGTACAAGCTGCTCGACGGCCCGCCGGTCATGATTCAGCAGGATGAGAGCCGGTTTCTGGTCGGTGTGCCGTTGATGAAACCCAAAGTGGAAGAACCTGTATGAGCCGAGCGGCCTACGGATTGGCGGCGGGTTTCAGCTCCAGTTGTTCGCAGGCTTTTTCGGCGGCGGCCTGTTCGGCCTTTTTCTTGCTGTAGCCGCTGCCCGTGGCAAATTCCTCGCCGTTGACCGTCACGGCCGCGATGAACTCCCGGAACTGGTTGTTGCCTTTCTCCGAAACAATCACAAAATCAATCTTTTTGCCTTCCCGCTGCGCCCACTCGATCAGCTTGCTCTTGTAGTTGAGGTTGTTGTTGATGAGCGAGTCTAGGTCGTAATGACCCAGCAGTTCTTTGAGGATAAAGCGGCGGGTGAAGGCAAAACCTTTGTCGAGGTAAATCGCCCCGACGAGCGCTTCGAGGGCGTCGCCGTACATCGACGTACGGGCGGGCAGGATGCGGCCGCGGCTGCCGTCGTACTCGATAAGCTTGTCCAGACCCAGCTTACGGGAAATTCCGTTCAGCGTTTCGCGGTTGACGATACGCGAACGGATTTCCGTCAGAAAGCCTTCGTCCTTGTAAGGGAATTTTTTAAAAAGAAATTCGGCGATGACCATGCCCAGCACGGCGTCGCCGAGGTATTCCAGCCGCTCGTTGGATTCCTTGAAGCCCTTGATGCCTGTTTCTTTCGACGCCGAAGTGTGTCGGAAAGCAAGCTGATAGACACGGGCATTCGTAGGCCGTGCACCAATGATGTGTGCGATAGCCTTTCGGAATTTCCTGTCTTCACTGTTTCCGAGCCCGAATAAATTGCGAATAGGCAACACTTCTTAAATCGCTGAGAGGGCCTTTGGGCCTTTCGTTTAGTCTTCCAATCTGCGGAACACGATGGTCGAGTTGTGACCACCAAATCCGAACGTATTACTCAAGGCCACCTTGACGGGGCGGGTCTGCGCCTGGTTGAACGTAAAGTTCAGCTTCGGGTTGAAGGCTTCGTCGTCGGTGAAGTGATTAATGGTCGGCGGCACCAGATCGTTCTGGATGGCCATAATGCTGGCAATGGCTTCAATGGCTCCGGCCGCGCCGAGCAGGTGGCCCGTCATCGACTTGGTGGAACTGATGTTGAGCACATAGGCATGTTCACCGAAAACCTGTTCGATCGCTTTGGCTTCGCTCGGGTCGCCAACGGGCGTCGACGTGCCGTGGACGTTGATGTAGTCCACTTCTTCGGCTTTCAGGCCCGCATCGTCGAGCGCATCTTCCATGGCTTTGACCGCACCGAGGCCGTCCGGGTGGGAGGCCGTGATGTGGTAGGCGTCCGACGACATGCCGCAGCCGATCAGCTCGGCGTAGATTTTCGCCCCGCGGGCTTTGGCATGTTCGTACTCCTCCAGGATCAGCGCTCCGGCTCCTTCGCCGAGCACAAAGCCGTCACGGTCCTTGTCGAACGGCCGGGAAGCCGTTTCGGGCGAGTCGTTCCGTTCGGAAAGGGCCCGCAGGGCGTTGAATCCGCCGATGCCGGCTTCCGTGATGGCGGCTTCCGAACCGCCCGTAATGGCCAGTTTCATGCGGCCGAGGCGGATGAAATTGAACGCGTCCGTGATGGCATTGCCCGACGAGGCGCAGGCCGAGACGGTCACGTAGTTGACACCCCGGAAGCCGTAGCGGATCGACAGCAGCCCGGAGGCGCTGTCGGCGATCATCTTCGGAATAAAAAACGGATTGTAGCGCGGTGAGCCGTCGCCGGTAGCAAACGTGCTCACTTCGTCCTGAAACGTTTTCAGGCCACCGATGCCGGAACCCCAGATGACGCCGGCTTTGTCAAGGTCGATTTCTTCGAGATTAAGGCCCGAGTCGCGGATGGCTTCGTCAGCCACAACGACCGCATACTGGGCAAACGGGTCCATTTTACGTGCTTCCTGACGAGGGATGAACTGCGTGATGTCCAGTCCTTTTACTTCACAGGCAAACCGTGTGCGGAATTTTTCCGCATTGAACTTAGTAATCGGGCCGGCGCCGCTGACCCCGGCTGATAAGTTATTCCAAAAAGAGGTGACGTCGTTACCAATCGGCGTCAGTGCGCCAAGGCCTGTTACTACTACTCGTTTAAAGGGCATAAAATGAACCTTAACCTTGAATAGGGAGGGGGTACTTATTTTACGTTCTCTTCCAGGTAGGCAACTGCCTGACCAACGGTGCCGATGTTTTCCGCCTGGTCGTCCGGGATAGAGATGTTGAATTCTTTCTCAAACTCCATGATCAGCTCGACCGTGTCCAGTGAGTCAGCGCCCAGGTCATTGGTGAAGCTTGCTTCCGGAGTAACTTCAGACTCTTCAACGCCCAGTTTTTCGACGATGATCGCCTTTACCTTCTGTGCAATTTCTGACATTTTTGTATGCATTAGGGGTTAAAAAAACGTTGCAAAGAAATGCTTTAAAAACTGTATTGTCAAATAATTTTTTATCGCTCAAAACGTTTCTGAAGGCATTTCAGCGCGGTTGAAGTTGCAGATTTACAAGGTATTGCAGGACGTTATTTCGCCTTATGTAACCAATGTAGGCAACTTCGCTGGCAAAAGAGCTAAACAGTTCAATAACCGACTGTTCAGACTATTTTAGCACCTTTGCGGGGGTGATTTTGACCAAATCCGGACAAAGGTTACGCTTTTATTTTTTCAAACCATGAATCTTCCCAAACTTAAACATACCGATTCGGGCAACTTTTTTCTGATTGCGGGCCCCTGCGCCATCGAAAGCCGGGATATGGCGCTGCGCATCGCCGAGCGCATTGTCGAAATTACGGACAGGCTCCGGATTCCGTACATCTTCAAAGGCTCTTACCGGAAGGCGAACCGCACGAAACTGAACTCCTTTACCGGCATCGGCGACGAGGCGGCGCTGGCAATCCTGAAAGAAGTGGGGGAGACGTTCACGGTCCCGACGCTGACGGATTTTCACGAATCCGGGGAGGCGGCGATGGCGGCCCAGTACGTTGATGTGCTCCAAATTCCGGCTTTTCTGTGCCGACAAACGGATATGCTCACGGCCGCTGCCGAAACGGGCAAGGTAGTGAACATCAAAAAAGGCCAGTTCATGTCCGGCGAATCCATGGGTTTTGCCGTCGAAAAAGTGCAGTCGGTGAACCCCGACGCGCCGGTTTTCCTCACCGACCGGGGTAATTCCTTCGGGTACGGCGACCTGGTCGTGGATTACCGCAACCTGCCCGCCATGCAGGCGCACGGCGTTCCGGTGGTGATGGACTGCACGCACTCGCTGCAGCAGCCCAACCAGACCTCCGGCGTCACGGGCGGCAAACCGGCCCTGATTGCCACCATCGCCAAAGCGGCCATTGCCGTAGGGGCCGACGGACTCTTTATCGAAACCCACCCGGTTCCTTCCGAAGCCAAATCCGACGGAGCCAACATGCTCGCCCTCGACCGGCTCGAAGGCCTGCTGGAGCAACTGGTACGGATTCGACAAGCCATCATGTAGTTAATTATGAGTTATGAGTTAAGAGTTATGAATTGGGCTTTGATGCTCAATTTAGCGAAGCTCAACTTATAACTCTTAACTCATAACTCTTAACTGGATTATGAACCGCACCGACCGCCTTACCGCCATTCTGATTCATCTGCAAACGAAACGCGTGGTTCGGGCGCAGGAGATTGCTGACCGCTTTGGCATCAGCCTGCGGACGGTCTACCGCGACATCCGGGCGCTCGAAGAGGCGGGTGTGCCCATCGGGGCGGAGGCGGGCATCGGGTACTTTCTGGAAGATTACCACCTTCCGCCGGTTCACCTGACCCGGACGGAAGCAAGTGCCCTGCTGTTTGGGGCGAAACTGATCGAAAAACTGACCGATGAGTCGGTGCAGACGGAGTTTGAGTCGGCTCTGTTCAAGATCAAGTCCGTGCTGAAACGCGGGGATAAAGAGCACCTCGAAGACCTGGAACCCCAGGTGGGGGTTAGCCGTCCCCGGACGGTCCGCACGTTTTCAACCGCTTTTCTGAACGACATTCAGCAGGCCGTGGCGCAGAACCGTGTGCTGCAGATCGAGTACCTTTCCATCTATAACGGGCAGTCGACCCAGCGGGAAATCGAACCGGTCGGGCTGTATTACTACGGCTCAGCCTGGCACCTGATCGCGTTTTGCCGCACCCGCCACGACTACCGGGATTTTCGCATCGACCGGATTAAAGTGCTGACCAACACCGGCCGTACGTTTGTCCGGCACGAACGGCTCTCGCTGGAGGCTTACCTGGCCCGCGAACGGACGAGGGAGGACATGCCGACGACGGACGTAACGATCCGGGTGAAAAACAACGAAGCCCGTTTCATGCAGGAACAGCGGTGTACGTTCGGCTTTGTAGCGGAAGAAGACGCCTGCGATTCCGTCCGGATGCATTTTCGGACGCCCTTTACGGAAGGGCTCAGCCGGTGGCTGCTGAGTTACGGCAACGCCGTGACCATTGAGTCGCCCGAAAGTTTTCTCCACCTCATGCAGGAACGGGCAGAAGAAGTCCGGACGCATTACCTGGAGGGAGTAGTGGAGAGGTTAAATGATTGAATTTTGAATGTTGAATTTTGAATGACAGATAGGCGGTCCGTTACTGCAGTTGGTGGGCTAAGCCAGAGGCGAGCATTAAGCGGAGCCAACCGCAGCGACGGATCGCCTATCAATCATTCAAGCCAGCGACTACAGCGGCGTACCGCCTATCAAAATTCAACATTCAAAATTCAATCATTCCCTCCCCCTCCTGACATACCGCTGTCACTCCGGCTGCCGACTTTTGGGCATGTTTCACGTAAATCATCCTGACCATGCTCGTTAAACAACTGCCTTCCATGACGGCCCTGATTTTTTCGGCTGACACGACGCTGAAAGACCTCGGCCGGTTCGGGGACGTATCGGTTCGCGGGCTTCACCACGAAGCGGCCCGGCTGGGGCTGAACGTACTGGGGCCGGTGTACTGGACGTATTACGGGGTCAGCGGCGACCCGAACCGCGTTTTTCGGCTGGAGGTTGCCCTGCCCGTCGGCGAAGTCCAGGGCATCCCCAACGGCTTTGAATTCAAACAACTGGCTGCGCTGAAGTGCGTTTCCGAGACGCTGGAGGGGCCGTGGGAAAATCTGCCGGGCATTTACAACCGCCTGATTCCGCAACTGGTGCAGCAGGGCCACGCGCTCAACGGAATCTGCCGCGAACGTTACGTACACATTGACCTGGCCGAGCCGGTAAACAACATCACGGAAGTCATGATTGGCGTCAACTGAGCCACCCACCGCATGAAACTGAACGCAGGCATCATCACCGAAAAACTGGCCGAAACCAAAGCGTTCTACCAGAACGTCCTGAACTTCGGCGTTACCTTCGAAAACGACTTTTATGTGCTGCTGCACACGCCGAACCGGCAGGCCGAACTGAGCTTTCTGCTCCCCGGCCATCCGTCGCAGCAGCCCGTTTTCCAAAGCCGGTTCGACGGCCGGGGCGTGTACCTGACCATCGAAGTGGACAATGTCGATGAGGAGTACAACCGCATCCGTGCACTCAACGTCCCGCTCGTCGTTAACCTCCGCGACGAACCCTGGGGCGACCGCCATTTCGCCATCCTCGACCCGAACGGGATTGGGGTGGATGTGGTGACGTATCGGAATGATTGAATTTTGAATGATTGAATGATTGATAGGTTGATTAAGCTTCGCAATGTTTCGCCCTGCAGAGCCTAATCAATCATTCAATCATTCAATCATTCTCCTCCCCAGCCAGTCCTTCACCGCCAGCCCTGTGCCAAATGGCCAGGGCTTTAGTTTGTCGATGGGGACGAGTTTGTAATCCTGAATTTCGGTCGGATCGACCTGAATGGGGCCGGTGGCGCGGACGTGGTAGGCGATGATGAGTTCGTTCCGCTGGTAGAAGGTGTAAATGCCGATTTGCTCCACAATCTGGCCTTCAAGGCCGGTTTCTTCCCTGATTTCCCGCAGCACGGCAGCGGCGGGTTCCTCGCCGCCTTCCAGAAAACCCGTGACCAGCCCGTACCATTCTTTCGGCCAGCCGACGTTCTGCACGAGCAGCACCGAGTTGTTCTCGTATTCGACAATCGCCCCGACGACCGGCAGCGGATTATTCCAGTAGACATAGCCGCACGAAGCTGAGCAGACGAGCCGTTCGCGGCCTCCGGCCTGGCCGGGAGTGAGAGGGTTGCCGCAGTTGGGGCAGAAGTTCATGGACACGGGGTTTGAATGAATAATGAATGATGAAAATGAAGGTCTGTGATAAAGACGAACAATTAGCCCGCCGGGATGTCGTATATTTGCGTCAAGGTAAGAGTCCGGTCCGGTTTTCCGCTAATTCCCCTGCGGTTCATTACGGCTCGAATTCATTATTCATTGTTCATTTTTCATTCATTTTTGATCACGGTTCGCCGCTGCGACTTTGAGGTTACTCGCAATTGATTACGGGACAAAGCGAACGGGGCTGGCAGTAACGGACCCGCTGAAGATCATTGCCACAGCGCTGGAAACGGTTCCGACGCATCAGTTGTTAGACTATCTTAAGAAATATACCGCAACCGAGCCCGTCGAAGCGTTCATCGTGGGGCTCCCCAAACGCCTCGACGGCACGGATACCGACAATACACCCCACGTTCGGGGCTTCGTGAAACGGCTGCAGGCCGCTTTTCCCGAAACGCCGATCCACTGGCACGACGAACGGTTTACGTCGAGCATGGCGCTTCAGGCAATGATTGCCGCAGGCTCCACCAAAAAAGACCGCCGCGACAAAGGCAACATCGATAAAGTCAGCGCGGCGATAATTTTACAATCGTATATGCAGTCAGAACCCGGATTACGCTGATGAATTGATTGACTGTGAAAGAAGGCCGCCCGTGAAAAACGCGACGCCCTCATAGCCAATCCACGAATTCGTGTAGTCCAAGTTCAGAATTTTTATGATCTACCCAATTATTGCCTACGGTGATCCCGTTCTTCGGAAACGGGCGCAGGACATTGAACAAGGAAGTCTCGACGTCAAGCAACTGAGCGAAGACATGTTTGAGACCATGTATAAAGCGTCGGGCGTCGGACTGGCGGCTCCGCAGATCGGCAAAAGCATCCGGCTGTTTGTCGTGGACGGCACGCCCATGAACGACGATGAAGACCCGGACGACGAGCACGACCCGAGCCTCGACGGCTTTAAAAAAGTGTTTATCAACCCCACCATCCTGAACGAAGAGGGAGATGAGTGGGCCTTCGAGGAAGGCTGCCTGAGCATTCCGCAAATCCGGGCGGAAGTATACCGGCCCGAGCGCGTCAAAATCCGCTATTTCGATACCGACTGGAACGAGCATACGGAAGAATACGACGGAATGGCGGCGCGCATCATCCAGCACGAATACGACCACCTCGAAGGCAAACTCTTCACCGATTACATGTCCCCCCTGAAACGCCAGCTCCTCAAAAAAAAGCTGGCCGACATCACCAAAGGAAAGGTGAAGGCGGACTACAAAATGAAATTCCCCAAAATTTAGTTATGAGTTAAGAGTTAAAAGTTGGGCTCCGCTATAGGGCAAGTAATCGGCGGAGCCTAACTTTTAACTTTTAACTCCTAACTCATAATTGCCTTATGAACGTCACCCTCCTCCAACCCAACCTCCACTGGGAGAACCCCACGGCCAACCGGGCGGCGCTGGAGGAGCAGATTTTTGCCCTTCCCCAAGCGACGGACCTCATCGTGCTGCCCGAGATGTTTACCACCGGCTTCACCATGAACGCCGCGGCCGTGGCGGAGCCGATGAACCTGACGACGTTCCGGTGGCTGAAACAGATGGCGGCGCACACCAACGCGGCCGTGACGGGCAGTTATGTCGTGAAAGAGGCGGACCGTTTTTACAACCGGCTGGTCTGGATGGAACCCGACGGCACGTTCGATACCTACGACAAGCGACACCTGTTCCGGATGGCCGGGGAGGAGCAGACCTATACGGCAGGCACCAAGCGACTCATCCGTCACTGGCGCGGCTGGAACATCTGCCCGCTCATCTGCTACGACCTGCGCTTTCCCGTCTGGAGCATGGCTGCCGGACATGCCCATCCGGGCTTTAGCTCGAATGCAGAGGAGCCCGCCTACGACCTGCTGCTGTACGTCGCCAACTGGCCCGCTCCGCGTCGCCACGCCTGGAATACGCTGCTTCAGGCCCGCGCCATCGAGAACCTGAGCTACGTCGTGGGCGTCAACCGCGTCGGCGAAGACGGCAACGGGAATCCGTACTCGGGTGATTCGGCGGTTGTTGATTTCAAGGGCGAGGTGCTGTTCCGGGCGGACGAAAATGAGGCTGTTTATCAGACGGAACTTTCGCTCGACGACCTGCGTGCCTTCCGCGAACGCTTCCCGGCCTACCGGGATGCTGATGGCTTCACAATTGATAATTCTTCAATATAAAAACCCCTGTTTTGCGAAAAAGCAAATAATAGTAGGCTATTCGTTTGACAGATAGTAATTTTGCGCGGGTTTACACAAAACCATTCATTTATAATCCCAACGTACTATGTCTGCAATAGTGGAAACGACCAGTTTGCTGGCTGACCGCATTAACGCGCTCGAAGAGTCGTCAACGCTGGCCATGACGAAGAAAGCGCGGGAACTGGCCGCGCAGGGCCACAAAGTAATCAGCCTCAGCGTCGGTGAGCCTGATTTTAAAACGCCGCAGCACATCTGTGAAGCCGCCAAGAAAGCCATCGACGACGGGTTCCACGGTTACTCGCCCGTAGCGGGTTACCCGGATCTCCGCAAAGCCATTGCAGACAAGTTCAAACGGGAAAATAACATCGACTGGAAACCGGAAAACGTGGTCGTTTCGACCGGTGCCAAGCATTCGCTCGCCAACGTGATTCAGGTGCTGGTCAACCCCGGCGACGAAGTGATCATTTTCTCGCCGTACTGGGTGAGCTATTCCGAAATGGTGAAACTGGCCGAAGGCAAGTCCGTCATCGTGGAAGGCACCTTTGAGAACAATTTCAAAGTGACCCCCGAACAGTTTGAAGCCGCCATCACCGACCGCACGAAAGTCGTCATGTATGCTTCCCCCAACAACCCCACCGGCTCCGTCTACAGCGAAGCCGAACTGCGGGCGATTGCGGAGGTGGTCGCACGTCACGAAAATATTTTCGTGCTGGCCGACGAAATCTACGAACATATCAACTTCACGCCGACCGGCCACTTCAGCATCGGCTCGATTCCGGAAATCAAAGACCGCGTCATCACCGTCAACGGCGTAGCCAAAGGCTTTGCCATGACCGGCTGGCGGATCGGTTACATCGGTGCCGCCAAGTGGATTGCCGAAGGCGTCGAGAAACTGCAGGGCCAGGTGACGTCGGGCACGAACTCCATTGCTCAGAAAGCGACCGTCGCCGCCCTGAATGGCCCGATGGAGCCGACGCAGGAAATGGCAAAGGCCTACGAACGCCGCCGTGACCTCGTGGTGAAACTGCTGAAAGAAGTGCCGGGCTTTAAGGTCAACGTACCGGAAGGCGCGTTCTACGCTTTCCCGGACGTGAGCGCCCACTACGGCAAATCCGATGGCGAGACGACCATCAAGGATTCCGACGATTTCTCGACCTGGCTGCTGGAAAAAGCCTTCGTGGCTACGGTTGCCGGTTCGGGCTTCGGCGCTCCAAACTGCATCCGGATTTCGACCGCCGCCGCTGATGAAGCCCTGGAAGAGGCCGTGCAGCGCATCAAGGACGCCGTTGCGACGCTGAACTAATCCTGGTAGCGAAGACTACTTTCCGGGCCCTCAACCATTCAGACGGTTGAGGGCTTTTTTATCCGGATTACTGCCAAAATTGTCCGCAGTTATTTGCCATAATCATCACCAGCTATGCCCGGCTTGTCCGCTTTTACCCACCCGACGAAACACCGGAGCAATAACCTCCCGCCAGCCGCACAATAGCCTTCGCGCTGCCCCGTTCGGAAATCGGACGGGGTTTTTGTTTCTTTGTGGCGGAAAAACCTATGAACGAATGATACCGGTCGCCCAAATGACCATTGATGAAATATTTACCGCCTTCGACGGGCTCCGGGTACTGATTATCGGCGATGTCATGCTGGACTCGTACGTCTGGGGCAAAGTCGAGCGGATTTCACCCGAAGCACCCGTGCCGGTGGTGACGGTCCAGAAGCGGGAACTGCGCCTTGGCGGAGCCGGAAACGTCCTGCTGAACGTGCAGGCCCTGGGGGCCGAAGCCATCATCTGCTCGGTGATCGGCACCGACGGACCGGGCGATATGCTCGTGAACCAGCTTTGCGAACGCGGCCTGAACTGCGACGGGCTCATCCGCAGCGAATCGCGCATCACGACCATCAAGGAACGAATCATCGCCGGGTCGCAGCAGGTCGTGCGGGTGGATACCGAAACCGACAAACTCATCACCAAAGCCGAACGCGACAACCTCATCGCCAAAGCGAAGGAGCTGATTCCGAGCTGCCAGGTCGTTATTTTTGAAGATTACGACAAGGGCGTGCTGAGCCGGGAAGCCATTGCCGAAATTACGAATTTTGCCAACGAGCGCGGCGTGCCGACGGTGGTGGACCCCAAAAAGCGCAATTTTCTGGAATACCATAACACCACGCTCTTCAAGCCGAACCTGAAGGAACTGAAAGAAGGGCTGAAAGTGGACTTCGACGTTGACCGGCGCGAGGAGTTTATGGCCGCCGTCGACGAGCTGAAAACCCGTCTGAATGTGAAAGGCGCGCTGATTACCCTTTCCGAGCGGGGCGTTTTCATCGATTTCAACAGCGAGCGGCACCACCTCCCGGCGCACGTCCGGCAGATTTCGGACGTCTCGGGCGCGGGCGATACCGTGATTTCGATTGCGGCCTGCTGCGTGGCGCTCGGGCTGCCGCCCCGTTTCATCGCCGGACTGTCCAACCTCGGCGGCGGGCTGGTCTGCGAGGCGGTTGGCGTCGTCCCTATTGATAAACAACGGTTGAAGGCAGAGGCGATTCGGGAAAAACTGGGTCAGAATGGAAGTACAACAAGGTGAATACCTGATTTCGACGGACCCCGCCCGGCTCCAGTTCGACGTCATCCACGATTTTCTGGCCAATAAATCCTACTGGGCCCCCGGCATCAGCCGGGAGACGCTCCGGAAGCAGCTCGACAGTTCAACCCTGCACTACGGCCTGTATCATGGCGAAAATCAGGTTGGCTATGCGCAGGTACTGACCAACTACACGTCCTTCGCTTACCTCGGCAACGTCTTCGTGCTGGAGGAACACCGGGGCAAGGGCCTGTCGAAGTGGCTGATGCAGACCGTGATGAGCCATCCGGACCTGCAGCAGATTCGCCGCTGGATGCTCGCCACCCGCGATGCCCACGGCCTGTACCGGCAGTTTGGTTTTACGGAACTGGACAAGCCCGAGCTCTTCATGCAGAAATTTGACGACCGCTGGGGGTTGTGAAGGGAATGAAGCGCGGCGGGCCGCAATGAAAAATGAATAGTTGAAGAATGAAAAATGAATAATGAAGGCTTCGCGGGCGGACTAGTCCTCTGCGAAGCCTTCATTATTCATTCTTAATTGCGGCCCGCCGCCGCGGTTCATTATCAACTCCTCCACGCAGCGGTCCAGAATGATCCAGCGACCACCGCCGTTCAGCCGGAGGGTGACGTCTTTGCCATCGACGTACAGAAGCTCAAAACGGATTTCCTGGCTTTCAGGGTCTTTGCCTTTCGAGTAGGTGCAGGCTGCCAGCACATGGCTGGTCATCAGGTTGACGTCCTTGATTTGCTTCAGCGTGTAATCCAGAAGGGTCACTCCCTTCAGCAACTGCCGCGCTCTGCCCGCCATTTTGGAATCTGAATGGCCCACAAAATTCGCCAGCAGTTTCCCGACGTCCTTGTAATTTTTCGCCTTCCAGTGCTCGAAGAACTGCACGACGGCGACTTCCGGCAAGTCCGGTGAGGAGGCCGCGAGCAGGTTCTGCAAATAATCCGGTTCCGTAATCAGGCGCGGCTGCCAGTTGTCGATCTGTTTTTTGGTCTGGTGCCAATGAGCGTAGTTTTGAAAAGCTTTCTTCAGGGTGATTTGGACTTCCTGCCGGGCCGGGCTTTTCTTCCTGAACTGCCAGTCGCGGATGGCAAACAGGGCTCCCCAAAGTTTTGCCGCGTTGATGCGGTTGTCGTAGTTCAGGATTTTGCCGTGCAGGATGCCGTGGCGATAGGGAATGGTGACGGCCTCCGGGGTCGTTTTGGTAATGGTGGCGCAGAGAAGGCGGCTCAGCGCCGGAAGCCCGCTTTCGTGACCCGCAATGGAGTCGTCGGCATACAGGTCCGTGCTGTCGGCGAAAAAGCCCCGGTTGGTCGGACTCAGATCGGATGTAAAGCCGTCAAGCAGGGTCAGTAACAGCAGGACGCAGGGCCCATACGCCTTTTCCGAATACCACTTCAACGCCTCCGCGGCGAGCCGTTCCCGCCCTTCAAAAGCTTTGATGGCCGACAGACTGAGAATAAGAGCCTGAATTTCTTCGGAACGGTAACTTTCGGCCAGCACTTTTTCGGCATGCGAAAGGGATTCCTCCCGGGCCGTTTGAAGCGCCCGGGAGATCGTCTCCAAACTCATCGTTTCGTAAAGCACCCAGCCGAGCGGCGAGAAGCGTTCCACAAATTCGTTCAGGTGCGCCTTCGTCGTGTCCAGTTCCAGCTTCAGACGCTGAATGTCGTCAAAGGCCTTCGTGAGATTCGGCGATTGCAGGCCCAACCGCCTGAAGATGCCGTAGAAGGTTCCCAGCTTCGCAAAGGCATCCACCTGGGCAGACGGCTTCGCGACCGAGGGAATCTCCGTTACTTTTTTCATGCTAAACCGCCCCGAACTCCTTCACCGCTTCAATGAAGCACCGCACGTTGTCGGGGTTGGTGTCGGGATAAACGCCGTGGCCGAGGTTGGCGATGTAGCGCTGTTTTCCAAACGTGTCGATCATCTTTTTTACCTCCGCGCGGATGCCGTCGAAGCTGCTGTAGAGCACGCAGGGATCGAGGTTGCCCTGCAAAGTTATGTCCGGCACGAGTTGCCGGGATTCGGCGGGGTCCATGTTCCAGTCGAGACCAACTACCGAGCAGTTCAACCGGCCGATTTCCTGCCGGGCAAAGAACGCCCCTTTGGCAAAAACCGTCACCGGCACCGACACGTCGGCCGCCTCGCTGAGGGCGTCGCAGATCTGTTTGATGTACGGCAGCGAATAGGTCCGGTATTGCTCGGGCGACAGAATGCCCGCCCACGAATCGAAAATCTGCACCAGATTCGCCCCGGCCGTCACCTGCGCTTTCAGGTAGGCAATCGTCGAATCGGTAATTTTTTGCAGCAGCGCGTGCGAGAATGCGGGGTCGGTGTACAGCAGTTTTTTGGCAACCGAAAAAGTCTTGGAGCCTTTGCCTTCGGTCATGTAGCAGAAAATCGTGAACGGTGCCCCGGCGAAACCGATCAGCGGCACGCGGCCATTGAGGTCGCGCTTGACGATTTTGATGGCGTCCAGCACGTAACCCAGGTGTTCTTCGGGGTCGGAAACGCGGAGTTTGTCCAAGTCGGCCGAAGTCCGGACGGTCGTCGGGAAAACCGGCCCGCGCTGCTCGATCATTTCGTAGGGGAGGCCCATCGCTTCCGGGACGACCAGAATATCGGAGAAGATGATGGCCGCATCGACGCCCAGCAGGTCCACCGGCTGAATGGTCACCTCGGCGGCGAGTTCGGGCGTGGTAGCCAGTTTGATGAAACTGCCGGCCTGTTCGCGGACGGCGCGGTATTCGGCCAGGATTCGGCCCGCCTGCCGCATCATCCAGACCGGCACGCGTTCCACCTGTTCGCCCCGGGCCGCCCGGAGCAGTAAGTCGTTTTGTAGATTCATGCCGCAAATATCGGGACTTTCCATTTTCTGAACTTGGATTGTGCGGATTTAATGATTAACTAAGCTGCGTTGCCTTCATAAAATCAGGGTGAATGGTTGACGAGGGCGTAAAAATGGTGGTATAAACGCAATGGTGAAATATTCCGGTAAATCCATAAATCCGTGTAATCCCGGTTCAGAAATATGCACTTCCTCCGCACCCCCGACGCCCGTTTCCATCACCTTCCGGACTATCCGTTCGCGCCACACTACGTCGACATCGACGGGCTGTGCCTGCATTACGTTGACGAAAATTCCGCCGATGATCTGCCCGATCCCCGGCCCGAAACCGTCCTGATGCTGCACGGCGAACCCACCTGGTCGTATCTCTACCGCAAAATGATTCCGGTCGTGGCCGCTGCGGGCTACCGCGTGGTGGCACCCGACCTCATCGGCTTCGGCAAATCCGACAAGCCGACGGAGCCGGGCGCTTACTCGTACCAGCAGCACGTGGACTGGCTCACGGCCTTCGTCGAAAAGCTGGATTTGCAGAACGTCACGCTCGTCTGCCAGGACTGGGGCGGGCTGCTGGGCCTGCGGGTGGCGGCGGAAAATGGGGACCGCTTTGCCCGCATCACGGCCTCAAACACCGGCCTGCCTACCGGCGACCAGGCCCCCAACCCGGCCTTTACCGCCTGGCAGACCTTTGCCCGCGAAACGCCCACGCTGCCCGTCGGCACGATTGTCAGCGGCGGCTGCGTAAACCCACTGCCTCCGGAAGTGGTCGCCGCCTACGACGCCCCGTTTCCCGACGAGAGGTACAAGGCCGCCGCCCGGATGTTTCCCTCGCTGGTGCCGACCCGCCCCGACGACCCCGCCGCGCCCGCCAACCGGGCGGCCTGGGACGTGCTGAAAACGTGGCAGAAGCCCTTCCTGACGGCTTTTTCGGACGGCGACCCCATCACCGCGGGCGGCGACCGTCTTTTGCAGAAGCTGATCCCCGGCGCTCAGGGACAGCCGCACGTGACGCTGACCGGCGCGGGTCATTTTGTGCAGGAAGAAAAAGGAGACGAGTGGGCCGAACGGATCATTCAATTCATTCGACAAAAATAAAAGCATGGTTCGGCTGGATGATTCACAGGTAACGCGCTTGCAATCGCAGTACGAAACGGTTCTGCGGCTGGTCCGCCAGCAGCCGGAGGAGGCAGTGCGCCACCAACCCGAACCGGGCCGCTGGTCGGTGCACGAGAATCTGGCACATCTCGGGCGGTACAGCCAGGTATTTCGCGAGGAGCGTCTTCCAATGATTCTGGAAGGCAAAGAGCCTATGTTTGCGCGGTATCGGGCAGAAGAGGATGCCTACGTCCCTTCCTGGACCGACCAGAATTCCCAAAAACTGATTGACAGTTTTATTCACCAACGGAGGCAACTGACTGTCCAGCTTATGGGATTGACGGAGGACGAACTGAGCCGGACGGGTAGCCATCCTCTTTTTGGAATGATGAATGTTCCGGAGTGGACGGAGTTTTTCCTGCTGCACGAAGCGCACCATCTGCTGACGGTGTTTCGCCTGCTGCGGAGCGGGAAATAGTCTCAGGAATGCCGGCTATTTCTTACTTTTCGAAAAAAACAGGAAAACCGGAGTATGCCCACCCTCGATAAAGACCTCAAAAAAGAAATCCTGCGCCTTCCGTCCGGCGAGAAAGATAAGCTGTTGCTGCGTCTGGTGGCAAAAGACAAAATCCTGACCGAACAGCTCCATTTCCAGTTAATTGAACAGGGCGCGACTACCGAAGAGCGCCGCAACGAGGTCCGGGAGCGCATTGCGGCCACGGCTCCGGGGCATTACAGCCATCCGGACAACTGGATGCTGAAGGCCATGCGCATGCTGTCGTCGGCCATCACGCACCACGTCCGGATCACGAAGGACAAATACGGGGAAGTGGAACTGAGCATTTACCTGCTGAATGCCTTTTTTGACGCGCAGCCCGCCCTGTTCCGGACGCTGAACCGGCATAACGAGAAAACCTGCGCCTACGTGGCCAAACGAGCCGAAATGGCGGTGAAAAAGCTCCAGAAAATGGACCCGGACTATTTCATCGAGTTTGATACGGAGGTAAACCGAATGCTGACCTTCATTCACCAGAACGGACCGGCGATGTTTGCCCACCCGCTGAATCTGCCGGCGCAGCTGTAGCACGGAGTTTCGCTTTTTGCCGACGACCAGGTTGGTTGGAAAACCGCTTCAGGAAACCCGTACGGCGCTTAATTTCTCCCGAATCAGGGCCTCGTCGGCGTCGATTTCCAGCTTCTTGTGCGGATTGGTAAAACCCGAAACCAGCACCACCCGCGACCGGGCGAGGCCGAGCTGGCGGGCCAGAAACTCCGTCAGGTAGGCGTTGGCCCTGCCGTCCTGCGCCGGAGCCTTAATTTTGGCGTTAAGCAGCCCGGCCGCATCGTAGAACAGGAGGTCTACCTTGCTGCCGGGCTTTACTTTGAGATGTAACGTCATGGGTCAGACGTCGATTTTATACGAAATAGCGGCTTCGTCGCCGGTCTTGCCGCGGAAACCCCAGTTGTGCGCCGGACTTTCCAGAATGCAGATTTCGATGTCCACAACCGAAAGGCCAAGTTGCTGGCTGATGCGCTCAAACAGCAGCCGGATAAGGTTCTTCCGGGTTTCCACCGTCCGCCCCTCGATCATCAGCAGTTCGATGATCAGGTACTGAGACGACCGGCCCTCGGGCATGAAAAAATCGTCCGGATGGAGGTAAAAGAACCGGTGCGCCCGTTTGTCGGCCGGAAATTGCAGGGCGTCGACCACGCAGGAGTGAATCACATCCGACAGCCTGTTGCGAATGGGCCGCAACTGGTCTTCAATCCCGTAAATCTTGACCTGGCTCATGCGTTAGTACACAAACGTGCCGGCTTCGCTCTGAATGGTCACTTTCTTAGTCTCCGACGCTTCCACCCGGCCGATGAGGCGGCCTTCGATGCCGAAACCGGCGGCCAGATCGATCACGCGCTGGGCGTAGGCTTCGGGGAGGTAGACCTCCAGCCGGTGGCCCATGTTGAAGACTTTGTACATTTCCTGCCAGTTCGTGCCGCTTTCTTCCTGAATGAGGCGGAACAGCGGCGGAATCGGGAAGAGGTTGTCCTTGATGACGTGCAGGTTTTCGATGAAATGCAGCACCTTCGTCTGCGCTCCGCCCGAGCAGTGGACCATACCGTGAATCTGGGGCCGCAGTTCTTCCAGCAGGGCCTTGGCTACGGGGGCGTAAGTGCGCGTCGGCGACAAAATGAGCTGGCCCACGTTCAGTCCGGTGCCTTCCACAGGGTCGGTCAGGCGTTTGGAGCCGCTGTACACCAGCGAACGGTCCACCGCGGGGTCAAAGCTTTCGGCGTATCGGTCGGCCAGATAATGGTTGAGCACGTCGTGGCGGGCGGAGGTCAGGCCGTTGGAGCCCATGCCGCCGTTATACGCCGTTTCGTAGGTCGCCTGCCCGAAGGAAGCCAGTCCGACAATGACATCACCCGCCTCAATCCGGTCGTTGCTGATGACCTCGGCGCGTTTCATGCGGGCAATGACCGTGCTGTCCACAATGACCGTCCGGACGAGGTCGCCCACGTCGGCCGTTTCGCCGCCGGTGCTGTAAATGTCGATGCCGTGGCTGCGGAGCATAGCCAGAACTTCCTCGGTACCGTTGATGATTTCGGCAATCACCTCGCCCGGAATCAGGTTCTTGTTCCGCCCGATGGTCGACGACAGCAGCATGGGGCCGGTCGCGCCGACGCAGATCAGGTCGTCGGTATTCATCACGATGGCGTCCTGGGCGATGCCTCGCCAGACCGACAGATCACCCGTTTCTTTCCAGTACAGATACGCCAGCGACGATTTGGTACCGGCGCCGTCGGCGTGCATGATGGTGCAGTAATCGGGATCGCCCGCCAGCGTATCGGGGACAATTTTGCAGAAAGCTTTCGGAAAAAGGCCTTTATCGAGGTGGGCGATGGCGTTGTGTACGTCCTCTTTGGAGGCCGAAACGCCGCGTTGCGCGTAGCGGTCGGTATTGGGAGTCATCAGTCGTCAGTCAGTCAGTCAGTCCGGCAAAGGTACGAAAAAGCGGGGGAGGGCCGCGATCAGGATTTCTTTAAAAACTCCGTCCGCAGCACCATCATCGTCCGGTCCACTTTGCCCTCAATCTCCGTTTCATCATCCGTCAGGCGGATATTTTTCACGACGGTGCCGCGTTTCAGAGTGGCGGAAGAACCGCGAACTTTCAAATCTTTGATGAGCACGACGGAGTCGCCGTCTTTTAGAATATTGCCGTTGCTGTCTTTTACGTCCATGGCTTGCGGTAGTTTTGGTTGGCCGTAAAGGTACGGGTTTACCGGGCAACGGTTTGCTTTAAAAAAAACAAAACCCCGGCTTTAGGGCCGGGGCGAAGATTATTTCAGCACTTCCACCGTGTTCAGTTCGGGGCCGCCGCCGTGGTTGGCCGAACCGGCAACGATGTAGATTTTGTCTTTGTAAACCACCGCCTGCGTGCCGTGACGGCCCTGCTGCATGGCGGGTCCTTTGGTCCACTGGCCCGTTTTGGGGTCAAAAGCTTCGGCTTCGTTATGGGCTTTCAACTGCTGGCTTTCGCCGCCGATGAGCCAGACCTTGCCGTCTTTGGTGACCGTCGTGTTGCCCGCGCGCTGGGTCGGAATGTTGCCCGATTCGGGCAGGGTGGTCCACTGGCCGGTTTTGAAATCGTACACGTCCGTTTCGGCGATGGTCGTTTCGAGCACCTTGCCCGTTTTGGCCGACGAACGCCGCCCGCCCGACACCACCAGCCTGTTGCCCACGATGCCGACGCTCACGTGGTCGCGGGAGCGGGGGGCTTCCGGCAACTGCTTCCAGGTGTTCGTTTTCGGGTCGTATTCGTCAAACCAGGCTACGTGCCCGTCGTAATGACCGTCGATGATGCCGCAGACCGTGTAGATTTTGTTGTTGTGCACCACCACGCCCGCCGAGCCGCGCAGGCGATTTTTCGGAATCTCCGGTCCCAGCCGCCATTCGCCCTTTTTGGGACTGTAAATATAGATGTTCGGCAGCGGCGTTTCGTGCGGATATTTGCCCTGAAAAGCCATGATGACGTAAATCTCGTCGTTGTACGTGACGGCCTGAAAGTGGTTCATTTCTACCGGCGGAGTCGGCAGTTTGGTCCACATCAGCGTCTTGAGATTGAGTGCTTCGAGCGGCTTCATGCCTCGGCCACCGATGGCGTAGAAGTTGTCGCCGACCAGCGCCGCGGCGTTTTCGTGGCGGGGTTCGCAGGCGTTTCCGGTTTCAACGGGCTGCCAGGTTTGCGCCTGCGCCACTGCCAGGGAGGCCGCCGCTGCCAGCATGGTTGAGTACAGTTTTTTCATCAGGAATAAAATTGAAGTTAGGAGTGAGGGTAAAAGAGACAATGGCTATTTTTTACAAAGGCTGGTCTTCCGCGTATTGGATTCCCGCAGCCTGCCGCAGGGTGTCCAGCAGGTCCATCAGGTTCAGGCTGTCGTCCAGCGACCAGAGCGGGCTTTCGGTCTTGCCCTCGCGCAGGCACTGCATGACGTGGTTTGCCTCGTAATTGTACCCCCAGGTCTGCCGCGGATACGTGTAAATCTGGCGGTCGCCTTCGGCGGGCTTGATGGTGACCGACTGGCCCTCGTGGAAGCGGCCGCCGATGTGGAGGTTGCCTGCCGAACCATAAATACAGGCGTCGGTATCGGTTTTGGCCGTCAGCGTACTGAAGAGGTTCGCCATCGCCCCGTTGTCGTAGGTCAGCACCATGCCGCACTGTTCGTCGATGCCCGTCTGCCCAAATACGGCCGCGGCCTTCACGGTTGTCGGTTTTCCCAGCAGCAGATACGACAGAAACAGCGGATAGATACCGATGTCGAGCAGCGAGCCGCCGCCCAGCGCCTTGTTGAAAAGCCGCTTTTCGGGGTCAAACGGAGCCCGGAAGCCAAAATCGGCCCGCAGGCCGGTGACGGTCCCGATGGCCCCGGAATCGGCCAGTTCCTTGGCCTTGACGATGCAGGGCATAAACCGGCTCCAGAGCGCCTCCATCAGAAAAACGCCTTTTTCGCGGGCCGTTTCGACCATCGTCCGGACCTGCCGGCTGTTCATGGCAAACGGCTTTTCGCAGAGCACTGGCAGGCCGCCGTTGAGGCACATCAGCGTGTTTTCGTAATGGAAATTATGCGTGGTGGCGATGTATACGACGTCGAGGTCCGGGCACGAAAGCAGGTCTTCGTACCGGCCGTAGGCGTTGGGAGCGCCGTAGTCGGCCGCGAAGGTAACCGCCCGGTTGAGGTCAGTGGAAGCAACGGCGTGCAGGCGCGCGTCCGGAATGGTTTGCAGGTCCTGGGCAAATTTATGGGCAATCCGGCCACAGCCCAGAATGCCCCAACGAGTAACGGCCATAAGGTAAGAAGGAATGGAAAGGAATTCGCCAAATCTACGAAGCGAACGCATACCTTCCCAATAGCCGGCGGGAAGCCTTCGGTCCGGCCCGGCCGGAAATTATTTTTCGACGTGTATGGATTAGCCGTTCAGGAAATAGGGGTAAATTGCTTATTATTTGTTTATCAGTAGTTTATACCAACAATAACCAAAACTAATCATGCAGGGGTTTTCAAACAATGCACAGTCCGTCGGCGGAATGATACCTCCTTTTCGTTCGTATCCGGTTGCCTGCATGGAAATCTTTATGCTGGAAAAGGCCCGTTCCCGGCAGGCAGAACGCGAAGGACTGCTGATTCAGCAGCTTTCCTACATTTTTGACTGGCAGACGTACCGCAACTACACCCAGGCGCTGGAAGACGGCTATACGCTGGTCGTGACCGATATTCAGAATACCATTTTGTGGGTGAGCGACCGCTTCCTGTCCATGACCGGCTATACGCCCCAGGAGGCCATCGGCCGCAAACCCAACTTTCTTCAGGGCCCCATGACCGACGCGCAGGCCCTGCACCGGCTGTCGGACAGCATCCGCGGAGCCGAACCGCAGCACCGCCGCCGCCCCATCCGCGAACGACTCCTGAACTACCGGAAGTGCGGCGAAACCTACTGGTGCGACATCGAAATCGACCCCATCTGGAACAACGACGGCGAACTGACACACTTCATCGCCGTGGAGAAAGAAGGCTAAATTCAGTTAAGAATTAAAAATTAAGAGTTAAAAATATAGGCTCCGCTGAGGCAGGTTATGTCTTCCGGCGGAGCCTTATATTTTTAACTCTTAATTCTTAACTTTTAATTGAATAAGGCCCTGTCGGTCGTTGTTCAGGAGCATTTCGAACAGCTGGACGGTGGCGGCGGCGTCGCCGTGGGCGCGGTGACGGGCGCTGACCGGAATTTCCAGCGAACGGCAGAGCTTGCCGAGGCTGTAGGAGGGAAGGCCGGGGAAAATCCGGCGGCTCAGCCAGACCGTACACAATTTCCGGCGCTCGAACGACTGCTCCAGCCAGTTGAATTCTTTCTGTAGAAAACCGTAATCGAAGGGAGCGTTGTGGGCAACGAAAACCGAGTTTTCCGTGACGCGGGCGATATCGGCGGCTACCTCGGCAAAGGTGGGCGCGTCGGCTACCAGTTCCTCCGTGATGCCCGTCAGCCGCTGAATAAACGGCGGAATGGGACAGCCCGGATTTAGCAGCGAATGAAAAGAATCGACCACCTGCCGCCCGTCGTGCCGGAAGATAGCCACCTCCGTCAGGCGTGTTGGTCCACCGATGCCGCCGGTCGTTTCTACGTCAACAATTGAAAACATGCATTTAACACTTTATTCATACCCACTTCACGCTGAGGACATATAACCAGACTACATTTGTCGAGTTCGTATGCGGATCGATTGCGTTTTTCGAACCGACAACTCATCTGATTCTCAGGTGTTCTCTCTTCATGTACATTGGGTATAACGGGTAAAAAGCGGGCTATTTGGCGGTCCGCTTTTCCTTTTTATAAAAGTTGTACACAATCCCCGCCTGCAGGACGCTGTTATACCGTTGAACGATGTCTATCTTCGAAACGTTCGTGAAGCCGTGTACATACCGGACGTGCAGGCTGAACTTGGAAAGCAGGTCCAGAAAATCGTAGTGGGCCCCTACCGCAATCCCGAAATCATTCCGGACCGACGGGTTGTTGGCCGCCGTCGTGGAGAGCGCATAGCTAAACTCCGGCCCGGCCTGCAGCGTAATGCCTTCCGTCGGGATGTAGCCAAACAGCACCGGGACGCTGATGTACTGGAAGTCCATTTTGGTAATGGCACCCCGCTGGGCTCCGCTCGTGTTGTTTTTGAGGACGCCGCCTTTCTGCGAGAACAGGATTTCCGGCTGCACCACAAAGCGGTTGACGCGGAGGCGGTAAAGTCCGCCGAACTGGAGGTCGACCCGGCCTTTGGAGACAAACGAGGTCTCGCCGGTCTGACGCAGGGAAGAAAGGCCCGCGCCCGCCTTAACGGCAAAATGGCCTGAAATCTGGGCGGAAGCTACGGTACAGGAAAGCAGAAGCGCAAAAAAAACGGAAAGTCTGAGCATACGTGTCATTCGGATCGGTCGACGCCAATCATCAGACAAATAACGTCAGATTTTCCGGGAAATGTGTGCGGCACAAGGCAAGTTTAAGGTTTAAAGTTTAGGGTTTATGGTTTAACGTTGCTCCGCTAATTACAACCTTTGTGTACTGCGAAGCAACCCTAAACTATAAACCCTAAACCTCTTCTCAGTTTAGCCTTGGGTCGACCGGATAATGGGACAGCACGCGGTACTGGCCGCCCATGCGCCGCAGCACGCCCCGCCAGAACTGGTCCGAAGGCGTATCGAAGATAAAATCGGCATCGGCATGCGAGATAATCCAGGCGTTCTGGGCCAGTTCGCCTTCCAGTTGCCCTTCTGACCAGCCCGAATAACCCACAAAAAAGCGGATGTCGTTTTCTTTGACCGTACCCGCATTGATTAACTGCCGAAGTTGTTCAAAATTGCCGCTCCAGTACAGACCGTTGCCCAGATCAATCGCGTCTTCCAGCAAATTGCCCAGCCGGTGGATGTAATGGAGTGTATTTTGCTGGACCGGCCCGCCGACATACAACGGATAATCGTGGTACATTTCGTCGCTGAGCACATCATTCAGCCGAACCTGGGCGATCTGGTTCAGCACCAGTCCGAAGGTGCCGTCCGGATTGTGTTCGCAGACTAAAACAACACTGCGCTCAAAGTTCGAATCTCCCAGAAAAGGTTCGGCAATGAGCAGGCTTCCGTTGGTTGGGCTGGTTGTAGACATAGGACAATCCGCGTTTTGGGTCGTGTAACTGAGACAACGTTGCTGGTAAATCGAAGGTTTTACGAACTTACGTTCGAAGGACTCTTTTGGTTTGGTAACATAAGCATAACAGCCTTAATATTCATAAAAATCCGGCAATAAAGAACTTTGTCTTCCATCTACTTACATGTAAAAGTTAGCGAATGAACCGTTGGTCTACAACTCTTATCCTGCTGATTATCAGTATTTACGCTAAAGCCCAGTCCGTGAGTGGCCGGGTCGAGGAAGCCGGAACCAGCGCGCCGCTGGCGGGCGTGAGCATCCGGCTGCTGCCGGGCTCGCTGGGGACCGTCACGGACGAAAATGGCCGCTACCGCCTGAACGCCCGCCCGGGATCGTACCGCTTGCTCGTCAGTGCGCTTGGCTACCGGACGAGGGAATCCCGGATCGACATCCGTGCCGGGGAGACGCTGGACGTTCGGCTGGAACCCACGGCCATCACCCTCAACCAGCATACCGTCGTGACCACCACCCGCACCGAAACTGGCGAGTTTGCGCGCCCCGAGGTGACGTCCGTGCTCACGGCGACCGAACTGCGCCGCCGCGCCCCGCGGACGGTGCCGGAAGCGCTTTTCGGCCTTCCCGGTGTCTGGCTCCAGAAGACCAACCACGGCGGTGGCTCCCCGTTCGTGCGCGGCCTGACCGGCCAGCAGACGCTGCTGCTCGTGGACGGCATCCGGCTCAACAACGCCACGTTCCGCTCCGGACCCAACCAGTACCTGAACACCATCGACCCGCAGAGCGTCGAGCGCATCGAAGTCGTGCGAAGCTCCGGCTCGGTCGGTTACGGCAGCGATGCCATCGGCGGCGTGGTGAACGTGCTCACCCGGACCCCGCAGTTTTCGGAAAAGAAAGGCTTCACCGGGCGGGCCTTCGGCAAAGTGGCCTCGGCGGGCATGGAATACAGCAGCCGGGCCGAAGCCGGTTATCAATCAGCCACGCTGGCCGTGACGGGCGGACTGGCCTACCGGAAGTTCGGCGATCTGCTGGCCGGGCGGGGGCTGGGCTTCGAACGGCCCACGGGGTACACCCAGCTTTCGGGCGACATCAAGGCGCGGGCGCGGCTCGGCAGTCGTTACGTCGCTACGGCAGCGTATCAGGACCTGGAGCAGGACAGGGTGCCGGTTTTCCACAAAGTGCAGCTCGAAAATTTTCAATACAACCAGTTCGATCCGCAGCGGCGGCAACTGGCCTACGCCCGACTCGAAGGCTTTTACGGGTCGCCCTGGCTCGAATCGGTGCAGGTGACGGCCTCGTGGCAGCGGCAAATCGAAGGACGCCAGAGCCGGAAAAACGGCACGCCGACCGAAGTGCAGGAGCGCGACCAGACCGCCACCAGCGGACTGACGCTCCTGGCCCGTTCGCAGCCGGCAACTTTCTGGCAGATTCAGACAGGCGTGGAGCTGTACGCCGACCGCGTCAGCAGCGTCCGGCGGGATGTCAATGTGCAGACCGGGGCGGGCGTAGACAAGCGGGGCCTGTATCCGGACGGCGCGACCATGAACAGCCTGGCCGCCTTCCAACTGCATACGCTGACGTTTCAGAAACTGACACTGACGGCGGGCGGGCGTTACAATGCCTACGAAATCACCATTCCGGAGAAAACGCTGGGCGAGGCGACCGTGCGGCCTTCGGCGCTGGTGGGCAACGCGGGCGTTTCGTACGCGGTGATTCCGGCGGTGCGGCTGGTGGCGTCGGTGCAGTCGGCCTTCCGGGCTCCAAACGTGGATGATATGGGAACGCTGGGCATCGTGGATTTCCGGTACGAAGTGCCCAACAACAGCCTGAAACCCGAGCGGTCGCTCAACAAGGAAGCCGGGGTTAAAATCCGGACCAATCGCTTCTCGGCCGCGGTCTTAGGCTACCACAATGCGCTGACCAACTTCATCAGCCGCGTTCGGGCGGGGCGAGATTCCATTCAGGGCTATCCCGTTTATCTGAAGCATAACAGCTCGGAGGCGTTTATCCGGGGGCTGGAAACGGATGTGGAATGGGAGGCGGGCCGCAACTGGCTGGTGTACGGCAATCTGAACTATACCTACGGCCAGAACGTGACGGCGGCCGAGCCGTTTCGCCGCATTCCGCCCCTGAACGGGCGGGCGGGCGTAACTTACCAGAAAAGCGCCTACTGGCTGCGGGCCGAAACGCTGCTGGCCGCCAAACAGGACCGTCTGGCAAAAGGAGACAAGGACGATAACCGCATTCCGAAAGGCGGCACGCCCGGCTGGCAGATCGTCAATCTGAGCGGCGGCTACCGCTGGCGTTCACTGACGGTCAGCGCCGAACTGCACAACCTGACCAACGAAGCCTACCGGACACACGGCTCCGGCGTAGACGGCGTCGGACGCAGCGCCTGGATAGCGGTCGAAATAGGGTTGTAAAAAAAGTCGTAAGTCATTAAGTCGTCCGCATAGGGCTTTTTGACTTACGACTTACGACTTTTTCCCCGCCTTATTCTACTACCGACAAGCGCACCGTGTTTGTCTTGCGGTGCTTCGACATCGGCATGCTGAGGACGTTGACATAGATATCGCCCGAATCCAGGACGCCCTGCGCTTTCAGCCGGTCGCGGATTTCGTGGACGGTCTCATCGACGCTGTTGTTCTCGTCGGGAATGTAGGGCAGAACGTAAACGCCCCAGTACAGACCCAGCGTGTTCATCAGGCGGCGGTTGGTCGTGCAGACGTACAGGGCCGCTTTCGGGCGGTGGTGCGAGAGGCGAACGGCCGTGTAGCCCGAAGTCGTGATGCCGATGATGGCTTCGGCCTTCGTATCGCGGGCGAGGCGGCAGGCGCTCATCACCACGTTGTCGTTCAGGACGTTTTCGCCCGGATTCTCGTTGACGTATGCGTGGTAGCGGTAGTAAATCGAGTTCGACAGTTCTTCCACTTTCTGAATCGTCCGGCTCATGTTCTCCACGGCCAGTACGGGGTATTTCCCGGAAGCCGTTTCGGCCGAAAGCATCACGGCATCGGCACCGTCGAGGACCGAATTGGCGATGTCGTTGACTTCGGCGCGGGTCGGGCGGGCAGCGTCGATCATGCTTTCCAGCATCTGCGTGGCGACGATGACGGGCTTGGACGCCTTATTGGACTTCTCAACCAGCATTTTCTGAATCATCGGCACGTCCTCGGCGGGCAGTTCCACCCCGAGGTCACCGCGGGCGACCATGATGCCGTCCGTGGCGGCGATGATTTCGTCAATATTGTCGATGGCTTCCGGCTTTTCAATCTTGGCGACCACGAGGGTCTCCTTGCCTTTGGACCGGATGTAATCCTTTACTTCCAGAATTTCGGCCGCCTGGCGCACAAACGAAAGGGCAATCCACTCGACATCGTTTTCCAGACCAAATTCCAGATCGGCGAAGTCTTTTTCGGTCACCGACGGAATCGACACTTTCGTATTCGGCAGGTTTACGCCTTTTTTGGACTTGAGCGGACCCCCGTACACCACTTCCGTGACGACGTCGGTGCCTTCAACACCCACCACTTTCACTTCCAGCTTCCCGTCATCCAGCAGAATCCGTTCGCCGGCGCGTACATCGCGGTACATGCCCTTGTAGGGCGTACTCACGCGTTCGGCCGTTCCGATGACTTCTTCGTTGGTGAAAACCAGTTTGTTGCCCGGCAGCAGCATCACGCCCTCATCCTTCTCTACCTTGCCAATCCGGATCTTCGGACCCTGCAAATCCTGCAAAATGCAGAGATTCAGGCCGTATTCTTCGTTCAGTTCACGAATGCGCTGAATGCGGACGAGGTGTTCGGCGTGGTCGCCGTGGGAGAAATTAAGCCGGAAGACGTTGACACCGGCCCGGGCCAGCGCTAACAGTTGTTCTTTACTTTCGGACGCCGGACCGACCGTCGCAACAATCTTAGTTCTTTTAAATGACATAGGACTTATGACAGTCTTTGCACGATGCTAAACGGGTGCAAAATTAACCGGCTTATCCGGAATTGCATCGAATCGCAATTTTTTAACGGTAAAATTTTGCCCCAATAGCGGAAATCAGAAGAATTGAGCAGGAATCTCCCTTCGAACTGCACATAAATTTGACACTCACTTCAAATGATAGAAAGAAGATAGGATGAATTTACGGTCCGACCCGCCAATTGAGGTATAATTATTGCTCGAATCAGTAACATAATCAAAGGCAAATACCCCACTGTGAAAAAACTTGTACTGGCTGCAACTCTCGGGTTGCTCATGGGCGGCTGCGCCGTGCAACGCCACGCTTATACGACGGCCAGCCCGGCCCGTATTTATGAAGAAGATTACATGACGAGCCGCCGGCTACCGGACATTCCGGTCGGCGACACGGTTTTTGTGGCTACCCAGGACCAGGTCGGGTCGCTGTACCTGATTCCGGTTACTTACAAAGGCTACCGGGTGTATGCCTACGCCCCGGAACTGCTGTACCTCGGTCAGCAGGCCGCCCCGAAGCAGAAAGGCCGTACCCGCACGCTGCCGGACTACCAGACGCCCCAGGCAAACGCCCAGGACCTCAAACGGGAATACCGGAGCTACCCGGGCGGGATGGTCTTTATCAGCGTCAAAGATTCCGTCAGCAGCCAGGGCATGAGCGAGAAAGTTCTGACCGGCAAGGCTCCCAAATCGACCGGGCGCCACGCCACGGCCGCCAAGGAATAAACCGCCAGACGAGCCGAAATTCATTTCGCCGCCCCGGGCACGAAAGGCCCGAAAACGAAACAAACTTCGGAATGTTCTGAGATAAGTCATTGATATTCAGAGGTGTTAAATTCTGGCATACAGGTTGGATTATCTACGTCGAACGTTTGATAACCCAACCTTTTTTTATGCCATGCACAACATAGATCGTACTTTACAGGAGTTTGGCACGGGCGGTCAGGAAATGGCCGCCGAGTACGCGCCCCAGCCCAACAACGAGGCCAGCTTTGAGCAGGAGTTTGGCTACGAAGCCGAAACCGACCCCGCCCAGCAGGAACTCGAAGCTGCCTACGAACTGCTGGAAATTGCTACCGAACAGGAGCTGAACCAGTTTCTGAGCGGCCTGCTCAGCTCGGTGGCGGGCGTGGCCCGCAACGCGGCTTCCTCCTTCGTGCAGTCGCCGACGGGACAGGCGCTGGGCCGTCATCTCATGGATTTTGGCAAACAGACCCTGCCCAAACTCGCCAGCCAGTACGGCGGGCAGGCGCTGGGAGCCGTCGGCAACCGGGTCGGGCAGGCGGTGGGCGGCAAAATCGGCGGGGCAGCCGGGCAGGCCCTCGCCTCCGGTCTGCAACGCGGCGGAACCTGGCTGGGTCAGAAGGCGGGCGGCTACGTCGGGCAGAAAGCTGGTGATTTTGTCGCTGGTCAGGCCAAACGCATTTTCAACCTCGAACTCGAAGCCCTCAGCCCCGAAAATCAGGAGTTCGAAGTGGCCCGCGCGTACCTGCGCTACGCCAACGACCTGGCCCGCCGCACCTTCCGGACCTACCGCCGGTATCCCCGCTGGTCGCCCCGGCAGATCAGCCGCCGGGTGCTGCCCGCCACCGCCCGGCTCTATGCCCCCGGTCTTTTCTACCAACCCCAGCCCGTGGGCGGCTGGCACCCGGCCGACGACGAACCGGAGCCGACCGGACAGAGCGGCACCTGGCAGCGTCGCGGCGGAACCATCGTTCTTTTTGGCGTTTGATCTTTCAATTACTCACTCTTTAATTCCACACAGCCATGTACAACAATGAATTTGAATTCGGAAACGAAATGGAGTTCGGCAACGAATACGGGCAGGAAACCGCCGCGTATGAGTTTTCCAACGAAGCCGAAATGAACCAGGAACTGCACGAAAGCCTGGAAATGGAACTGGCGCACGAACTGCTGAACGTCAACAGCGAACAGGAAATGAATTACTTCCTGGGCAAGATGTTCAAATCCATCGGGCGGGGCGTGCGCAATTTTGCCAATTCCTCGGTCGGGAAGGCACTGGGTGGGGCGCTGAAGTCCGTCGCCAAAAAAGCCCTGCCGATTGCCGGTTCGGCGCTGGGCGGCATGCTCGGCGGCCCGGCCGGCGCCATGATCGGCGGAAAGCTGGCCGGGGCCGCTTCCAACCTGTTTGAACTCGAACTGGAAGGGCTCAGCCCCGAAGACCGCGAGTTTGAAGTGGCCCGCGCTTACGTCCGGTTCGCCAACGACGCCATTCAGAACGCCGCCCGGCTGACCCAGACCAACCCCGGAATCAATCCGCAGTCGGTCGCCAACAAAGCCATCAACCAGGCCGCCGCCGAGTACGCTCCGGGCCTGCTCCGCCCCGGCCCTGCTGGCCAGAACGGCCGTCCGACGGGCAGCAACGGCGCCATCCCGACGCGCGGAAGCTGGATTCGCCGCGGCAACCGGATCACGCTGTACATCTAGCGCACCGCCGGTCATGATGTCTCCCCGCGATACGCAGTTTCTGGTCAACGAGGCGCTGTCGCTGCTGAACCGGCTTGAAGGGGTGCAGCCGTTTGCCCTCAATACGCCGATGGTGCAGGCAGCGGGCATTTCGGCCGAAGCGATGGATGCCATCAGTTCGCACCTGACCCGCATCCGGCAGCAGATCAGCGAACGCATCCGGACGTTCATCGAAAACCTGAAAGCCGGGGCTACCTCCGCCCGCACGTCCGCCGAAGCCCAGGCCGATTTTGTGCTGCTCAAACTGCGGTTCAACAACCTGCTCGACCAGCTCGACATTTTTGCCGATGTGTTGCTCCAGCGCGGTGAACACGGTACGGGCACCTGGGTTGCCGGGCTGGATGTGCTGGCGAGCGACACGCTGAACCTGCCGGGCAACTACTACAGCCCGCCGCCGCTGATCTGCTTCCTGCAGCGCGGCCACGGGGCGGCCATCCGGCGGGCGCGCACCCGGCTGCCGGGCGGCGACGAAAACCCCGTGGGCATCATTCAGGTGCCGCGGGAACGGATGGTCGGCAGCGGCATTGCGTCGTCGCTCGTGCACGAGGTGGGCCACCAGGGCTCCGAACTGCTCGGACTGACGGCTTCCCTCAAGCTGGAGTTGCAGCAGCGCCTGCGGCAGGCCGACGACCCGCTGCCCTGGCAGTTGTTTGAACGCTGGCTGAACGAAATCCTGTCCGATTTCTGGGCGATGGCACACCTGGGCATTACGGCCACCGTCGGCCTGATGAGCGTGGTGAGCCTGCCGAGCTATTTCGTTTTCCGGATTTCGAACGACGGCCCGCACCCGTTTCCGTGGATACGGGTCAAGACGAGCATCGCCTTTGGCCGGAAACTGTATCCGCACCCGCAATGGGACGCCCTCGAACGGCAGTGGGAGAATTTTTATCCCACCAGCGAACTCCCGCAGGACAAACAGCAACTCATTGCCCAGCTCGAAGCGGCGCTGCCCGAATTTGTGGAACGGGTGGTGTACCACGCGGTGCCCGCTTTACACGGCCGCCGGCTCATCGAACTCTTTCCGTACCAGCAGCGGCAGCCCGAACAGTTGCAGCAGCTGTTTGGGCAATGGCGGGCGAGTCGGGAGCGGATGAAGTCGGCCCCGCCTTCGCTGGCGTTTGCCGTCATCGGGCAGGCCAAAGCCGACGGGCAGCTCACGGCCCGCGACGAATCCCGCCTGCTGATGGACCTGCTGACGCACTGGGCGCTCGAACGCGCCAAGAACTATTGTGTGATTCCGAAAACGCTAGAACATCTGAAGCAAAATGGCTATCAACGAGTTACAGCTTCCTGACGACATACAGCCGGGAGGCGACTTCACCATCATTATTCCCGTTGAGAACGAAAATCAGTACCGGCAGCTCAGTCAGATTGCCATACAGATCAGGGACCCGAAGGGAAGTATCGAAGAAAATCTGGTTATCCGGAAAAAGAAAGGCAGTCCGCGCGAACTGGAAACGAGCGGGGAAAGCATTTTCAACCTGTCCGGTGCCCGCTACGACCCGCAGGACCGCCAGATGGTTCTGCAACTGACCGCCCCGCGCACCCTGCCGCCGGGCGACCTGACCATCACCGGGAAGCTCCGCACCTCCCTGCTGGGCGAAATCGGCATGATGCCCGCCTTCCGGAAAGTAGGCGGCGAAGCGCCGGAACCGGTGGTTGTCCACGAAGAAGAGGACGACGAGATTTTTAACTACGGACGAAAAGTGCACCGCGTGTCGCTGTCGGAGCCCGAGCGGATTCCGACCGAAGATCAGAAACTGTGGGTCTACATCCGGAACGGCACGCTGGACTTCAACCGGTACCAGAAATTCATCACGGATGTCATGACGGACAAGCTGCCGGACGGGTCGAGAGGGGTTCAGCGGGGCCGCAGTCTGTTGTTCCGCACGGACGCCTACGATTTTCTGAAGCAGGCGACGGATTTTTTCATGACCAGGCATTTCGTGCACGATCCGGACGATCTGGTGGATAACCGGTACGACGAAAGCCGGGTCCCGGCCTCCCTGGTTGCCGAGGAGCAGCGCCGGACCCGCCGGACCGACGACCTGACCGTTTCGCCGTCCCAGCCCATACTGCCGTACTTCCAGCAGGTTCTGCGGCGACTGGGCGACCAGACGTTCCTTAACGACCACGAAAACGCCCCGTTCCGGGTGCCGAACCTGACCCTGCTCGAACTGCTCTGGTCGTACTGGGAGGAAGAAGGCGGGCTGGTGCAGACGATGAACGCCATCAGCCTGCGTTTTCAGAACGTGCGCGCCGGCAACGGCCACGACCCGCTGGCGGGCCTCAACATCGACCCGCTGCGGCCGCTGAACAACCTCATCTGGGGATTTATTCAGGACGAGCGGTTCCGGCTGAGCATGGCCCAGCGCAATTTTGAGTACCAGTACGAATACGGCTTGTCTCTCATCGGGCGCGCCGTGCCGAACATGCAGGCGGCCGAGAGCCGGACGCAGTTTATCCCGGCTTTCCACAACCTGCTGAAAACGGCGATGGATTTTTACCAGCAGGCCAATTACACGACGGTCATTCCGGACGGCTTCCCGATTCTGAACCACCTGCGCGAAGTGCATCTGCTGCTGGCCGAGGGCGCACACAATTCGTTCCGCGACCTGCCCTACACGGCCCGCGCCGAAATGCTGATGCAGCAGTGGATTCTGGGTCGTCCCGAAATGCGCGAGTTTCTGGGCGGGCGCGTCATGATGCCGTACACCGAGGACTGGATGGAGCGGGTAGACGCCATGAAAGCACTCCAGGGCTGGAACCCGACCAACGTGACGCACTTCCACAGCCTCGCCCAGTTTGGCGAACAGCTGCTGCTCTCGATCCGCTACGGCAACTGGAACGATACGGCCGCTACCGCCCTCAGCGCCGCCAACTGGGCGCATTACTGGCGCGAGGAAATCCAGCGGTACGTTCATGCCTACAAGGCCGTAACGGCCGTGGACCTCGGTGCCGACGTGACGGACGCCCGCATTGCGCTGCCGCAGAATGCCGAGCGCTACCAGCTACCGGGCGTGCTGATCAACCAGCGGCTGGGACTGCTGCCGCCGGGCCGTCAGCCGGGTTTCCAACCGGGTCTCAATCTCCTGAGCCGGTCGCACGTTCGGCGCGAGCTTCCGGGTGAATAAGTGTTGAGAAGCGTGCGGAGAAACGGGCTGTTTGTTCGCACGCTTTAGGTCTCATTCGCCTAAACACCTTGCCTTATGTGTTCCAAAAAGAATTCCGAGACGTATTGGGAAGAAGCGCCGCCGACGGTGGTGCAGCTATTTTTCAGAAACGGCCCGGCCCGGACGCTGATGTTTCGGACGCCGGAGGGCAGCGACTGCTCGTCCTGCGCGCTGCATCCCGAAAGCCAGCTGGCACGCTGGCTGATGGGGGCCACGGCGGCCCAGCCGGGTTTCCCGACCATGATCCGCTCGCTGTACGTCCACACGACCGGCGAGCCGTGCGTCGCCTGTCAGGAGCAGCTGATCCGGTTTCTGGACAAATACCGCCTGGCCGACCGACTCCGCTTCGTCGTTGAGGATGCCGAACCACGGTGCTCCTGCGGCGGCCACGAGCCGGAAGAAGCGTTGTTTGAAACGCAGTTTGAAGACGCCCTCACCACCAGCCAGAAATCGACCGAACGGAAAAACGCCCGTCGGCAGGCCCGCGCGGCGGGTTTCAACACGCGCCGGCGGCAGGTGGACCACGGCATTCCGCTGGCCCAGTCGCATCTGGACCCGCGGGCGCGGGCCTACCCCAACCGGCACAATCTGCGGGTGGTGACGCCCCGGGTGCACCGCGAAAAGGACAAAATGTGGAACGATTACGTGCTCCGCACTTTTTACCAGCACTGCACCACGCCCGAACAGCGCCGCCGCAAGCTGACCGAGATTTTTGCCAAACTGCGGGAAAAATACCCCCGGGACACCGTCACTCACGCTTTCGGGAAGGAAATTGAACTGCTGGAACTGGAAATCTTCTGACATGCTCATCATCGACTGCCACTGCCATGCCGGGAAAGGCGACGGCCTCACCGGCCCCTGGGATACGGACGCCCCGCTGACGGACTTCCTGCGCTGGTCCGACGAGGCCGGGGTCGGCCGGACGGTGCTGTTTGCCGCTTTCCATTCCGACTACGCCCTGGCCAACCGGGCCGTGGCCGGACTGGTGAAGCGGCAGCCCGACCGGTTCTATGGCTTTGCCTTCGTCCACGCCGCCCGCGACCGGGGACGCATTGCCGACATGGTGCGCGAAGCCGTTGAGGAGCACGGGTTCTGCGGCATCAAGGCCCACCGCTACGACGCCCGCCTGACCCGCGAAGTCTGCGAAGCGGCCCGGGCGTACCACCTGCCGGTCCTGTACGACATCGTCGGCGAGGTGTCGGCCGTGGAACTGCTGGCAACGGAGTACCCGGACGTTAATTTTATCATTCCGCACCTGGGCAGCTTCGCCGACGACTGGCGGGCGCAGACGGGCCTGATCGACTGCCTGGTTCGCTACCCGAACGTATACACCGATACGTCGGGCGTGCGGCGGTTCGATATTCTGCAAAAAGCCCTTGACCGGGCCGGGGCGGGGAAACTGCTGTTCGGAACGGATGGCCCCTGGCTGCATCCGGCCGTGGAACTGTCCAAGATTTACGCCCTGAAGCTGAGTCCGGCGGAGTTTCGGCAGGTGGCTGCCCTGAATTTCCTGAAACTCATCCGAAAGGCGGTAAACCGTCGGTGTCCCGACGGTCTGCTTCCGCCCCGACCGGCCCGCCGCCGACGGTTTACCGCGACCCGTGGCTGCTGAACGAAAAGCGGTACGCGGCGATGGAACCGTAACACTGGCGCTGTCCCGCGAAAGAATGCGGAGCTTTAACCTTCGCATTCTTTCGCAGGACAGCTTTTGGGCCTCAATACGACGTTTCCTGCTCTTCCTTGCGGTGCATTTGGAGGATTCGTTCGCTGCATCCGAGGCGCTGGGCGGCCAGTTTGAGGTTGCCGTTTTCGTAGTCGATGGCTTCCTTTTTGGCAATTTCGGTCACAATATCCTTCATGTCCTTGAGATTGACGCCCTGATAAAGCAGCCGCTTGATGGCCTGCGTCAGGTCGTCGCCGGAGGCAGGGGGCAGGCTCGACAGGGCGAAGTCCGGCCAGTCGGTGCGGGGAATATCGCCGATGGTGACGGGGCCTTCGCCGAGGTGTTTGCTGGCGATGCGACCGACGAGCTGTTGCAGTTCCCGCACATTGCCGGGGTAGTTTTTGAGCATCAGAAAGTCGTACACCTGCTGGTCTACGGCGCTTTTCAGTCCGTATACGTTCCGGAAAAAATGGTCGGCGAGCAGCGGAATGTCCTCTTTCCGGCTGTCGAGGGGCGGCAGATGGCAGGCCCAGCCCGACACGCGGTAGAACAAATCCTGCCGGAACGTGCCGTTTTCGACTTCTTTGGCCAGATGGCGGTTGGTAGCGCTGATGAGCCGAAACCTGACTCGCCGCCAGACATCGCTGCCAACCCGTTTGTACATGCCTTCCTGCAGCACGCGCAGCAATTCGGCCTGAAGCGGCAGCGGCAGTTCGCCCAGTTCGTCCAGAAAAAGCGTGCCGTCGTGCGCGTGGGCAATGGCCCCGTCGCGGTGGCTGACGGCATGGGTAAACGCGCCTTTTTCGTGCCCGAACAATTCGCTGCCCGACAGGCCCGGAATCAGGTTCGTACAATCGACGACGACATACTCTTTTTTGCCGGGGCGCGGGTCCAGTTCATGAAGCTGCCGGGCGGCTATTTCCTTGCCGGTGCCGCTTTCGCCGGTCAGGAGTACCGGGCAGTTCGACACGGCCATTTCGGCCAGCTGCTGAAGCGTCTGAAGCCAGATTTTGCTTTTGCCGACCAGCAACTTCTGCAATTGCCGGACTTTCTGATCTACTTCGCGCCAGTAACGGAGGCGGGACAAAACCGAGTGCACGGGCTTTTCCCACTGCGGCCAGCAGATAATTTCGCCGACTCCCGCCTGCAAAAGCCCCCAGTTGACCGACATCGAAAGGTTGTCGAGCGTGACGGCCAGCAGTTTGGGCGACTGGCTGTTGACGGCCATCGTTTCAATGGCCTGCTGCACATCTGTGAGCGGGGTGTCCTTGTCCAGAAACAGCAGGACCGGCTCCCCGCTACCCGGGCGACCTACGCGCTGGATACCCGCTTTCTCAAGGGCGTCGAGCACTTCGACGACCCGGTTGCGGTGACGCGTGAACAGTTCGTAAGCAATTGACAGCGTGCTCATACGGCGGTTTCTTCATACGCGTTGGTAGGTATTGGTCGGAGAAAAGGACGCGTAAGGTAACAGCTTTGAGCGTAGTCCGGGAGCGTATTACTACTTATTTGGTCGATTAATCAGATAATTTTAATAAAAACAGCTATCACTTGATGCTGACCACCGGACTGACGGCCGAGACGCCGTTCTCATTGAACGCTTCGATGGCAAAATAGTACGGTACGCCGACGTTCAATGCCCTGAGTTCCAGCTTTCCCGGCTGGTCATCCCAGATTTGATACGACTGATAGAGTTTATCAGGCGCAATACCCCACAGGATGTTGTAACCAACCGCCGGAGCGCCTGACCGCCCGGGCACTTTCTGCCACGAAATATCGGCGTTGCGCCCATCTTTCTGCCGCACGACGGTCAGGCCGGTGGGGGTAGGAGGGGCCTTGCCGAGGCCGTTGCCAAACACGCGGAACTCGTTGATGGCCAGATTCGGCCCGGCCACGTACACGTGATCGTACCGGACGTAGCGGGCGCGGGTTGGCCGGTCAAGTTCGACATAGGCACAGGCGTGGTCCTTTTTGGGTTCTTTAGTCAGGTCGGCGGCCACGTCCCACTTCTTTCCGTCGCGTGAGGTCAGGATGCGGAACTGGGTGTAGACCGTCGAGTCGCTTTCGAAAACGGTGTTTTTGTAATCGATGTAATTCACCTGCACGGCCCGGATGTCGTGGTCGCTGCCGAGGTCGATGGTCAGTCCTTCCCCAGGTTTGTTGTTGCCGGTGGCCCAGAACGTGCGCGGGTTTTCGTCCGTCACGCGGGCGGCGCTGACCGTATCGACTTTCACGGTCGAAGTCGCCGTGACGGGTTTTCGGTACGACAGCAGCATCCAGCCCGTAAAGAGTTCGTCCTTATTCTGCCACTTTTTTGTCGGTAAATAGTGCGGAAAATCGCCGAAGCGGGTGTTGGCGTACAACTGGTCGTCCTTGTCGAAGCCCGCCGGGTGCATCACGATGCGCCGTTCCATGCCCCAGTTGAGGCCGATCCAGGTGGTGCCCGTGTTCCAGTAATTGCCAAAATTATCCTGAAACGTGTTGCCGTGGCCGCATCCGGTGGCAAAACCGCCCGGTTTGTAGGCAAAAGGGTTGTAAGGGGCGTATTCGAACGGACCCAGCGGGTCTTTGCCGACGTAGGTGCCGTTGGCGTACACGTTGTATTCGGTGCCCGGTGCGCCGTACTGGAGGTAATACTTGCCGTTGTGCTTGGTCATCCAGGCACCTTCCGTGAAGGGCTTGATCCAGTCGGCATGGTTGGGGCCGAAGCGTTCCCAGCCGTGCTGGTAGGGGTCGAGCCAGAACATGGCCTTGTAGGCGTTCGAAACGTCGGTGCCGTTCGCCCCGGCATAGGTCAGGTTGCGCTTTTTGTCCAGTTCGGCGCCAAAGATCGGGTAGACGTTCGAGGAGCCCCAGTACATGTACCATTTGTCGGTGTCGGGGTCGTGGAAAAGCGCCGGGTCCCAGGGGCCGATGTCCTTGGGCAAACGGGGCAGCCAGCGGTTGTAGAATTTCAGCTTTCCCTTTTCCGGTTCGGTGGAAATAAAAATCGGCCGCTGTTCGAAGGTGGACTGAAACAGGTACAGCGTATCCCGCACCGAGAGCGCCGCCGGAGCACACATGTCTTCCATCGGCCATTTATCGGGCACCACAAAGTTCCAGTTCGACAGGTCTTTCGAATGCCACCAGCCGCCCTGAATCGTCACGAACAGGTAGTATTCGCCGGGGCGGCCTCCCGCTTTGTGGTTGATGATGACCGGGTCGGCCCCGGAGCGGTAGGAAATCCGTTCGTTCAACTGCTCGAAGTTGTACCGATAGCTGATGTCCATCGGGTTGCAGTACGTCCGTTTGGGCGTCTGCGCGCGGAGGGCAAGCGAGGTCAGCAGCAGGAAAAGGGTCAGGAAGCGCATGGGCTCAATAAGTTGAAAAATGGCTGAACTGTTAGTTAATACCGCCCCGCCGCCCGCTCCAGGGATTCTTTGACCTCCTGCACCAGACTCTCGGGTTCCAGCACCCGCACGGCTTCGCCGTAGCTCCGCAGGTGCATCAGCAGGTCGCGGTTGGGGGCCAGCCGGAGCCGGATCACGCACTCGGTTTCGTCGTCGCGCACCACTTCCTGCGTCTGGTGAATGGGCTTGGCTTTCACGTAACGGCCAAACAGGGGCGTAAACGATAACATAATGTCCTCCACCGGGCCGCTGCTGTCGGTGATTCCGTAAATGTGTTCAAACAACTCGGAAACGTACGTCAGGACGCTGGGCGGCACCGCGCAGGGCTCGTCCAGAATCTGGAGGCCCGTCATCCGGTCGAGGGCGTAGGTGCGCTCGCGGCCGGTCGCTTCGTCGTAGCCGATGACGTACCAGCTTTCCCAGACTTCGCGGAGGAGAATCGGGTGCAGACGGCGCAGCTTCGGGTCCGGCTCGCCGCCTTCGTGTTTTTGGTATTGAAACTGCACCTGCCGGTTCTGGTTGATGGCCCGGATCAGCAGCGGAACGTAGTGCCGGTTGCCGCCCAGAACTTTTTCCTCCACGTACACCACCTTCCGGCCGGGCGAGAGGGCCGCTCCGTCCTCGGGTTTTACCTCCCGGATAATGTCCAGGCTCTGCCGGACTTTCTGGAGGGCGTTGGTCAGTTCGTCGGCAAACGAGGCGCCCTGGGTGGCTGCCAGCACTTCGCGGGCGTAGTCGAGGGCTTCCATATCGTCGGGCGTGAGCATCAGGCGCAGCAGCCGGAACTGCGGGTCGGTGTAATAATAACCGTTGCTGCGTTTGCAGTAGGCGATGGGCGCATCGTGGTCCTCCCGCAGCCGCTGGATGTCTTTTTCCAGCGAAGACAGCGACCGGATGCCGCAGCGATCCTGCAGCAGTTCAAACAGCGCCTGTTTGGAGTACCGGCGCGGATACCGGCTGATAACCTCATCGATGATGCGGTAACGCTGGAAGGCGGAACGGGTTAGCGGCATAGGGGAGTTATGAATTATGAATTAAGAGTTAAGAATTAAAAATTGAATTGGGGTTGTGGCACCCTAGCCCACCGTTTCAACGGTGGGGGCCTGGTTCAACGGTGGGGACCCGGAAATAGCCCTGATGCCTGAATTGAACCGTTTCAACGGTTTTGCCCGCCTGCACCGCCTGAATGGAAATGGGTCAAAACCGTTTACAACCACGGGTTTGAGCGCTCGGGTCTACGGCGGACCCGACGGGTGTAATTTTCCGGAAAATTTTTCGAGAAAAAAAGAAGACCGTAAAAAGGTTACGGTCTGGGAGTTAAATCTTTGTAATGAACAGTAAACAACAAAGAACTATGAACCCGGCACGGCACCCGTTACTGACCACGTTTCAACCGCCCTTCGCCAATGCCATGCACTGGCAGGAACCCCTGGCAACGCGTCTGCGCTACCGGCATAACCTGCCCGGTCAGCTGGCAACCCGGCTATTGAACGTCGAACTGGGCCTGTACGTGCTGGCCGAACTGCTGCCCACGGCCGCTCCCGAAGACCTGCCCGACATTCTGAACAACGACGGTACGGCCTGGTGGGAGCGGCCCGTGTGGTCGCCGCGGCAGCACCGTTACCTCAACCGCGCCCGCATGCTGCTGGCCCCGTACAAAGACCGGACGGTCTGGCTGAATGCCCTGGCCAAGTACCGGACGCTGTCGCCCGACCTGCGGGCGTTCACCCTCGACGGTTCCGGGCTGGACAGTTCCGGGCTGGATAGCTCCGGCTTGTGGAATGCCGAGCTGGGAAAATACGAATTGCGCGAGCGGGCCGTTGTGCTGCGCGGCGCCCTGTACTGAACAAAAACAGCTATCGATACCACCATGAACCTACCAACCGGAGCCTTATCCTTTTCCCTTTTTGTGGGCAATAACCAGGGAACCAACTGCCAGTTGAAAACGTACCGCGGCGAACTGCTGTATTACCGAAGCGACCGTCCGTTTGGCACCCAGCAGTTTTTTCGGGAAGCCCGCGTGATTTCCTGCGATATGGAGACGCTGTTTCTGGCGCTGGAACCCTGCACCCGCTGGAACCGCTCGTACTACAACACCGCCATAGCCGACGGCGAACAGTGGGAGGTCGTCATCCACCGGAAAGGGCAGGAAACCCGCTCATTCGGCTCCAACGCCTATCCCGAAGACTTTGACCGGGTGCTGAAAACCATCGAAGCGGTCATCGACGAGAAGATTCCGTTCAGAGGAACACGCGTCGCCGCGGCCGTCTGAGCCGGGCGCCTGCGGCGTTACAAACAATCCACATCCGCCACGACCGTCACCTGCTTGAGTCCCTTGTCCGACAAAATGTCGGTGATCTGCTCCAGAATATAATCTTTGGCTGCTTTGGGGTTGATCGACCGTTCGAGTTTGATGACGATGTCGTACAGAAACTGGTTGCGGATGCGCTCCACCAGCGGCTGCTCCGGCCCGAGAACCCGGCTGGCCCCCAGTTTCTCGGTCAGGCGACCGACAAGCCGCTGGGCGGCGCCGAGGCTTACATGCTGCTCCGGATGTTTGATGGTCAGTTTGATCAGCCGCGAAAACGGCGGGTAGTTGTAATTCTGTCGTTCTGAAATTTCTTCTTCGAATAACCCCCGATAATCATTTTCTATGATTTTTTGCAGAACGGCCTGTTGCGGATTACTCGTCTGTATAATCACCTTGCCTTTCCGGTCGGCCCGGCGACCGGCCCGGCCGCTGACCTGGGTAATCATCTGGAACGCCCGCTCGGTAGCCCGGAATTCGGGGAAATGGATCATGCGGTCGGCGTCGAAAATGCCGACGAGGCTCACTTTATCAAAGTCCAGACCCTTGCTGATCATCTGCGTCCCGACCAGAATATCGACGTTGCCGCCTTCAAACTCCTGGATAATCTGCTGGTAGGCGTTCTTCGTGCGCGTCGTGTCCAGGTCCATGCGCTGGATGCGGGCCGACGGGAACAGAATCTGTAACTGGTCTTCGATCTTTTCGGTGCCAAACCCAATGGTCCGCACTTTCGGCGAGCCGCAGGCCGGGCAGACCTTCGGCACGGGTTCTTTATGGCCGCAGTAGTGGCAGCGCAGTTCGGCGTCGCGCATGTGGTAGGTCAGGCTCACGGCGCAGTTGTGGCATTCGCCAATCCACTCACAATCTTCACATTGCAGGTAAGGCGAATAGCCGCGGCGGTTCTGGAACAGAATGCTCTGCTCGCCCCGCTCTAGGTTGGACTGCAGCGCTTCCAGCAGCACCGACGAAAATTCGTTCTTCATCAGGCGCTTCTGTTTTTCGATCCGGGTGTTGACCAGCACCGTGTCCGGCAGCCGGGCGTCGCCGTAGCGTTGGAGGAGTTCCACCAGCCCGTAAAAGCCCTGCGTAGCCCGGTAATACGTATCAATCGACGGCGTTGCCGAGCCGAGCAGCACCTTGGCGCCCTGCCGCTGGGCAATCATCATCGCCACGTCGCGGGCGTGGTAGCGCGGGGCGGGGTCGTGCTGTTTGTAGGACGTTTCGTGCTCTTCGTCCACGATAATCAGCCCGAGATTGTCGAACGGCAGAAACACCGCCGAGCGCACGCCGACCACAAACTGGTACTGTCCCGAGACAATGCCTTTCCAGACTTCCACCCGCTCGTTGTCCGAGAACCGGGAGTGGTAAATGCCCATTTTGTCGCCAAAAACCTTTTTCAGGCGCACCACAATCTGGGTCGTCAGGGCGATTTCGGGCAGCAGATACAAGACCTGAGAGCCGCTGTCGAGCACTTTCTGGATCAGGTTGATGTAAACCTCCGTCTTGCCCGAGCCCGTAATGCCGTGCAGCAGCACAATGTCTTTCTCCTGAAAATGTCCGATGATCTGGCTCACCGCCCGGCCCTGCACTTCGGTCAGTTTCACCTCCACGGTCGGAGTGTTGGCGTCTTCGGCAAAACGGGGCAGAATGACTTCAAACGTCTCGAAAACGTTGTTTTTGATCAGCGTGGCCAGCGACGACTGCGAGAGTTCGTCGTCCTGGTTCAGGATGCTTTTGTCGAGGCCCTTGCGGTTGAGCGAAGGCGTGTGCATCATGGGCACGTACTTGAGGTACCGCATGACCACTTCCTGCTGTTTGGGCAGCTTATCGAGCCGGGTGATGAGCGCCAGCAGTTGTTCTTTCTGCTCGTAATTGGGGTGCAGCCGCACTTTCCGCACCATTTTTGGGACGTATTTTTCCCGCACTTCCTCAAACACGATCACCGCCCGCTTGCCGACGAGTGATTTGATGGTGGTGGGCACATTCGTTTCGCCCACGAGCCGCCCCAGTTCTTCGTACGAAAGCGCCGGGTGTTTTTTGAGTTCCTCCAGCAGCGCCGTTTCCTCCTCCGTCAGCAGCTGCGGGTGGTCAAAATCGGGGTTGTACTGCACCTTCGACTGGCTCGTAATCTTCAGTCCCGACGGCAGGGCGCAGTTCAGCACTTCGCCGATGTTGCAGAGGTAATACTCCGCCATCCACTGAAACAGCTCCAGCTGGTAAGTGGTCACGAGCGGGTATTCGTCCAGCAGTTCGAGGATGTATTTTGCCTGGTAATTGCTCGGCGGCTGGGTGTGGATGCGCCCCACGACGGCCGTGTAGACCCGGTTTTTGCCAAACGGTACAATCACCCGCGCCCCGATTTTGAGCAGGTCGGCCATGTCGCGCGGCACGCGGTAGGTGAACAGCTTCGGAATGGGGACGGGCAGAATGAGGTCGGCAAAATAGGTTACTTCTTCGTCGAGAAAATATGTCAGCGGCAAGGTTTGCAAGGCGGCGAGTTTTTTAAAGCAAGATAACGTATTTTAAACTGTTTTTCGGGGACAAAAAGTTGAATCCTAAAGTTTATCCAGAGAGATAAACGTTTCCCGGCGCTCTTTGACGACCTTTGTCTTTTCCGGATACCCTTTGAGAAATAGCTAATTACCATGCAGTTATACGACGTACTTGTTATCGGTGGCGGCCCCTGCGGACTGGCGGCGGGCATCGAAGCGAAAAAAGCCGGCCTGAGCCATCTGATCCTGGAAAAAGGCAGCCTGACCGAATCCATCCGGCGCTATCCGAAAATGATGCGCTTCTTTTCGACGGCCGAGAACATCGAAATCGGCGGCATTCCGTTCCCCATCGCGGGCGTAAAGGCCAACCGGAACGAAGCGCTGCAATACTACCGGAAAGTAACCGGCTACTACGGCCTGAATTTTAAACTGTTTACCGAAGTCGACCGGGTTGAGAAGGCGGGGGACACGTTTGCCGTCTATACCACCGGCGGCGAGGAGTACCGGGCCCGGAAGGTGATCCTGGCAACGGGTTATTTCGACAAACCCCGCTGGCTGGGCATTCCGGGCGAGGACCTGCCGCACGTGACGCACTACTACGACGAGCCGTTTCAGTATTCGTACACGAACGTGGTCATCATCGGGGCGTCCAACTCGGCCGTGGAAGCCTCTCTGGAGCTGTACCGCGCCGACGCCCACGTGACCATCGTGCACCGGAGCGACGATTTCCGCAAAACGGTCAAATACTGGCTTATTCCGGACGTGAAAAACCGCGTGAAGGAAGGTAAGATCCACACCCGTTTCGGCTCCTGCGTGACCAAAATCGAGCCGGGCAAGGTATACGCGACCAATTTGCAAACCGGCGAGGAAACCGAGCTCCCCGCCGATTTCGTGCTGATTCTGACGGGCTACATTCCCGATGCGTCGCTGCTGCGTCGCTGCGGTGTCGAGCTGAACGACGATACGCAGGTGCCGGTTTATGATAAGGAAACGTTCGAAACCAACGTGCCGGGGCTGTACGTCTGCGGGACGGTCATGGCGGGCATTTATACCGAAAAAGTGTTCATCGAAAACGGCCGCGACCACGCCAAAGCCATCATCGACCACATCACGGGCAAGCCGGTGCGGAAAGTAGCGGAACTGATTGAGCGGATTTAAGCGGGTGGCGGCTGAGTAGAACGGTAAAAATGTGCATTTTTACGGGCAAACCCCGTTCCGCTCACATGACGCGTCTGTTTCTGATTTTGTTGCTGATTGTCAACGCCGCCACCGCTCAAACCCCGAATGCAACGCCCCGCTGGGCTACCGACTACTGGCAGGCCCGCTGGATCATTCACCCGACCACTTCTTCGAAAGCCTACGGCATTTATCATTTCCGGAAATCGTTCGATCTGCCGCAGAAGCCGGGGCGCTTCGTCATCAACGTCTCGGGCGATAACCGCTACCGGCTGTTTGTCAACGGCAAGCCCGTCGTGCACGGCCCCGCCCGCAGCGATACGCAGAACTGGTATTACGAAACCGTCGATCTGGCACCGTACCTGAACGCCGGCAAAAACACGCTGGCCGCGCAGGTCTGGCACCTGGCCGAACACGCCCCGTTCTCGCAGATGAGCTACGGCCTCGGCTTTATCGTGCAGGGCGATACGGACGCCGAAAAAATAGCCAATACCGATAATTCCTGGAAGGTTTACCAGAATCCGGCCTATTCGCCCGTCATCAACGACAACGCCAAACTGCGGACATACATCGTCATCGGCGCGGGCGACCGCGTCAATGCCGCCCAGTATCCCTGGGGCTGGGAGCAGACCGGCTTCGACGACTCGGCCTGGCCCGCCGCCCGGGCCATCGGCTATCCGGCCAAAGGCCGAGCCCTCGGGTCGGACGGCAACTGGCATCTGGTCCCGCGCCCGATTCCGCTCATGGAAGAACGGCCCCTGCGCCTGACGGCCGTCCGCCGCGCCGAATTCGGAAAAATGGACAATTCGTTTGTGCAGGGAAAAAGCCCCGTCCGCGTGCCGGCCCGAACCCGCGCCGTGTTTCTGCTCGATCAGGGTTATTTGACAAACGCTTATCCCGAACTGACCGTCAGCGGCGGGAAAGACGCCGTCGTGACGCTCTCCTACGCCGAAGCACTGGTGGACAGCAAGCGGCAGAAAGGCAACCGCAACGAGGTCGAGAACCGGCAACTGATTGGCTTTGAAGACCAGTTTGTGGCCGATGGCTCCAACAGCCGGACGTTCCGGCCGCTCTGGTTCCGGACCTACCGCTACCTCCAGATTACGGTCGAGACGGAGCGTGACCCGCTGGTGCTGCAGGACATTGTCGGACAGTTTACGGCCTATCCGTTCGAGGAAAAAGCCACGTTTGCCAGCAGCGACGCCGGGCTGAAAGACATCTGGAATGTCGGCTGGCGCACGGCCCGCCTCTGCGCGGGCGAAACCTACTACGACTGCCCGTATTACGAACAGTTGCAATACGTCGGCGATACCCGCATCCAGTCCCTGATTTCGCTCTACGTGGCCGGCGACGACCGGCTGATGCGCAAAGCCCTGACCGACTACGAGCACAGCCGTTTCAACGAAGGGCTGACGCAGAGCCGCTATCCCAGCGCCGATTTTCAGGTTATTCCGACGTTTTCGCTCTTCTGGGTGACGATGGTGCACGATTACTGGATGCACCGGCAGGATGATGCGTTCGTGCAGTCGTTTCTGCCGGGCATCGCCGCCGTGCTCGACTGGCACGAAAAACGGCTGGCTCCGACCGGCCTGAACGGCCCGATGGAATGGTGGAATTTTGTGGACTGGGCCTGGCCGTGGACCGAGGAGGCACGCATCGGCGGCGTTCCGCCGGGGGGCAAAACCGGCTCGGCCATCCTGACGCTGCAGCAGGCGTATACCCTCCAGCGGGCGGCGAATCTGTTTTATTATTTCGGAAAAAACCAACAGGCTGAACATTACAACGCCCTGGCCAAACGCCTGACCAAAGCCGTCTACGAACGCTGCTGGGATGCTGGTCGCGGCATCCTGGCCGATACGCCGGAAAAAAAGACCTTCAGCCAGCACGCCAACATCCTGGCCGTCCTGACCGATGCCGTTCCCGCCGCCCAGCAACGCACCGTGCTGCAAAAGATCACGACGGATAAAAATCTGACCCAGGCGACGTTTTACTTTAAATTTTACCTGTTTCAGGCGTTGAAAAAAACCGGACAGGCCGACCAGTTGGTATCTCTGCTGCAACCGTGGCGCGATATGCTGAACACGGGTCTGACAACCTTCGCCGAGAATCCCGAGCCCACCCGCTCGGACTGCCACGCCTGGAGTGCCTCGCCGAATTATGAGTTTCTGTCGACGGTCTGCGGCATCAATCCGGGTTCGCCGGGCTTCAAGTCGGTGCTCATCACGCCGTATCTGGGCAGTCTGCAATTCGCGGAAGGCTCCATGCCGCACCCGGCGGGGACCATCGCCGTACGCTTCGAGAAAGCACCGACGGGCGCCCTCCGCGGCGTGGTGACCCTGCCCGGCGCCCTGACCGGAACCCTGAAATGGAACGGAAAATCCGTGGCGCTGAAGCCGGGGCGGCAGGAAATTACGCTGTAAAGGCGCAGGATTCTGGCGTTTGGCGTCCGGTTGGCGGCGGCACGACTTAAAATCGTGCCGCCGCTGGACATTCCGTATCTTTGCCCCATGCTTTTTGACGATACGTACCGAACCATCGACGGCCCCGTAACGGGCGAATTTCGCGACCGCGGGAGCAAGTTCCTGGCCTTTGCTTATCCCATCCGCACGGAAGAAGACGCCAAAATCCACCTCCAGACGCTTCGCGGCGAACATCCCAGGGCAAACCACCATTGCTTCGCCTGGCGGCTCGGGCTGGACAGAAACCACTACCGCATCAGCGACGACGGCGAGCCCAGCGGTACGGCCGGAAGACCCATTCTGAACACGCTGTATTCCAGAGAAATCACGAATGTACTGGTGGTGGTGGTCCGGTATTTCGGCGGCACGCTGCTCGGGGTTCCGGGGCTGATTAATGCCTACAAACTGGCAACGGTGGAAGCCCTGGAGAACGCGGTAATCGTCTCGAAAACCGTCAACGAAAGCTACCGGATCGACGTTGGGTTCGAGCGGCTCAACGATGTAATGCGGCTGATTAAAGAACAGCAGCTTACCGTGCTGAACCAGTCGTTCGAATCCGAATGCCGCATCGATATTGAACTCCGCCGGACGCTGGTGAACGCCGTAATTGGCCGTCTGGAAAAGATGGAAGGCGTCCGGGTGACGTTTCTGGGCTGATTTCTGAATCAGAATAAGACTAAAAGGGTCCGCAGGTAGTTAAGGAATACCAATCATTCCAAACCACCTATGCTGGCGTCTTCAAAGGAGACAATTGAGAAAAGTAAACGGGTTGTTGAACTGCTGGCGCGCTGGAGCTACGTCATCAAGGGCCTTTTGTTTCTGTTTGTATCGGTGCTTGCCTGGAATTTTGCCCTCCAGCTCGGCGGGCCTCACCCCAACCGCCGTCAGGTGCTCGAAAGCTGGAACGATACCCTGACCGGGCGCTTTCTGCTGGGTTTCACCGCCCTTTTTCTGACCGGCCACCTGCTCTGGCGGCTGCTGGAAGCCTGGAATGACCCTTACGAAAAAGGCCGTAGTCCGGGCGGACTCATCTACCGCCTGACTTACCTGATCAGCGCCATTTCGTACGGCGCGCTGGCCTGGACAGCCTTGCAGTTGCTGCTGCATCGGGAGGCCGGACCGGAGCACAGCAAAAAAATCTGGATTGCCGACCAGATCGAAACGCCGGGCGGGCGCTGGCTGGTGGGCGGAATCGGGGCCATTATGCTGCTTTGGGGCCTCGTTCAGGGGTACAAAGGCCTCACCGGCGCCGTCGTCAAAGCGATGGACGAAGGGCAGCTGCCGCCGCTGGGCAAAGCGGTAGGCACCGTTTGCAGTTTTGGCGGTTTTCTGGCCCTGTCGGTGCTGCTGAGTGTGTCGGGAATTTCGCTGATTCAGGCCGCTGTCACCCGACATTCCGAGCAGGTAAAAGGCATGAACGACGTCATTCAGGCGATTTCCTACCTGCCGTTCGGCCACCTGCTGGTGATGGCCGAAGCGGCGGGGCTGGCCCTTTTTGGCCTTTTTATGTTACTGATGGCCCGGTACTTTCCTTTCAGGGCCGCCTGACTTGGACGGAAGCGGAGCGGTCGTGATGGCTACCGTAGGTTTAAAGAGCAACGGGCCGTGCGCTCCCTTGTTGGCCAGATAGCGTTCGTAAACCGAGTTTTTCTTTCCCAAATACTGATTGGCTTCCAGCTGGCTATGCTTGTGCAGCAGAAACTGGTAGGTGTTGGGGTATTTGTCGTACGGAATGGGGTTGTACATGGGCTTGCCCGCAATGGCGGTCGTGATGGCGTTGCGGTAAGTGGTCCGGGCGGCCCGCCGCAGCGCAATCGGCGACCACAAAATCAAAATCGGAACCATCCATTTCAGCATGGCCGGACGGGCCACCGGGCTTTGGTCGAACGCTTCGGCCAGTCCGCGGAGAATGATGATACCCGTGATGGTCAGCATCGGCTGCTGAAGGCGCATGAGCCAGTCGTTGTAATAGCCGACGCGGTAATGAGTCGCCAGAAAGAACAGCACAAACAGCGCCGTCACAAACCAGGACGGGAACAGATGCGGAAACTGGCGGGTCACGTAGCGGCACAGGGCGTACAAAATGCCCAGGTCCAGCACCACACTCAGGAAATAGCGCATGGCCAGCTTCGGAAATGCCTCATACTCCCAGATAAAACCGGCAACCGGCATGCCGTCGCCCGAATTCAGGTAAACAAAGGTGGGCAGGAAAATCAGCCCGGCGACCAGGTGAGCAGCCAGCGTTTCCCGGAAAAATTTAAGAAAAGGCTGCCCGATTGACTTCTGAATCAGGATAAAGCCGTATAAAACCACAAAGAACGCACCCGGAAAAACGGCCCAGATGAACGAGAGCGTGATCGGAAAAAAGGTTGACTCCAACTGCCGCCGGTGAAAGGCGTTGTACAGCAGCATCCCCGAAATGAGGGTGCAGGAAACCAGCTGGTTGGGCACCCACTGCAACTGATCGAACCAGGAAACAAAGCCGTACAGATGGGGCGTAATCGGATGGTTTCCGTAAAAGCTATGAAGCAGCAGTTCCTTGAGCCCGTTGTTGAGCCCGCCCACCAGCGGCAGCAGCAGCAGCAGGAGTTTGCGGCGCCCCGTCACCAGATAGACCCAGCTTATTCCCAGAAAAAAGCCGATGGCGGTCCAGCCGGCCAGAAACGGCTCGTACGGCCGTCCCAGCGTGATTTTGGAAAGAAAGGCGGGGACGAGGTAAAAGCCAAAATAGTAGGTGGCGTAGCGATCCCGTTCGGGAAAAAACAGCGGCCAGTTGTGAACCGTGAGGTCGTAGTATTTGGCGTTATGTCCCCAGTGGTCGAACATCTGCGCACTGAGTCCGGCGATGCCCGAATAAAGCGTCAGGACCAGGCCCATCCCGGCCAGGTAGAAAAGGTCCTGGCGGGTAAAGTCTGCCCCCACATCGGAACGCTCCCGAAAGGCCCTCACCGTCAGAAAGCCGAAACCGATCAGCACCGGAATCGAAAAAATTGGATCAAACCAGCCCAGGGTAAACAGAATGGCGGGCAGCAGCAGGTAAATCAGACTGGCCAGCCTCAATGTACGAACGCTCATACAGAAAGAATCAAGTTACGGCGCCGGTTCTATTGCCAAACCAGCGTGTAAGCAGCTGGCAAAAACTGTACCGTTCGGCAGGATTCTTTCGTGAACAGTGTCTGGAAATAAAGCCGCAACAAGGCCGGGCGACCCACGCCAGATGGCGAACCACACCCTGTTGAGCCAAAAGTAAGGATACCAAAAAACGAGCTGTATTCCGCTATTCTAGAATACAGCCCGTTTTTAAGCTAGTCCGGAAGCGTCTATACGTCGCAGATTTCGACGGCCCGTTTCAGACCCGCCACAACGCTGGGGCGGTCTTTGGCCGAGGGAATATATTCCTGTCCGATAAAGCCTTTGTAGCCGCTATCGACGATGGCCTTTACGATGGCGGGATAATAGATTTCCTGCGTCTCGTCGATCTCATGACGGCCGGGCATCCCGCCGGTATGGTAATGGCTGATGTACTTTCCGTAGCGCCGGATGTTGCGGATGTGGTCGCCGCTCATGCTCTGCATGTGGAAGATGTCGTACAGCAGTTTGAAGTTCGGCGAACCGACCATTTCGGCCAGCACCGCGCCCCATTCCACGTTGTCGCACTGGTAGTCCGGGTGGCTGTCGCGCGACGAAAGCAGTTCCATCGTGAGCGTAACCCCATTTTTTTCCGCCAGCGGCATGATGCGCTTCAGCCCTTTCTGGCAGTTGAGCAGACCCTGGTACTCCGTCAGGCCGTTGCGGTTGCCCGAGAAGCAGATGAGGTTGGTAACCCCGGCGTCCTTAGCCTGCGGAATCAGCTGGGTGTACGTTTCCACGAGTACGTCGTGGTTTTTCGGGTTGTTCCAGAAATTGGGCAGACCGGTTCCTTTCGGCCAGGCGGTTTGTCCCATCGCCGAGGTGATCCCGTATTTCTGCATGACTTTCCATTCGTCGGGGCCCGTCAGCTCGATGGATTCGATGCCGAGGTCCTTACAGATCTGGCAAAGTTCTTCCAGCGGAATGTTCTGGTAACACCACCGGCTGATCGAGTGGCGGATATTTCCTTTCAGTTTGGGCGGTTCCATGCCAGAGGCGAGGGTTGAAATCGAAGACAAGGTTAAAGCGCCACCGGCGATATTCTTCAGAGCCGTTCGGCGGGAGGAGGTTGTCATAATAAGTAGATGAGCGAATGAGCGAATGAGTGAATGAGTGAATAGCTTCGCAGGGTCTGAATTTAGCGAAGCTATTCACTCATTCACTCATTCGCTCATTCGCAATTGGTTAGAGTTCGCGAATCCGAATATTCCGATACCAGACCTTATCGCCGTGGTCCTGCAGAGCGATACGGCCTTTGCTGAACTTGCCGAAGCCTTCCCAGCCTTTGAACTTGCTTTCGCTGACCATCTTGTCCCATTCCGGGCCGGAGGTAGCGTAGTCCACCACTTTTTTGCCGTTCATCCAGTGCTCGGCGCGGCCGTTATGGACCACCAGCTTCACCTTGTTCCATTGTCCAACGGGTTTGACGGCCGTGGGGTCGGAGGTGGGAATCAGGTCGTAGAGAGACCCGGCCGTGCGGTTGCCGTTGCGTCCCATCTTGGCATCAGGGTGGCGTTCGTTGTCGAGCACCTGCATTTCCGGGCCGGTGTTGTAGGTAGACCTGAATTTGGGGTCTTCATGGACGCGGTAGATAATGCCGCTGTTACCGCCTTCCGAAATCTTCCACTCCAGTTCGAGTTCGAAGTCGCCGTACTCTTTGTCGGTCACGATGTCGCCGCCGCCGTTGCCGCCGCTATAGGCCAGTGCGCCGTCTTCCACCACCCATTTGTCAGACACACCCTTGCCGAGGTAATTATGCCAGCCGGCCAGCGATTTTCCGTCAAAAAGGCTAACCCACTTGCTCTTTTTGGGTTTGAGCGGAGCTTCAGAAGGGAGTGGACTGAATGCCGTCAGGGCCAGGGCGACAAGGGCCAGGCTGCCAGCGAATTTCACAAAACGTTTCATAAAACGATAAAGATTTAGTTCGGGAAACAGGAGCTTCCCCGGTCAAGGGAGCAATATCCGAAAACCGGCGGAACTCTGGTACTATTCGAACGAAAAAGCGGTATGTTTCCGGATTTTACTGCACAAAAAAGCCGCTTCGGTGAAGAAGCGGCTTTGTCGGGTTTGATTTTATTTTTTGGAATCCGGTTCGTTGTAACCCGACCCGTGCGGATCATAGCCTTCCTGCGGGTTGTCGTCGGGTTCCAGCAGGGTAGCCCCCCGGCGCTGGAAAAGAGCTTCATCGGACGGGTTGTCCGGCAGTCCTTCCATGCTGCTGGGCAGACCGCTTTCGATGTGGCGCGGCTGGCTGGCTGCATCGCGGCGGCTTTTCTCGATCACGGCTGGGTCTACATCCCATTCCTGATTGCTGCCGTGGCTGTCGGGCCGCGCTTCGCGCTCAGCGTTGAACTTGCTGTCCTCCCGAAGCTGGCGAATCAGATCGGCGCTTTCGACGCTCTGGTCCATTCCTGATACGGAGTTGAACTGTTCGTTATTGGTTCCTTCCGTAGGCCGGCCATAGTCGGACGTGCCGTGCTGGTAGGGGTCTTTCGAGTAAAATTCCGGGTCCCGGGCCGCCGGATCGAACGGACTTTGCCGGGCTTCGGTATCGCGATTATTGTCTTCCATGGCGTTGAAAAATGGACTGGTATCTATACTTAAACGGCTGAAGGGGGAAATGTGTTTAAAGCGGTTAGGAAACGCGGGGTTTACCGAACACGGGGCGGTAATTTTTTTGGCTATGTCCCGTCCCAATCGCAAACCCGCCGTTGAATCGGTGGGCTGAACCGTTTCACTGGCTCATCCCCCTTCTGTCATGGCCCATCCGTACACCAAACTCTGGATTCACGCCGTATTCAGCACCAAAAACCGTCAGCCGTTGGTTCGTCCGGCCGTCAAACCTGTTTTGTATGACCTCATCCGGCAGCAGTTGCAGGAATTGCAGTGTCGGATGGAGTGCGTCAACGGCGTGGAAGATCATGTGCATATCCTGTTTCTGCTGAGTCCGCAATGGTCCGTGGCCGATGTCATGAAGCAGGTCAAAGGCAGTAGTTCGCACGAAGTCAACCGGCGGAATCTGCTACCGCAAAAGTTCGCCTGGCAAACGGGGTACGGCGCGTTTTCGGTCAGCGAGTCGCAGGTGGAGCGGAGGCGGGCGTACATTCAGAACCAGGAGGAGCACCACCGGCGCATGACCTTTTCGGAGGAGTACGAGCGGTTTCTGCGCCAGTACGGACTTGACGGCGTAACAGCGGGAAACCGTTGAAACGGTTAGTGGGCGCAGCCGGGAGCACCGTTTACCCACCGATCCATCGGTGGGCAATGCCGTATTACCCAGCCCACGGATTTATCCATGAGTCCAAACGGATTCATCAATGGGTTCAACGCATTCATGGGCGGGTCCAAACGGATTCATCGGTGGGTTCAAGCGGTTTCATCCGTGGGTCCAAACGGATTTACCCGCGAGTCCGGAACGGAGTTTATCGTAGAGTCCGGCAGGACAAAAAATAGCCCACGGATTAATCCGTGGGCCAAGAGGCCGTACGCCGGTGTGCCGTTAACCGTTTCAACGGTTTCACCCCGCCAGCTCCATTTTCAAAAATTTACCCGTGTAGCTGCCTTTGGCTTTGGCTACTTTTTCCGGCGAGCCTTCGGCGATGATTTGCCCGCCTTTGGTGCCGCCTTCCGGGCCGAGGTCAATCACGTGGTCAGCGACCTTGATGACGTCGAGGTTGTGTTCGATAATCAGCACCGTATTGCCCTTGTTGGCCAGCTTGTTGAGCACGTCGAGCAGGTGGGCGATGTCCTGAAAATGCAGACCCGTCGTTGGTTCGTCGAGGATGTACAGCGTCTTGCCCGTGTCTTTTTTCGACAATTCCTCGGCCAGTTTCACCCGCTGCGCCTCGCCGCCCGAAAGCGTGGTGGCGTGCTGCCCGAGCGTGATGTAGCCCAGGCCTACGTCGTTCAGCGTCTGTACCTTCCGCAGAATCTTGGGCTGGGCTTCGAAAAACTCCAGGGCCTGTTCGACGGTCATGTCCAGCACATCGGCGATGGATTTGCCTTTGAAGCGCACTTCCAGCGTCTCGCGGTTAAAACGTTTGCCCTTGCAGGTCTCGCAGGCCACGTGCACATCCGGCAGAAACTCCATCTCGATTTTCTTCATGCCCGCGCCTTCGCAGTCCTCACAGCGACCACCCTTCACGTTGAAGGAGAACCGGCCCGGCTTGTAACCCCGGATTTTGGCTTCCGGCAACTCCGCGAACAAGGCCCGGATTTCCGAAAACATGCCCGTGTACGTCGCCGGGTTCGAGCGGGGCGTCCGGCCGATGGGCGACTGGTCCACCTCGATGACCTTGTCCAGATGCTCCAGCCCTTCGACGGCTTTGAAGGCCAGCGGTTCGCGTTTCGATTTGTAGAAATACCGGTTCAGAATCGGAAACAGGGTTTCGTGGATGAGCGACGACTTACCCGAACCCGACACGCCGGTGATGCAGATCATCTGGCCGAGCGGCAGTTTCAGGGTTACGTTTTTCAGGTTATGCCCGGTAGCGCCCTTGATGACGAGCGCATGGCCGTTGCCTTCGCGCCGCTTCTTCGGTACTTCGATAGCCCGCCGACCGCTGAGGAACTCCGCCGTGGTGCTGCCGTTGCGTAGAAACTCCTCCGGCGTACCGTGGCCGACCACCTGCCCGCCATGACGGCCCGCGCCCGGACCAATGTCCAGAATGTAGTCCGATTCGAGCATCATGTCCTTGTCGTGCTCGACCACCAGCACCGTATTGCCCAGGTCCCGCAGATTTTTCAGTGATTCGATGAGCTTGACGTTGTCGCGCTGGTGCAGGCCGATGCTCGGTTCGTCCATGATATAAAGGACGCCGACCAGCTGCGTGCCGATCTGCGTGGCCAGCCGGATGCGCTGCGCTTCGCCGCCCGAGAGCGTCCGCAGGGGCCGGTCGAGCGTCAGGTATTCGAGGCCGATGTCGAGCAGGAAGCCGATGCGTTTGCGGATTTCCTTCAGAATCTCTTTGGCAATCACATTCTGGCGCTCCGAAAGACGGTCTTCCAGCCCGGTAATCCAGTCGGAAAGCTCCGAGATGTCCATCTGCGCCAATTGCGCGATGTTCTTATCGTCCATCCGGAAATAAAGCGATTCCTTTTTCAGCCGTGCGCCGCCGCATTCCGGACAGGCCTTCACGACCATAAAATCCTTGAGCCACTCCTGAATCTTGTCGGAGCCGTTCTCCTGCTGGCGTTTGAGGAAGTTGATGACGCCCTCAAATTTGAAGGTTTCCTCTCCGGCCTTTTTGCCCGGCGGCGGGGCGGTTTCTTCGTCCGTGCCGTAAAGCAGGATTTTGATGAGTTCGTCCGGATATTTTTCGAGCGGCGTGGTCAGGCTGAGCTTGAATTTCTTCAGAATGACTTCAATTTCGCGGAAAAACCAGAGTTCGCGGTATTCGCCCAGCGGGGCGATGGCACCGCGGCTGATGCTCAGTTTTTTGTCCGGAATGACCGATTCTTCCGTGATTTCCTCTACCTGACCCAGACCCTGACAGGTCGGGCACCAGCCATAGGGCGAGTTGAACGAAAAAGTGTTCGGCGAAGGTTCGTCGTAGCTGATTCCCGACTCGGGGTCCATCAGGTTTTGGGAGAAATAAATCACCTGACCCGCTTCGTCGAGCACCTGCATGGCGCCCTTGCCCTGTTTCAGGGTCGTCTGGACCGACTGCGAAAGCCGGTAGCGGTCGCCGGTTTCAGCTTTGGGCACCAGCCGGTCGATGACGATTTCCACGTCGTGGACCTTGTAGCGGTCGAGCTGCATCTTGGGCACAATGTCCTGCACGACGCCGTCCACGCGGACTTTGGTGTAGCCGAGTTTGGCAATCTGCACAAACAGTTCACGGTAATGCCCTTTGCGGCCCCGCACGACGGGCGCGAGCAGCACGAGCTTTTTGCCCGAATACTGGGCCAGAATGGCGTCGATGATCTGGTCCTGCGACTGTCGTTCCATGCGGCGGCCCGTGGCGTACGAGAACGCCTCCCCAGCGCGGGCGTACAGCAGACGGAGAAAGTCGTAAATCTCCGTGGTGGTGCCGACCGTCGAACGCGGGTTTTTGGACGTCGTTTTCTGTTCGATGGAAATGACCGGACTCAGGCCGTTGATCTTGTCCACATCGGGCCGTTCCATGTCGCCGAGAAAAGACCGGGCGTAGGCCGAGAAGCTTTCCATGTAACGGCGCTGTCCTTCGGCATAAATGGTATCAAACGCCAGCGACGATTTGCCGCTGCCGCTGATGCCCGTGACGACCACCAGCTTGTTGCGGGGAATCGTCACGTCGATGTTTTTGAGGTTATGTTCGCGGGCGCCGAGCACTTCAATCTGCTCAAAGCCCGTCAGGTCAATATCGGTAAGCGAAGCTTTCTGTTCCGTCACGTTGTGAAGGGGTTATTCCAAAGAGCAACAGAAAAGAACCGAAATTGGTTTGCCGTTTGGTAAAGCTTTCTCCACTACTCGGCCCAGCGCCGCTTCCGCCCGGCCACGTCGAAGTGTACCATGCGCCCCACGCTTTTGTAATAGGTGCCCAAGCCGCCGCGCAGGCTTTTCTGCTGCCGGTCGATCCGGTCGAGGGTGTTCACGCAGATTTCTACGTCGCGGCGGTTGCTGCGGCCGTCGCCGTTGACGTCCCAGATCCAGATGTCGATGGCCAGCCCCTGCTGGTGGACGCTGCGTTTGGACGCCAGCGGCAGCATGCGGTTGAGCCACGGAGCCCGGTAGCCGCTGATGATCCAGTAGTTCGGCTGGTATCCCTGCCCGCGCAGCTGCTGCCGGAGAAGGCGCTCCTTTTGGATTACCGTGGGAGACAAACGCGAGTAGGTCATAAAACGGTAGCCGAAGCCGCTCAGAAGCCCGAACGCAAGGAGGACGAAAACAGCGCGGAATCGTCGGTAAATCGGTTTAGTCAAAACGGAATAGAATTAATTTTTCAGATCTTCGCGCTCGGTATACAGGGCGGTTTTTCGGTTAGGTCCGCTGTATTCCACGTCCCGGCGGCTTTCGGCGAGTTTCCAGTTTTCTTTTCCGGAGGACTCAAAGCCAAGGACTTTGACCAGAAATCGGGCCCGGAATACGGTATACTGCCGGAGCGTGGCGGCAAAGGCCCGGGCTTCCTTTTCCCGGAGGAAGACCCGAAGCCGTTGTTGCCCGTCCGTGGCATATTCTACGCCAAAAAGCGGCATGCGGTGAAAGGTGCGGGAGAGGTAGAGGTGCTGCGGGTTGCCGTCACCTTCGCCCGGATACATATCCCGTTTGGCCGCTACCTGCTCAAACGCGGCGATGAACTTCAGGTCTTCGCTGATTTCCTCCTGGTTGATGCCGTCCGTAAAGCCCAGATGCCAGAGCTTTCCGGACGGCATCAAATCCGCCACGGCGCCCAGCCGCCCATATCCGATAAACGTGCGACTGGCGGTGTCGTAGCGGGCGGTTGCCTGCTGCTCCGCTTCAATCCGGGCCCAGTCGATGGTCTGTTCCAGGGCTGAGCGGTAGGCTTTGATGGTTTTTTTGAGCACGGAGGAATTAGGTAAAATGGCAACTGGCTTTGCTGGATTGAGCATTCATTTACTCCTGTACCCAGGTTGGATTTCCGTGAATAATTCCATGATTCGCATTACGGCTGTGGTCTTTAATCGTTTGGGAGCGCGTGTCTGTAAACCGATAAAGCAACTCTGTATTTGTGTCCGTTACGAAGTCGTTTTTAGGCGTAAAATCCGCATTGTAGCGGCTGATCCGCGAAACTCTGAATTTGGAAATGATCCCTTTGAAATAGTAGATCGTCCGCCCCCATTCCCCGGCGGCAAGGGTACATTCCCCCGGAGCGGTTTGCCACGAAATTGGATAAGCCGCGGATGTACTGCCTGCCAGTTTGCCGTCCCGGTACACTTTACAAAGGTTGTTTTTCAGGGTGACGGCAATATGGGTCCAGCTTCCATCAGGCAGTTGACCCGTCAATAGCGAGGCTGGATAATTGGGGGGCTGTGGCCATGCGTAGAAGAAGTTCAACGAACCCCGACGGTATTCAATTTTCGCTTCGCTCCAGTAAGCGTATTTGTTGAAGATAGGCCCTACCTCCTGATTGTGGTCATTCGTTTTAACCCAGCATTCGATGGTCAGTTCCGCGGTTGGCTGACCGCTGAACAGGGTTTTGGGGATTTCTATGTAATCGTCCACTCCGTCAAACTTCAAGCCCAGTTGACGGGTGCTGATGACGCCGGATGGATTAACCGAAGGCTTTTCCAGATAAGTAGTCGGACTGGTTTCCTCCAGCGTTACGTCATTCGGTTCACAGGACGAAAGAAGGCAGAGTGCCGCGGATAAGAAAAGGCATAAAGGCAGGATGGACTTTTTTGTAAAGAACATGGGTGATTGAATTTATGTAGGACGACACAAACCAACACCTTGGTAAACACATTGTCATGTAAAACCGCGTTATCCCCGTTCCTCACGCATCCTCACGTATTCTTGCTTCTCAAGACCTCTATACGTACCTTAGACTTTTCCTAAACCGTTATTGTACGAGTCCTCCCATGAAGCGAAACGTGTTTCGTGCTGGCTTTCTGTTGCTTCTCTGCTGGATGGCCGCTCTCAGGCCCGTCCGCGCCGCTTACCTGATCTGGCCCGATAACCCCGACGGGCGGCTTTTTCGACTGGATACCCGTCAGAAACAACTGGAGCGGGAAACGATGACCGGGAAATGGGAAATCGTGGGGAAGGTTACCTGCGTGGGCGTGGTAGAAGCGGATTTCCCGGCCGTTACCCGCATGATTCGGTTTCCCGGAATAAGCCCGAAAGAGACCCTGCTACTGGTGGACTGCACCGGCCAGGTCTACCGTTTTGACTGGAAAACCCGGACGCTGACCCGACAGGACCACACTTTCTTTCGCGGCTTCAACTGCCACGCCTCCCGGTTTCTTCGGCGCGACACGCTCTACAGCTTCGGCGGCTACGGCTTCTGGCGGACCAACAACCTGCTTACCTTTTACAAGGCCGATAAAGGTGAATGGGAGAGCATCGTGCCGCGAACGACCGGACCGGCGGCCATCAACAGCGGACTGAATGGCTACCTGCCCGCCAGTGATCAGTATTTTTCAACCCTCAACATCTATCATAATGATGCCGAGAACGGGGGCGCCAGCGACCGGGATCCTGCCGTGTGGACGTTTCATTTTCGGGAAAGACGCTGGCAGAAACTGGGGCAGGTGACGGCGAGCGTTCTGAAGCTATGTTCTCCGGAAAACCGGCCGGTTTCGGTGTTCTGGTCCGGTACGTACCTTTTGCTGGGCTACGACAAGGCTCCCGGCAATCAGTTCATCATGGTCAACCCGGTCACCAATGAGTGTCGGTTATGGGAAGACGCCCAGCGGTTGCTGAACCACGCCCCCGGAATTACCCACGAAAATCTGTACCGCTCCTACTGCCTGAATGATACGCTGTACCACTACGATCGGGACCTCGACGTAGACCATACGCTGGCCCATAAACTCAAACTGCCCCTTGCCCGCCTCTGGCGTGAGGCCCAGCCCATCGGCCCGTTCTACGAACCGGAGTCAAAACCGCTGTCCAACTGGCTGTATGTCGGCATGACGGCGGGACTCGTGATCGCCGGACTGACCGGGTTTTCAATTTTGCGGAGAAAAGAAGATAAACCGCAACTTTCGACACCGGCAGAAATCATTCCTGCTGATAGTCAACGGCCTGAGCCGGAGGTCGGGCTGTCGCCCACCTCGCTGACTCCCGTTGAACGCCGTCTGTATGAAGCTCTGGCCGCCGCGGAGGGAGGCCTGACCAGCGAGCAACTGATTCAGGCGCTGGGCATTGCCGACAAATCGCCGGATAACCAGCGCCGTATTCGCTCGGAGGTCATCCGGGCGCTGAATCTAAAGCTCAAAATCGCGTACGGGCTGGAAGAAGCGGTCGAGCGGAAGCCGACGGATTTTGACCAGCGCATGATGACGTACACGCTGAAACCCGAAGCCCGTCCGGCCACCGGCGCCTAAGCCGCCAGCGCCGGAGCGGCGTTTAGTTGGTCTGGTACCCGAAATCCAGCACCGCCTGAAACGGGACGCCGCCCGCAAAAGACGAGCCCAGCGACCCGGCCTGCGCGCCCAACTGCAACTGGCCGGTGCTGCCCTTCAACATCGCCTGCAGACTGCCGGGCTGGCGATCCACCCGGTACGTGAAGGGAACGTTCTGGCCGCTGCTGGAAGGAGGAAAGCCTTCCAGCAGCGGCGTGTCCGACCACTGGAACTGGAAAAAAAGGGTACCGCTGACCCGCACCTCCGAGCCGGTCTTGTCGATTTTCAGGCCAATTCGTTTGTCCACTACAGGAGAACGGAGTCTGGTTTTAAAAACGAGAAAGTCTGAACCGCGCACACCCTGCAATTCACAGGTCGGCCAGTCGATGACCTTTGGGGCCAGAGCAGGCGGGGTTTTGCCGCGGACAACACTCTGGTAGTCCAGGGCCGCACCGGATCGGCCGCTGAGGGTCCAGGTGTTGTTCCGCATGTGAAAATCGGTTAGCGGTGCCGCCTGACCATCAAGAAACACCAGGACCGGCTCGGGATCGGCATCCCCCAGCAGATTGAGGTCGAAGTGGTTGTTTTCAATCAGGCAGGCCTGGTGGAGATTCTGGCCGTAGATGCCGTAGTTCCGGACAAAATCAAAGCGATTGTCCCGAATGATGAGCCGACCGGTTGGCAGCAGGTCCGGTCCAAGGCCGATGACGCCCCGTGGGTATCGCTGCCAATCAGCCGTTTCGCGGTCCGCGGGCGAAAGCTCACCCAACTGGCTGTGGTACACGTTGCGCGTCACGGTATGGTCACGGCCCGCCACGAGCGCGATGGGCGTGATGCAGCGCCCGAGTACCCGATTGCTGTCGAGGGTGACGTTGATGCCCCGCAACTGGAAGGCCGTCTGGCAATGGATGGCGGTGTTTCCCTGAATAAGTATGCCGTCGGCGGCCCCATGCGTGGCAATGCAGAACGATTGCACCGTAAACAGGTCGTTGCCCTGGCTGTTGATGCCTTCTCCGTAAGCCGTATTGCCAAGGGCCTGACCAATTCGGCTTGGGCCGCGCTGGTTGTCGCCGGAGAAATCACAGAGTTTTCGGCAGCCTTTAGCCGTGTTGTGGTGCACATTGGCGTACAGCCCGCCAATCAGGGCAATGCCGTAGCCCTGTCCCTGTTCATTGGCGTTTTCGAGCAGGCAGTTCCGGAACTCGGACTCGTAGCAGCCAAACCACTCCGTACCCGCATACTGGGCATCGCGCAGGTGGACATGATCCATTAGGCCCCGCTGTACGTGATAAACCGCCACGGCCACGGTGGAATGATCGCCGGAATCGCGGACGTGAAACGCAAGGTCGATCAGGTTCAGGGTGGCCGACCGGGCGTGAGTCACGACGACTTTTTCGGTACGGGCATAAGCATACTGGCACGGATGACGCAGCGTAACCGTCGTGTCGCTAACGCCGACGACCACATTGTATTCGCCTTTTCTGGCGAGCCGTTCCACCGGCCATACTTCGTCCGACTGGATATGGATCAGGTCTCCGGGAACCAGTCCTTCCGTATTGACCAGCACCAGTGTCGAATCACCGGGGCGGATCTCCGCGGCGGGCGCTGTTTGCAGAGGCCCGTCCACCGCCGCGAAGCGGAGCGGCATCAGTGTCTGGTCGGGCAGGACAAAAGTGGCCTGTTTACCAGCTTTGGCCGATTTGATGGAAAGCACACCGGTAAAATGGTGGTCAATAGGCGTACCCAGATAATACGTTTTTTCGGGGTCGATGAGCAGACCGGCCTGCGTTTCCTGGCATCGCCGGAGGGCCTGGGCCAGCCGCGGGGCATCGTCCGTGAGGCCGTCGCCGGCGGGTTCAAACTGCTCGAAGTCAACCCAGTGGTCCGGTTCCAGCCGGGGCGCACTCACAAACGGAGAAGCCTCTGGCGGTGCTGCCGGCCGGGCAGTAGGGGCAGTCGTGCGCTGCTCCGGAGCAGCGCACGTCACCAAAAGTAATTTCAGGAGCAACCAAGATAGGGGCATCAATTTGGCAAAAATCATGCGGGACAAGTTAGGGTAGGAGCGTCCTCTGGCGTTCCCCGGCGGCACGTGCTTCATCGAGAGCCTGTAATCCTGAATCTGGTCACGTCTCTGTTCATGCCGACAACCTTATTTTTTGACGAAAAAGTAGCGCTTGACTTCATTTTTTGCCCGTTGCAGCACCAGTTCCCGGGTCCAGAGCAGCAGGTTGTCGTTCCAGCGCTGCGGGTGAAAATTGAACATGATCTGCCTGGGCAGGCTGTTCTGCCGGAGGGCCGCAATGATGTCGTGGGTAGTCCGGAAGTTATGGACGAAGGAGGCGTTGACTTTATCCCGGACGCTCACGCCGCCATTGTCCCAGCGGCGGCCCGTGTCGGTAAAGTACGCAACTTTCTGAAAATCAACATCGAAGTACGGCTCGGCGATAATGCCGAAATCAGCGTAGGCATAAGTTTTCCAAAGGTCTTTGGAGTCGTAGGGAGACATCGGACTGCCGTGCATGCAGACCGTCGAAACCGGGGCCAGTTGCCGGAGGGCGGTCAGGTTTTTACCAAAATCTTCGATAGCCCGCTCCAGGTTGCCCCTGCAGGTGGTCAGGCATTCGTAATGATAGCCGATCTCGTGGCCCAGCGCCGCAATTTCCCGGATGATTCGCTCGTCCCAGCTCTCCGGCACCGCCCGGAAATAGTAGACGCCCCGAATACCGAGCGCGTGCTGGATTCGGGCGAACGCCAGGGAGTTCCGCGGCATCAGGTCCACGTCGTGCCGCAGGACAACCGACCGCTCAGCGGGAGTTTGGATAAATTCGTCAAACGTCTGAAACGCATACGACCCATCCATCAGGGCGCGAAGCAGCAGCCGGTAAATCTTTACGGTAAAATCAGCAGGACTGGGATTCATGATCGGTTAAAAAACAAAGGGTTATGTTATGGATCGTCAGGCCATTTTGCGAATGGACCGGGCCGGATTACCCGCCATGACGGATTTTTCCTCTACATTTTTCGTCACGACGGCGCCCATGCCGATCAGGGAGTTGGCACCGATTTCCAGCCCGTTCAGGATATTGGCCGAGGGCGCTACCCAGACGTTTTCGCCCAGCGTGATGCTGCCGCCGAGCATGCTGTTGGCAATCACCAGACTGTTTCGGCCGATCACAACGCCGTGTGAAATGTGGACCAGGTTGCCGATCTTGACGTTTTCTTCGATAATCGTGCTGCCGATGACCGCCCGGTCGATGCAGGTGTTGTTGTCGATTTCGACCTTCTGCCGGATGACGACGTTGCCGATATGCGGAATGCGGGCGTACTGGCCGTTTTCGTCCTTCTCGTACCCGAAACCGATGCCGCCGATGGTGTTGTTGGCCCCGATGTACACGTCATTCTCGATCACGGTACCGGCCGAAATCACGGTATGATGGCCGATAAAGGTGTTGTCGCCGATCACCACATTTTCTTCGATAACGACCTGATGCCCGATGAAAACGTTTTTGCCGATGCGGGCACTCGGGTCGATGGCGGCCGTACTGCAGATGCCGGTTTTTCGGGGCGGCGCAAAAAACGTGGCGACGACCTGCTGAAAAGCCTGCCGGGGATTTTCGACCATGATGTAATGACAGGCCGGATTGAGTCCGAGGTCGAGCACACCTTTGGGACAGATGATGATTCCGGCTTCCACCGTTTTCAGGCGGGGCAGATTTTTGCTGTTGCACCAGAGCAGCGAGGTCGGCGAACCGCTGAAATGGCGGAGTTCCTCCACTTTTTCAACGGCACTTCCGGGGTTGCCCGCAAACTGGAGATGAGGCGTTTTGTCGAGTATGTCTTTGATCGTAAGCATAATGGCTTTGGGTTGAAATCAGGATAAAATCCAGCGAACCGTTTCGAACGTTTCGGCGTACTGCGTATTGATCTGAACGCCCCGCATGCGTGCCATCGCGCGGATAAATTCCTCGTTGGCATAGGGCCGGTGCTGCTGCGAACGGTACTGCGCCAGCGCCGCAACCTTGGTCGCCACGTGCTCCTCGGTGAGGTGTACAAAACAGGAGGTGTTGAAATTCAGGTTGTTCCAGGGCATTTCGTAGCTCAGGATCGAGCAGAACTTAAACGCCCGCAGACCTTCCTGGGCAATGGTCTGGTGGTCCTGGTGGAGGTCCGCCAGCGCGGGCATGAAGACGGTGTCCGGCTGAATCTGTTTGCGGAGTTCAATCAGCCGGTCTAAAATGCACTGCCGATGGAAGTTGAACGTACGCACCTGAAAGTCGAACAAAAACAGGTTTTCGGGCGGGATGCCCAGTTCTTTGGTGGCCGCCTTGACCTCCGTCACCAGAATGTCCTTCGGAAACTCGGGCAATACGGACTGTTCGCAGGCCGAAAAAGCGGCATAAAACACGTCTGAACCTTCTTTGATCAGTTTGGCAATAGTGGCGCCGCAGCCAAATTCTCCGTCGTCGGTATGCGGCGCGAGCACCAGCACTCGTCGTTTTCCTTTAAAAAGCATAAGCGGTGTTGATTAGGGATAGCGTAAAGTCAGATGGGTTGATTATCAGGGTATTGCTTTTATTTGCTGCGTGTTCGTTTCCAGAAAATGTTATAAACCACTTTCCAGAGGTACCGCAGATCGGTACGGAGCGGGGCGGCAGCGTAAGCCCGCAGATACCGCAGTTCGGACTCGACAATTTCTGGAAAACTGCCCGGCAGATCGGCGTAATAAGGCGGAATCAGGCCCGGTCGGGTTTTGGCGCGCTCCTGTTTTAATTCGTCCGGATATAAGCTGAGGTAGTGGGCGCTGAGGGGCCGCACACCGACGAGCTTCAGGTCGCCTTTCAGCAGATTAATGGCCATGGGCAGCTCGTCCAGCCAGTATTTCCGCAAAAATTTCCCGACGGTGCTGATGCGGAAGTCGTCTTTGAACTTGCCGCCCGCTTCCAGTCCGCTGGTCTGGATCAGGTACTCCTGCAGGTGTTCCGAATACGGATGCATCGTCCGCAGTTTGTAGACATTGAACGGAAGCCCGCCGTAGCCAATGCGGCGCATGCGGAGGAGCACCCCTTCCGACGAGGGCGGCGGCGGAACGTGATTGTCCACCGCTTTTCGGGCAATCACCAGCAGATGGTTGTTCTGTTCGCAAACCCGTTCCACCGTAAATCCGGCATGATACAACCGGCCCAGCACCTCGGCTTTCGAGAGTGCCCGGGTGGCCGTAAAAAGCCGTCGGTAGATCAGTTTGACCGGATAAATCCGCGGCATCATCCGGTGAAGCAGGAAGTCGAGCAGGTAGCGAAAATGGCTCAGACCGGCGGGCAGCGACCGCAGCAGCCGTTCCTTCCGGTGTTCGTTGGTTTCGAGCCGGACGACCAGGTGGCCGTTCAGGGGAAGGGCCAGATAAGCGGTCCGCAGGTACCGAAACAGATCGGGGACCCGGTTCAGCAGCGGCGTCAAGATAGTTTTTGCTCCGGAAATAACTTCATCCGCCGACCGCAGGACCGCAAAACCCGCCCCGGTTTGCAGCAGCGGGGGCAGCGCATCTCCATCCTCCGGGCCGTATCCAAGCGCCGACAGCGCTTCCGGCCACTCAGACGGCGGGGCGGCGGACGGGTCGGCAGTTGGTATAAAAAGCGTTTGCATCTGGATAGGACTGTGGTTTATTGAACCGCCTTCGAAACGAGCCGGAAGCGTTGCAGGAGTTCGGGGTTTTTGCGGAGAGACTCGGCGCTTAACGGGTAGTTTTCGGCCAGCCACACCATCAGAGCCGTCACGTCCGTAGACCGGGCCAGCATGTCATCGCGGCGGGCACGCCAGAGGGGCCGTTCGTCGTGGGTGAGCAGTGCCACGGCCCGTTCGGGTACGCCGGTAAAATCCGTAAAATGTTCCTGCACACCCAGGTTTTTCAGTTCCGTACTCACACCCGGGCAGGTTTCCGCTCCGAGCAGGCTATTGATCAGCAGGTTGGGGACGCCCAGAAAGGCGCATTCGTTGGCTGTGGTGCCTCCTTCGCCTACGTACAGGCTCGCAAAAGCCATCAGGTCGTGAAGTTGGTGGGGGGGAAGGCTGAGGCGGTAGGGTTCCAGTTCCGCGGGCAGTTCTCCTTCCGACGAGATCAGAATCCGGGCGTGGGGCCGCAGCCGTTCTACCAGGTCGATCTTCTGCTGGTAGCGGATTCCCGAATGCCCGGCATCGTGACTGGCGCTCCATGAAACAAACCGCAGCAGCACAAACGGGTCCGATTCGGTCAGGCCGACTTCCTGAAGCACGCGCGCGTCGGGCTGAAAGTAGGGGGGAGCCAGGTGGCAAAGTTCAATGGAGCCGTCAAAACGGAGGTGTTTGCCGCCAAAGTCCTTCCGGTAGGCCCGTGGGGTCACGATGGTGTCGGTGAAGGGCACGTACATGGCGTGCTCGTATTTGGCATGTTCGGTATCGTCGAAGGCCAGGTGCGGTTTGCCGAGCAGTTTGGAGGCCTGCGCCGCATAAGGCGAGCCGAAGCTCATGAACAGGTCGGCACCGAAGCGGGAGGCCACTTTCGCCACCGCCAGATCGCCCTGGAAAAGGTACAGCAGCTTGCCCAGAAAGCCCTTCCCACCCGCGCCGCGCGAAAAATAGGGCAGGTTATAGGCATCCATGAGCCGGAAAATAACATCCCGGTCGCGGGCCGTAAACAGCACGTCGTGGCCGCGCTCCTGAAGAAGTCGGGCCGCGTTGCGGAAATAGTGAACGTGGCCGGGGTGGCCGAGGTCAATGAGAATTTTCATGGGGTATGTGGTTTTGCGGCACGCATAGGCGGTTACCGTTCTAATTCCTGCAATTCATCGGCGGTCGGAAAATTGACCAGCACCGCCCGCCTGGGTCCGTGAAAGACAAACAGACTGCCCGCCGAGGCGGCAGACGCCTTGCCCTCGGTGACGGCCCGCTTCAGATCGGTGAAGCTGCCGCCGCCGCCCAGCGCCACCACGGGCACCGGCACCGCTTCGGAAATCGTGCGGACGAGGTCAAGGTGGTAGCCGTTCATCATGCCGTCGTGTTCGATCGACTGCACGACGATCTCGCCCACACCCAGATCGGCCAGCTGCCGCGCCCAGGTCACCGGGTTCAGCCCCGTCGAATGGGCACCCGCCCGGGTACAGACAGTCTCTTTTCGCCAGAAATTCCGTTTGACATCGAGGCAGGCGACGATGGTCGACGCTCCGAATTCGTCGGAGGCTTCCTGCACGAAGGTTGGTTTTTCGAGCGCGTACGAGTTGAGGCAGACCCGTTCGGCCCCGGCTTTAATGAGCGTTTCGATGCTTTGGAGCGTCCGGATGCCGCCGCCCACCGTGAACGGCATGTTGGTTTCGTCGCCAATCTGCCGCACCAGTTCAGGGTCGATGGTTCGGTTATCGGTCGTGGCGTTGATGTCCAGAAAAATGAGCTCGTCGGCCCGCAGGTCGTTGAACAGCCGGACGGCATTGATCGGGTCGCCGATGTAGCGGTGGTTCTTGAACTGGACGCTCTTGACCAGCCCTTTTCCCTGCAATAACAGACACGGAATCACACGGGGTCTATACATAAGCGGGCGCGTTTACCAGGTTGATGAAATTGCGGAAGATCTGTACGCCTGCATCCTGGCTTTTCTCCGGATGGTACTGAAAACCAAAAATATGGTCGCGCTGAATGGCGGAAACAAACTCGTAGCCGTACACAGTAGTGTGCAGCGTATCGGTCTCATTTTCCGGGACAACATGGTAGGAATGAACGAAATAGAACATTTCTTTCTCCGTCTTCAGGCCGTCGAGGACGGGATGGCTTTTCGCCGCCCGGACGCTGTTCCAGCCGATATGCGGTATTTTCCGCTCCGGCTCCGACTGCAGCCGAAACCGAACGGTATGACCCGGAATCCAGCCCAGTCCCGCCGCGTCGCCTTCTTCGCTTCCGCTGGTCAGTAACTGCATTCCCAGACAGATGCCCATGACCGGCGTCTGCTCGCCCAGCACCCGTTCGCGCAGCACATCGAGCAGCTCGAGGTGCTGTAATTTATCCATGGCCCGGCCATAGTGACCTACGCCCGGCAGAATCAGCCCTTTGGCGGAGGAAATTTCCTTCGGGTCGGCACTGATCCGGCAGTCGACGCCCAGTCGGCGGAACTTGTTCTGCACGGAGCGGAGGTTACCCATGCCGTAGTCGATGATGGTAATCATAAAAGTACGAATCGGTCTGGTCGTCAAGACTGCCTGAGGCTGACGGACAGCGGTTTAACTGGCGTATTTCAGGTACAGGATATGCGGTAAAAAGCGAAATCGGCACGCCATCCGGATGGGTTGCCGGAGGCGTCGGATGAGGGTCAGGTACGTCCGGAAATCCTTATGTGACCGGGCGGGCTGCCGGAAAACCTCTTCCCATTCGGCCGGTGTCCAGCCGAGTTTGGCAATGGCGTACTCCACCACACTCGGGTCATATTCGTACGCGCTGGCCTCCAGCTCCATCACGGCTTCTGCGCGGGAAATCTGCCCCGAGCGGACCAGCGCCGACAGTTCTGGTTTCCGCTTGTCGATATTGAACTTCTGCGGCAGCAGATACGACTGAAAGAACCGCGTGAACAGGTTTTCGTGGTGATGGCCGCCGTAATACACCCAATCGAGTTCCCGGGCCAGCACCTCGTCTACCTGCCGTTTGTTGTAATCCAGGTAGGCCAGCAGCCGCACTTCCCGGATTCCTTGCCCGAAACTGCGCCAGAGCAGGTTCCGCAGCGACATGACCGGGAAGCTCCGGATGACGCCGCGACCGAATTTCTGGTGCACATCCCGCAGATACCGGCTGTCCATGTAGGTCCAGCTGATGGGCGAAGTACCTTCCGTCCGGAACGAATGCCCGTTGAGGATGTAGCCGATATTTTCGCGGGCTGCCGTGTGGTAGAGGACCGAGTAAATGGCGTAGTCCGTCGGAATGTCGGCATCGGGTACCGAAGCCAGCAGGAAGGCTCGCTGCAAATCCTTGAACTCTTCCCAGTCCGCCACTACCGTATGCAGGTCTACGTTGAGCCGCGAGACGGCCTTGCGGATGTTGGAAACGGCGATATCGGAATTCCAGCCGTTGTCAAAATGCACGGCCAGCGGGCGCAGACCCAGTTTTTTGGCTGTCAAAAGGGTATACGTGCTGTCGCGTCCGCCGCTGACGCCCACAAGGCAGTCGTAAGGTTTGCCGCGTCCGTCCTGTTTGATGCGCTCCACAAAGCCGAGGAGTTCCTGCTGTCTGGTCGCTTCCGGGTGCAGCCGCTCCATTTCCTCATGGATGTAGCAGTACTTACAGACACCGTCGGCATCAAACCAGATATCGGCCACCGTGGTGTCGAGCACACAGCGGCGGCAGCGTTGAAACGTTTCGGTAAGGGTAGTCGTTGGTGTGTTCATCGAAAAGGGATTTTCTCATTTGGCGGATTTCGCGGCGGAAGCACGCCAGGTCGAATCAGGCCGCCCGCTCTTCCATTTCGTAAAAAATCTTCGGCTTACTGGACAGAACCAGCTTCAGCACCGGAGCCGCGAGGCGAGCCAGTCGCCGGATGAGCGGGTAGTAGGAAGGGTAGTCCAGAAAGGACTTGTTCGGGGCGTGCCAGAGCTTCTGGAACTCTTCGAGCGTAAAATCCAGCTTCTTCATCACGTACTCCCGGTCGGCTTCCATCTGTTCAAGGGCGTAGGGCGGCTGGTTGATCATGCCCAGCGCCTGGTCGCGGGTAATCTCGCCGCTCATGATCTGGGCCGAGAGCGTAATCCGGCGTTTGTCGATGCCGAATTTGCGGGGAAGCCAGTAGGCGACGGCGAACTTGGTGTACAGGTTCTCGTGGTGGTGACCGCCGTAATATTCCCAGCCGTATTTCTCCTTCAGCATCGCCTGGGCCTCATTTTTCTGGTACGGCAGGTAGTTGAACGGAGCGATATGCTTGATGCCTTTCACGTAGCCGAGATAAAACAGTTTCCAGACGGGCAGCATCGGGTACGTTTTCATGGGCAGCCGCCCAAAGCGTTTGTGAACATGCTGAATCTGCTTCAGGTCGGTATAGGTCCATTCGGTCGGCTGCTTGCCCTCCGAGCGAAAATCCGTGCCGGTCAGGATGTACTTGATGCCTTCCTTCCGGGCAATCTGGAACAGGACAGCCTTGATGGCGGAGTCCGTCGGGGCGTCGGCCCAGGGCAGACCGGCCAGCAGGTAGGAGCGAAGGATGTCTTTAATTTCCTCGTAATCAATGACGTACGTTTCCAGGTCGATGTTCAGGGCTGTGACCATCTTCCGGATGTTCTTCACCGAAATATCGGAGTTCCAGCCGTTGTCGAGATTGACGGCCAGCGGACGCAGCCCGTATTCTTTGGCGATATGAAGCAGGTACGAGCTATCCGTGCCGCCGCTGACCCCGATGATGCAGTCGTAGCGGGCATTTTGGGGGGCCGACGCGCGGATGCGTTCCACGATCCGGGCCCACTCCTGGGCGCCCTGTTCTCCCCGCGGAAATGCTTCCGACAGTTTGCGCTGAATCGTGGCGTAGTTGGAGACGCCCCGTTCGTTGAACCGAATTCCCGGAACGGACGTGTCCCAGATACCTTCCTGACAGATTTGGTAAAGTTTCATAGAATCGTGTGGGTCATATCACGGCGTTAAGGGCGGGCTTTCCGCTCAGGGCTGCAATACAACGGGTTGTGTTTTTTTCGTTTCAAATCGCTCCAGAAAATGCGCCATTTCAATCCACTTCCAGATATCCCGCGCAATGTTTATCCGGCCTTCATTATGCTGTTGCAGCAGGTTGCGGCATTCGCCGAGATTAAAGTATCCCGATTCGCGGAAGGCGGCTGAGGCCAGCGCCGCTTCGGCTTTCTGCCGGAACAGCGAGGTCCGCATCCATTCGTCAGCCGGATTGTCAAAACCGACCTTATCCTGCCGTTTGCGGATTTTTTCGGGAAGTTTGCCGCGCATGGCTTCCCGCAGAATCCATTTGGTGTTGCCGTCGCGCATGATCATGTCCGTCGTGGAACCGATCGTTTTCTCCACCAGCCGAAAATCCAGGAACGGCTCGCGGGCTTCGAGCGAAAAGTACATGCTGTTGAGGTCGTTCCACTTCTGGTTATGCTCCAGTTTGCTTTCAAAATGCTGCAACAGGGCTTCCCGCAGGTTTCGGGGGTTGAACAACTGGTCGTTGATGGTAGACGCTTTGGCCTGTTGCTCAAAAAAACTCATGTTCAGAAAAGCCCGTTTGCGGAAGGTGGCGGCCTCCTGCGCCCAGCGCGGTGCCAGGTAAAAGGCCAGATACGCCAGACTGCTCAGCGAATGATGGTTGCGGTAATACGCCCGCCATTCGTGCCACAGCTTTCCGTAGTTCCCCCGGGCCAGCAATTCCCGGAAAAAGCTGCCGAAAAAGTAAGTGTATCCGGCCAGTTGCTCGTCGGCGCCCTGCCCGTCCATGAGCACCGTCACGTGCCGCGAGGCATCTTTCATTACTTTGTACTGCGAATAGATGCTCAGCCCGCCAAACGGCTCGAAATGGCAGTCCATCAGGCCGTCGAAGTCTTCCAGCAGGGTCTGTTCGGTCGGCCGGACGTAGGTCAGGTTGGGAAGCTGGTCCTTGTATTCATTGATAAACGGACTTTCGTCGCCCTGCAGCCCTGCTCCATAGACGGCCGAGAAGGCATAAAAGTCACTTTTCTGCAACCCGTGAATGAGCGTGGAAGCGACCGACGACGAGTCCAGCCCGCCGCTGAGGCAGATCCCAACGGGCACATCGCTCCGCAGCCGCAGCGACAGCGACGACCGGAACGTGTCGTAATACTCCTCTGGACTCTGCCAGCCGGATTGAAGCCGGTCGGCCAGATTATACCAACGCGACACCTGCACGTTGCCGTCGCGAACGCTGATGCAGTGGCCGTGGACCAGTTTCTTGATTTGCCGGACGAAGGTGTTGCCGTCGATGTCGGTCCGGCTGTAGAGCAGGTAATTGTAAACTACCGTATCATCTGGGCTTAGGGAGACGTTCTGCCGGCCCAGGTGCTCGAACAGCGGCGCAATCTCGGAGGAGAAAACGAACTGTTTATCGGACAGATGATAGTAAAAGGGCTTGACCCCGTACCGGTCGCGGGCGGCAAACAGACTGCCGGTATGGCGGTCGTACACGGCGAAGGCGAACATGCCGTTCAGTTCGTGCAGGCAGTCGGCGCCCCAGTGCCGGTAGGCATTCAGCAGGACTTCGGTGTCCGTCTGCGAGCGAAACGAGTAGTGGGCGGCCAGCTTCTGCCGGATTTCGACGTAATTATAAATTTCTCCGTTGAAGATGATAACGTACCGGTCATCGTCTGACAACATGGGCTGATGCCCGGCCGGCGAAAGGTCCAGAATACTCAGCCGGACGAAGCCCAGCCCAACGCCGTTCTCCGTAAATGTTCCGCTGTCATCGGGCCCCCGGTGGCGCTGCCGTTCCATCATGGCTGTCAATTCAGCCTGCTGGACAGGTTTTTTGGTGAAATTTATAATTCCTGTTATGCCGCACATAATCAAAAAGACTGGTTAATAAGTGAGGTAGTTCGTGGTTAAGACATCGAGTCCTGTTAAGACGGTAAAAAGTGGAATTGGACACATGGATCGGGCGTTTCTGCCTGAAAAAGTGCGAAATAAGGTCCGGTAAAGCGGAAGAACAGGCGGACCATCGGCCCGTTGCGGTTTCAGACCCATTCCGTCCGGACCCGGGGTGCCGGCTGCTGGCTTGCCTGTCTGAGGCGTATGGCCAGAAACAGCAGCGCCAGCAGAAAAGCCCGGTCGAAAATGCCCTGCGAGAAGCCGCTGGAAAGCAGCGACAGAAACGCCACGAGCCCGAAAGAACTTCGGTATTCGACCCAGCGGGTGTATCGTTTGAAAAACAGAAAAAGCAGCGTGAAATAAGCCAAAAACAGCGGCAGCCCGTAGGTGACCATCAGATACGTAATGCCGTTGTTGCGGTGAATCACCTTCAAATCGCCCGAGCGGGCGGCCTGCCCGAAACGGTTCTCGGCCAGTCGCCCGAAGCCGATCAGCGGACTCCGGCTAATGTCCATCAGATCGAAAAAGGCGCTGCCGAAGCGGGATGAACTGTCTTCGGTCGACATGCTCACGTTCTGCTTTACTTTGCCGCTGAGAAACTGGGTCTGGGTGTAGAGCGTCAGAAACAGCGGAAACAGAATGAGCAGGACGGTGCCTTTGACGGCCGGTTTCAGCGCCGGACTGGTCAGGATGTACCCCATGGCAATGACGAAGAGGGTCAGGTAGCCCGCCGTCGAAATGGTCGTCAGCAGCGTCAGTAGCAGAACCCCATTGCGGCGGGTGGCCAGCCGCTTGTCCTGCATGATGCTGAACGTCAGGGCCAGATTCAGGAAAACGCCGAAAGCGCCCGGTTCCCAGAAAGGCCCGGAATTACGCTTCAGCACGCCAAAGGAAAGCTTCTCTTCGGCCAGCGGATTGAAGGTGTACAGAATCATGTTGGGGTTGAACCCGTACGGTTCCAGCGTGCCGAACGGCGACGAGAAAAAGGGTTTCGCCACGTTCTGAATCAGAAACTGTTCGACCGCGGGAAAGAAGGTCAGCCCGTAAATCGGCAGGCTGATGATTGCAAACCAGTAAAGGAGCTGTGTGTAGTAGTGAATAAGCCGGATGCCGCAGACGTGCACCACCAGATACGCCAGCGAGAGGCGAACCAGAATGGTAATCAGCGACATGGGCACGAAGTTGTTGAACAGGGAAGCCTGCAGCAGTTCGACCAGAAACACCGTCGCGATGATGCCCAGCGGGGCGGCCGTCAGCGGAGTTCGCCGGTAGACGGCCACGGCCACGGCCACCAGCAAGAAGATAAGCATGAACTCCGGGCTTCCGTAAAAATATTCTATGCCGGAGACGGCAATGAGGCCGTAAGCAAGCAGATAGTCCGGCCATTCGGATTTTGGTTGCATAAAGCAGAGCAGTTGTGCGTTCGGTTTCAGCGGCGGTTACAGTTCCGCCAGCGCCCGGGCCTGGTTCTTTTTTAGCTGCGTCAGAAACGCGTCGTCGATTTTGCGGATAAACCGGGCCGGGTTGCCCGCCCAGATTTCGTCCGGCGGAATGCTGCGGGCGACCAGCGACGAAGAGCCCACCACCGAGCGCGCGCCAATCCGGACGCCTTTGAGGATGGTGACGTGGTTGCCGATGAAGCAGTCGTTCTCCAAAATGACCGGTTTGGTCTGCACGTGATCCACAATTTCGGGCAGGGCCGCGCGTTCGACGGGGTCCAGGGAGTGAAAATCGCTGTCGTAGATGCAGGCGCTGCCGCCGATGCGGACGTTGTCGCCGATGACGATTCGGTCGGTACAGACGATGGCGACGGAACTCATGCCGACGTTGTTGCCGATACTCAGTTCGCCGCCGTAGACGGCAAAAAGGCAGTTCTGCTCCCGGCCCGCCATGTTGTGATACCGCCCGTTGTTCAGAATCAGGCCACTCCCGACGTTCATTTTTCCGCCCCGCGAAATGTAGATGTCCGGAATGCCCCGGCAATCGAGGCCAGGTCCGAGGTCCACCTGATGAATCGAAAAGAGCCAGCGGGTGTACACCTGGTCGAAGGAGCGGCGGAACCGGCGGTAGGTCCAATGGATGGCTTTGTACAGGAATCGGTCGGGTCGCATCATGGCGGTATGGGGTTTACCCGTTCGGACCGTTTTTTGGGCTGCCGGTCACACGGGCAGGCTTTCGTTGACGGAGGAAAAAACGGGCGAGGTCCGCAGCTTCCGCAGAACCTGACGGGTTTCGAACGGAGCGACCAGAAAACTGTACGAGGAACAGAGGCAGATCGCCGCCAGCATTCCCACCAGCCCCAGTCCGGCCAGCGTCACCAGCGCATAAGCGAGCGGAATCATCAGCAGAATGGCTCCCGTGGCCGCGATCAGCTGGTAGCGGACCTGCCCGATGCCGTTCAGAAAGCTCACGTAGATGGTGCCGAACGTGGTGAGCGCGTAGTAGACGAGCATGGCGCCCGCCAGCGTCAACGGAACCGCCACGGAGTTGCCCACCCAGCGCGGAATCAGCCAGCCCGAAAGCGCCAGCAGCGCCACCTGCCCCGCCGTAACGAGCCCCCACAACTGCTGCATCCGCCGAAGCGCCCCTTCAATCCATTCCACATCGCGTTTGAAATACGCTTCGCCGAAGGCCGACCAGAGCGGATTCAGCGCGATGTTGAAGCCCATCGGCAGAAAACCGAAATACCGGAACGCCACTTCATACTGGGCCACATACGCCGGACCCAGCAGCCGCGTAATCAAGAGGTTGGTCGTGGTGAAAATGACCGAAAAACTCAGTTGCAGGATGAAGAACGAAAGCCCGAGTCCGCCGAAATGCCGCAGGGTTTCGCGCCGGGCCACCCCGATGGACGGGCTCAGGTAGCGGAGTTCGCCCCGGAAAAAATACAGATGAAAACCCGCCAGCACCACAATCTGCGGTACCAGCAGCGCCAGCCCGACATGCAGCAGCGACCCCTCCAGCCACGGACGAAAGGCCAGAATCAGCCCCAGCGTGGTGAGGTTGCTCAGCAGCGGAAAGAGCGAGTTGACGGCCGATTTATGCACCGCCAGCAGCACAAAAGTGATGTTGCGCAGCAGCAGTTCCAGCCCGAACGTCATAAACGCGATCAACGCCAGCGTGCTGACCTCCGAGTTCCAGCGGGGGGCTACTTTGAGGAGCCCGGCCCAGTCGATGAAGGGGTGCACGCAGACGTAAAGGAGGCAGAAAGTCAGGGCGATCACTCCGGTTGCGGTATACAGCGTGCTCACGTAGGTTCGGGCCTGCGCGTGCTCTCCCTGGCTCAGAAGCTGGGTCAGTTTGTTGCGAAGTCCGTTCCCCAGTCCGAAATCAATAAAAAGAAACCAGGCGACCATCGAACTGAGCGTCAGCCAGACGCCGTACAGTTCCGTAGATAGCAGGCTCAGGGTGAGCGGAATAAACACCAGATTCAGGACAAATCCGGCGGCTTTGATCAGCACCGTCAGAAGAACGTTCTTCCGAACGGCTACGGTCAGGGCGTTTCCGGATTGAAAATAAGCTTGCAGGCGGGAAAGCATACGGAATGGAGGTCGTCAAAGAAGCGCGAGCATTCAGGAAAAGGACGGCGGGTAGCCCGCCGGAGAGGTCCGGCGGGCCTTGGGTCTTAGTAGGAATGAACCCGCTGTCCGTTGGCTGAGCCGTTGGGAGCAAGGGGGTACAGTTCGCGGTGCACCACCTGCGGCCGACCGATTGGCCGGGAATCCTGTCCCGCCGGTGCCTGCCCGGCCGGCTGGTCGTTCTGGGCGGCTTTGTAAATCCGTTCGATGATGTCCACCACTTTGAGCCCTTCCATGGCGTTGGTGGTGATGGCGCCCCGTCCGCGCAGTACGTCCACCACGTTGGCGACCACGAAGTTATGGTTCATGGCCGAGCCTTTGTACGCGCCGTAGTCGTTGCCGGGGTTGGTCGGCGGCAGTTCCGGCATGGTGTAATTGCGGACATGGCAGTATTCGACCTTGTCCATGTACTGTCCGCCCACTTTCAGGCTGCCGTTTTCGGCGATGACCGTAATGCTGCTTTCGAGGTTGCTGTTCCAGACCGAAGTCGAGAAATTCATGCAGCCCATCCCGCCGTTGAGAAACTGGAACGACACCACGCCGCTGTCCTCAAAATCGGTCAGGTGCTGGTGGTTGAAGTCCATCAGGCGCGCCTGGATGTTGGTGATGTCGCCAAACAGCCAGTACATGATGTCGATGAAATGGGAGAACTGGGTGTAGAGCGTCCCGCCGTCGAGGTCGCGCTGTCCGTGCCAGCTGCCGGTGGTGTAGTACCGTTCGTCGCGGTTCCAGTAGCAGTTGAGCTGAACGAGGTAAATCTGCCCCAGGGCGCCGGATTCCACGAGGTCTTTGAGCCAGACGGAAGGCGGCGAATACCGGTTCTGCATCACGGCGAACACGTCCCGGCGTTTGCTCAGGGCTTTGTATAGCACCTGTTCGGCATCCTGCCGGCGCAGGGCGATGGGCTTCTCGATCACGACGTGCTTGTTGGCATCGAGCGCCCGCAGCGCCTGTTCGGCATGCAGGCCGTTGGGCGTGGCAATCGTGACCACGTCGAGGTTGAGATTGGCCGCCAGCAGGTCGTCGAGCGAGCGGAAGAACGGCACGTCGTACTTGTCGATATTCAGGTCACGGCGATTCTTTACGTCAACCAGTCCAACGAGTTCCGTTTCGGGATGCTGCTGAATCATTTCGGCATGACGTTTTCCAATATGACCGCAGCCAACTACGGCAAACCGGATTAACTTTTCTGAATAGTTCATTTTACAGTTAAAAAGAGGGGTCGCCCCCGGACAGAGTACTTTTTCATGAGTGTCAGGGGTTTCCTGACGGTATTGGGCAGGTTCAGCTGATGCGCCGGACCTGGTTTTGTTCAAGCTGGTATTCCTGGCCGGTTTCGGGGCAGGTGGCCCGTCCTTCGGCATTAAACTGCAGGCGGTGGCCGTATTCACTTACCCAGCCGGTCTGCCGGGCCGGATTACCTACCACCAGGGCATAGGCCGGTACGGGTCTGGTCACGACGGCCCCGGCCCCGATGAGCGCAAACGCCCCGATCGGGTTGCCGCAAACGATGGTCGCGTTGGCGCCGATGGAAGCGCCCCGGCCGACGGGCGTAGAGGTGTACTGGTCCCGGCGATTGACCGCCGAACGGGGATTGATGACGTTGGTAAACACCATCGACGGGCCCAGAAACACATCATCCTCGCAGGTGACGCCGGTATAAATCGACACGTTGTTCTGCACTTTCACGTTCCGCCCGAGCACGACGTTCGGCGACACGACCACGTTCTGGCCAATGTTGCAGTCCTCCCCGAGCACGCAGCCCGGCATGAGGTGCGAAAAGTGCCAGATCCGCGTTCCCGCACCGATTTCACAGCCTTCGTCCACGACAGCGGTAGGGTGGATATAGGTAGTTTTGGTTGTCATAAGCGCCTGGCTGAAGGATTGAAAGGTTGAATGACTGATAGGTTGATTTGACTCAGTCATTTTATCATTCAACCTATCAATCATTCAGCATTAAAGAACTCGATTACTTTTGCGGCAATGTATTCCTGCTCCGCTTCGTCCATTTCGGTATGCATGGGCAGCGAGAGCACCTGGCGGCAGAGGGCTTCCGAAACGGGGAAAGACCCCGCCGGATACTCGTCGCGGCGGTAGGCGGGCTGCTGGTGCATGGCCATCGGGTAATAGACCATCGCCGGAATGCCCGCCTGTTGCAAATGACTTTTCAGCGCGTCGCGCTGGTCGCCTTCTACTTTGAGGGTGTACTGGTGAAAAACGTGCGTCGAAGCGGCCGCCCGGACCGGAATCCGAAGGCCGGGCACGTTGCCCAGCCATTCGTCGTAGCGGGCGGCGGCTTCCTGCCGACGGCGGCTGAAATCCGGCAGATGCGGCAGCTTAACGCTCAGAACGGCCGCCTGAAGGGTATCGAGCCGCGAATTGACCCCCACCCGTTCGTGAATGTACTTCTGCCGCTGGCCGTGGTTGGCGACAATGCGCAGGCGTTCTCCCAACCCGGTATCGTTGGTCATGAGCGCCCCGCCGTCGCCGTAGCAGCCGAGGTTTTTCGACGGAAAAAAAGACGTACAGCCAATGTCGCCGATGGTGCCCGCCATCCGCTCCGTGCCGTCGGCAAAACGGTAGATACTGCCGATGGCCTGGGCGGTGTCTTCAATGATCGCAAGGCCGTTGGCGCTGGCCAGATGCAGCAGCGGCTCCATGTCGGCGCACTGGCCAAAAAGGTGAACGGGGACAATCGCTTTGGTCCGGGGTGTCAGCACGGCCTGCACGTTTTCGGCCGTGAGGTTAAACGTATCCGGGTCCACATCGGCCCAGACGGGCGTCAGACCCAGCAGGGCAATCACTTCGGCCGTGGCCACGTACGTAAACGCCGGGACAATCACTTCGTCGCCGGGTTTCAGATCCAGCGCCATCATGGCGAGTTGCAGGGCATCCGTGCCGTTGGCGCAGGTGACGACCCGTTCCACATCCAGAAAAGCGGCCAGATCCTGCTGAAACTGCCGGACAAACGAGCCGTTGATGAAGTCGCCGTTCAGCAGAACCTGCTGCATGGCTTCGTCAATATCGGTTTTCAGGCGGAGATACTGGGTTTTCAGATCTACCATCTGAATGGGGGCTTGCGTAATCATATCGGTACGGATCAGGTAGGACGGCCTAATTCAAGGCGTTTTTCAAAGTCGGATTTTGTAAAAGACGTTTCAGCACGCCGGGCTGCTCACGGGCCTGCGGGCTGTAATAGGCATTATGCTGGTAGGCCGATTTGGCGTCTCCGCCGTTCAGGACCAGGGCCAGTTTTCGCAGGCGCTGTTCCCGATATAGCGTCTCGACCTTGCGAAGCGCTTCTTTGGGCGTCAGTTTGTAACGAACCATGTACAGCGCGGCGTCGGTATGGCTGGCGATGATCTGGGCGTCGGTGACCAGCCCGATCGGCGGGGCATCCACCAGGATAAAGGCAAACAGTTCGCGCAGTTTGACAAACAGCTCATCCAGACGGCTGCTGGTGAGCAGTTCCGAAGGATTTGGCGGCGTCATGCCGCAGGGAATTACCCACAGGTACGGAATGTCGGCCACCGGCTGCAGAATGTCTTCCAGCTCGGCCTCGCCGGTCAGGTAGTTGCTCAGCCCGACCGAATTCGCCAGTTTCAACTGCGTGTGCAGGGTCGGTTTCCGCAGGTCCATGTCGATCAGGACCGTCGGGCGGCTGATGAGCGCCAGGCTGGCGGCCAGGTTCAGCGAGACAAACGACTTGCCTTCCCCGCTGACGCTGGAGGTCAGCAGCAGCGACAGACTGTCGTTGCCCGACCGCAGGAACTGGAGATTTGTCCGCAGCGCCCGAATCTGCTCCGCCGCCACCGACCGGTCGCCCTCCCGGACAATGATCGGATTTTTGAACCGGGCTTCCGAAATCTCGCCAATGACGGGCACCTGCACAGCTTCGTCCACATCCGAGCGCTGCGCGACGCGGTTGTTCAGCAGATCCCGGAGGGTGATGGCAACCATCGGCACGATCAGCCCCAGCGTACTGAAAAGCAGCAGGATCAGGGAGGCAATGGGCTTGATGGGCGTGGCGTCGCTCCGGGCCAGATCGATGGTCCGGGTGTCGGCCATCGTCGAGGCGTACGACAGCGAAGTTTCCTCCCGTTTTTGCAGCAGATAGGTATACAGGCCGTTTTTGATGGACTGCTGGCGCGTGATGTTCATCAGTTCGCGTTCCTTGTTGGGGACGCTCCGCACCATGCCTTCGTGCCGGGCGTTGCGCGTCAGCAGTTCCTGCCGGGTGCCTTCGAGGCTTTCGCGCAGGTTGCCGAGCGTCTGCCGGATGTTCTGCTTCGTCAGCGCAATCTGCTCGTTGACGCCCTTCACAAACGGGTGCTGTTCGGACGTCGTTTTCAGAAGGTCGTTGCGCTTCAGTTCCAGTTCGCTGGCGCGGCTGATGAGTCCTACCAGCGTGGGGTCGTTCATGCCCAGGGAGGCCGGCACCATGCCCGGATTGGTCGTCTTTGCCCGGACATACCGTTCCACATCGTTCAGGGCACCAAGCTGAATATCGACCTGGCTGAGCTGGCTATCGTTGGCCTGCACCCGCTGAAGCAGGGTCTGGGCCTCGGCGCTCATGTCGGTAATGCCGTTGGCTGATTTGTATTTTTCGATATTGTTCTCGATTTCCGCCAGGTCTTTGGAGACCAGCGCAAGGCGGGCTTCGATAAACTGCATGGTTTTGTTGACCACCCGGTTTTTGTCTTCCACTTCGGCGGCCGTGTATTCCTTGATGAGCCGGTTGAGCAGGTCTTCGCCTTTGGTCGGAACGGGGTCGTCCAGCGTCAGCAGCAGCACGGTGGAGGATTTGCTGCTGGGCTCGACCTTAAGGCTGCGCGAGTACACGAGCGTCGCCTGCCGCAGCGGCATGGTTTTGACAATCAGGGGTTCCGCTGCGGCTTCCAGCGGTTTGGGGGCCTCGATGCGCAGACGGCCGTAGGGCGTTTGCAGTACCTGGTTGACCGGATAGGTCTGGTTGCCGAGGCGGACCGTCCCGGCGCTCACCGGCTGCAGGGTCAGGTCTGTTTTGTACAGTCCGGGCAGCGGGTCGATCAGTTGCAGGCGGAACGGCAGTTCGTCGTACACTTCCCGGGGACCAAACAGGGCTTTGTGGTAATAACGGACCTGGAGGCCGAGGCTTTCGACGGCCTTCTGCATCAGGGTGTGCGACTTCAGGATTTCAATTTCGTTCTCCACCACCCGGCTGGGTTTGAAAAGGTCCATCTCCTTCAGCGCGTTGGTCTCCGAAATGCCTTTTTGCTGGTCTTTCACGAGCAGAGAGGCCGTGATGCGGTAAAGAGGCTCTACTGATTTCAGATAAAGAAAACCCAGACCCGCAAAGACGAACAGGCTCAGGACAAACCATTTCCAGTTACGCAGATAGCGCATCACGAAACTCTGGAGATCGGACGTGACGTACTCTTCCTTCGTGTAAGCGGGTGTCGTTGTGTATGTGTGGGAGGTTGTTGCCTTCATACCCATTGAGGTACTCTTGGTGATTAATTAAAGCCTTTCGAAAAGTGATGCCACAGCAATTCCAGCGTTTCGTCGGGACGTCGAACGGCAGGGCATTTTTTCTTAATTCTCAGAAATTCAATTGCACAGGGCGTTGCCTGAAAGTGCAACACCTGAAAGACGTTGAGTACACGCGACCAGTAGAAGGCGCGCGATCGTTTGCCATGATAAACAGAACTTTACGGATAAGTCAGCTACCGACGATCTACTCAGGAGCAACAAGATTAACCGGAAATAATCTTATATGCTTTATTGATCATGAATTGATTGCAGAACACCGCATTGATTCTGATGTTTTTTAGACAGGATAATGTTCAAAAGGTAACAGCTCTGGTTTGATTAAATAAAAAAAAGTGGCATCGCCGGATGCCACTTCGTTGTAAATCAATCAGTTGTTTTCGAGAGAAGAGTTACTGTTGCTCGCGAAATTTAACGTTCAAAGCCAGTCAGGCGGGTCGGCCGGTAACCTTTTCCCGGTCGTTTTACCGCTCCATGCCGGAATCAGAACCCGCCGCCCCGGATGATAATCGCCAGCAGGGAAAGCGCGCTGAGCGTCGTCGGCAGGAAAAGCAGCCAGCGGTCTGTAGAGGCGACCCGCGTCTTTCCGGGCTGCACGTACACCACGTCGTTGGGATGCAGGTAATAAAACGGGGACTGAAACACATCCCGACGGGTCAGATTGAGGCGGGCAAATTCGCGGCGCCCGGCCGTCTCGCGGATAATCAGTACGTTGTCGCGCCGGCCGAAAATGGTCACGTCACCGGCGAGGCTGAGCGCTTCCGGAAGCGTAATCTGCTCGTTGGGAATGACAAAAACCGAGGGGCGGCCCACCTCGCCCAGTACCGAAATCTTGAAATTCAGAAACCGCACATTGACGGTCGGCTCTTTCAGAAACGCTTTCAGCTTTTCCCGGATGATCTCCCGCGCCTGCAGGGTCGTCTGCCCCGCCAGTTTTACTTTGCCCACCAGCGGAATTTCCACGTTGCCTTCCTCATCGACGAGGTAGCCGATTCCGGCGGGAATCTGGCCCGGCTGCGTCGGGGTCGTGATCTGCCGCTCGGCCTCGCCGTACGGGTTGAACATCCGGCTGGCTTCGGGATTGATGCTGTTGATGTAAATCGAAAGCAGGTCCGCCTGCTGAATCACCGGCACGTACCGATTGGAAATGGCCATGCCCGCCCCCGGCAGACTCGATCCGGACTGGAAATAGGCAATGTCGCGGGAGGAAGTGCAGGAGGCCAGCAGGCCGCCCAGCAGAACAGCGAGCAAGCGGATGATCGGTTTACGGAAACTGGGTGGAGTAAACGTATGCATTGGTTATTAGAAATCAGGTCAGTGGTAGCAGCCGGTAAACCTGTGAATCAGAGCAATAGTGATACCATACTGCACGGAAGATTGGCAAGGCAGCATGAATATAGGATCAGTTGATGCAAAATTCGGTGAAAAACCGGTTTTCCCAAAACAGAAGGCCAATTCCTTTGTTATTTGGATGGATACCGGGCTGCCGTCGAAAGGGTCCAATGTCCAATAATTCGCTTCGGAAGGGATCATTTTCTGTAAAAATAACGGCATTACATATGAAATGTTAATGGTTTAGGTTGAAATGGTTACAGCAATGGGCCGATTTTGCCTGTCTGGTATGGTAGTTGTTTGTTTTTTGAACAATTGAGTATCTCCCTACCCCAAAACATATGCAACTAGTGACAAATACTCCGGCGGCTTTGATCCACCCTCTGGCGACTGCATTTGACCAGTGGAGTCAGCAGGTTCAGGAATTATACAAACTTTACTATGATCTGCTGGTGTTGCGCGACCGCACGACGTGCGCCGATGTCGGCAATGCGGCGGAAGCCGGTCAGAAGCAACTGATGATCATTCTGACCAATGCGCTGGAAGACCTCAAGAATGCGCCGCCGGCTGCGGACCAGGAGGCGCTGGGTGAGTTTCTGGCCGGGCATTTCCGGACCATGAAGAAAGTAAGCGAACAGGTAAGGGCCATTCTGGACCAGGAAGCGTCCGTAACCACCTGAACGGGAAGCGATAAGAATATACAGAGGCTCTGCCCGCCCGTTTGCGTTCGACGGGTCGGCAGGGCACTTTTTTTGTAAAACCCGTCGAAGGTGGGAGCGGGTGGAGGCCGGGTTGTATATTTGTTGTATGAAAGAGTGCTCGATTTACTATCCGGGATTCCTGCCGTGCCTGAACTGGACAAAAGCTTCGCTGCTGTACAATGACGAACTGCTTTCGGTATTCCCTACCGACGAGTATCTGACGCAGCTGCTGGAAGGAGAAGAACCGGAAGCAACCGAAAACCGGCAGCAGAAAAACTATTTCAAACGCGCTGAGGCCATCCGGTTTCTGTACGAAAATGAGCTGTTTACGCCCATCGTAGCCAAATCGTTTATCAATAAGGAGTTGAAAAAAGAGCTGGGAAAGGAGTATCGACGGCTCGAAAAAGGGTTTAAAAAGGACGGTTCCAGCGCCTTGCTGCCTCAGCTTTTCGACCGCTTTTCACCCCCGGTTCTGCAAAGCGTTCCCCTCTCCGCCGCGTATGAGACGTCCTTCTTCGACTACGTTTATGCCATCAATCGCCTTGAAAAGCCGGAGGTTGCCTACGAAGTGGAGCACAATGACCTGATCGACCAGAGCGTCTGGTTCCTGACCCGGCTGGTGCGCGAGGACTTCATGCTGAAGGGCAAACACATCACCCCCGGCACCTGCAATGCCGCTTTTCAGGACTTTCTGTTTCAGGCGCAGGCCCGGCCGACGGATGCCGTTACGCTGATTTTCGACACCTGTTTTCCGGTTCCGCAGGCCAATACCAATCTGGAGGCGATTCTTGCTTACAAAGAAAAATACAAAGAGCACTTAAACACCGTTCGGCAATACCTGCGCTCGTTTGAATACGATCTCGCAACGGTATTTCAGACCGAAGGTGTCGGCGAATTACTGCTGGAACTGGAAACCAATATTTTTGCCGTTTTGCGCGAAATCAGCCGCAGCCTGAAACGGGAAGGAATCAACATCCAGACGGCGAGTTACCACACGACCCTTTCCATGGAGCGCTCCCCCAACCTGGCGGCCTTCGAGAAGGTAAAACAGATGCACGGCAGCATCGTTTTTTCCGCTCAGGGCACCCGGCGCCGGGCGGTCCGGCTGCTCCGGACCAATGTCGCCGGACTGCCTTCCGATAGCCGGAAGCTGGGCCAGTACACGCTGGGGAGCCTCTTTCTGTTTTAATCCACCAGTCCAAATTCCCGCATGGCGCGCGGCAGATTTTCGCCTCCGTGCCCCGACCGGCTGAGCTTCACCAGCGCAAACCGCTGCAGGACAGGCAGGTCTATCCACTGGCTCAGGCTGACGGGCGGACATTCCCATTCGGCGGCCTTCTCATTGACCTCCGCCGGAACTTCGCTCAGGTTGTCCCACGACGGGTTCAGGCTGGTCAGTTCCGTGGCTCCGTGGCGGCAGCGTTCGGCAATCAGCCGGACGACGGCTTGCCGGTATTCTTCGATCTGATTGGGCGTATGGCAGGGCCGGTTCGCCAGTTCCTGCTTCTCGGCAAGGCTGAAGCGGGCCCATTCCGGCAGTTTGAGCTTGATGCGGACGGCGTCGAGTTTGTACCGGACCACCATCGGAATGCAGCGGAGGGACACGGCAAAGTCGCTCTCAAAGGCGAAAAACGTGGTTTCGATTGCGGCTGTTTTCATATTCTTTGGGTAACCACAGAAATTCACAGAGATGCACGGAGGTTTTTTCTAAAAAAACTCTTTTTAACTCTGTGCCCAACTCGGTGTACCTCTGTGGTTAAACACATTTAGTTAAGTTCAACTTCCAGCAACTTCTCTTTTTCGGTTTCGCAGGTCGGGCAGCACCAGTCGGCGGGCAGGTTCGCAAACGGGACGCCCGCCGGAATGCCGCGCCGGCTGTCGCCGTGACGCTCGTCGTAGATCGTCAGGCAATCCGGACACTGGTGCGCCGTCTGGGCCGCGGCCGGAGTTGCCGTTTCGGCGGGTTCGGGCACTGGCCGGGCCGTTTCCATCACCCGTCGCATGTTGAATTTCCGGCACAGCCGCTCCAGTTGCGCGGGCAGATGAATGCCCAGAATTCCTCTTTCGAACCGGAAATAGGTCCGGCTGTTCGGGTTGAAGTTTTCGGTAAAATACAGATCGTAAACACTGAAGAGCGACAACTGGCCCAACTGCACCAGCGGCCGTTTCCGAATCAGCACCGAGCCGAAGACCTCCGATTTGGGCCGCGTCTGGATGCCGAAACAAAGGCCAAAAGTGCGGGTATCGTGTTGTTCAAAATACTGGACCAGCTTCTTTTTCAGCTTCATCCCCTCGTCGGAATGGTCTTCGGTCTGCCAGGCCAGTTCGGTAGCGGCATGGCGGACGTTGATGTTGTGCTTCCCGAGGACATACGACCAGGCGGAACGGTCTTTTTCCGAAATGCCTTTGATAATGAGCGATTTCCAGGGCGTAAGGCAGATTTCGCCAATCCGGGTTTTGAGGCAGAGCGCGCAGAGGTCGAGCAGAAACGGAATGCTGAACTGCTCGTCGCGGCGGTACAGCCCCAGCCACGTCCGCTGCCCGTAGCGGTTGAAGCCTTCGTAATACGGCAGCGAAAATTCTGGCAGTTCCACCTCCTGCGTAGCGGGCTGGGTGATGTACGTTCGTCCCTGGGATACGGTCCGGTACAGCGTCTCCTCGTCGGTATACCCCGCTTCGAGCATGGCCTCCTCCACATTCCGGGCCAGGCGACCGATGTCGTTGGTATAAATCAGGTCGCGCCAGCGGAAAACGGTGTTCGTCTGTTTCGGGCGGATGTACAGATACCAGAAATGCGGCTCCGGCGAAGCAATGAAATTGAGGTTGCCCGTAAAAAACGGCGTGAAGTTCTGGTTCGAATCCGAAAGATTGACCTTCAGCCGCGGCTGAAAATCGAACTGGTCCAGGATGCTGTGGTACTCGCTTTCGCCCAGCCACGCACCCGTCCGGAACACTTCTTCGCCGCAGTACGAGCTGATAATGTTCGGGTACTGGTCGGTATTGACTTCGTAGCGCAGCCCGATGCCGTCGAGGTCTTTCCGCAGAAACGGCAGATCCTCGTAATGCACGGTCATCAGCAGTTGCTGCCGCGCCCCGAAACGCACCGTCCGGACATGCGCCCCAGCCGCCAGTTTCAGAATCTGCTGCAACGCCCCCGGCGAAACAATGCCCGCGGGAAGGTTGAATTTGAGGGTGTAGTAATCGCGCATTTTTAATAGCGAACTAGTGAATTGGCGAATAGCGAATAGACTTCGCTTAGTGAAGAGTCAGAGCTAGAGCGGAGCTTATTCGCTATTCGCCAATTCACTATTCACTATCAGGCTATTTGCCATTTCCAGAATACTCCTCACCTCCGGCCGACACGAGCCGCAGCCGGTGCCGGCGCCGGTGGTCTTGCAGAGTTCTTTGAAGTCCGTGCAGCCCGCCTGGATGGCCCGTTCGAGGTTGCCGCGCCCGACGTTGTTGCACGAACAGACGAGCTTGCCCATCACCGGGTCCACTTTCTTGCTCGCCCGGAGCAGTTGCAGGCGTTTTTCCGACAGTTCAAGGCCGTTGGCGATGAGTTCGCGGAATTCCTGAAACTCGTTCTTATCGCCCACCAGAATGGCTCCGACCAGCTTGTCGCGGTACACAATGCACTTTTTGTAATACCGTTTGGCCTTATCCGTAAAGATAATTTCCTCGTAACCCGGCTCCCCGGCGGGCGCTTCGGCCATGCCGATGCTGCACAAATGCAGTCCTTCCATTTTCAGGATGTTCATCGACAGGCTGCCTTTGTAGGGCTGCGACACGTCGCCCGTGATGAAGCGGGCGGCCACTTCGGCCTGCTGCTCGGCGGCGAGCGTGATGCCCCACATCTGCCCGCGCCACTGGGCGATTTCTCCGGCGGCGAAAATGTCCGGGTCCGACGTTTGCAGGTAATCGTTCACGACCACGCCCCGGTTCAGGTCCAGACCGGCTTCGCGGGCCAGTTCGGTATTCGGCACGGTGCCAATCGCCATCACGACCACCTGACAGGCCAGCGTCCGGCCGGATTTCAGCTTCACGCCCTCTACCCGGTCGGTGCCCTGGAAGGTCATCACTTCTTCGTTGAAGAAAATGTCGATGCCGCGGTCGGTCAGTTCCTGGTACAGCAGTTCGCCCGCCAGCGGGTCGAGTTGCCGTTCCATGAGTCGGCTGACACGCTGAATGACCGACACCCGCACGCCGATATGCCGCAGCGACGAGGCCAGTTCCAGCCCCAGCAGACCGCCGCCGACGATGACCGCATGCGGGTTTTCCGTTTGCAGAAACGGCATCAGCGAATCCGCATCCAGGCGCGAACGCATATTGAAAATTCCCGACAACCGGGGCACGCCTTTCGGCATGAACGCCCGGCTGCCCGTTCCCAGCAGCAGTTTATCGTAATGATGCTCGGCCCCTTCACTATCGATGACCACCTTGTTTTTGCGGTCGATATGCTCGATGCCGACGCCCTTGTGCACCACGATGCGGGCGTCGGCAAACTGGTCCTCGCGGAGTTTGACCAGCTGTTCCCACGACTGCGCTCCGCTGATGTAGTCGGGCAGCAGCACGCGGTTGTAGAACGGGTAGATTTCTTTGGAAAAGACGTGAATTTCGTCTTCTGAATTTAGGTTGCGATACGCGTTGATGAAGCCCAGTCCCGCCGAACCGGCCCCGATGAGGATGATTTTCTCGGCGGGTTTGCGGTACAGCGTCACCTCTACGGCCGAAAACTTGAAGTCCGGTTCTTTGGAACGCGGGTCGATGAGGGCACTGGTGAGGTTGTTGGCCCGGTTCAGGGTCGAGTCGAGCATTTTGCCCCAGTGCATCGGCAGAAAACACAGCCCCGGCCGCACGTCGTCGGTCAGCTGCGCCTTCACGCGCACGAGGCCCCGGCGGCTGCGCACTTCGACCAGTTGTCCGTCGGCAATGCCGCGCTGCCGGGCATCGTCGGGGTGAATTTGCAGAAACGGCTGCGGTGTGTGCTGGTTCAGTTTTGCCACGCGACCGGTCTTGGTCATCGTATGCCACTGATCCCGGACGCGACCCGTGGTCAGAACCAGCGGAAAATCCTCGCTTGTCGGCTCCGACTCGTTCCCGTCCGGCACCGCATGAATCTGCGCCCGCCCATTGGCCGTGTAGAACTGCCCGTCCGTGAAGAGTCGTTTCGTTCCAGCCTCCTGTCTCTTGTCTCCTGTCTCTTGTCTCTTGTCTCCTGTCTTCGAAAACGGCCATTGAATGCTCCGTTTCGCCTTGAGCAGATCGTAATTCACGCCGGTCATGTCCACGTTGGTTCCTTCCGAAATGCGGACGTATTCGTCGTAGACTTCAGCGGCTGAGGTGTATTGGAACGCTTCGCCGAAGCCCATTTTCTGGGCGAAACGCCAGATGATTTCGGCATCGGGCAGGGCTTCACCGGGCGCGTCGAGGGCTTTGGGAAGGTACGTAATCCGGCGTTCGGCGTTGGTCATGGTGCCTTCCTTTTCCAGCCAGGCGGCGGCGGGCAGCACCACATCGGCAAACGGCACGGTGTCGGCGCGGTTCGAAATGTCCTGCACGACCACGAAACGGCCGTTCGTCAGCGCCTGTTCGACCGCGTTTACATCCGGCATGCTCACCATCGGATTCGTGTTGATGATCCAGATCGCCTTCAGCTTGTCGTTGGCCATAGCCTGAAACAACTCCGTGGCGGTCAGGCCGGGTTTGGGTGCAATCGACACCGGCGAACCCCAGAACGCTTCCATTTCGGCGCGGTGGGCGGCGTTGGTCACGTCGCGGTGGGCCGGAAGGCCGTTGGCGAGTCCGCCGACTTCGCGGCCGCCCATCGCGTTGGGCTGGCCCGTCAGCGAAAACGGCCCGTTGCCGGGTTTGCCGATGCGGCCCGTAATGAGGTGTAAGTTGATGAGGGCTAAATTCTTGTTGACGCCGATGACCGACTGGTTGAGACCCATCGTCCACAGCGACAGAAAGCCTTTCGAGCGGCCAATCCATTCGGCGGCTTCTTCGATGCCCGCTTCCGAAACGCCGCAAATGTCGGCGGCTTCGGCGACGGTGCGTTGCCTGACGGCTTCACGGTAGGCCGTAAATCCGTCCGTGTGATTGTCAATAAATGTCTGGTCAATATACCCCCGCTCGATCAGCACCCGGCCGATGGCGTGGTTCAGCACAATGTCCGTACCGGGCCGGATGGGCAGGTGCAGGTCGGCCGAGCGGGCCGTATCCGTTTTGCGCGGGTCGACGCAGATGATTTTGACGTGCGGATTGGCCGCTTTGTGCGCTTCGATGCGCCGCCACAGAATCGGGTGGCACCAGGCGGGATTGGCTCCCTGCACGTAAAATACGTCGGCCTCTTCAATGTCGTCGTAACAGACCGGCACGGAGTCTTCGCCCAGCGTCAGTTTGTAGCCCATCACGGCCGAACTCATACAGAGCCGGGAGTTGGTATCGATGTTATTCGAGCCGATAAAGCCCTTAATCAGCTTGTTAACGAGGTAATATTCTTCCGTAAGGCATTGCCCCGACACATAAAAACCCACCGAATCCGGCCCGAACTTTTTGATGAAGGTCCGGAACACCGCCGCCGTCCGTTCCAGGGCTTCGTCCCAGCTCACGCGTTGCAGGGGCATCGAGCGGTTGGGGCGCATCTGCGGGTACAGCAGCCGGTCCGACCCATCCATCACGGTGTAGTGCAGGTTCATGCCTTTCGAGCACAACATGCCCCGGTTGACCGGATGATCGGGATCGCCTTCGACGCGTAACTGCCCGGCCGAATCGCCGGACCGCCGCTCCTGATGAACCAGCACGCCACAGCCGACGCCGCAGTAGCAACAGGTGGTTTTGATGGGTTGAGTCATGGGACTAAAGGGGGTTATTTCGCGGAGTTAAGCGGAGGGGGCGGGATTTAGCGGAGTTGTTTCTTAGAAAAATCTCCGCTAAACTCTGCTCCTCTCCGCTTAACTCCGCGATACAAAAATCTTTACACAGCTTCTGCCACCAGCTCGGGTTGCTCCACGGTTTTCTTCTCGAATCGCGTCAGGACGACCAGCATCGACACCGCCGCTACGGCCATGCCGATATACAGGAACGCCTGCCCGTAGCTGATGCTTTCCGACTTGAAGAGGAAGCCCGCCAGCACGCCGCCGAGGTTGCCGCCCGCCCCGACGATGCCGCTCACGACACCCACCGCCCGGGGATTCACGAAAGGCACAATGGCATACGTGGCCCCGTTGGCCATTTTCAGGAACATCGCGAAGCCCAGCATGGACGCAATCGCCAGGGTCAGGTTGCCCGATTGGGCGAAGAACATGATGCCGAGACCTTCCAGCAGCAGCATCGCCGCCAGCAGCAGGCCTTTGCCACGCATGCCGTAGCGTCTGCCGACCTTATCGGCTACGATGCCGCCCAGTGCCCGGGCGAAGATGTTCATGAAGCCGAACACGCCCGCCCACAAACCGGCCGTCGCCACGTCGAGGTGGAAGGTGTCCACGAAGTACAGGGCCGCCACCCCGTCGAAGGTGATTTCGATGCCAAAACAGGCTCCGTAGGCCAGAAACAGGGCCCATACGCGCCAGTCGGAGGCCGCCTTTGCGAACGAAACCGGGGCCGCTTTGGCCGTGGTATCGCGCTGGATGTCGGCGTAATTGCCCTCCGGCGTGTCTTTGGTGAATCTGTAGTAGACGAACGCCATCACGAGCAGCATCACGCCCGGCAGAATCATCGCCAGCCGCCAGGCCGTGTGGGGTGCGTAGCCCAGACCCACGATGCCGGCCAGAATGAGCGGCATGACCATGTTCGTGACGCCGCCGCCGAGGTTGCCCCAGCCGCCCGCCACCGCGTTGGCCGTGCCTTTGATGTTGTCGGCAAACATCGCCGAGGTATGAAACTGCGTAATGACAAACGATGCCCCAATGACCCCGATGCCCAGCCGGAACAGCAGAAACGTTTCGTAGCTGTTCGCCAGGCCCACGCCCATGACCGGAATCGCGCCCAGCACCAGCAGCCAGGTGTAGGTCAGGCGCGGCCCCACCGTATCGCACAGCCGACCGATCAGCAGGCGGGCGAAAATGGTCATCGATACGGCGGCGATGATGGTGTTGCCGATCTGCGGTTTGGTCAGGCCGAGGTCTTCGCGGATAATGGGCATCAGCGGCGCAATGCCGAACCAGCCGAAAAAGCAGCAGAAGAACGTCAGCCAGGTGATGTGAAAGGTCCGCATCCCGATACCGGAAGCCGAGAGCAGGTTCAGTTGGGTAAGTTTGCCTGTGGTTTTCATACAAAAGGGTTATACAGCGATGTCAGCAATAGAAAGTTTGTCGACCAGCAGTTCGAGCAGGCGGTCGCGGATGTCGTTGTAGCGGGGGTCGTGGGCGATGTCTTTCTTGTGGCGCGGACGGTCCAGCGTGACGTTTTCGATTTCGCGGATGGTGGCGGCGGGGCCGTCGGTCATCACCACGATGCGGTCGGCCAGGAAGATGGCCTCTTCGATGTCGTGCGTGACCATGACGATGGTCTTGTTCCGGTTGTCGAGGTTCCAGAGCTTCAGCAGTTCGACGTGCATCGTGCTTTTGGTCAGCGCGTCGAGCGCCCCGAACGGCTCGTCGAGCAGCAGAATGTCGGGGTTGATGGCAAAGGCCCGGGCAATGGCCGTCCGCTGTTTCATGCCGCCCGAAATCTCCGAAGGCAGTTTGTGGCGGTGCTGGTACAGGTTCACGGCCTTCAGAAAGTATTCAACCGTCTCCGCTTTTTCGGCTTTTGTTTTATCCTTTAATACCGAATCCACGGCCGTCAGGATGTTCTTTTCGACCGTCAGCCAGGGCAGCAGCGAGTAGTGCTGAAACACCACGCCCCGGTCGGGCCCCGGTCCATTGACGGGTTTGCCGTGAATCAGGACGTCGCCCCGGCTGACGTTCACCATGCCCGCAATCGCGTTCAGGATGGTTGATTTGCCGCAGCCGGAGTGACCGATGATGGCAATGATTTCGCCCCGCTCGATGTCGAGGTTGATATCCCGCACGGCCACAAAACGACCTTTAGCGGACGAAAAAGCGATTTCTACGTTTTGTAAGGAGATATGGGACATGGGAAGTTTTCGTTTGAAATCAGAGGGGATGTGGTTTAGAGTTTAGAGTTTATGGTTTAACGTGGTAATTGGCTGGCTATCAGCTATAAGGAAGGGTTGCGAACCATAAACCATAAACCCTAAACTTTTAAACATTCAACCTTAAACGTTCAACCTTCAACTTTTCACCCCTGGTATGAGACGCGCTTTTCGATGAGGGTGAACAGGCGGTCGAGGGCGAGGCCGACGAAACCGATGATGAGGATGGCCGAGATGACTTTTTCGAGGCTCAGGGCGTTCCAGCTATCCCAGACGAAGAAACCGATGCCGATGCCGCCCGAGAGCATTTCGCCCGCCACGATGACCACCCACGCCACGCCAATCGACAGCCGCAGACCGGTGATGATGTGCGGAATGCTGTACGGAATCAGGATTCGGGTGAGGTATTTCCAGGTCGAGAAACCAAAGACTTTCGCCACGTTGCGGTAATCGGCGGGCAGCGAAGCGACCCCGAAGGCCGTGTTGATGAGCGTCGGCCAGAGCGAGGTGATGAAGATGATGAAAATGGTTGCCGACTCGGCCGACTGAAACGACATCAGGCCAATCGGGAACCACGCCAGCGGCGAAACCGGACGCAGAATCTGCACAATCGGGTAGAAAACTTTGCGGCAGAAGGCATTGGCGCCCATCAGCACGCCCAGCGGAATGGCTACCACCGAACCGAGCGCAAAACCCGTCAGGACGCGCAGAATCGAGCTCCACAGCACCAGCCCGATGCCTTTGTCGTTGGGACCGGCGTCGTAGAACGGGTCTTCGATCAGCGTCCGGAACACTTCCCAGGTGGCGGCGGGCGTCGGAATTTCATTATTGGTCACCTTGCTGACCAGCGCCCACAGGCCCAGCAGCGTGGCCATGCCCGCGGCCGAGTAGAGCAGGGAAATGGCCGTTCCTTTTGCCTTCAGCGCGATTTTTGAGACCGCTTCCGAAATCCGGCCGGAGGTTTCTTCGACCGATAATGAGTATGAGTTCGTTGCTTCCATGGGGATGAGAAAAAGGAGTGAAAATCAGCTCAGGGTTTTGTTAATGGAATCAGGTTTTCATAACGTCGGGCAGGGGAGCTAAACCCTGAGCTGTAGTCCGGAGGCGGTTAGCTTATTTGCGGGCCAGGGCCGTTTCCGGACGGTTGGGGTCAAAAGGCGTTTTGTCGAGGGTCAGGCTGAAGGGCTTCATGTCGTCGTTCGGGACTTTGACGCCCATTTTCGCCGCCACTTCCTTGTACAGATCCTGCAAAACCAGCTTGTCGGCGATGGTTTTGTAATCCGGCGCCTGATTCAGGTAGCCGAACTTCACGTACTGCGCCATCGCCCAGATGCCGTGCGCCTTGCGCGGGAAATTCACCTGACCACCGCGGAAAAAGGTCATGTAATCGTCGCCGTAGATTTCCTGTCCCTGGTTGCAGCCGAGGTCGTAGGTGCCCATCATCCGGTTTTCGATCACGTCGGCGGGCGCGTTCACGTACGGGCCCCGGCCGATGGTCGCGGCGGCTTTCTTGCGGTTGGCCGGGCTGTCGAGCCATTTGCAGGCTTCCATAACGGCCATCATCACGCGCTTCAGCTTCTCGCGGTCTTTCGTGGCAAATTCCTTATTCGCCACCAGCGCCTTTTCGGGATGGTGTTTCCAGATGTCCTGGGTTGAGATTTCGGAGAAACCGATGCCCTGTTTCACGGCCACGCCGTTCCAGGGTTCGCCGACGCAGAAGCCGTCCATGTTGCCTACTTTCATGTTGGCGACCATCTGCGGCGGCGGAATGGTGATCACTTTCAGTTTCTTGGCGTCTACGCCCGCGGCCGAAAGCCAGGTGCGGAGCCAGAGGTCGTGAGTGCCGCCGGGGAAGGTCATGGCAAAGGTGACTTCCTTCTCGGCCTTCAGTTTGTTCATCACCACCGGAGCGACCTTGCCGGTCTGTCTGAAGCCCACTTTTCCGCAGAAATCGTTGGAAAGCGTAATCGCCTGTCCGTTGTTGTTCAGAATCATGGCGACGTACATTTCGGAACCAGCCTTGCCGCCCACGCCGGTGTAGACCGAGAACGGCATGGTGTACAGGCAGTGCGCCGCGTCGAGTTCGCCGGTCAGGACCTTGTCGCGGATGTTGGCCCACGAAGCTTCCTTGCGGACCTCCACGTTGACGCCGTATTTTTCAAAAAGTCCCAGTTCTTTCGCCATCACGATGGGCGCGCAGTCGGTCAGGGGGATGAAGCCGATCCGGATGGGCTCATCGTTGGTTTCCAGGGTTTTGAAGCCCGTAATCAGGCCGGCTACCAGCACCAGCGCCAGCAGCATTTTGTTATAGCGGGGATTGGTGAATTTCATGGGGTTCAGAATTTGAGGTTAACCATCAGATAAGCCCAGTTGGAGCGTTTTTGCGGCGTAGTTACGTTCTTGACGCTCGCGGCAGCCAGCGATTCGGTCGCCAGAAAAGTGCAGTAACCGCCTTCCAGTCCGATGTTTTTGGTGAGGGTGTAATTGGCAATCAGGTCGATTTCCTCGCCGAAGTTCTGGCTCAGTTCCTTCTTGTCGCCGCTCAGAACCGTGTTGGGTGACCGGAAGCTGTGGGCATCGAGCGCAAAATTCAGTTTGTCGGTGGGCTTGTAGCGGGCCCGGAAGTACAGGTCCGTCAGGCCGCCCCGTCCGAAGCCGTCGGCGACGTAGAAGTAATCCATCAGGCCCCAGAACTTGTGCGGCGTGCCGTAGAGCGGGTCGAACCGGCGGGTGGTGGTGCCCGAAGCGGTCGGTTCGTTGCCGGTCGTGTAGTCCAGCCCGAGGCCGAGACTGGTACGGCGGCTGGTGTTGTAGGTCAACTGACCCGAAAGCAGGGCCGCTTTGACCGTGAGGCCGTCCTTGTCTTTGCCCGTCTGGTAGTAGGCTTCGCCTTTCAGACCCAGCTTTTTGAACTGACCCGTGAAGTAGCCGCCGAACGTGACCCGGCTCCAGACGCCCGGAATGTTGGTGCGGGTGGCTACCGTGCTGCCCGCTGGCAGCGTCATGGCGTACTTGTTGAAGTCGTCCTTGATAACGAGGAACGAGAAGTTTCCGGCATAGAATTTCCGGCCCAGATAAACGAACTGGAGGGATTTGTAAAGGCTGCCGATGGCGTTGGTCCCGGCCGTGTAGCCCGTCGGAATGCCGTTGTAGATTGCGCCCGTCTTGCGTTCGGCGTTCTGGTTGTAGGCGACCCCGGCATGCAGCATCCAGCCGTTGGCCGCGTATTTCAGCAGCGCCATGTCGTGACGGCGCCCCTGCTGGAGCCAGTCGAGGTTGCCGAGAAGCCGGGAGTCGTCGTAGACGAGTTCCTGCCGACCGACCTTCAGGGCGAATTCCCTGGTTTTGACCGTCGTATCCAGCAGGCTGACCTCGCCCCACGCCTCATGCATGAGCAGGCCGTTGAAATCCTGGTTGGTGACGCGGTTGATCGTGGACGCATCCTGCCCCCACACCCGAACGTCCTGGAGCGTCGCGCCGAACTTCAGCCGGTAGCCTGTATACGAGGCCGTTACGCGGGTTCGCTGGGAGGTGAAGAAGGCCGGTTTGTCACCGACTTTGAGAAGGGTGCCCTGTCCGTCGCGGTATTCCGAACGGGTGCGGAGCTGGCCGCCGAGGGTGAACTGGGCCTGAACGTTCAGCGAGAGAAGGCTAAGGCCGACGAAACCCAAAAGAGTTTTGGGATGTACGAGTTTTCTCATACATTTGGACTGGTTTAAGTTGGAACATGCTTAAACTGGGTTTTACCCGCCCTGTCAGGCTGCCACCGGACAGGGCATTTTTGTGGCGTTCCGGAACTGCCATTCCGTAGGCCACAAGACTGTTTGATTACGCAATTCCCGGTCGGCCGCCTACGCCCAGCGAGTCGAGCAACTGGTCGACGGCCACCTTGTTGGTCTGCGTAAAAAATTCCTTGTTCAGTGATACGACTTCCCCGGCCACAATGACCGCCGGGTTTGAGAACCCTTCCAAAACAGCCTCTTCCGCAATTGTTCCCGCCAGGCCGAACAGCACCCGTTCGTTGGCGCAGCTTCCATTCTGTATGATCGCTACCGGTAAATCTTCTTTTCCTGCTCCGCACAGCAGCCGCATAATCCTGTCGAGATGCTGCATGCCCATCAGGATCACCAGGGTGGCGTTGGACCGGACGGCGGCGTGGATGTCGCCCGAGAGCTGGTGAAACCGGGTGGTTCCGGTCAGCACCCAGAAACTCTCGCTCAGGCCTCGGCTCGTCAGCGGAATTCCGGCCAGCGCCGGCACCGCATAGCTGCTCGAAATGCCCGGTACGACCGCCGTTTCGATGCCAAATTCCCGCGCAAATGTCAGTTCTTCAAAACCCCGCCCGAACACAAACGGGTCGCCGCCCTTGAGCCGCACCACATGCCCGTAACGCTGGGCGTATTCCACAATCAGATGATTCAGGTCCTCCTGGGCGAACTCGCAGCGCCCGCGCCGCTTGCCGACAAACAGTCGTTCGGCGGAGGCCGGAGCGTGGTCGAGGAGAGCCGGGTGAACCAGCGCGTCGTAGAGCACGGCCCCCGCCGTCTGGAGTGCCCGAAGGCCCTTCAGCGTAATCAGTTCCGGGTCTCCCGGACCCGCTCCTACCAGTGTCAGTCGGGGGCGCATAGGCTTCACTGTTTAAAGAGGTACTATTATTTAAGTACTATTTGTAGTATTTTGTACTATGTGCGATTTCTTGGTTCAAAAGTAGAGGTATAATTTTACAAAACAAGTGTTTTTGCCAAATTTTAATTTAAAAACAGAGCTTTGTCGAAATAAAAAGTTAGGAATTTTAAAAAAGACGATTTAAGTTTGGCTTGTAATTATTCTTCGTCAAACTGCCATTTATGAGAATAGTTATATAAAAAAAGAGCGTCTTACCAATTTTATAGTTACAAATAACTATGTCCATGGGTACAAGCAGACGAATTGTTGTTGTTGGCAACGGCATGGTAGGCTACAAGTTTTGCGAAAAGCTCGTAGCGAAGGCTCACAACAGGGCAGACTTTTCGATTACGGTATTCGGCGAGGAACCGCGTGCCGCTTACGACCGCGTACACCTGAGCGCGTACTTCGACGGCAAGACCGCCGGGGATCTCGCCCTGGCTCCGGACAACTGGTACGCCGACAACGGCATTCAGCTTTACCTGTCGGACCCGGTGCTGCACATCGACCGCGACCGCCGCGAGGTGCATTCGCATCACGGGCTGGTTGTACCTTACGATTATCTGGTGATGGCCACCGGCTCGGGTGCGTTTGTGCCGCCGGTGCCGGGCGTAGAGAAGGAAGGCGTTTTCGTCTACCGCACCATCGAAGACCTTGAAATGATTCAGGCGCACGCCCGTAAGGCCCGCAAAGGGGCCGTACTCGGCGGCGGACTGCTCGGCCTGGAAGCCGCCAAGGCGCTTCTGGACCTCGGTCTGGACGAAGCGCACGTGGTCGAGTTTGCCCCGCGCCTGATGCCCCGGCAGATCGACGAGGCCGGTTCGGCCGTCCTCCAGCGCAAACTGGAGGAACTGGGGCTGCGGATTCACCTGTCCAAAAACACCCGGACACTGCTCGGCGACGAAACGTTTGCGGGCATGGCGTTCGCCGACGATACGCAACTGGACGTAGACATGCTGATCATCTCGGCCGGTATCCGTCCCCGCGACGAGCTGGCCAAAGCCGCCGGGCTGGACACCCACCCACGGGGCGGCATCGTGGTCGATGATTTTCTGCAAACCTCCGACCCGGCCATTTTTGCCATCGGCGAATGCGCCCTGGCCCACGGTATGATTTACGGCCTGGTGGCACCCGGTTACGAGATGGCCGAGGTCGTTGCCTCACGCCTGACGGGCGAAGAAAAGGCGTTCCGGCCCTACGATATGTCTACAAAACTGAAGCTGATCGGCGTGGATGTCGCCAGCTTCGGCAATCCCTTCGCGGAAGGCCCTGACTGCCGCACTATCTGCTACGAAAACAGGGCGAAAGGCATTTATAAGCGCATCAACGTGTCGGCCGACGGCAAAGAACTGCTTGGCGGCGTGCTGGTGGGGGACGCCGAACAGTACAACATGCTGCTGCAAACCTGCAAAAACCGCATGGCCCTGCCGCCCGACCCCGAAGACCTGATTCTGGGCGCCCGCGGCGGAAGCGGCGCTGACAGCGCGGCGGGCGTGATGAGTCTGCCCGACGACGCGCTTATCTGTTCCTGCGAAGCCATCACCAAAGCGCAGATTTGCAAAGAGGTGGCCGAAAACGGCCATACCAGCATCGACGCCCTGAAAAAAGCGACCAAAGCCTGTACCGGCTGCGGGGGCTGTACACCGATGGTGAAAGATCTCCTCCAGGGCGTGCTGAAAGCCCAGGGCCAGTACATCCGCAACGTCGTCTGCGAACATTTTGATTACTCACGCCAGGAACTGCTCGATCTGGTCAAAATCAACGACCTGCGGACCTACGGCGCGGTGCTGGACCATTTCGGCAAAGGCGACGGCTGCGAAATCTGCAAACCGCTGGTAGCGTCGCTGCTGGCCAGCCTGTGGAACGAAAACGTCCTTGCCAAGGACCGCGCGATGATTCAGGATTCCAATGACCGCTATCTGGCGAACATCCAGAAAGGCGGCACGTATTCGGTGGTGCCCCGGATTCCGGGCGGCGAAATAACCCCGGAGAAGCTGATCGTGATCGGGCAGGTGGCGAAGAAGTACGGCCTGTATACCAAAATCACCGGCGGCCAGCGTATCGACCTCTTCGGAGCACACGTGAGCGACCTGCCGCAAATCTGGGAAGAACTGATTGCCGCCGGCTTTGAGAGCGGACACGCCTACGGCAAATCGCTGCGGACGGTGAAAAGCTGCGTCGGCTCGACCTGGTGCCGGTTCGGGGTGCAGGATTCGGTCTCGTTCGCCATTGAAGTGGAAGAACGCTACAAGGGATTGCGCTCGCCGCACAAGCTGAAATCGGCCGTTTCGGGCTGCATCCGCGAATGTGCCGAGGCGCAGAGCAAGGATTTCGGCATTATCGCCACCGAAAAAGGCTGGAACCTGTACGTCTGCGGCAACGGCGGCTCCAAACCGCAGCACGCCCAGCTGCTGGCATCGGACGTGGACAAGGAAACCTGCCTGCGCCTGATCGACCGGTTCCTGATGTTTTACATCAAAACCGCCGACCCGCTGACCCGGACCGCTACCTGGCTCAACAAGCTGGAAGGCGGCATGACCTACCTGAAAGCCGTCGTCGTCGACGACGTACTAGGCATCGCCGCCGACCTCGAACGCGAGATGCAGGCGCTGGTAGACAACTACGCCTGCGAATGGAAAGAGGCCGTCGAGACGCCCGAAATCCGTCGCCGGTTTGCCCATTTCGTGAACCAGCCGGACCAGAAAGACCCCAGCGTGCAGTTCGAACCCATGCGGGAGCAGGTCCGGGCGAAAGGTTGGTAGTATCCCCGGGCTTTAGCTGAATGAACCAATTTCCCGGCTGAACTCCGGGGTCACAGAACAAGATGGAAACCTTACTAACCGAAACCCTTTCGACCACCTGGCACCTGGCGTGCCGGGTGGAAGATGTGCCGGCCGATGGCGGCGCCTGTGTTCTGCTGGAAGGTCGGCAGATCGCGATTTTCAACTTTGCCCGGCGCGGGGAGTGGTACGCCACCACCAACGAATGTCCGCACCGGCAGCAGATGGCCCTGTCGCGGGGACTGATCGGCAGTCAGGGCGACGAACCCAAAGTGGCCTGTCCGTTCCACAAAAAGACCTTTTCCCTCCGCGACGGCTCCTGCCTCACCGACGAGGACTACCGCATCGAAACTTACCCGGTGAAGGTGGAAGGTGGGCAGGTTTATGTCAGTTTATAGTTTTCAGTTTTCAGTTGTTCCGCAGCAATTGACTAACCGAAAACCGAAAACGGACAACCGAAAACTGAAAACGGACAACCGAAAACCGATGACAGACCATCTCGACCGCCGGGTGGCCCGGCGCCTGACCCGGTTTTATGTGCTGGCTCTTTCGGCCATTGGGGTGCTGACCATCAGCGGCCTGCTGTTCGTGCGGCATACCATCCGGAATCAGTACGACGACGGCCGGGTGCTGAACGTGGCCGGGCGGCAGCGGATGCTGAGCCAGCGCCTGACCAAGCTGGCCCTGCTGCGAACGGAAGGCATTCCGGCGGCGGATACGGTGCCGTTCGATTCGCTGCTGGATGTCTGGAGTCAGAGCCATATCCAGTTGCGGAAGGGGGAACTGGTGATGGAAAAGCCGTTTCAGGTTCGAAAAAGTGCGGAGCTGGACCAGATGTTTGCGCAACTGGAGCCGGTTTTTCAGACGATGTACCGTAATTTCCGGCAGATTTCTGCGGCGGACCTGCCGGATGCCGACCGGAAGGCGGCGTTAGGGGCCGTTCTGCGCGAAGAGCCGCTGTATCTGGGGCAAATGAACGACATTGTGTTCCGGTTCGATGCCGAAAACACCGAACGCATCCGGCACCTGGAGCGGGTCGAGTGGGCCCTCGGACTGGCCACGCTGCTGGTCGTTTTGCTGGAAGGCTTATTCATTTTCCGGCCGGTCGTGCGGCACACGCGCAACGTCATCTGGTGGCTCACCCAGTCGGAGGAGGCGCTGCGGCGGGCCAACGACCAGCTGGCCGATACCAACGAACGTCTGCTGCAAACGCAGGCCCAGCTGGTGGAGGCCACCGAAGAGAAATACCGCCTGCAACGGGCCGAGGATACCGTCCGTTCGGCGGCGCTGCTGGAAGGGCAGGAGGAAGAACGCCGCCGGTTTGCCCGGGACCTGCACGACGGCATCGGCCAGATGCTCACCGGTCTCCGGCTGCATGTCGGAAAACTGAAAAAAGGCCCGTTTGCCGACGAGAAGCAGCAACAACGCCTGGCGGATTTGTCGGAACTGGTGCAGGAAACCATCCAGACCACCCGCCACGTGTCGCAGAACCTGATGCCTTCGGTGCTGGAAGACTACGGACTGGCAGCGGCCTTGCAACTGCTGACCGAGCAGGTGGGCCGCTCGTCGGGCATACCGGTGACTTTTGAAGCCGAAGAAGCTACCGAACGGCTGGCTCCGGCAACGGAAATCAGCCTGTACCGGATCGCCCAGGAAGCCGTCAACAACGCCGTCAAGCATGCCGGAGCTGCCGAAATCCACGTAACGCTGGGGTTGGAGGGCGAGCGGTTGGTGCTGCGGGTGACGGACGACGGGAGGGGGTTTCAGGCAGAAAAAGTCCATTCCGGCGGGCTGGAAAACATGCGAACCCGCGCCCGGCTCCTGAAAGCCGACCTGCGGATCGCCTCGTCCGAAACGGGGACAAAGGTGGAAATAAGGGTGTGAGGGTTTAAACCTTAAACCCTCACACCTCACAAAACAAATTCATAAGTGTATGCCGATACGTGTTCTGATTGTCGATGACCATTCCGTCGTGCGCAAAGGCATCCGGATGCTGCTGGAGGATGAAACCGATCTGGAGATCGTTGGGGAGGCTATCGACGGAGAAGAGGCCGTTTCGCTGATTCCCAGACTGCGCCCCGACGTGATGCTGGTAGACATCACCATGCCGCGGATGTCGGGTATTGAGGTGACGAAGGTCGTGAGTCAGCAGTTTCCCGGCGTGCGGGTGCTCATTTTCAGCATGCATCACAATCCCGATTACATCCTCAGTGCGGTCAACAACGGCGCTTCGGGCTACATTCCGAAGGATACCGGCGAAGATGAACTGCTCCGGGCCATCCGGACCGTGGCGGCGGGCGATCTGTACTACACGCCCAACGTCTCGTCGGTCATCATCCGGCACTGGGTCCGGCCGAAAAACGCCCCGGAAGCGGCTACGGTCGATCAGAGCAGTTCGGTCTGGAAAAAACTAACCCAGCGCGAAGCCCAGATTCTGAGCTGCATCACCGAAGGACTCAGCAGCCGCGACATTGCCAGCCGCTTTGACATCAGCCCGAACACGGTGGCCAACCAGCGGGCCAGCATCATGCGCAAGGCGGGCGTCAAAAATACCGCCGAACTCATCCGGCTGGCGCTGGACGGGCGGGAGCGCAAAGCGTAACCGGCCCTACAACACCTTCTTCAGCCGTTCGATCTGATCGGTAAAGCTTTTCATCATCCACGGCTCATGCCCGATTTGTTCGGCCTGGTCGCGGAACTCCGTGTAATCTTCGGTCATGCCCAGCCCGAAGCAGGCTTCCGCCTTGTTGACCAGAATCCAGAACTTAAGCTCGTTTGCGCTGGCCTGATGGTCCTGCGAAAGGGCGTTCTCGGCCGCGGCGCCCGCCTGGGTGGCGGCCATTTCCCGGCGCATCAGCTGGTCCCATTCCTGTTCGCAGATTTCCAGCACGTCCCGGCGGGTCCGGTTTGCCCAGACCCGGTCGGCGAGCCGTTCGTCTTCGGTGGTATTGAGGCTGCTCTGGGCGCGGCAGTTGAGCAGATAAGCCAGATTGATGCCGTTATAGCGGTTATGGTGCAGGTAAAAGCCCCGCTGAAAATACAGAATGGCGTCTTTCAGGTGGGCGTCGCCCTGCCCGCTTTCGTACAGTTTCTTTTCGATCGCCCCGGCCAGCACCACCGTTTCGGAGTCGTTGGTATGCGCCAGATCCAGTTTGTCCAGCAACTGATTGGCTTCTTTCAGGGCCTCGATGGGCGTGGGGGTCTGGGCGCGGTAGGTCGCCAGGGCCAGCCGGTGAACGAGGTAGGCGTTGCTCGAAGGCACCCGCTGGGTCAGGTCGCAGTTGACCAGCGTGAGAGCCGTCCGGAACAGGTTTTTGGCACTTTCGTGATTCTTGGCCTTGATGGCGTCTTCGCCCTGCCGGATGATGAATGACAGGGTCTGGCTGGCCTCGCCCTCGGCCGGATGCGGCTGGGCCTGGGCCAGGGCTTCGCCGACGCGGCTGGCGGTCTTTTCGGCCTCTCGACGCAGGGAGGGCGGAATCAGGTCGTCGAGAAAGGTGTAGACGGGGCTGTCGGGCTCTTCCCGGTTGAGGACCGCCTCCAGCGTCTCGCCGAGGTGCTTCTGAAACCGGATCACTTCGAAATAATCGATGTTTTCGCCCAGATGCGTGTATTTGTTGATCAGAATGTGGTTGAGATCGAACGGATAGCCGAGCTGGTCCTCCGAGATAACGATGGTGGTCCGGGGGCGCAGGGCGTGGCGGATGCCCAGTTCGTAAAACGCATTCAGATTCGCCGTCGAAAGGTCAGCCACTACAATATCGGCCGTCAGCAGCTGCTGGTACATCGGCAGATCGATGGGGCCGGAATGCAGGATTTCGTCCGCCCGGATGCAGATCATGCCTTTGGCCTCGACCACCGGTTTGATCAGCGCGTGGTACGATTTGTCGAGGTCCAGCTTCCGACCGGTGGCCAGGTCGGTTTTCTTGCCAAAACCCATGACGACAAAACAGGTTTTCTGGGCGGTTTTGGTGGCGGTTGTCATAGACGCAAGCGTTAGGAAAGTAGGGTCAGGAAATGGGTTTGCACCGGTAAGTTGCGGATTCGTGAAGGGAGACCGATTGCCGGTTAATAAAAACGGGAAACTACCGGGCCTTTTCGGGGAAATCAGCCGGGTTAGCGGTCTCCGGCCGACCCCTTTTTTCCCTCTTCGATGCCGTACTCATCCATCAGTTCCCGGCCGAATTGCCGAATCGTTTCGATAACCGGAATAATCCGTTTTCCCTTGCTGGTAATGGCGTATTCCACGTGCGGAGGCACCACCGGAAAGACCGTCCGGGTAATGAAACCGTGCCCTTCCAGTTCGCGCAACTGCGTCGTTAGCATCTTATGGCTGATGTGAGGCAGGTATTTCTTCAGTTCGCTGTAGCGCATGACCTGTTTGTTGAGCCGCCACAGAATGGGCATTTTCCAGGTTCCGCCGATGTGATCCATCGCAAATTCGACGGGGTTGTAGTATAGCTTGCCGTTGTGCAGAAAATCAGGCATACCGATAAAGGGTTGATTGACAGACGCTCTCCAAAAGGAGAGTATCACACTTAAAAGTACATATATTTACAAAGGTATGCAGGCTTCCTACTTTTGTCGAGGTCCACAAAAAATCGGTACGACTTAGACAACTGCCAGAATATGAGCCTCAAAGATCCAAATCGGGTAAACCAGAAGCGACCCCGGCGCGTCGCCATCGTTATTTCCAATCCGGCTGTTTCAACCACCACCGGATGGCCGGTCGGCTTCTGGTGGAGCGAACTGACCCACCCTTATTACGAATTTGCCGAAAAGGGCTACGAAATCGAAATTTTCAGCCCGGACGGGGGCAAGTGTGAGCCCGACGCCATGAGCGACCCCAACGACGCCAGCGGCTATTCGTCAACCGACCTCATTTCCCAGGGTTTTATCCACACGGAGTCTTTGCGGGCGCTGATCGACAACACCAAACCCATTTCCGCCCTGAACGTCGCCGATTTTGACGCCCTCGTCGTGGCGGGCGGACAGGCCCCCATGTTCACCTTCGAAAACGCCACCGCACTGCAGCAGAAGTTTGTCGAGTTTTATGAATCGGGCAAAGTGACCGCCGCGCTTTGTCACGGAACGGCCATCCTGCGTTATGCCAGACTAAGCAACGGCGAGTATCTGGCCAAAGGCAGAACGGTTACGGGGTTTGCCAACGTCGAAGAGGATTTTGCCGATAATGCCGTATGGGACTATGGCCTGCTGTCGCGGGACAGGCACGTGATGCCGTGGCGCATCGAGGATGAACTCAGAAAAATGGGGGCTAACTACGTCCAGGCTGGTTTGTGGCGGGGTTTTGCCATTCGCGACGGCAACCTCATCACGGGGCAGCAGAACTTCTCCGGGGCAGAAACGGCGCGGGTCATCATCGACGCCCTGGGCGAGTAAACGGGTGCGACGAGTCAGCAGGATGCTCCGCCGTTTAGCCCTGGTGGGATTGTGTCTGACCGGATGGCCCGCCCGGGCGCAACTCAACGAAAGCGACACCACCCGGCTTCAGGTTCGGGCCGCCCTGACGGGTAACTACCAGAAGGGCAACGTCGAAGTGTCCACCGTGCGGGGAAAGCTGGATGTGGTGCTTTCACCGGACCGGGTCTCGCCGGACCAGGTTTGGGTTTTCAAATCGCAGAACGCCAGTCTGTACCAGGCCTTTTACGGAGTCAAAGCGGACAACGATCTGTTCAGCCGCAACTACCTGTACTACCGTCCCGGGCGGAGGGTTTATCCGTTCGCCATCGCGTATCTGTCAACGAACTACCGCCGGAAAATTGACCTGCGGTATTTTGCCGGGGCCGGAGGGACGGGACAACTCATCCGCCGGCCCGGACACACGCTGAAACTGGCGGCGGGCGCGGTGTACGAAAGCACCCGGTTTACCGCCGCCACCTTCAACGAAACCCGCTACGACGGTTCTGAAACCATAGGCGTCTGGCGGGTAACCACCTGGCTTGGCGGGTGGCATTCCCTGTGGGACGGGCACCTGCGGCTTTACTACGACGCTTACTACCAGCCCGCTTTGTCGGACACCCGGAATTACCGCTGGCAGTACGATGTCGGGGTCGATTTTCCCGTCTGGAAAGGCTTGTCTTTCAATGCGCTCTATACCTATACCCACGAAAATGTGGTCGTGCAGCGGATACGGCCCGACGACCGCATCCTGACGGTTGGGCTGGCCTACGCCCTCCGGAAGGTCCATCGCCGCTGATACTTTAAATCCGTCAACCCCATGAAAATGAGTAACCAGTTACTGTATATCCTGCTGGCAGTAGGAGCCGGCGCCATGATTCCTTTCCAGAGCGCCATGAACACCCAGTTGGGTAAAAGTTTGCAAAGCCCGTATTTTTCGGCCCTGACCGTGTTTGTGGTGGCCGCCGTGGGTCTCGGGATTTACAACGCAGTAACGCAGCAGGCATTACCGGCTACTTCCCGGTTTGCGGAGGCGCCCGGCTGGAGTTATGTGGGCGGGGTATTGGGCGGAGCGTACATTCTCCTGATTGTCATCTGCGCGCCCCGGTTAGGAATTGGAAACGTAACCCTGATGGTTTTACTCGGGCAGGTGCTGGCGGCCCTGCTGATCGATCAGTTCGGATTACTCAACGCCCCGGTCCACGTCATCACCTGGCAACGACTGGCCGGGGTTCTGCTGGTGGTGGCCGGTGTCTATATCGTTCGGACGTACTAGGCTTTTTCAATTGCGGACGAAACTTTTGGAAAAACAGGTTTCGATTTAAGCATGAACGTTCATGTGCGGTGTAATCGATTGTTACAGGCCTACATCGAAAGGTAGGAGAAGGATGTACGGTAATACCGTGAAATGAAAATCAACCTGTTGGAAGGATAAAAAACTTGTAGAAGGGAAAAACGGACTGCGTAACTTCGCTTTTGAGCGAGTGAAGAAGAACAAGGAAACACGGTGTTATGAACCTGGTATTGGAAGCTATACACAAATCCATTATGGAATAGTTCTATAAAAAGAAGTGCCTTTACTGTGAGAAGGAGTATGAAGCTAGAAGGGTTGATAGTACGTTCTGCTGTCAGGGGTGTCAGAAGGCTCATTTAAGGCTTCGAATACAAACAACTTAACAAGAGGTGAATTCACCTCTTGTTAAGTTGTTTGTATTTACTATTTGATATTTATTTTCAATATTTTCTTTAAGAACATTGAAAGCATTTCTGTATACTCTTCTATATTTAAGTAGCTACTCAATGGATTGCCTGTACTGATTATCTTACCAATTGTTTCAATTACGCCAGCCTCCTTCTTTGAAAAAGGTGCGACTGTATAAAAGTCTTCCAATTCGCCTGAGAAAATAAATATGTTTGCAGCTCGTAGCTCCAAAATAAACTTTTTAACTTCTTCAATTAATGGATCATTTGCTAATTGAGAAATGCTCTTATATTTTCCGGAACCATAAATGGAAATAATTTTTGATTTTATAGCGTTTAATGAATTATGATAAGTTTGATTAAATTGAAGGTTTTTAAAAAATTCATTTAGTCCATCCCTTAAAAAATCAAAATCTGAAGTTGTAATATTTGCAATTCCTAATTCATCAAGTATTGCTTTGTATTTATATAATTCCCCTTTACCCCCTGTGTTTATAATTGATACATTATAGTTGTTAAGCCAATTCCTCCCTAAAATAATTTCTGAGCCATCTGTATTGACAATTGTAGTATTGCTACCTATTTCCTTTGCCGCTTCTTCTATAAAATATTTTTCAGCTCCTTCAGTTAAAATAACGGCATCTGCAAAAAACATTTCTGCGTTTTGCTTCTTTACTAAAATTTGCTTTTTCTTTGAATCATTAAAATATATATTAGTTCCAACTGTGGACACACCAGCTTTTTTGACAGAAATGATATTTTGATTATCGTAAACGGATGTTATAAACTCAGGCGAGTGAGTCGTTAAAATTACTTGATTGGAACCATCTCCAATAAAACTATTAAGACGGTCTGAGATTACCCTTCGACCGTGCGGATGTAAGTATAATTCAGGCTCTTCAATCGCAAGTAATGAATTTCCGCTATGCGCTACATTTCGAATATAGAAATCAAAAAGACCAATCAAAACAGCGCTTTGAATGCCAGCACCTTTATCTTTCAACTCACTGCTGAATCCGTCATTAACATAGATTAAAGCATTTTTGTAAACATCTTGCTTACTATCAGGATTTAATAGAAAAGAAATACTAGTGTTAGGGAATGCTACATCTATAGACTTATTAACTATTTGACTTTCTAAGTTTTGAAATACATTTTTTGACGCGTTCTTAACTATTTCAAAAGCAGACTCAAGTTGTGAATTGTTTGGACTTATATAAGCTTTTAATAATTTACCATACCAAGAGTATGATGTGATTCTAAGTTGATCTTTAGGGTCTCGAAACGCCGGTATTATAGCACTCTGTATAAGAGTTGTTCGTAGGCTACAGTTAAAGGCTAGTATCCAATTATCTTCTTTTTTTTCTTTATATAAGAAAACTAACTCTCTATTAAGTTTGCCTTCTTCTGAATAGAAGCCAATAAAAGCGATTGCAAAGAATTGTGAATTGAGAAATTCTGATTCATAAGTGCCCTTACAATATGATTTTCCGCCTATCCATCTTTTCTTAAATTCATTGTTATCTATTTTTGTTTGCCCTTCTTCAGAGCAGAAATAAAATAATTTGTTTATTGTTGATTCTGTAAAAGTATTTGTATTAACGTTAGCAAGCTCTGATGTGTCTTTCTTAGAAACATTATAAAAAGCGGTATTTTTTACTTCACTAAAATCTATATTCTCTAATTGGCCTAATTCGTTTGTCTCTCGTGTTATCTCACACCATATAAAAATTCTTTTACTTTTATCGCCACAGAAAAAATCTGATTCAGTAATATTTTCTGACCTATTGTAAGTGGGCGAGTACTCTCCCAACAGTAGATCTATAGCTTTGACGATATTGCTTTTTCCAGCATTGTTTCTACCAACTATTACATTTCTACCTTTTTGTAGTTTGATATCTAAATTTTCAATTGAGCGAAAATTTTGTATGAGTAACCTTGATAAGAACATGGATGTGTAGGAGATATTAACATTGTTGGCACTAATGCAAATATATGTTCCCATTTGCATCCTTCGATGAAGAAATTGGTTATTTTCTAAGGCTCAATTGACTTGTAACAGATGTAACAACAAAAAAGCCCCAAATCTTGCGATTTGAGGCTTTTTGCTCCCGAAGCTGGGCTCGAACCAGCGACCCTCTGATTAACAGTCAGATGCTCTAACCGACTGAGCTATTCGGGATCGTTGACGTCTCCGTCGTATTGTGGTGCAAAAGTAGAGCCGCGGCGGGATTTATGCAAGAGGTAGCGGTAAAAAATAATGAAGAATGAAGAATGAATGATGAAAATGGATTGATGACGAACGGGTTAGCACTGTAAAATTTTTTCGCACTCTGCGCTCCGCCGCACCCCCTCAGGCCCTCAGCGCTCCAAACGCCCCACTCATTATTCATTCGCCATTGCAGCCCGCCGCCGCGGTTCATTCGATCAATACCGATGCTGCGTCCCCGGCACGCGCTCCAGGATGATCTGCTTGATGGTCCGGGCGTCGCCCTTGGAGAAGTTCTTGATCACAATCTCCGGACGGGCCCGGGGCAGTACCCGGATCGTCGCGAAGAACATGCCGCTGTCGATCTCCACCCCCGAAATGTCCGAGTAAAAAACAAAATTCTCGTTGCCGCCAATCAGCTTGCGCGTCCGGAAGGTCACACCTTTGTCGTCCAGAACGACTTCGTCACGGTTGATGGGATCTTTGAAACTGCTGGAACGAAATACTTCAGCCATGTGAATAGGTTGGTAGATAGGATGGATAACAGTGACAGAGAGCTTGTAAAGCCAACGACCGATTGGCTACGCCGCAACTTAATCACTTCTTCGGAACATATACAACTTTCTTGGTTTCGAAAAACGGCTCCTCAAAGTAATCCGAAAGGTCGTAGAGCCGGTAACGGTCCTTGATCTCGGACAGCTCTTCGTCCAGTTCGCCGCCTTTCAGGTACAGAACCCCGTTGGGCAGGTCGTTGTTGCCATTTTTGTGAATCTTGTACCGCACCCAGCCCATAAACGGCTTCAGGCGCGTAACGGCCCGGCTCACCACAAAATCGTAGGTGCTGCTCAGGTGCTCCACCCGGACCTGCTCGGCCCGCACGTTGGTCAGGCCCAGCGCCGAAGCCACTTCGGTCACGACTTTGATCTTTTTGCCGATGCTGTCCACCAGGTGGAAATCGACCAGCGGAAACAGAATGGCCAGCGGAATGCCCGGAAAACCGCCGCCCGTGCCGACGTCCAGAATTTCGGTGCCCGGCTTGAACTGGATGATTTTGGCAATCGCCAGCGAGTGCAGCACGTGCTTCTCGTACAGCGCGTCGATGTCCTGACGCGAGATGACGTTGATCTGCGCGTTCCATTCCCGGTACAGATCGCCCAGCGCCGTCAGCTGCTCGATCTGCCGGTCGGTCAGGCGGGGGAAATAATGCTTGATTCGGTTTATATCTACAGTGGTACTCATCGCCACATCAGCTTGTTTTTACGCCGCGAAAATAACGTTTTTAGGCCCGCCCCGGCGAAAAACCCGGCCAGAACGACATCCATGACCGGAATGCCGACCCAGTGAACCGTACGCCCCAGCCGCCAGCTAATCCGCCCGACGACCAGCCAGAACGCCAGCAAACGCAGCAGAATGGCACCGAGGCCGATCAGCCAGAGCCCGGTTTCCCGTTCGTACAGCATTGCGGGCCAGCCGGTCCGGAGCAGGTCCGGAAGGGCCAGACCCACAATGGCCGGAGTCAGCACCCACGTCAGTACGTGCGTGAGCGATAACAGGCCGAGCCACGCTTTGTTTCGGGTCCGGTAATACCGGCCCACCGACAGATGCCGCCGCTTCTGCCGCCGCCACGTTTCCCAGGTTTCTTTCGGTTTCGATTCCGTGAAGGTTTCGGGGTAAAGGCTGACGGCCACGTTCCGGGAGGTAGCCACCTCGTTCAGAAACAGGTCGTCGTCGCCGCCCAGCACCCGCATGTGGCTGTAAAAACCCCGGTTGGCCAGAAAAAGGTCGCGGCGATACATCAGGTTGCGCCCTACCCCCATGTACGGATTTCCCGTCAGGGCGAGCGAAAAGTACTGAACCGCCGTGTACAGTGTTTCGTAGCGAATAATCCGGTTGAGCCAGCCGCGCCGCCGTTCGTAGGGCGAAAAGCCGAGGACGATTTCCTTCACCGGGTCGGCCAGGTGCGCCGCCATGCCCGCCAGCCAGCGGTCCGAAGCCGGGCGGCAGTCGGCGTCGGTGAGCAGCACGGTGTCGTACACGGCCTTCCGGATGCCGATGGTCAGGGCGTATTTCTTGGGCGTCACGTGCTCGTGTTCGCGGTCGATGTGGAAGAACCGCAGCCGCGGAAACTGGCCCGCCACTTCTTCCAGCCAGTCGCGGGTGCCGTCGCCAGAACGATCGTTCATGACAATGATTTCGAAGGCCGGGTACTGCTGGGCATCCAGCAGCGGAATGAGTTCCTGCAGGTTGGCCAGTTCGTTCCAGGCGCAGACAATGATGGAAACGCCCGGCGTGTAAGCGCCTACCGAAGGTTCATCCGGCAGCGAAACCGGGTCCTGGTAAAAGGCCGTCCGGGAAAAAATAAAAAGAATGTAAAGTAGCTGAATGCCAGCCAGTAGCAGAAAGACAGCCAGAAGGAGTGAAGTCACGGACGGGTAGAGTGATTAACCAAATAGCGTACGGATTGAATACTTTTGCAAAAGTACAGGAAAGTTTGACGTGTAAAGTTTAAGGTTGAACGTTTAACGTGGTTTAATCTTGAACAAGCCCGAATGGACACCTTACACGTTAAACCTTAAACTTTACACGCCGATAATGACATTCAGCATAGAAACGACCGATCCGGGTTCCAAAGCCCGCATCGGGTTACTGACGACCGACCACGGACCGGTTCAGACGCCCATTTTCATGCCCGTCGGGACGGCCGGGACGGTGAAAGCGGTACACCAGCGCGAACTCGTGCAGGACGTGAACGCGGAAATTATTCTGGGAAACACCTACCACCTGTACCTGCGTCCCGGTCTGGACATTCTCGAACGGGCGGGCGGCCTCCACGCCTTCAACGGCTGGCAGCGGCCCATCCTGACCGACAGCGGCGGTTATCAGGTGTATTCGCTGTCGAACACGCGCAAGATCAAGGAAGAGGGCGTTACGTTTAAATCCCACATCGACGGTTCCAAACACATCTTCACGCCGGAAGGCGTCATGGACATCCAGCGGACCATCGGAGCCGACATCATCATGGCCTTCGACGAGTGTACGCCTTACCCCTGCGAATACGGCTATGCGCGCGAATCGATGGAAATGACCCACCGCTGGCTGCGCCGTTGCATCGATCGTTTCGACGGTACGCCGCCCAAATACGGCTATCAGCAAACCCTTTTTCCCATCGTGCAGGGCAGTACCTATAAAGATTTGCGCATCCAGTCGGCAGAATTCATCGCCAGCCAGGAGCGGGAGGGAAACGCCATCGGCGGCCTGGCCGTGGGCGAACCGGCCGAAGAAATGTACCGGACCATCGAAGTCGTCAATGCAATTCTGCCGTTGGATAAACCCCGTTATCTGATGGGCGTCGGCACGCCGGAAAACATTCTGGAAGGCATCGCACGGGGCGTGGATATGTTCGACTGCGTCATGCCGACCCGCAACGCCCGGCACGGCATTCTCTTTACTACACAGGGGATTATCAACATCAAAAACGAAAAGTGGAAGGACGATTTCAGCCCGATCGACCCCGGACTGGAAGGCTACGCCAGCAGCTTTTATACGAAGGCGTACGTGCGACACCTCTTCAAGGCCGAAGAATTACTTTCGGGGCAGGTAGCCAGTCTGCAGAACCTGACGTTCTACCTCTGGCTGGTGCGCCAGGCCAGGGAGCATATCCGCGCCGGAACCTTCGTAAACTGGAAAAATAGCCTTATTCCGACCCTCATGCAGCGGCTTTAATTTTCGATGATACGGCCCAAACAATGCCAATACTATCTTGTTTGTAAACTAAATGAATTTCTATAGCTTTGCGGCAACCCGGTTGGGAGCCACGATGAAAGCTGCATATGTCCGAAAACCACACTGTTAACATTCAACTACCAAACAATAACCTGTTAAGTATGAAAAAAGTATCCTTGTTTGTGAAGGCTGCGGGGCTGGCTCTGCTGGCATCGGCTGGCGCTTTTGCCCAGTACAACCCGAAAGCTTCTTATGAGGGTCCTGCCAAACTGAATACCTGGTCGGTATCCATTCACGGTGGTCCAACCCAATTCTTTGGAGACCTGAGAGAATATGACTTTTATCCGGTAGGCCAGACAAATATTGACAGCTACAACGAACGGCGCTCGGCTTTTGTCGGAGTGGCGGTCGGCAAGCAGCTTTCGCACCTGTTTGGGCTGCAACTGGGAGGCAGCTTTGGAAATCTCGTCGGAATGAAACGCCGGATTTACAACTCCTACTTCCGTTCGAACTTCATCCAGGGCGATCTGACGGCCAGCGTCAACCTGAAAAGCCTGCTGTTTGGCGTCAACAAAATGAAACGCTGGAAAATGGACGCTTACGGCGGCGTGGGCGTTCTCGGCTTTAAATCGACCGCCTACGAACTCGGTACGGGCCGCGTCCGCCGCTTTACCAAGAACAACCTCGGCGACGGCGTCCTGCGGGAAGCCGGTTACGAAGCCGACTGGGTGATTCCGGTGGGGTTTGCGGTGCATTACGAACTGAGCCCGCGCTTTGACTTGGGGCTGGATTTCCGGGTTAACCACGTCAACACGGAGCGTCTGGACGCTACCATCGGCGGTCAGGAAAACAACACCAGCGTCTTCGACCTGTCGGGCGCCCGCGGGGCTTTTGACAACCAGCTCACCCGCCGCGGTAACTCGGCCCTCGACAAGTACGGCTACGGGGCGTTTATGCTGACCTACAAACTCGGCAAGCGCGCCATCCGCGTTCAGAAAGTGAACGGCAAGTACGAATACGACACCACGCAGGGCGTTTACCACCTGCGCTGGACCGATCCGCGGAGCCTCATCAAGCCGCCGGTCATCCTGACGCTCGAACAGATCGACTCCGTGGCCAAAGCCAACCGCCCGAAAGACATCGACCCGCGCCTGCTGACCGATACGGACAACGACGGCGTTTCGGACTACTTCGACCGTCAGCCCAACACACCGGCCGGTAGCATCGTTTCCGGTGCCGGGGAAGCCATCGACTTCGACAAGTACGTAAGCGCCGCGCTGCCGGGAGTAGCCTGCGCCGAAATCTTCGCCAACGTGCAGTTTGATACCGACAAGAACATTATCAAGCCGCAGTACCACGAAATGCTGAACCGGGTGGTGGAACTGATGAACAAAACGCAGTGCCGCCTGCAACTCTCCGGTCACGCCGACCGCCGGGCTTCGGACCGGTACAACGTAGCCCTGTCGCGCCGCCGCGTGGAAGCCGTTCGGAACTACCTCGTTCAGGCCGGTCTGAACGACGCAAACCGGATCGTGATCGACTACTTTGGCTCGTTCAAGCCGGTTGGAGACAACTCCCGCCCGGGTCTGCAGAAGAACCGTCGTGTCGAACTCCGCCTGGTTCCGTAAGCGCGTAAATACTTAAAATTGAAAGAAAAAGCCCCGGAGGTGTTACCTTCCGGGGCTTTTTCCGTCTAAAATAGCAATTCTGATAATTCGTCCCCCAAAACCAGAACGTCTTATCGGTCACGAGCCACCATAACTTTACCATCCGTACCCGTGCCCTTCATCTCTCCGGAAAACTGCGTCGGTAGTCGGCGGATCACCGCGGTTTTGCTGGTACTGTTTCAAACCTGCTGCTTCGTGAGCCACGCGCAGAAACGGGCGGAGTTGACGCCGGAACAACTGCGGCAGTTTGTGCTGAGTGCCAAAGCCAGCGGCCTGACCGAAAAGCAGATGGAGGACCTGGCGCGCACGCGCGGGTTTACCGCCGCCGACCTGACCGAACTGCGTCAGCGGCTGGAAAGTGAACAGAAGCCGCAGTCCGTCGAAAGCCCGGCTCCGCCGGTTTCGCGCACGCTGCCGGCGGACCTCACGCCGCCGGTTCCCCTGTCCAGCAAAAAGCCCGACGAACCGACCCAAGTACCCGTCTTTGGCGCGGCCCTGTTTTCGGGCAGTTCGCTCACTTTCGAACCCAATTTGCGTCTGGCCACCCCGCGAAACTACCAGCTGGGTCCGGATGATGAGCTACAGATTGAAATTTACGGCAACGCCCAGCATTCCTATCGTCCCAAAATCAGTCCCGAAGGCACCATCCGGCTCGAAAGCCTGAGCCCGATCTTCGTCAGTGGCCTGACCATCGAACAGGCCGAACAGCGGATTGTCGGGCGTCTGCGCCAGCTTTTTGCGGGCCTGAACACGGCCGCCGCGGGCGTCTATGCGCAGGTAACGCTGGGCAACATCCGGAGCATTAAGGTGACGCTGATGGGGCAGGTGGTCAAGCCCGGAACGTACACGCTTTCTTCGCTGGCGACCGTTTTCAATGCCCTGTACGCCGCCGGTGGGCCGGATGCCGAACGGGGTTCCTTCCGGGATATCCGCGTGATTCGCGGGAATCGCCTCGTCCGCACGCTCGATATTTACGCGTTCCTGCTGCGCGCCGACCAGACCGACAACATCCGTTTGCAGGATCAGGACATTGTGCTGGTCAATCACTACGATACCCGGATCGAACTGGCGGGCGAAGTCCGGCAGCCGGGATTGTACGAACTGCGAAAAGGGGAGACGCTGCGCCATGCCCTGGCCTTTGCGGGCGGGTACACCGACAAAGCCTATACCGCCTCGCTGACGCTGAGACGAGCGACAGACCGGGAACTGGAAATCGGGACCCTGACGGCGGCCGAAGTTCCTTCGTTTGTGCCCCGCCGGGGCGATCGGTACTGGGTCGGGGCGATTCTCGACCGGTACGAGAACCGGGTGAGCATCCGGGGCGCCGTTTTCCGGCCGGGAGAATACGCACTGAATAGAACCCAGACCCTTGCCGGCCTGATCAGATCGGCCGAAGGACTTCGGGAGGACGCCTTCCTGTCCCGGGCAACGGTTCGCCGCCTGCGCCCCAACCTGGACCCCGAAATCCTTTCCGTCGATCTGGGGCGGCTCATGCGGGGCGAAACTGCCGACCTGCCGTTGCAACGGGAGGACGAGGTGGTGGTGCAGTCGGTAAGTGATGTACGCGAGCGGCGGACCGTCCGGATCGAAGGAGCCGTAAACCGGCCCGGCGAGTTTCTGTTCGCCGACAGCCTGACGGTCGCCAGTCTGGTTCTGCTGGCCGGCGGATTTCAGGAAGGAGCCACGGCTTCCCGGATCGAAATTGCCCGTCGGGTGAAGGACGATACCACCGGACTGCCTTCCGGTCAGGATGTGCGGCTGATACAACTGGAACTGGACGAAAGCCTGCGTCTCACCGAAGCCGACGCGCATCGGGTGCTGAAGCCGTTCGACGAAGTATTTGTCCGAAGATCACCCCGTTACGAACCCCAGCGGAAAGTGTACATCGGGGGCGAAGTGACGTATCCGGGCACGTACGTGATTCGCGATAAAAACGAGCGCATTGCCGACCTGATTCATCGGGCTGGCGGTGTCCGGCCGGGGGCTTTTCTGGCGGCGGCCCGGTTCAATCGGCTTGGCGAACCGATTTCGGTAAATTTACAGCAAGTGCTTGCCGAGCCATCGGTGACGGGCAATCTGCTGCTGCTGGCGGGCGATTCGCTGGTTATTCCGCGTCGGGTAGAAACCGTCCGCATCACCGGGGCCGTCCTGACGCCGGTCACGGTTGATTTCAATCCCGAAAAATCACTCCGGTCGTACATCGACGAAGCCGGAGGATTTCGCCGCGAAGCCCGGCGGGGCCAGACCTACGTGACGTATGCCAACGGCAGGATCGGTCGTACCCGGCACGTTCTTTGGGTACGAAACTACCCGAAACCCGAACCCGGTATGGTGCTGACGGTACCTGCCCGGCCGTCAAAAGACGAAAAAAGACTAACCCCGACCGAACGGATCGCCCTTGCCACCGGCCTGACTTCGCTGGTTGCCGTGCTGCTGACCGTAGTCCGAATGGCGGGAGGACAATAACTGGAGCAATGGGGAAGACGCAGCCGATCACATTCAGCCTCATCGTCGCTACGGCCTGGCGGGAACGCCGGACGCTGGCGGCAGGCACGCTCTTGGCGGCTTTAGTGGGGGTGGTGTATGCGCTGCTGGCCCCGGTCGAGTACGTTTCGGAGGTTCGGATCATGCCGGAGCTACAGGCCCGGTCGGCTCTGAATCTGAAGCGGTTTGGTGCTTTGGCCGAAATGGCGGGCATTGATCTTCCGGCCGTGGGCAGCACCGAAGCCATTCGGCCGGATTTGTACCCGGATGTGCTGAAAAGCACCCCGTTTACGCTGTTCCTGCTGAACCAGCCGGTCGTCAGTGCCGACCAGCGCCGCCATCGGTCGCTGGCCACATACCTGACGGTCGGCTCGCCGGACTGGCTGGCCGACCTGCTGGGCCGCGAGGAAATTCGGGTTCCGCTGCCGGGGGGCGAGTCGGCCCGGTTGCGTTTGAGCCGGGAGCAGGAAGAACTGGTCAGCGAGGTAAAAGAACGGGTGCTGTCGGATCTGGACAAGCAGACGGGTATTATCATCATCCGGGTTAAAATGCCGGACGCGGAAATTGCCGCGCAGGTAAATCAGTTCGCTGTGAATTATTTAACCCGTTATGTGATTGATTATAGGACAGAGAAGTCGAGGCAGGATCTGGCATTTTTGCGGCAGCGGCAGCAGGAAGCCCGGCACCGGTACGAACGCGCGATGCTGAACCTGACCGGCTACAAAGACCGCAACCGCTATCTGGTGAGCCAGGTGGCGGGCGTTGAAGAACGAAAATTACAGGCCGAATTTGATCTGGCACAAACGTTAGTAAATAGCATTACCCACGACTACGAACAGGTGCGGCTGAAGGTACAGGAGGAAACGCCCATTCTGAAGGTGCTGGAACCTCCCCAGGTGCCGACTCGCCGCAGTGCGCCCCGGCGAACCCGCCTCGTTCTGCTGTTTGGCCTGCTGGGCGGACTGGGCAGTCTGGCGTGGGTAACAGGAAAGAATGTCAACCAAAACAAATATGAGCAAGTTAGTGGAATCACAGGTGCCCGTATCGGGTAAAATTGCCATTGTCGGACTCGGTTATGTTGGTCTGCCCTTAGCGATTGAGTTCGGAAAAAAATACGACGTCGTTGGCTATGATATTAACAGCCAGCGCGTGGCCGAACTTCAGCAGGGTATCGACAAAACCCGGGAAGCTGATGCGGCAGCCCTCCGGTCGGCAACCAGCCTGCGTTTTTCCAGCAGCAAGGCGGATATCGCCGACTGCACCATTTTCATCGTAACGGTTCCCACACCCGTTGACGTTTATAAAAAACCGGATTTACGGCCCCTGCTGAGTGCGACCCGCGACATCGGTACCGTGCTGAAAAAAGGCGATCTGGTCATCTACGAATCGACCGTGTACCCGGGCTGTACGGAAGAAGACTGCGTTCCGGTGCTGGAAAAGGAATCCGGCCTGGTCTACAACGTGGACTTTTTCTGCGGCTACTCGCCCGAACGGATTAATCCCGGCGATAAGATTCACACGCTGACGACCATCAAAAAAGTGACCTCCGGCTCCACGCCCGAAATTGCCCGCTTTGTGGACGATCTGTACAGCTCCATCGTAACGGCCGGCACGCACCTGGCGGCATCGATCAAGGTGGCCGAGGCGTCCAAAGCGATTGAAAATGCCCAGCGCGATGTCAACATTTCGTTTGTGAACGAACTGGCGCTGATGTTCGACCGCATGGGAATTGATACCAACGACGTGCTGGAAGCCGCCGGAACGAAGTGGAACTTCCTGCCTTTCCGGCCCGGTCTGGTGGGCGGGCACTGCATCGGCGTTGACCCCTACTACCTGCTGCATAAGGCGGAGAGCCTCGGCTATTATCCGCAGGTTATCCTGTCGGGCCGCCGAATCAACGATGCAATGGGTGTTTTTGTCGCTTCCAAGATGGTCAAGCTGATGATTCGTAAAGAACAGGCCATCAACGGCGCGCGGGTACTGCTGCTGGGAATCACGTTCAAGGAAAACTGCCCGGACATCCGGAACTCCCGCGTCATCGACATTTACACCGAACTGACGCAGTTTGGCATTCAGGTCGATGTATATGACCCGTGGGCCAACCCGGAGGAAGTAAAGCATGAATACGGCATCGACCTGATCGACGAGCCGACCGGAACGTACGACGGTATCATTGTGGCCGTCTCGCACAAGCAGTTCCGGAGCCTGAATTATGACGCCCTGCGCACTGAAAAGACGGTCGTCTACGATCTGAAGGCCATGCTGGAAAAGGATCTGGTGGACAGTCGCCTGTAAATGAGGGTCGGGTTCCATACCGTTACGGAGGCTCTGCGGGGCCTGCCCTACCGCCTGCTGCTGGGTTATGGGCTGTTTGTGGGGGTTAATCAGGCCATGCCCCTGCTGATTGGCCAGCGCATTTCCCAGTTGCATTCGGTAGAAAGCGTCGGCGTGCATGCGCTGCTGCTGGGCTACGTGGCGGTATGGACCGTTCTGACCACCCTGGGCGCGCCGCCCGCGCTGATCCGCTATCTTTCCCGCCCCGATTCCCCCGAAAAGGCCGCTTACCTGACGGCGACGCTGGCGCTGGTGGTCGGTGCCGGTGGTCTGGTAAGCGGATTTCTTCACGCTTTGCCGGAACCCGTCGGGAGCTTCTTTTTCCCGGCGAAGCTGATGACTCCGGAACTGCTGGCACTGGCGCACGGCTATCTGATTCTGTTCTCCGTCGAAACGGTCCTGACGGCTGCGCTGGTCGCTTACCGACGGTATTCTGCGTTGCTGGGAATGGCCGCCTGCCGCACTGCCGTTGTGGCTTTGCTGCTCTTTGGGTCCCGGCCCGGACTTGAACAAATCTGGTGGATTCTCGACGGAAGCTCGTTCGGGTTCTGTTTGTGCAGTTTTCTGGTTCTTGCCATTGAAAAAGACGGCCTTTCGTTTGCTTGTTTAAGCAATAGACAATTTCGCCTTGTCCTTTCGGACTGCCAGCCGCTCCTCCTTGCTTCGCTGCTGGTCAGTTCGGCCACCTTCGCGAGTGTCCGGCTGGTGGCCAGTTGGCCGGGAGGAGTGGCGGCGGTGGGGTTTTACACGCTTTGCCGGCAACTGTCCAACCTGAACAGTACGCTGGTCAACCAGTTCAATCAGGCTCTTTTTCCGTTGTGGAATGCCCTGTACGGGAGCCAGGGTTATCGTCCGCTGCTGCGGAATAGTTTTGTCATGGGGCTGTTGCTGGCCGTTATGGGTTGTCTGGTTTTGCTGCTGGCCGGACCGCTGATCTTCAGGGCCTACGGCTGGGCGCCAACGTGGACAAACAGAGTAGTGTACTGGCTGACCATCTTCGGCGGCGTTCCTGCGGTGCTGAATCAGTTTTACGGAAACGAACTGCTGGTCAAAGGCCGCTACCGGGTCCGGCTGACGGCCGATCTGCTTTTCTCACTGGTGCTGGTCGGAATCTGCGGCCTGCTCGCGCCCGGGTTGCCCGATTTCAGTCTGGTGCTTGCTCATCTGCTGGGGCTGGGATGTGCGGTCGGCTTTCTGGGGTGGGTCCGGAAACGAAAAGCGCGGTTGAAGCGGGCAGCAAATGGGGACGTTAGCTTAACCGGCGCCCGATGATGCTCAGCAAACCCAGCCTTCGTCAGACCGAAAGACTCAGTAGCCTCTCGCTGCTCCTGCTGACCCTTTTTTATCTGGGGCTGACCGTTGACGAGTTCCCGAACGATGGAGTTGGACCGACAATGTGCGTCCTTCCGCTTCTGTTCTGGACGGCGCAAAGCTGGTTTCCGGCGTTTCGAAGCGATCCGGAGCTGTTGACGCCCAAAAACGTCATGCTGTTTATTTTTTTGAATAAGCTGGTCCTGATTCCGTTCGAAATCATCATCTGGGGCAATCTAGCTCCTAAATTTGAACCGCTGAAAAGTCCAATGCAAACCGAAGTAGGAGTCGTTGGACTGGCCTTTTTCGCGTTTGTGATGGGGTGGGCGTACCGCGCCCGGCAAAAGCCAGGGTCGCCCGACCCGGCACAACCCGGGAACGGGCGGGGCAGGCTGGCGTGGGGTTATCTGGGAATCGGGGTTTGGGCGGTTCTCTTCCAGTACGGTTCTCTAACGGGGTATTTTTCCCGGGCCATTCTGAAGGAATCGGCCGAAACGTTCAATCTGGAGGCGGGCGGTAGTCTGCTGGGGCTGCTGGCCAACCTCGGAGCCCGGTTTCTGCCCTTTGCGGTGATGCTTTTCTGGCTGAATGATAAGCGGGACGAACCGCCTTCCTGCCCGCGAAACCTCGTTTTTACCGGCTTATGCCTGCTGGCGTCGCTGCACAGCAACCGGGCCAACATTCTGTATCCGGTGCTGACCTTCGCCGGGGTGGCGTTCGGGGCGTGGCGGGTGCGGCACAAACTGCTGGTGCTGCTGCTGGCCGTTCCGGCGATTGTGCTGGTCTTTTTCTTCGGACTGGTCCGGTCGCTGCGGGAGTTTGCCTGGAGCGAGGTGCCCGGTCTGATTCGCCTGTTTATCGAGAACATCAGCTACGTCCCGATGGCCCATCAGGTCTATTTTGGAACGCCTTACCAGATAACACCGCTCCTGCGGGTCAATGCCGACTTCTACGGCCCCACGCTGCTTTCGTCTTTCCTGTTTCCCGTGCCGGTCCTCGGCAAATCCTTCCGGGACACCAGCGGCGTCATGGTCTACAACGGGGAGATTTACGGGACGGTCATCCACCCCGATCAGGTGATTCCGGTCAGCGGCGAATTTTATTACAACGGAGGATTCCCGGCGGTATTCCTGAGCCATCTGGCAATCGGCTACGCTTATTGCTTTCTCGATCAGCGGTTCAAACAAAATCTTGGCGCAAACCAAGCGTCTGCCTTCGCCTGGTTTTATCTGGCGCTGCTCTTCAACGCGACGATTTTTCTCAGTCTTTCCGTTCTGGTGCAGTTCCTGATTTATTCGGCCGCCCCGGCTTTGCTGCTGTTGCTGATTAACCGGTTTTATTCCCCACTTGCTGCCGCCCGCTCATGAACATTCTGCTGATCGGCCAATCCTACTGGCCCAGAAAAAATGGAATCTCAACGGTCCTGACGACGCTGGCCGAGGGCCTTGCCCGGCGCGGCCATGCGGTGGACGTGGCGACCGAACACGAACCTGCCCGACAGGCGACAACGCATCGGGGCGTGCGGATTCATTCGTTTCGGGTCAGCGGCAACGGCATGACGGGCATGCGGGGCGAGGTGGCGGCGTTCCGGCAATTTGTCGAAGCCGGTTGCTGGGACCTTCAGCACCACCACGCCTGCCAGATCTGGTCCTTCGACGCTCTGGCCGACTGGCTGCCTCGCCGCCAACGGCCGGTGGTCGTAACGCCGCACGGGTTTTCCCAACTGAACAACCCCGCCTGGCGACCGTATTTTGAGCAGTTCCGGCAACTGCTGGAGCATGTGGATGCGGTGACCTGTCTTTCCGAAACGTTTGAAGAAGTGCCTTTTCTGAAACGCCTGGGCTACGCCCGCTACGAGGTGATCGGCAACGGGGTCGATCGGGACGAGGTCGAGAAATTGCCGGTCCGGAATCTCCGCCGCGACTGGGGCCTGAGCGGCCGTTTCTGGACGCTGAACGTCTCGAATCATCTCCGGCTCAAAGGCCACCGCACGCTGTACGACCTTGCCCGGCGAGTGCCCGACATAGAGGTAGTCAACGTTGGCAACCCGCACTATCCCGAGCGGTTTGGCCTCGGCAGGCTTGGGCTGAAGTCGCCCTGCACCTACGAATGTGCCCTGCAGGCGAAACTGATTCCCAATTTCTGGACAAAACCCGGTTCCGACCGGCAAACCGTGCTGAGTGCCTACCGACAGGCCGACGTGTTTGTGCTGCCCTCTACGCGCGAAGCCTCGCCCGTGGTGCTGCTGGAGGCGATGGCGGCGGGCCTGCCCTGGGTTTCGTTCGACGTGGGCGACGTGCGGGAGCATCGCGGGGGACTCGTGGTTTCCTCCGTTGAAGAAATGGCGGAAGCGGTGCAGGCCATTCGGCACGATAGGGCTCTGGCGCGAGGGTTAGCGGAGGCGGGCGCTTCCCACGTCCGGACTCGTCACGATCTGGAGAAAATCGTTGGGCAATACGCGGCTCTTTATCAACGGCTTGTTGCCCTCCGGCTTCCGGTCCGAATCAAGGCATCATGATCGTCACCGAGTTGAACGGCGGACTGGGCAACCAGCTTTTCCAGTACGCGCTGGGGCGGTACCTGGCCGAAAGGCATCGGACGGAGCTTTGGCTGGACAATGGATTTCTGTTGCAGCAGTCCAGCGGCCCGGACTCGTCGGCGCGCCGGACCTTTGCCCTGGATGGGTTTACCATCGACCCCAAAATGGCTCCGTCGGCCGTTACCCGCCGGTATGGTCTCCGGCCGACCCGGGCGGGGCGGGTTTGGGGGCGGGTCAGAAACACCTTTTTCAACCGGGGACCGCTTACGTACCTGGCCGAGCGGACGCCTTTTCGGGCTGATTCGCGCGTGTTGCAGGCCCCCGACAACAGCTACCTGAGCGGGTACTGGCAAAGCCGGGCCTACGTGGACCCCATCGCGGCCGTGCTCCGGCAGGAACTGGTTTTTCGGGAAGCCTTACCCCCGGTCGCCGGAGAACTGGCCGAACAGATTCGCGGGGCCGAAGCCGTCTGCCTGCACGTCCGGCGGGGCGATTTTGTGAATAATGCCCGCCATCAGGTCACCGAGCCGGCTTATTTCTACCGGGCCGAAGAGGTGCTGAAACAGCGGCTGGAGCGGCCGACGCTTTTTGTCTTTTCGGATGATATGGACTGGTGCCGAACGAACCTGCGCTTTCGGCTGCCCGCCGTGTACGCCGCCGAAGAGCACAGCCTTCCGGGCGGACCGATTCATTTTCAGCTGATGACCTTATGTCGGCATTTTGTCATTCCAAATAGCACCTTTTCGTGGTGGGCGGCTTTTCTCGGCCGTAAGGCGGATTCGCTGGTGGTCGCGCCGCGCCTCTGGCTGCGTGAAAAAGGCCGGAGCGTGACGGCCCCGGAATTGAAATACCCGCACTGGATAGAACTGTAGGCCCACTAATCGACAAAACCCATGACGCCCAGAGCACCGACCGTAACCATAGGATTGCCGTTCTACAATGCCGCGGCCTACCTCGACAACGCCATTCAATCCGTGGTCAATCAGACTTTTTCGGACTGGGAAATGATTCTGCTGGACGACGGCTCCACCGACGGAAGTGCCGCCGTTGCCCGGCGCTGGGCCAGCGACCCTCGCATCCGGCTGATTCTGGACGGACAGAACGAGGGATTGCCCGCTCGCCTGAATCAGATTGCCCGACTGGCCCGGGGGCGCTATCTGGCGCGAATGGACGCCGACGACGTGATGGCTCCGCACCGGCTGGCAACGCAGGTGGATTTTCTGGAAAGCAGCCCCGAAACGCATCTGGTGGCCTCTTTTGCCTACGTCATCGACACCCGGAACCGGGTCTACGGCTTTCGTGGCCGGGTAAAGCTGCCGGAAACCCTGCGGGAAGCCATCCGAGCTACGGCCATCATTCACCCAACCGTGATGGCCCGGCGCGAGTGGTTCCTGCAACATCCGTACGACCCGGCCTGGCGACGGTCGCAGGACCAGGAATTGTGGTTGCGGACGCTGTTTACCTCCCAATTTGCCGTAATACCGCAGCCCCTGCTGTTCTACCGGGAGCGCGGTTTGCCGTACGCCGCGAAATATCGCCGGACGGCGGCTGAACTGCAGCGGCTGGTCGTCCGGTACCGGCCCCGGCTCAGTGGGCCGACCGTCGCGTATTATTGGTTGCTGTTTAGTCTGAAAAGTTTCCTGTACACGCTGCTCAGCCGGCTGAAGCTGGAAAGCTGGCTGCTCCACCGACGCAACCGAACGCTGTCGCCCGAAGAAAGGAGGGAGGCCGAAACGCTGTTGCGCCGCGGTCTTAAACGGGGCGATACCGGGCCGACGAAGCCAGCGCCCGCGGTTGTCGTCACCCAGCTTTTCAGCGTTCCCGAGTCGCTGCTGTTTCTGGAAGGACAGATTCCGTATTTCCGAGAGCAGGGCTTCGAGGTGGAAGTCATGTGCGCGCCGGGCCAGGCGGCCCGGGAGTTTGCAGCCCGGACCCAGTGCCGTCTGACGCCTGTTCCTTTCCGCCGAACCCTTTCTCCGCTGTTGGACCTGCGCTGCCTGTTTCGGGTGTATCGGCATTTTCAGGAATCCCGGCCCCGCATCGTCCACGCCAACACCCCGAAAGCCGGACTACTGGGCATGCTGGCGGCCCGGCTGGCGGGCGTACCCGTCCGGGTCTACGAACTGCACGGATTGCCGCTGGAAAGCCAGCGCGGACCGATGCGCCGGGTGCTCTGGCTGACGGAATGGGTGAGCTGCCGGGTAGCTACCGTCGTGCTGGCCGTCAGCCCGTCGCTGAAAAAGCAGGCCCTGCATTACCGGCTGGTGACTCCGCAGAAAATTCAGGTGCTGGAAAACGGAAGTTGCAACGGCGTGGAGGCGGTGACCCGGTTTAATCCCGAACGGATTGACCCTGCCGACGTGGCGGAGCTTCGCCGGAACCTGCGGCTATCCGGCCGGGTCATCGGCTTCATCGGCCGACTGACGCGCGACAAGGGCCTCTCTGAACTGGTCGAAGCCTGGGCCGTCCTGCGTAGCCGATACCCGGACCTGACGCTGTTGCTCATTGGCGCGCCCGAACTGGGGTCGCTCAAGAAGGCTCCGCAGATAACGGCCTGGCTGGCCGACAGCCGGGTCCGCTGCCTGGGTTTTGTGCCGGACATCGAGCGGTATTACGCGCTGCTGGACGTTCTGGTGCTGCCAACCTACCGCGAAGGCCTGCCCCAGGTGCTGCTCGAAGCCGCCGCGATGCGGGTGCCGGTGGTAGCCAGCCGGGTGACGGGCGCTGTGGATGCGGTGGTGGAGCAGCAGACGGGCCTTTTCTGCGAACCGTTTTCGTCCGGGAGTCTGGTGCGGATGGTCGGCCGCTATCTGGAAGACCCGGAGTTGGCCAGAAAACACGGGGAGGCCGCCCGCCAGCGCGTCCTCGACCGCTACTCACCGCCCGCCATCTGGGCGGCCAAATACCGGCTTTACTGCCAGCTACTCGACGCCAAAGGAAGCCCTTCGCAGCCCATCGAACCCGTCACGGCATGAAAGTCCTGCTGATTCACCAGTTTTTTCTGCCACCGGAAGAGGCGGGCGGCCAGCGCTGGAACGAAACCAGCCGACTCTGGGCCACGAAAGGACATGCCGTTACGGTCATTGCGGGCATGGTTCACTACGGACGGGGCCGGAAATACGCCCACTGCCGGGGTCGCTGGGTGGTGGAAGAACACCCGGCGCCGGGCCTGCGGGTCATCCGGACCCATGTTTCAGACTGGTACAACCGCAACTGGGTCGGTCGGCTCTGGGGCTATGCCACTTTTCTGGCGTCCGGCTTCTGGGCGGCTCTTTTCCGGCTGCGGGAATCCTGCGATGTGGTGCTGGTGACCTCGCCGCCGCTGCTGCTCGGCCTGCTCGGCGTTGCCGTGGCCCGCTGGAAACGCCGCCCGCTGGTGACCGAAATCCGCGACCTGTGGCCCGATGCGCCAGTGCAGATGGGCGTCCTGAAAAATCGGTGGCTGGCGGGTCTCGCTTACGGCCTCGAACGGTGGCTGTATCGCCAGTCGGACCGGATCGTTGTCCTGACGCCGGGCTTCCGGCAGGTCCTGATCGAGCAGAAAGGCGTTTCCCCGGAGAAAATAGCCGTTCTGCCCAATGCCGCCGACTTTCACCTGACCGACCCGCTGCTCCAGTCGTTCGACCGAGCGGCGTTCCGTCGGGCGGCGTTCCGTCGGGCGGCGTTCCGTCGGGAAGAACCGGGGCACGAAGGCGGCTTCCGGGTGGTTTATGCCGGGGCGCTGGGGCGGGCCAACCGGCTGGAGCCGTTGCTGGAAGCCGCCCGTTTGCTGAAAGACGAACCCGTGGAATTTCTGCTGATCGGCGACGGCATGGAAAGGCCGCAGCTCGAACGCCGGGCCCGCGAGGCCCAACTGACCAACGTGCGGTTTCTGCCGTTCCTGCCCCGGGAAGAAGCGTTTCGCTGCATTCTGGCGGCGGACTTGGGGGTCGTGACGATGCAGCCGCAGCCGGTTTTCCGGACGATGTACGCCAACAAAATGTTCGAATACATGGCCGCCCGCAAGCCGGTGCTGATGGCCATCGACGGACTTTCCCGCGAATTGATCGAAAAAGCCGGGGCGGGCGTGTTCGTGCAGCCGGACAACCCGGACGACTGGGCCGAAAAAATCCGGGAGTACGTTACTTTTCCCGAAAAAGGCATCCTACAGGGTAAGAACGGCTACGCCTACGCACAGGCGCATTTCGACCGGACGATGATTGCCCAACAATATCTGGAACTGATTCAGCATGTATCCAAAAGGCGGTAAACGATTGCTGGACCTGGCTGCGGCGACCCTTCTCCTCGCGCTGCTGTGGCCCGTGCTGCTGGCACTGATGCTGTGGCTGGCGGTCACTGCTGGCGGCAACCCTTTTTTTCGTCAGAAACGACCGGGGAAAAACGGCCGGATTTTCGGTGTCCTGAAACTGCGAACCATGAACGATCGGCGCGGCCCGACCGGCGAACTGCTGCCTGACAGCCAGCGGCTGACGCCCATCGGCCGCTGGCTTCGGAAAACGTCTCTGGACGAACTGCCGCAGCTCTGGAACGTCCTGCGCGGAGACATGAGCCTCGTGGGGCCGCGGCCCCTGCTGGTGGAGTATCTGCCGCTGTACTCCGACCGGCAGCGGAGGAGGCATGAGGTTCGCCCCGGCATTACGGGCTGGGCGCAGGTGAATGGCCGCAACGCCCTTGCGTGGACGGCCAAATTTGAACACGATATCTGGTACGTGGAAAATCTGTCGCTGAAAACGGACCTGCTGATTCTGGGCCTCACCCTCCGGAAAGTGCTCCGGGCGGAAGGCGTCAACGCCGATTCCAGCACGACGATGGAGCGTTTTTCGGGCAATTTCTGACTCGATTTTTTATGAAAAAAGACATTGCCATCTACGGCGCGGGCGGTCTGGGAAGAGAAATCCTGATGCTTATTCAGCAGATCAATGCGCTGCGGGGCGAGACTTGGAGCATGATCGGGTTTTTCGATGATGGGCTAGCCGCCGGGCAACTGATTCACGGCTACCCGGTCCTAGGCGGAATAGCCGAGCTGAACGGGCATCCGGGGCCGCTGGCGGTCGTGGTGGCCGTAGGCAATCCGGGGGTGAAACGCCGCCTGGTGGCTGCCATCCGGTCGCCGGTGGTTTTCTTTCCCAGCCTGATTCACCCGTCGGTAGCCCTGTTCGACTTCCAGCAGGTGACGGTGGGGGCGGGCTGCCTCGTGTGCGCGGGAACGACGCTGACCGTGGACATTGTCCTCGGCTGCCATGTGCTGCTCAATCTGCACTGCACGGTCGGGCACGACAGCCGCATCGGAGACTTTTGTTCGCTGATGCCGTCGGTAAACGTTTCGGGCGATGTAAAGCTGGACGAAGCGGTCTACGTCGGCACCGGCGCCAGCCTCATCAACGGAGTGGCCGTAGGCCGGAATGCCGTGGTGGGCGCGGGCGCGGTGGTGGTCCGGTCCTTACCGGCCGACTGCACGGCTACGGGTATCCCGGCCCGACCCATCAAGTTTCACGCTGTTTCTGCATGAAAACCGAAATCTGGCTTTCGCCGCCTCATCTGAGCGGCAACGAACAGGCTTATGTTCAGGAAGCGTTCGAGACCAACTGGGTTGCGCCGCTCGGCCCGCATGTCGATGCGTTCGAACGGGCGCTCTGCCAGCGGACCGGGGCCGGTCATGCCGCCGCACTGTCGTCGGGAACGGCGGCCCTGCACCTGGCGCTGGTGCTGCTGGGCGTAGGCCCAGGCGACGAAGTGCTGTGCCAGTCGCTGACGTTTGCGGCCAGCGCCAACCCCATCGTTTATCAGGGTGCCCGGCCGGTTTTTGTGGACAGCGAGCCGTCTACCTGGAATCTTTGCCCCGGGGCGCTGGAGGAGGCATTGGCGGACCGGATTCGGTGGGGCAAACGTCCGAAGGCGGTCATCGCTGTGGATTTGTACGGCATGCCCGCCCGTTGGGACGAGCTGACGGCTGTCTGTTCGCGGTACGAAGTGCCGTTGATCGAGGATGCCGCCGAGGCGCTGGGTTCGGTGTACCGGGGTCGGCCCTGCGGTTCGTTCGGGCGGCTGTCGGTGCTGTCGTTCAACGGAAACAAAATCATCACGACCTCCGGCGGGGGCGCCCTGCTTTCGGCCGACCCGCTGCTGATCGAACAGGCCCGCTGGCTAGCCATGCAGGCCCGCGACCCGGCGCCCCATTACCAGCATTCCCGGATTGGGTACAACTACCGCCTGAGCAACGTCTGCGCCGGCATCGGGCGGGCACAACTGGAAGTGCTGGCCGACCGGGTTGCGCGGCGCCGGGCCACGTATGCGTTTTACCGGCATCACCTCGCGCCGCGGCCGGGTTTTGGTTTTCTGCCGGAACCGGAAGGGTGTTTTTCCAACCGCTGGCTTTCCTGCGTTACCATTGACCCTGAAGAGGCGGGCATCACCCGCGAAGACCTCCGGCTTGCGCTGGTGGCCCGCGGCATCGAATCCCGGCCGCTGTGGAAACCGCTGCACCGGCAGCCGGTCTTTGCGGAGTGTCCGTTTTATGGCTCCGGGCTGGCCGACGAGCTGTTCCGGACGGGGCTTTGCCTGCCTTCGGGCTCCAGCCTGACGGAGGGGCAGCGGGAAGAAATTCTCGGCGTTATCCGGGCGGCCTGTCCGGTGGTCTGAAAAAGAAAAAGCGGCCGAACGACCGCTTTTCTTTATTATTCAAATGAAAGGTTACTTGACACTTTTTCCGGCGGCGAGCAGTTCCTGCGGGTTCTGGTACCCGAGGATTTTCTTGACCACCTTGCCGTTGCCGTCGATGAACAGCAGCGTGGGGTAGCCTTCGAGCGGATAACGCTGGGATAGCATCACGCCCTCGCCTTTTTCCATATCCATCTTGACGTTGATGAAGCGCTTGTTGAAGTAATCGGCGACTTCTTTCTTCGTGAAGACGTTCTTCTGCAGCAGTTTGCAGGGACCGCACCACTCGGCGTAGGCGTCCAGAAAGATCAGCTTCTTCTCCGTTTTGGCCTTTTTCAAAATAGCCGCCCACTGGGCGTTGGTAAACTGAATGCCGGGTTCTGGCTTGTCACCGGCTGCACTTGAGTTCCAGACCAGCCCGAGCATCAACAGCATCAGGGACATCAGACGGATACGCTTCATAGAACAAGATAGATTCATTTTGTTGGAATTATAACGCCAAAGCCCGGGCCTTTCGTTTCCGGGTATTTGAAAAAGAGGTCGTCATTTCGTCAAACTTTACGACCTTTGTCGGTACCTACGGGCTGTACCCGCGGGCCGTACCCACGGACTTTAGCCCGTGACTACGAAAATACAAGCGATACGGGCTAAAGCCTGTGGATACACGCTATGCAAATCAAGAAAGCCGAATTCATCACCAGCAATACGGACCCCGCCAAGTGTCCGAAACCCGATAAGCCGGAATACGCCTTTATCGGTCGCTCGAACGTGGGCAAATCCTCGCTCATCAACATGCTGGCCAACCGCAAAAGCCTCGCCAAAACCTCCCAGACGCCCGGTAAGACGCAGCTCATCAACCATTTTCTGATCGACGACAAATGGTATCTGGTCGACCTTCCGGGCTACGGTTTCGCCAAAGTTAGCAAAACCTCACGGGAGAAATGGGAAAAAATGATTCACGATTACCTGACCAGCCGCGAAAACCTGGTCTGTACCTTCGTGCTCATCGACGGCCGTATTCCGCCCCAGGCCAATGACCTGCAGTTTATGGAGTGGCTCGGCGAGCATAATCTGCCCTTTGTCATGGTTTTCACCAAAACCGAGAAGGTCGGGGTGAATATCATCAAAAAATCGATTGCCGATTACCACAAAACCATGCGGCAGACCTGGGCCGACGTGCCGCCGCATTTTGTCACTTCCTCGGTCATCGGACGGGGTCAGGACGAGATTCTGGCGTATATCGACGAATTGAACCGGGAATACAATGAAGCGGCCAGATAAGGGTGTCGCCGGAGGGATTTCAACCGATTTTTATCGCTTTTAATCTGCTGACTCCGTTTAATCCGTGCATCCATTCCCGTATCTTTGTACCATTATTCATGATCATTAAACCACATTACTACTATCCTTTATAAATGGAAGCGCTGAGAGAAGTAGCAAACATTGCCGGAAAAAGTGGTCTGTACCGTATCCTGAAGCCAAGCCGCTCCGGTGTTGTGGTCGAATCGCTGGACGACAAAAAAACCAAGGAACTGATCGGACCCACCGCCCGCGTGTCTGTCCTGAAAGATATTTCGATTTATACCGATAACGAGCAGGAATCGGCTCCGCTGGGCGACGTTTTCGGGGCAATTTTTGCCAAATACGGAGACAACCTGCCCGTAGTGGCCAAAAGCGCATCCAACAGCGAGCTGGCCGATTTTCTGGCGGAGGTGCTTCCGGAATACGACCGCGACCGGGTACACATGTCGGACGTGAAGAAGCTCATCACCTGGTATGGTATCCTGCGGACCAACATGCCGGAAGCGTTCGAAGCGGCGGCCCCGGCCGAAGCGTCGTCTGAAGAATCCGTGGAAACGCCGGAAGGCGAAACCGCCGCTGAATAAGCAGACTGGATCGACCAACCCATACGAAATCCACCCGGCCCGGCCGAAGGTGGATTTTTTATGGCTGATAGCTTACCGAAGCGGGGCCAGTCTGGCTTTGGGCCGGGTGACGAGAAACACCTTTTTGCCGGACACTTTTTCCAGAAACGGCTTCAGAATTTTGTCCGCATTTTCCCGGGTCTGTTCCAGAATGCCGCTTTGCAGCGCCGACTGCCGGATCTGCACTTCGGCCTGACGGTACGCTTCGGTGACCAGACCGGCCTCCTCGAAGAGGGCGTATTCCGTATTGTACACCTTCGAGCGGTCGTGGTTGATGCGGTAGGTGCAGAGTTCGGGGTCGGGGAGGTGCACCACCAGCGTATCGCCCTGCGTGGCCACGTCTTCCGCCTTGATTTGGGTTAAATCCAGGCAGCCGACGGCTTCGCCTTCCACAATCAGCACCGCTCTGGGGTTGGGCAGCCACTGCCGCATCTGCTCATGTTCGACCACGTCCTTGAAGCGGTAGCGCACCAGCTCCAGCTTGCCCAGCGCCGTAACTTCCTGCAGGACAATGCTGTGAACCGTTTCTTCAGAGCGGGTAAAGCGCCGGAAGAACGAGCCGCTGCGCAGTTGTTCCCAGAGCGCAATCAGCCCCATCACAAAAATAAACAGCAGAAAAAGCCGGAGAAGGGCGTTGAGGAGTCGGGTCATAGCCTATTAACGAAAATCCCGGCCAGAATCGTCGGGTCGGGATTTTCGCAATGTATTTATCAAAGGTTAGAACGGTCGTTTCGGTCCGTCCTGCGGCGTCTGGGCGGGCTGTTTTTCCAGATCAAAGAGGTCGGTGAGGACATCGATAAGGGTATCAGCCTCGCCGCGTTTGCAGGCGGCTTTCAGTTGCAGCACAGGCAGTTTGATGATTTTCTGCATGATGCCGCGGGTAATCTTGTCAATTTTTTCAGATTCTTCGTCCGTCAGGTTCTTCAGATGGCGGGCGATTTCCTCCTTACGGATCTGCTCCAGCGCATTCTTGAATTTGTTGATCGTCGGCGAAACGACCATCTCCCGCGACCAGTCATTGAACTCAACCATCGACTGGTCAATAATAGCTTCCACCTGCGGAATGGCGGCCACCCGGCGGCCCAGCGCTTCGTCGGCGCGGTTGCGGATGTGGTCGATGTTGTACAGCAGCACGCCCGGAATCTGTTCGACGCCCGCGTCTACACTGCGGGGGACCGACAGGTCGATGAAATATTTGTAAGTCAGCGCATTCAGGTTCGACAGACGGGCAGGCGTAAACAGCGGCTCGTCCATCATGACCGACGAGATGATGACGTCTGCCCCGCTCACTTCGGCGTCCAGATCGGCAAAATCCGCGACACGGAAGCCAAACTGTCCGGCCATCCGCTCCGACTTGGCGCGGGTCCGGTTGCAGAGCGTGATGCGCTTGAGGTTTCGGGCGGCGAGGTTTTTGACCACGTCGGCTCCGATTTCGCCCAGGCCCACGACCAGCACGGAAGGGTTGGCGTACTCGCCCAGCAGTTCTTCGATTAATTCAACGGCGGCGTAGGAGACCGAAGCGGCTCCGTCGCGGAAGCTGGTTTCTTGGGCAACCCGTTTGTTGGTGAAGAAGATCGTGTGCATCAGCCGGTGCAGGAACGGGCCTGCCACGTCCATATCGGCCGAAAGCTGGTAGGCCTGCTTGACCTGATTCGGAATCTGCATATCCCCGACCACCTGCGAATGCAGACCCGTGCAGACCTCAAAGAGGTGACGCACAGCTTCATTGGCGGTATTGTACAGGTGGAAATAAGGAAGATAGTCGTCGGTGTTCGTCAGGCCTTTTTCAATCAGGAGGAGGCGGGCAATCTCGGTATTGTGATTTTCGGCGGCGGCGTAGTACACCTCCGTCCGGTTGCAGGTTGAAATGACCAGCAGATCGGATACCTCGAACACATCCCGCAGCTTGAGCAGAAACTGACGGGTTTCGTCTTCGTTTAATGCAATTAGCTCGCGAACAGCCAGCGGAGCCGTTTTGTAAGAGAGACTAACTGATTTAAATGAATCGTACATATTACTGATTGAAACTAACGTACAAAATTAATGCACAATGCCCAATTAAGAAACACCTATTTACCGGTTTCAGTTTGTACTTTTATTATTTAGAAACCTTATAAACTGTTACAAAGTTAACCCCTGTTCGGTTCCGTTTCCAACTCGACTCAGGTGAAGTTGTAAACAAAGGCATTGAAATGGTACAAACAGACGTTAAGTCGTAAAATCGTTTGTAAAATTACAACGGTTCCGGAGCCGGGCGCATGAGGCTGGTCAGCCTCCTGTCTGATCCTCGTCAACAGGAATAGCCGCCTGAATCAAACCGGCGTCCGATTTTGTTTATCCGATGATGCTGAAGTCTTTTGATATTTATGGTCAGCGTAACACGCTGAAAATCATCGTGGCCCTGAATCTGCTGCTGCTCGGTACGGCCTCCTGGCTGTTTACAAGCCGCCTGGTGGACCAGCTCGAAAAACGGGAAGAACGGTACGTGCAGCTCTTCGCCAAGGCCATGGCCTACGCCTACAAAACGGACGTGAACGACGACATCAACTTTGTCATGCAGGAGATTATTCTGATGAACGACCTGCATGAGATTCCGTTCATCTACGTCGACGAACGCGGCGAGCCGACCATCGACCGGTTCACCGACATTCCGCAGGATTTTCCGGAGGCCAAGCGGCACGCGCTGGTGCGGCAGAAAATGGCGGAAATCAAGAACGATCACCCGCCGATCGAGGTGGATCTGGGAGAAGGGCGCAAAGGGTACGTGTATTATAGCAACTCGTTTCTGCTGACGCAGTTGCGCTATTTCCCGTATGTCGAACTGGTTTCGCTGATGGTGCTCGGTTTTCTGGCGTATCTGGCCTTCAGTTCGGCCCGGCGGGCGGAGCAGAACCGGGTCTGGGTCGGGCTGGCCAAGGAAACGGCCCACCAGCTGGGCACGCCGCTTTCGTCGCTGATGGCCTGGGTGGAGTATTTCCGCTCCGATCCGGCCGTGGACGAATCCATTGCCGACGAAATCGAAAAGGACGTAAAGCGGCTGGAAACCATCGCGGCCCGCTTCTCCAGCATCGGGTCCGTTCCGACGCTGCGCAGCGAGGATTTGTACGAAACCGTGAGCAATTTTATCAGCTATCTGGAGCCGCGCATCTCCACGAAGGTCCGGATGAGTATCGTCAACGAACTGCCGGAGGGCTTCCAGGTACACATCAACAAGCTGCTATTTGAGTGGGTGATCGAGAATATATGCAAAAACGCCGTGGATGCGATGGGCGGTATCGGTAGCCTCACCCTCCGGCTGCAGCCCATTGCCCAGCGCCGTCGTCCGGGCGAAACGGCGCGGGTCAACGACGTGGCCATCGACATTACCGATACGGGAAAAGGCATCAGCAAGGCCAATCTGGCGAAAGTGTTCACCCCCGGTTACAGCACCAAAAAACGCGGCTGGGGCCTGGGCCTGACGCTAGCCAAACGGATCATCGAGGAATACCACGAAGGACGGCTGTTCGTCAAACACTCGGAAATCGGCAAGGGAACGACGTTCCGCATTCTGCTCCGGGAAAGTACCGCGGCGGTCCGTCCGGTGCCGGAGAAGGTAAGTCAGGATGCCGCCTGAGGACCGAAAACAACAAGGGCGTCCGGGCCGGGCAAACCCTGGCCGCAAACGCCCTTGCTGGCTGATTTTTTAGAAAAGCAGCGGAAGCGAAATGGTATCGCTCTCGATGACGTTGCTGGTTCTGAGAGCCCGGTCACGGATGCGGATGGAGAACTTGAGCGGCGTCATCCGGTAGCCGCGGAAGTACGTAAAGTTCTGGGAAAAATTAAGCGTCCCTTCAATCGGTCCGGCCTTCTCGCTCTTGTACAGGCGCGGAAAAAACAGCTTTCGGTTGGTCGGAAAATCAACCTCGATAAACTGGCCCTTGTCGTAGCGGAAAGCGCGCAGTTCGTAGTTGCCCCAGTCTCTGTATCGGGTATTCAGCAGCACGGTGTCGCTGCGTTCTTCGGCCGAGATGCCCAGATCGCCGTCGCCGTCCCGGTATTTGAAGGAAATGACCAGCGAGTCGGCGCGGGCACCCGAAAAGCCTTCCGTGGTCGGGTAGGAGACAACACTCGCGTTGGAGATTTCAGGCGTGAACGAAAAGTCCGGCTTGTCGAGACAGGCCGTCAAAACGGCAGCGATTCCCAAAAAAAGCAGGCTGTAGTGAATAAATCGCTTCGGCATCATGTTAGTAGAGTATTGTCAAATCGTTAATCCAGTCTGGCTTACATGAATAAGCCCATTTTGAATAGTCCGGCGGCGGAAACCCGGCGCGTGTTACGGGAGCGAATCCTGCGGGCCAATGCGGCCGGGTTTGAAGCGCTGGCGCTGGACGTTTTCCGGTACCAGGTCGTTCACAACCCCGTTTACCGCCGGTATGTTGGCTACCTGTCCATCCGTCCCGAACAGGTGACGGATTTGCACCGGGTACCGTTTATGCCCATCAGTTTCTTCCGGCATCATGCTGTCCGGACCCAGGCCGAGGTGCATCCGTTGGAAACACCGCTCGTTTTTGCCAGCAGCGGCACCACGGGCAGCGAGACGAGCCGGCACCATGTGCCCGACGAAGCGCTCTACGATGCCGTCAGTCAGCGGATTTTCGAGGAAACCTACGGGCCGCTGGTCAACTTCCACATCCTGGCCCTGTTACCGTCGTATCTTGAACGAAATAACTCGTCGCTGGTGTATATGGTTCGACGCTTTATTGAAAAAGCGGCCTCCCCGGTTTCCGGTTTTTTCCTGAACAATACCGACGATCTGACGGCCACCCTCCGCCGCCTGGCTGAGGCCCCGGACGGACGCAAAATTCTGCTCATCGGCGTCACCTTCGGGCTGCTCGACTGGGCAGAATCCGGCACCGACTTCGCCTTTCTGCGAAACCTGCCGAACCTGATCGTGATGGAAACGGGCGGGATGAAAGGCCGCCGCCGCGAACTCCTGCGGGAAGAGGTGCACGCCATCCTGACGGGCCGGCTCGGCGCCCCGCAAATTCATTCGGAATATGGCATGACGGAATTGCTTTCGCAAGCGTATTCGTCGGGAGAGGGAATATTTCGGCCGTCGGCAACGCTGCGGGTGCTGCTTCGCGACGTCAACGACCCGTTTCATCTGCTTCGTCCGGAATCGACCACGCGGCTGACGGGCGGCATCAATGTCGTGGACCTGGCCAACCTCGATTCGTGCAGCTTCATCGAAACCCAGGACCTCGGCCAGTTCATCCCCGACCAGCCCGACGCCTTCCGCGTCATCGGGCGATTCGACAACTCGGACATCCGGGGATGCAATTTAATGATTGAATGACTGAATGATTGAATGACTGATTCGCTCCGCCCGGTTCTAATCTGCGGAGCGAATCAGTCATTCAGTCATTCAATCATTCAAAATTTTCTATGCGTAGAGCTCCACGTCTCCCTTCGTAATCTTATCCCCGCACATGATAACGAGGCGTTCGACGACGTTGCGCAGTTCGCGGACGTTGCCGGTCCACGGAAGCGACTGCATGTAGGTCATGGCGTCGGGGAGGATTTCCTTCGGCGGGGCTCCGTATTCGTCGGCGATGTCCTGGAGGAATTTTTCGGCCAGCAGCGGAATGTCTTCGCGGCGGTCGGTCAGGGGCGGCACGTGGATGCGGATGACGCTCAGGCGGTGGAAAAGGTCTTCGCGGAAGTTGCCCTCCCCAATTTCCTTCTTCAGTTCCTTGTTCGTGGCGGCGATGACGCGGACGTTGATCTTGATTTCCTTGTCGCCGCCTACCCGCGTGATTTTGTTCTCCTGCAGGGCCCGCAGCACTTTGGCCTGGGCCGAAAGGCTCATGTCGCCGATCTCATCGAGGAAAAGCGTCCCGCCGTCGGCCTGCTCGAACTTGCCGATGCGCCGGGCTGAGGCCCCCGTAAAGGCACCTTTTTCGTGTCCAAAAAGTTCGCTTTCAATGAGTTCGCTCGGAATGGCGGCGCAGTTGACTTCCACGAGCTGCCGGTTGGCGCGGGTGCCCCGCTCGTGAATCTGCTTGGCGACCATCTCTTTGCCCGAACCGTTGGGACCGGTGATGAGTACACGCGCCTCGGTCGGCGCGACGCGGTCGATGGTTTCCTTCACCCGGCGAATGGGGTCCGATTCCCCGACAATTTCGTTGAGCTTATAAATCCGGCGTTTGAGCGTCTTGGTTTCCTGCACCAGTTTGGAGCGGTCGAGCGCGTTTCGGACCGTCACGAGCAGGCGGTTCAGATCGGGTGGTTTGGTGATGAAGTCGAACGCGCCACGCTTGGTGGCCTCTACGGCGTTTTCCACGTTTCCGAAGGCCGAAATCATAATGAACTGGGTGCCCCGTCCGGCTTCGCTGGCCTTCAGCAGGACCTCCAGACCGTCCATTTTCGGCATCTTAATGTCACAGAGGGCCACGTCATATTCGTTTTTCAGAATCAGATCAAGACCTTCTTCGCCATCTTTCGCTTCTTCTACTTCATATCCTTCGTATTCGAGGATGTCACGCAGCGCCGCCCGGATGCTTTTTTCATCGTCAACGATGATCAGTTTAGCCATACAGGGATAAAGATTACACCACTACCGAACGAGTATTCGGTTTGGTCTATCTGGTTGAGTATCGTTTAGAAAGGTTGAAGTTAACAGGAGGTGACGCCATAATGCAACACCCGCGCTATTTTTTTGCCAAAACAGATCGGGTCTTCTCCGGGAATCCCCGTGGCGACCCTGTTTTTCAGTTCCTGTCCGGACAGATAAGTCAGTCGGCCGAATACTCTACTGTAAAAGCAGACTCTTCCGTTTTCATCAATAAATGTCTATTTATTTTTACTTAAGTAGAATCTTTGTCAAAATAATCTTTATAAAGTAATATAGCGGCTTAATACATAACCCATTAATAACCCAGATCATCTACATTACTTACCAATTTCCTAACCTTTATTAATCTTTTTATGCGTCATCTTCTACTTATCCGCTGTCTGCTGACAGTTTGGCTGGGGGCTATGCTGGTAGCGGGCACCCAGGCGCAGGACCGCCGCGTGACAGGAACCGTGATTTCGGGGAAAGACCAGCAGCCCATTCCGGGGGCAAACATTGTGGTTAAAGGGAGTTCTACGGGTACAACGTCAGACGCAAACGGACGCTTTGCCATCAGCGTACCGTCTGGTAATTCGGTGCTCATCATCAGCTCGATTGGTTTTCAGAGTCAGGAGACAGCCGTAGGTAACCAGGCACAGCTAACGATTACACTCGCCGAATCGACCCAGAGCCTCGATGAAGTCGTGGTCACGGCGCTGGGTATCAAGAAAGAAGCCAAAAAACTGGGCTACGCCACCGCCAACGTCAGCCCGGAGCAGATCACGACCAACCGGACGGTGAACTTTGTCAACGCCCTGCAGGGAAAAATTGCCGGGGTCAACATCAGTTCCCTGGGTACCGGGGCCGCCGGAACCTCGAAGATCCGGATTCGCGGGCAGTCGTCGTTCTCCGGGCAGAACAACCCGCTGATTGTGGTCAACGGGGTGCCGATCGACAACACCAACTTCGGCCAGAACAACGGAAACGTCGGCGGGGATAACTCCATCGGCGGCCGCGACCGGAACTACTCCGACGGCGGCGACGGCCTTTCGTCCATCAACCCCGACGATATCGAGGGCATGACCGTGCTGAAAGGCGCTACGGCCGCGGCCCTCTACGGCTCCCGGGCCAAGGACGGCGTCATCATGATTACGACCAAAACGCGTGGCGCCGGGCAGGGCATCGGCGTGGTCTACAACACGAACTTCACCACGGACCAGCCGATGGATCTGACCGATTTTCAGTACGAATACGGACAGGGCGAATACGGCGTCCGGCCCACGGCGGCCAACCCCACCTCGGGCGTGTGGAGCTTCGGCGAAAAATTCCAGCCGGGCATGACGCAGGTGCTTTTCGGCGGCCTGACGGTGCCGTATGCGCCCGTGCGCAACCGCATCCGGGATTTTTACCGCACCGGCACTACCTGGACCAATTCCGTGGCGGTGTCTTCGGGCAACGACCGGGGCGGCTTCAATCTCTCGGTCGCCAATACGGACAACAAAGGCATCACGCGGAACAACACCTACAACCGGAAAACCCTCAACCTGGGCTTCAGCTACGATCTTTCGAAAAAGCTGAACGTTTCGGGTGCGATGAACTATTCGATTGAGGACAACAAAAACCCGCCCCAGATTGCGCAGCAGGACAACAGTACGCCGACGGTCATTTATACCCTCGCCAACTCGATGCCGCTGGACGTGCTGGAAGCCAACCAGATCAATCCGGCAACGGGGAATGAGTTTATCTGGACGCGTTTCCAGAACCGGACCAACCCGTATTTCGTCCTCAGCCGGAAATTCGAGAACATCCGCCGCGACCGCCTCTTTGGCAACATCGCCGCCAAGTACAACTTCACCGACTGGCTGTATCTGCAGGGCCGGGTAGGGCAGGACTACTGGTCGCGGGACCAGGATTACAACTTCCCGACGGGGCAGGCTTCGCTGGCCGCGGCTCCGGCCGGTTTCGTCAACGGGGCGTACGTGCAGGAAGCCCGCCGCTTCCGGGAGGTCAACGCCGACTTCCTCATCGGCGCGAACCGGCGTTTCGGTAAGTTTGGCCTCGACATCACGGCGGGCGGCAACCAGCTCTACCGCCGCAGCGACGTGAACAGCGTGCTGGTGACCGACTTCATCGTGCGGGACCTGTACACGCCGCAGAACGGCCGCGTAAAAGATCCGACCTACGGACTCAGCGAGCGTAAGGTGAACTCCCTCTACGGAGCCGCCGAATTTTCGTACAACGATTTCCTTTACCTGAACGTCACGGCCCGGAATGACTGGTTCTCGACGCTCGCGCCGGGCAACCGCAGCATTCTGTACCCGTCCGTGACGGGAAGCTTCGTGTTCTCGCAGGCCTTCAACACCCTGCCCGAATGGATCAACTTCGGTAAAATCCGGGCCGCTTATGCCGAAGTGGGCAGCGATGGCGACGTACCCCCGTATTCCAACAACCTGTTCTACAGCGTCGGGGCCAACCTCTTCCCGAACCCCGCCGGATTGGGGCAGCCCGTTGGTAACATTACGTCCAACACCGTACCGAGCGCCACGCTGAAGCCCAGCCGCACGGCGGAAACGGAAGTCGGTCTGGAACTGAAAATGTTCAACAACCGCGTTGGCCTCGACTTTACGTATTACAATAAAATCACAAGCGACCAGATCGTTTCGGCCCAGGCTTCCGACGCCTCGGGCTACACCAACCGCCTGATCAACAGCGGGCAGAGCCGCAACCGGGGCGTCGAACTGTTGCTGAACCTGAGTCCCCTCCGGACGAAGGATTTCTCCTGGGACATTACGCTGAACGGCTCGTACAACGAAACGCTGCTGCTGCGGCTGCTGACGGACGATAACGGCGTCGGCGACCGGGATTACAACAAAGACGGCCAGCCCGAGCAGATTGTGGTCGGCAACGGAATTTACGTGGGTGATCTCCGCCACGTGGTGGGTCAGCCGCTGGCCCAGTTGTACACCTTCGGCTACCAGCGCGACGCCCAGGGCCGGATCATCCACGGCGGCGACGGTCTGCCGCTGCGCACGGCCACCCCAATTTCGTTCGGCTCAGCCCTGCCGAATCATGTGGGCGGGATTACCAACACGTTCAATTACAGAGGGGTGAGCCTGTCGTTCCTGATTGATTACAAACTGGGCGGCAACATGATTTCGGGCACCAACCTGAACACCTTCCGGCACGGTCTGCACAAGGAAACACTCATTGGCCGCGGCGATGCCGACAACCGGATGGTGGGCGTAGGCGTCAACGAGCGGGGTGAGCCCAACGCCGTCCGGGCTTTCGTGCAGGACTACTATTCGGTAGGCCGTTCGCGGAGCCTGGGTGAGCAGGTCATCTACAACGCCGGTTTCTGGAAGCTGCGTCAGATTACGGTCGGCTATGACTTCACCCGGCACCTGCCGCGCAACCTGTTCATCAAAGGCGTCCGCCTGAATGCCGTGGCCAACAACGTCGCTATTCTGAAAAAGTGGGTGCCGAATATCGATCCGGAGCAGTTTGGCTTTAGCTCTGATAACCTCGTTGGTCTGGAGTCAACGGGCCTGCCCACCACCCGCAGTATTGGTTTTAACCTGAATGTCAGATTCTGATTTTTATGAAAAAGTCGCTTTTCTATATTCCCTTGATCGCCTGTCTGGTAGGAGTCAGCAGCTGCGAAAAAGGCTTTGACGAACTGAACGTCAACCCTACGGCCGCTACGGCGCTCAACCCGTCGTTTACCTTCAACAACGCCATGATCAACACCACCTTTCCGGGGTCGACGCTGGTGTTTGAGCATCCGATCGTCCAGTTCATGTTCTCGCCGAACTCGGGCGTACTGGCGGGCGGAAATTTCAACGTGGACAACCGCGGGCCAACCGGTCCGAACGCCGGAATCTGGCAGCGTTACTACCGCGACGTGACCCGCTACGTGGTGGATGTCATGGCAAAAACCAAGGATGATCCTGCCCGCAGTAACCTTTATAATATGGCCCGCATCTGGAAAGCCTACTCGTTCATGGTGCTCACGGACAGTTACGGCGATATTCCCTACAAGGATGCCGGTCTGGGATTCCTGGGCGGCAACGTGGCTCCCAAGTACGATACCCAGCAGAGCATTTACGAGGACATCATCAAGGAACTGACCGAAGCCTCGGCGGCTCTGGACGCCGCAAAGCCCATCGAAGCGGGCGATATTCTGTACGGCGGTAACATTTCCCGCTGGAAGCGTTTCGGCTATTCGACCCTGCTGCGGGCGGGCATGCGCCTGACGAAGGTGAATCCCGCGCTGGCCCAGTCGACGGTTCAGAAGGCCGTACAGGGCGGGGTGATGCAGGCCAATGCGGACAATGCCGTGATCCGCAACAACGCCAATTACCAGAATCCGGTCGGCGGCACGCTTAACTCCACCGAGGCGGCCAACTACTACCTGACATCGCATTTCGTGAATTACCTCCGGACCAATGCCGACCCCCGGCTGGCGTCGATTGCGGCCCGGTACGTGGGAGCCAAGAGCGGCGCGGAACAGACCGCCGCCCGCCTCAACCGCGATCCGGCGGTTCAGATCGGTATGCCGCTGGGCTTCGACAACGGAACCATTCCGGCGCAGGCTACCCGCGACGGGCTGGCGAGCTTCTACGATTATTCGCAGCTCGACCGCACCCGTCTGGGCAAGATCGACGCGCCCTGTTACCTGGTCACCTACGCCCAGACGCAGCTGCTGCTGGCAGAGGCCGCCGTGCGGGGCTGGGTCACGGGCAGCGTGGCCGAGTACTATGCGGCCGGTGTAACCGCTCATATGCAGCAACTGGGCGATGCAGATGCCGCCTCAGCTGTTCCGGCAGCCGCCATTACGACTTATTTGCAGCGCAACCCCTTCGTTCCGGCCAACGGTCTGGAGCAGATTAATACGCAGTATTGGGTCGCCTCGTTCCTGAATGGCCCGGAAGCGTTTGCCAATTTCCGCCGCAGCGGTTTCCCGCGGCTGACACCGAATCCATATCCGGGTAAGGAAATCAAAGGCAGTTTCATCAATCGTCTTTCCTATCCAGACAACGAAAAGGCCGTCAACCTGGCGAACCTGACCGAGGCCACTACCCGGCAGGGAGCCGATAACCTCGACACGCGGGTTTGGTGGGATAAGCAGTAAGCGGAAGCGCTGCGGAGAATGATTGATGGGTGGAATGACTGATGGATTGACGGGCTTTGCCCAATCAACGCATCGGCCATTCTACTCATCAATCATTCTTTTTTTATTGCTGTCCGGGCTTTTCGCCATGCAATTCTCCCGTGGAAAGTGTATATTTGTTGTGGACAATTCCGTTAGATAATTGAACCGCTTTTTTATTTACTAACTCAGATGAACAGAAGAGATGCCTTGATGCGGGTGGCTACCCTGATGGGAGCAACGCTCACGCTACCCGCGCTGTCGGACACCCTCGCTGCGTCAGCAGCGGCCCGGGAAGCCAGCGGGAAACCGCTGCTGTTTACGGCCGAGCAGGACGCACAGGTTGCCGAGATGGCCGAAGTTATCATCCCGACAACCAGCACGCCCGGCGCCAAAGCCGCTAAAGTGAACGAAATCATCGACGTTCTGCTGAAAGACTGCTACAAACAGGCTGACCAGAAACGGTTCCTTGACGGATTGGCGCATACGAATGAACTTAGTCAGGCGGCCTACAGCAAATCCTTCGTTCAGCTTCAGCCGGAACAGCGCATCGAAATCATGAAAAAGCTGGAAGCCGAGGCCAAAGCGCAGCGCGAAGCCGCCCGCAAGACGGTCGCAGGCGGCAACAACCAGGTGGATGTACAGCTTCCGAAAGAAAAGATCAACGCCACGCCTTTCTTCGTCATGCTGAAAGATATGACGCTGCTCGGCTATTTCACCTCTGAAGTTGGGGCCACCCAGGCCCTCGAATACGTTCCCGTTCCGGGCCGATACGACGGTTGTGTTACCATGAAACCGGGTCAGAAAGCCTGGGCTATCTAACTTTTTAATGAATAATGAAGAATGAATGATGAGCAATGAGCTTCGGCGGCGCAGATGCCGGACGGACTGCCTCCTTTCGTTATTCACTTCATTATTAATTATTCATTATTCATTCGATCGACAATGAACCTCAACATAGACGCAGTAAAAGACATGACCTACGACGCCATCGTCGTGGGTTCTGGTATATCGGGCGGATGGGCCGCCAAAGAACTGACGGAAAAGGGCCTGAAGGTGTTGATGCTGGAACGCGGCCGCGACATCAAGCACGTTGAAGGCTACAAAACAGCGACCAGCAACCCGTGGGAATTTCCGCACCGGGGCCGGGTTACGGTGCAGGCCGCTGAAGAATACTGGGCCAACCTCCGTACCGGCTACACAGCCAACGAAGAATGGCGGCACCATTTCGAAAACGATAAGGAACACCCCTACATCGAGAAGCGGCCGTTCGACTGGATTCGCGGTTACCACGTGGGAGGCCGTTCGCTGATGTGGGGTCGCCAGAGCTACCGGCTCAACGAGGAAGACTTTATGGCCAACCTCAAGGACGGTATCTCGGTCGACTGGCCGATCCGCTACAAGGACATTGCGCCCTGGTACGATAAGGTAGAACGTTTTGCGGGTATCTCGGGTGCAAAAGACGGGCTGTCGGTACTTCCCGACGGGCAGTATCTGGCACCGATGCAGATGAACTGCGTGGAGAAAGAAGTGAAAGCCCGCATGGAGAAGAAGTTTGCGGGCCGGAAAATGATCATCGGCCGCGCGGCTCACCTGACCACGCCGCAGGATTTTCACTATGCCCTCGGCCGGGCGGCCTGCCAGTACCGCAACCAGTGTATGCGCGGCTGTCCGTACGGCGCTTATTTCAGCACCCAGTCGGCTACCCTGCCGGCCGCGATGAAAACGGGCCGCCTGACGTTGCGTCCGGATTCCATCGTCGCCGAAGTGCTGTACGACGAGAAAACCCAGCGCGCCAAAGGCGTCCGGGTGATCGATCAGAACACGAAGGAGGTGCGCGAGTATTTCGCCAAAATCATCTTCATGAACGCCTCGGCCATCGCCACGGCGTCTATCCTGCTGAACTCGAAGTCAAGCCGCTTCCCGAACGGGCTCGGTAACGACAGCGACCAGCTGGGCCGCAACATCATGGACCACCACCTGGGAGTCGGCGCGTCCGGCACCTGGGAAGGCATGGAAGATAAATATTACTACGGTCGCCGCGCCAACGGAATCTACGTGCCGCGCTACCGCAACTGGGGAGGCGACAAGCGGGATTACCTGCGCGGTTTCGGCTACCAGGGCGGTGCCGGTCGCGGCGGCTGGGGCCGGGGCAATTCCATGGAAGGCTTCGGAGCCGAATTCAAGGAGGCGCTGACCAAACCGGGTCCGTGGACCATGGGCATCGGTGGTTTTGGGGAAGTGCTGCCCAACGAAAACAACCGCATGTACCTGCACCCGACCGAAAAGGACAAGTGGGGTCTGCCGGTGGTCGTTTTTGATGCCGCCTACGGCGAAAACGAACGCAAGATGCGGGTTGACATGATGAACGACGCGGCCGAAATGCTCGAAGCCGCCGGCGTCAAGAATGTCACGCCTTACAACGATACGTCGAAGAACCTCGGAATCGGTATCCACGAAATGGGCACTGCCCGGATGGGTCGCGACCCGAAAACGTCGGTGCTGAACGGCAATAACCAGATGCACGCCGTGAAGAACGTGTTCGTGACGGATGGAGCCTTCATGACGTCCGCTTCCTGCGTGAACCCGTCGCTGACCTACATGGCGCTGACGGCCCGGGCTGCGAGCTTCGCCGTTGATGCGCTGAAGAAGAAAGTTCTGTAAAAGAGCAAAATAAAGAAGGGCCGGCTGCCGGAAGAGGACGTTATGCGTCGCTTTTCGGTAGCCGGCCCTTCTTTATTTTGCTCTTACTTTCACATCAAAGCGTGGTCAATCTTCTGGCACAGATTGGTCAGTAGGCGATTCTGCCGGTATAAGAGAAGAATTAGATAGCAGAAGTTGGCAATTGTCCATAATTACAATATTATATATTGATAAAGTAGACTATTGTAAAATTTAAGCAAAGTTTCATATAAACTACGTATGATGCCGGGCTGGTCCCGTTGCCTCGATACTGGGAACCTCGTTTCGGCCCGTCGGTTAGGTTTCTGACAATCAAGTCACAATCTATAAACGAAACTCAACGATGAAAAAGGTAGTTTTGCTCGGAGCGATGTTAGTGGGAATAGCTACCATCGGAGCACAGGCACAGACAACAGGTTCTGGAACCAGCTCGGGTTCAACGTCAGGCACCAACAGCGGGTCATCCACATATCAGCAGCCGAATACACAGTCAACCACTGATCCTCGTACAACCACCGATCCGCGTTCGCAAACCACAACGGGTAGCGGCACGACCGGAACGGGGACAACCGGTACGACTGGCACAACCGGCAGCGGCCAGTACGGCTCTATGGGCCAGCCAGGCACCCAAACCCAGCCCAACACAGGCACCAGCGGTCGTGAAAACCGGGGCGGTACAACCACCGGCACCTCAGGTACGACCGGCTCAGGCACCACGGGCAGCGGTACGTACGGAACGGGTACAACCGGTTCAGGTACAACTGGCTCAGGCACGACCGGCAGCGGTACTTATGGCTCTGGTTCATCGACCGGCACCAGTTCAACGGGCAGCGGTACTACGGGTGGTTCAACCTACGGTAGCGGCTCAACGACGGGTACCACCGGTACGACGACCGATACCGGTTCGACCTCTGGCAGCACCTCAACCAGTGCTGGTACCACGGAGAACTCAGGCCAGATCGATGCCAACTCAGGCAGCAACTCTCAGGGAACGACTCGTAGCAGCGACAACTCGCGGCAGAATCGGAACATGAAGAAAACGAAAACGACCAAGACGAAGCGTTCAGGCAGCGGTAGCACCAGCGATCCGAACAGCCCGAACAACTAAGTCCGGTAATAACGCTTATTGCTAAAAGAAAACACGGGAGAAGGCACGTACATGTGTCGCCCCCCGTGTTTTTTTCGTTATCAGACAGACAATCTCAACGGTGAAACAGGTATGAAGCGACTGACAGGTTTAATTCTTCTCTGTGGACTGGCCGGAATGGCCCAGGCCCAGCAACAGCCCACCCGGCCCAAATCGGCCCCGACTACGCAAACCACGCTGGATTCTTCCGGAATACGCCAGACGGGCTTAAAGGAGCGGCAGCGGCGCGAACAGATCAATGATCGCCGCCCGACCCAGGAACAGCCCCGTCGGCTGCGCCCGGATTCGCTGCGGCGGGGCGGTGCCACGGACGTTGACACGCTGCGGCGTTAATATCCGGCGCGGGAACGGTAAGAAGGAATGGCCCCGGCCTTTTCTGGAAAAATAAACGTTCCTATGCGTTTCTACCTTGCCTCCTGTCTGCTGCTGGGATTTCCCCTTTCGGTGCTGGCCCAATCCGGCTTCGTTCCCAATTACGATGAAGCCAAAATGCCTGCCTACACTCTGCCGGATGTTTTGAAAACCCAGAAGGGAAAATCCGTGGCAACAGCCGGAGAGTGGGAGCGGACCCAGCGGCCTTTTCTGCTGAATCAGTTCGCCGAGCACGTCTACGGACGAACCCCGGCGCAGAAAGTGGCCGTCCGTTACGAAGTGAAAGGCGTTGACAACAACGCCCTGAACGGACAGGCCATCCGGAAACAGATTGCCGTTCACTGGCCGGAATACCCGGATTTGAAGCCGCTGGATATTCTGCTGTACATTCCCAAAGGCGCCAGCGGACCGGTGCCGGTTTTTGTGGGCATGAATTTCTGCGGAAACCACTGCGTGACGACCGAAGCAGACATTCCGCTTACGGAACGCTGGCTGAGCAACGTAAAAGACAAGGTTGTCAACAACCGCGCAACCGAAGCCGCCCGCGGCTTCCAGGTTCGCCGCTGGCCCCTCACCGCCATTCTGAAAGAGGGCTATGCGGTAGCGACGGCCTATTACGGTGATATTGAACCCGACCATCCCGAAGGCTGGCGGGAAGGCATCCGCGCTAAACTGAACCCGCCGACCACCAACCGCCCCGACAATTGGGGAGCCGTGGGAGCCTGGGCATGGGGTTACAGCCGGATGCTGGATTACCTGGAAACGGACGCCGCCGTGGATGCCCGCCGGGCGATTGCCATTGGCCATTCCCGCATCGGCAAGGCGGCCATCTGGGCCGGGGCGCAGGACCCGCGTTTTGCGGCCGTTATTTCCAATGAGTCGGGCGAAGGCGGTGCGGCCCTCGCCCGGCGAATCTACGGCGAAACGATTGGCCGCATCAATACCGCTTTTCCGCACTGGTTTGCCCCTCAGTACAAAACCTACAACGACGACCCCGCCCGCCTGCCCGTAGACCAGCATCAACTGCTGGCGCTCATTGCGCCCCGTCCGCTTTATGTGGCCAGCGCCGAACAGGACCAGTGGGCTGACCCGAAAGGTGAATTTCTGAGTGCCCGTCAGACAGACGCCGTTTACGCGCTTTACGGAAAGCCCGGTGTGGGCACCGACCAGATGCCGGGCGTCAACCAGCCGGTCGGGCAGTACGTTCGCTATCATGTCCGGACGGGCGTGCACGACGTGACCGATTTCGACTGGCAGCAGTACGTAAAGTTCGGCAAACTGCTCAAGCGGCCGGAGGTGGTCAAAAAATGAGAAACGAACCCTTGTTTCCCTAATCTTTTCGCGGTTTTTTCGGGAACAAAATCCATTTGGTTTGTTGACTATATACGTGTTCAAGTAAGCATGTACGAGTCAACGATATGAAAAACGCATGGATAGGAGTCGTAATACTGGCAGCCGGTATTACGCTGGAGGGAATGGCGCAGGAGGCCGGTTCGCGCACCGGATCGACCTCGGGAACGGCCACTAAGGATAAATCCGCTAATCAGAAATCTTCCGTAAAAAAAACACCCGGTACCAATAACGGCGGCGAACCCGCTAACGTAGGAGCCAACGGACGGCGTTTCGGGACTTCAGACAACCCGAATCCCGGTTACAGTTCCGGCTCCGGTCAGCAGGGAAAAGGCAAGATGAAGTCCGGACAGAGCCGCTCGGGAAACAGCAACCTGCAAACCGGTTCGACCAAAAGCGGTGACGTTTCGAACGATCCGAATGTGACCAGTGGACAAAAGCGGCCTGTGGCTCCGGGGGGCTCCGGCGATGCGGGTTCCGACACGCGCAATTCGGGCGGCCGGGCTTACCGCTCCGGCTCCGAACCGGCCTCCGGCGGTCGGCAGGGACGCGTTACGCACACTTACACGCAGGGGTCAACGTCCAACACCACCCAGGGCGCTATGTCGTCCGGCGCGGTGACCAACGTCGACGACATCAAAGTAAACCACAGCAACCGCAGCGAAGAAGGCATGACGGGGAAAGTCGGTTCGGGAGATGAAGACGTAAACGGCTCGACGTACCGGCGTCGGCTGTCGGGCAAGGGGCAGCCGGCCACGTCGGCTTCCACGACCGACGGAAAGTCCGGCGGCTCGGGCAAAGCGTCGAGCAAGGATTCCAAACATGACCGGGGCATCGGTCCGAACGCCATTCCGCCGGGACAGGGCGGCACGGGACCTTCCGGCAGCGGCGGGACCGGCGGCTCAGCACCGGGCGGTGGTTCGGCAGGCGGCAATGCCGGCGATGCTGCTTCGACCGGGCAGGCCGGCCAGGCCAGCGGCGCAGCTTCGGCGGGTCGCCAGTCAGCCAGCGGTGGCAGTCAGGCCAGCGGCGGAACGGGGAATGGCAATACGCAGAAGACATCTTCCCGTTCGACCACGTCAACTTCCGGACGGAGCGATCTGTACAACGCGCAGAAAGGCTCCACAACCGGACCGTCGGGCAACAGCAACAGCAGTTCGGGCGGCAACGCCAGCCAGCGGGCTAACCAGTCGATCCGGAACGAGAAGAACAAGAACGGAAATCAGTAATAAAGAAATTCCCAGAACCGGAAAGCTTTCCGGTTCTGGGAATTTTTAATTGAGGTGAAACGGCTGTTTGTCCCGGTTCATCACGCGGGAGTTGGAAATCAACCCCATCACAATCAGTCCCAGCGCTACGGCAAGGCTAATCTGAACGGCCGTCAGGACGTACACGTGCGTCACTTCTCCCCGCGACTCTTTCAGGAGTTCGCTTCCCACTTTGGTTTGCAGGTTGACGAGGTCGTTCAGCCCTTTGATGGTCTGCTGGAAGGCTATGCCCGCTTCTCCGACAAACAGGTTATTGCCCGCCTGCCGGTTTTGCTGCCGGTCAAGCTCCAGAATCCGCTGTTCAAACTGGCTGTAGAGGGCCGCGCTTTTCCGAAAAGATTGCAGTTGGGAGGCTTCCAGCGTGGTCAGGTACGATTTTTCGAATTCAGTAACCAGCGAGTCGATCCGCCGGTCGTAGGCGCGTAGAACACTTTTTACCGCCTCCGGGCTGCCGGAATTTTCCGTCAGCAGATGGCGTTCCAGGGCGATGCGTTTACTATAGAAGTTTTCGTTGAGGTAAAGCAGTTCCGTCGCCGGAATAAGCCGGTCCGCATAAATGGACGCAAACGACGCACCGATCTGCTGCACGCTCCGGCGAACCAGAAACGTGCTGCCAATAATCAGAATCATGACACCGCTCAGAATCAGGGCGGTTTTTATTTTTTGCTGAATAAAAAAAGTCCACTTCATGACACAAAGGGGTATGGTTGAGGAAATGTAAGCAAGCTTTTATATAAAACGAAAAGCACATTTCCGATAATATATCCTTATGACATCCCTTTCTTATCTGGTTAGTAGGCTTTTAGCGGCCGGCTCGTTTTCAGCGATTCAGCTTCACCTTCCGGCAGCCGTTGTCCGGGTCTTCGACCGCGGGCAGGGTTGCAGTAACCGCTTGCTAAACCATAGATTTTCCCTTCAACAAGACGGAATGTTTCAGTAACTTGCCTGAACACATCCGTAGGCATGAAAAAACCGCTACTCTCCCTGCTTGCCTTCCTCACGGCTGTCGGAACCGCCTGTTGTCAGACGTTCAGTTCCTCTTCTATTCCGATTGTGGTAATCGACACGAAAGGCGCAACCATTCCCGACGAGCCGAAAATCACGGCGGACCTGCACATCATCAATAACGGCCCCGGCCAGCGCAACCGCCTCACCGACCGTCCGGCGCTGACGACCAAAATCGGCATCGAACGGCGCGGCGCGACTTCCCAGCAGTTTTTCCCGAAAAAACCGTACGGCCTCGAAACCCGCGACGCGGCCGGAGTGGAGGGCGTCAGCATGTCGGTGCTGGGCCTGCCCGAAGAAGAAGACTGGGTGCTGAATGCGACCTACAACGACAAAACGCTGCTCCGCGAGGTGCTGACCTACGACATTTACCGCCGCATGAGCCGTTACTGGGCGACAAACACGCGCTTCTGCGAGGTGGTCCTGAACGGGCAGTACGAGGGTATTTACATCCTGATGGAACGGCTGAAGCGCGACCGCAACCGGGTCAACATCGCCAACCTGCGGACGACGGACAATAGCGGAGATGCCCTGACGGGTGGCTACATCCTCAAAATCGATAAAACCGAAGGGGCTCCCGCCCGCAGCTGGACCTCTCCCCACCGGTCGGAAATCTCGGGCCGCTCGATGATGATTCAGGTGGAACATCCCAAGATCGAGGACCTGACCGACACGCAGTTCCAGTACATTCGGAAATACATCACGGATGTCGAAAACGCTTTTGCCGCCCCCAACTACCAGGATGCCCAGACCGGCGTGCGGCAGTTCATCGACGAGGAGTCGTTTGTCGATTATGTGCTCATTAACGAAATCGCCCGCAACGTGGATGCCTACCGGCTCAGCACGTTTTTTTACAAAGACCGCGACAGCCGGGGCGGCAAGCTGACGATGGGGCCGATCTGGGATTTCAACCTGTCGTACGGCAATGCCGATTACTGCGACGGATTCAAACATGTCGGCTGGGCGTTTGATTTCAACCGCGTTTGTCCGGGCGATGGCTACCAGGTTCCGTTCTGGTGGAGCCAGCTGATGAAAGACCGCCAGTTCAGTCGCAAACTCAGTGACAAATACACGACGCTGCGTAAAACCGTGCTGGCGACCGACCGGCTGGAGGCCTACATCGATTCGGCGGCTACGGCCCTGCGCGAGCCGCGGGAGCGGAATTTTCAGCGCTGGCCGGTCATCGGTCAGAAGGTCTGGCCCAATTATTTTGTCGGTCGAACGTACGAGGAGGAAGTATCGTTTCTGAAAACCTGGCTCCGGAACCGGCTCGCCTGGATGGACGAGAACCTGCCCCGGTTTTCTCAGGATGTGCTGGCAGCGGAACCCGCAGAGCCAACGGCTATTCTGACGGCCGGGACCGACCCGCAGACCCGCGGGCTGACCGTCGCCTACCATCTTGCCAAACCAGGGAAAGTCCGGTTGACACTGATGGACATTCTGGGCCGGTCGCTGGGACAAAATAGCCCGCTGGACCAGTCTTCGGGCCGACACCAGGTGCAGTTCGGCACGTCCGACTCCGCGGGCGGCTTGCAGCTTCTGGTGCTGGAAGTGGACGGCGTGGCGGTAGACCGGCTGAAGGTGCTGAGGCCGTAGACGGGTTATTTCTGGCTGTTCATGATTCGCCGGATGAGCCAGCCCGTTCCCACGCCGAAAAAGGAGGGAAACGCGCAGATGGCCGTACAGAAGGACACCAGTTCGGGCAGTTTTCCGGTCTGGCCGTTAAGGTAAAAATAGCCCGCCGCCATTGTCAGGCAGAAGATGATCGGAAACAGCCAGGTACGCCGGTACGCGTAGTAGCCGATAGCCACGTTGAACAGCACCATGAACAGCAGCGGCTGGTGCACCACATCCGAGTAAAAAGCGATCACCAGCGCCCCGATGGCACCGCTGACCGTCAGCAGCGCAATCCCTGTATTTTTGACGAGAATCGAATTCATGAGCCCCCAGAAAGGATTAAGCTCCGGTGCGACATGCTACCGAGCGATCGGCCTTTTCACAAAGACCAAAAGTAGACGACTGAAACGGCAAATCCGCGCCGCAGCCGTCAGTCTTTTTTCTTTTCCTCGCGCCGCTGCTGGCGGGCCTCCCTGCGCTCTTCCCGCTTTTCTCGTCGCTCGGTCTTGCGCTCATCCCGTTTCTCCTTGCGGGCGGCCCGGTACTGCTGAATCGTTTCCTTGACCGACAGCGTATTGTCAAATTCGCCTTTAAACGCTTCAACGTAAGCGTTCTGCAAAACGCCGATGACGATGGGCCAGACATCTGTGCCGACATCTTCGACGGTTCCTTCCAGCGGAATGCGGGTGGCGATCTGGTCTTTTTTCTGATTTTCAAGGATTTCGGAAGCGCCTTCTCCCAGTAGCTCCGTGAAGAAACGGCTGACTGTGCGGCCTTCGCCTTCTTCTTTCAGCTTGAAAATCTTCATGTCTTTGGTCAGCGGCTTGAAATAGCCCTGCATCCTGCCATCCAGCATCTCCATCTCGCTGTACACGCTCACCGTGCCGCGTTCAAAATCGACGTTGCCGTATTCTCTAGCCAGCGGATTGAGCTTGACCAGCTGCAGATTGCTCAGGTTCAGGTTGTAGTTGAAGTCCGGCACCTGCTTGAAAAGATTCATGTTGGCGTCGAACTTCAGCGTGCCGCCCCAGCCGGGCACATCCGCCGAGGCCGTCACCGGCGAGGGCAGTTTCACTTCCTTGTCCTCCACGTTGCGGATATTCCGAATTTCGGCGTCAAAGTTTTTCATGGCGAAACCCGTATTGGTCGCGCTGAACAGATTCACCAGTTCAACGTCGCCGTTATACGCCGCAAATCGGTTGATTTTGATGGGCATCAGGTCGGCTACCAGCCGCGTCCAGTCCACTTCGGCCCCGGTCTGGCTGGCGGCTTCGTCCTCACTGAAGGCAAAGTTCAGCTCCGGATCATAGGCTTCCACCTCACCCACCAGCGACCCTTTGAAAAGCGACGCCCATTCAACGGATAAGTCGGTAGTCGGAATGTGCAGGAACGGCTCTTTGACCTTGCCGTTTATTTTGCGGATGTTGAGGTCCTTGATCTGGTAAGCGCCCCGCAGCAGTTGAATTTCCACGTCATCAATACGCCCCGTATAACTGCCCATGTCGGCGAGCACCTTGTTGACGTAGCGCACCACAAAGTACGGCAACAGCAGACGGGCGATCACAAGGACGACAACCAGCGCTATGATGATTTTAACGGATCGTTTCAAAGCCTAACATGTTGGTGTTAGGTTATAGAACGAGAAAGCGGGCGCTTGGGTTGTGTGACTTACGATTAAGTGCGTAAGTGGGCACCCGGTTCATAAAAAAGCCGGAACTAGCGTCCCGGCCCAATCTCAATCGACCCACATCACCTTGTTGTAGGCCGTTTCGTATTCCATTTCTTCCAGGGGCACAAAGCCGTCGAAACGGCCGTCGTCGCCCATCCGGACGGCGTACCAGAGGCCCGACGCATCGCGCAGCAACACGCGGTAGCCCGCCAGCGGGTGATACGTATGACCATCGGTGCGGTGGTCCCAGCCGGTTTGCAGTTCAATCGCAAAAGCCACCTGTTCCAGCGCTTCGTTGATATTTGCCATCAGGCTGCCAAACGAGTCAAGTTCCTCCAGCCAGAGCACCACACCATCGGTGCCCCATTCGAAGCTGGGTTGGGTTGATATGTGGGGAATGTTCATAGGGAATGACTGAGTGATTGAATGACTGAATGACTGATGTGGTTTGCGGGGTTGAAAATTGGCGAAGCACATCAGTCATTCAATCATTCAGTCATTCAAAATTTAAGAGGCTTGCCGCAGCAGCGGTTGGGCCTCGGTTGTCTGCTGTTCTTTCCATTTGCGCAGCCAGAAGCGGTATTTCTTCCGGCCGTAGTCGACAAAATCCGGGATGGAGGTGGCATCGACCGCAAAAAGGCGGTTGGGTTTCTGCTTCTGCACGCCGATGAGCACGAATCGGAACGTACGGGTGTCCTGCCATTCGCGGCTGTCGGCATGGCGCAGGGCATCCAGGTAAAAAGCCACCTGACGGTCGTAATCGTAGTCGTAGCAGCTTTGCAGAAACTGGCTCTGGCTCCGCGCCGACGTGGTTTTAAAATCCAGAATCAGCGCATTCCGGCGTTTCGGACTCGTGTAGACCAGGTCGAGGCGGGCTTTGCAGTCTACGTCGGTGGTCGGGTCGGTAAAAAGCACGATATGCTCCCGGCGGGCGTCTTCCTGCCGGTCGGACGGGTAGCCGGGCCGGGCGCAGCGTTCGGCCTTACCGAGGTACCGGCGGCAGAAAGCGTCCTGGCGGATGCGCTCGGTCAGTTGTTCCACCCGGGTCGTGTCGGGCCGGGCCATATCCGGCAGCAACTGCTGGATAACGCCCCCAATCGTTTCGGGTTCCAGCAGATGCTGGTGAAACGCTTTCCCGAACGTACGCGCCGTTTCCGGAAAAAAACGGGCCGACGGAATGGTTCCGTAGCCCAGGTACTCCTCCTTCAGCCGCGTCAGATCCGAATTGGAAACGCGGGGCAGGAGGCGGTAATCTATCAGAGGCAAGAGAGATTCCATAGGGTTGATTGGTTGAATGACTGAATGATTGATTGACGGAATGACTGAGTTTCTTCGCAAGACCAGAAGTAGCGGAGCAGTTCAGTCATTCCGTCAATCAATCATTCAGTCATTTATCACCTCCGCATGCGCGAAGGGGTTGTAATAGTTGTAAGCAGTTTTTATATTAGCGATGTCGGTCAGGGTTTCCTGACGAAATATTTTGTGATCGGCGGCGTAGGCCTTGAATTCTTTCGTCCGTCCGGGGTCGGCGAGCTGGTAGCTGAACGTGGCGATATAGTAGACGCCGCGGGGCTGAATACGGGCGTTCTCCTTGCGTTCGGCCGTTGCGGTGATGACCACATCGGCGAGCGTCAGGTCGTCGTAGAACAGCGGTTCGATGAGCCGGAAGATGTTGTCAACGCTGTAGCCGTGAAACAAAATCGCTGAAACACAGTTCTTTTCATCAATGAAGAAAATCTCAGCCCAGTTTTTGGTGCCCATGTTCAGGATATTATCCGTGAAGATGCGCCAGGCGATGGGCTGAAACGTCAGGGTGCGGTCGAGCTTGTCCGTACCGTTGATGTTGAAGATGCCTTCTTTGGCATCAAAGCGGTACTGGCGGGGATGTCCTTCAAGGTATTTGTAGCGGCTGACGATCTCCCCGGTGGCTTCGTGAACTTTCTGATATACTTTAAGTTCCAAACCGTTTTGATTTTCGCTCATTGTATTGTTTTTTTGTGTGTTCATTAGTATTTGTTGTTTACTGTTCGGACAGGGGGCGGCTTTGCAGCCCCTTTTGCCTTTTATAGGGGGCAGAATTACCTTTAAATATACACACTTTTGTGTAAACGGCCAAGGGGTTTCGGGCACCAAAGTGACAAAGTTTCTCAGCGGCTACGGCCAGGCAGTTGAGCGACCAAATTAGGAATGAGCAAGGCTAAAAATGTTCATTTGACGCCCATTTGGTCCGCAGAAATCTTTTCTCCCCCTGATTGCCCGGCTGCTTTGGCACTCCGTTCTTCTTTACTTACTTTTGTGTAAAATTGCCCCGGATCGATGGAGATAGGAAACCGACTGCAGCAATTAATCGACGCACTCGACGTTAGTGTATTGGAGTTTGCCCGGCAGCTTGGCGAAAAACGGGGAGAAAAAGTTTACCATATTCTCCACGGGCGGCTCAAACCTCGTTACGAAACCCTGCAGAAAATTTTACAGGCGTACCCTCAGGTCAATGCCGACTGGCTGCTGCGCGGCGAGGGGCTGATGTTCCGCACACTCCCGCAAACGCCCCTGGCGGCAATCACCCTTGACGAACGCCTGCGAAATATGGAATTTTTGCTGTTTCAGCTGAACGAACGGGTCGGCCTGCTGCAGCAGACCAACGACCTGCTTCGGCAGGAACTGGAAGAGATGAAGGATAAGATGTGCTAACGGACCGGTCGCTGCGTCCTGAACGGATCAGAACCGCAGCGCCGACCGGATGAGGCCGTCTCCGCATTTAACAAATTTAGGTATGTTTTCATTTTTTACCCGTCGGAAAGAGCGCTTTACGCATTCGGATTACGGGTTTCTGGGTATCGACATTCACTCGCATCTGATTCCGGGTATCGATGACGGCGTGCCCGATGTGGAGACGGCGCTGGCCTGCCTCCGGAAGTTGAAAGAAATCGGTTACCGCAAGGTCGTCACCACACCTCACATCATTCAGGACCTACATCCCAACACGTCGGAGGGTATTCGCCGGGGGCTGGACAAACTCCGCCAGGCGGTCCGCGAAGAAAATCTGGGCATGGAAGTGGATGCCGCCGCCGAGTATCTTCTTGACGATCACTTTATTAACCTGCTCCAGAAAGACGACGTTCTGACGTTTGGTCCCCGCTATCTGCTGTTCGAACTGCCTTTTGCGATTCCGCCCCTGAATCTCGAATCGCTGGTTTTTCAGATGATGACCCGCGGCTACCAGCCGATTCTGGCCCATCCGGAGCGGTACACCTACCTGCATTCGCACCCCGAGCGCCTGAATGCCCTCAAAGAGCAGGGCTGTCTGTTTCAGCTGAATATCCTGTCGCTGGCCGGGCAATACGGGTCCCGCATCCAGCAGCAGGCCCGCAAGCTGGTCGAGCACGGCATGATTGATTTGCTGGGCAGCGATATGCACCGTTTGCGTGATGCCGAAAAAATGGAACAGTTATTGAAGTCGAAAGAACTGGCCGTACTGGGCGGACGGGAGTTTCTCAACGCCACGTTGCTGTAAGCATCGCCATTGATCGGGTGGTAAAGTGCGGCCCTTCCCGGCAAAGAGGCAGGGAACATACGGCAAACGAGCATGGTCTACCGCTTACTCAGCGTTTTAATCGTCATTACCGGCCTATACGGAAGCGGGCTTCTGGCTATCCGCTCCGGGCAAACGGACCTTTCCGGTCGCGGTTTGCAGACGACCCAATCATCCATCAAACTGGGCGTTTATTATTTTGACGGCTGGACGGGGCAGACCAGAGAACACCTGACCCCGGCGCTGCGCGACAGCTTTCCCGAACGGGAGCCGGTCTGGGGCTGGATGACCAGCACGCCCCGCGCCATGCAGGCGCAGATCGACAGCGCCGCTGGGGCCGGTATAGCCTTCTTCAATTTCTGCTGGTACTATCCCGAAAAGCGCCCTTCCGGTTTTCGGACAAGTCCGCTCAACCAGGCACTTGGCCTGTATCTGGCCGCTCCCAACCGCAAACGACTCGACTTTTCGCTCATGGTGGCCAATCACGGCGGTTTCCGGATTGGCCCGGACGAGTGGGAGACGGCCAGTCAGGAATGGATCAGGCTGTTCAAAAATTCATCCTACGTTACCGTTGACCGCAAGCCGCTGCTGAGCTTTTTCTCGGTGCAATCGCTGGTCGACCAGTTCGGCAGTCCGGAAGCCGTGCAGCAGGCGTTTGCCCGCTTGCGGAAAACGGCCCGGCGGCAGGGATTGAAGGGCGTAACGCTGGCGGCCTGCCTGGACCCCGACCCGAAGGCCATTTCGCTGGCCCGCCGCTGCGGATTCGACGTGCTGACGGGCTACAACTACCACTACGTAGGCTTTCAGCCGGGAAAAACAAAAACGACCATTGACAGTCTGGCCAGTAAAAGCCGCCGCTACTGGAACCGTTTTCAGAATGCGGGCCTGCCTTACATCCCGGTCGTGACGCTGAACTGGGATCATCGGCCCTGGGACAAACCGGGTGTGATTTCGCAGCGATACGAAGGTTTTTCGGCCCAATCGGTTTTCCGGTCGGTGCGGGATGTGCAGGAATGGCTCTGGCAGTACCCGCAGGAAACGACCGCCGAACGAATTGCGATGGTGTACGCCTGGAATGAATACGGCGAAGGAGCCTGGCTGACTCCTTCCCGCCACGATAAACTGCACCTGCTCAACGGCGTTCGTCGGGCACTGCAAAAGCCGTAACTGTACGAAACTCAACGATGAAACGCTTTCCCGGCAAAAACACGCCCCGGCTGCTGGCCGCGGGCATGCTGCTGATCCATTCCCTGACGGCAACGGCCCAGTCCGGCACCGCTCAGCTCACCGCTGAGGCGGGCGGGCTGGTTTCCAGTTCCTCCCGAACACCTTTCTGGTTCCGGGCGACCCAGTTTGGCACGGTTCCGCTCACGGCTCCCCGCGGCTTTGCCCGGCTGGGCGTCGCCGGTACGTTGCAGACCGACAGCACCCGCCGCACGCACTGGCAGCTTCACTACGGGCTGGACGGCGTGGCCAACGCGGGCGGAGCGCCGAAAGCCGTTCTGGCGCAATCGTACCTGTCCCTGGGTACGCGGGCCGTTTCGGTCCGGGTCGGACGCCGGCAGGAGGTTATGGGTCTGGTCGATTCAACGCTTTCGTCCGGTTCTTACGCCTGGTCGGCCAATGCGCTGCCGCCGCAGAAAATTCAGGTACAGACCAATGGTTTCGTGACCGTGCCGTTTACGAAGGGCATTCTGGCAGTGAACGTATTGTACGCGCACGGCTGGCTGTCGCCTACAGACTCTAACCAGCACGTCCGGCTGCATCAGAAGGCGGCTTACGGCCGGATTGGGAAGCCGGGCTGGGCTGTCCGGCTGTACGCGGGCGTCAACCACCAGGCGCAGTGGGGTGGCCGGGCTCCCTATCTGGGCAAGCTGTTTGCCAACAACGGGCAACTGCTGTCGTCGTGGCAGGATTACCTTTCGGTCATCAAAGCCAGTGAATCCACGCGCCGGGAAAACCTGGCGGCCCACGACCTGCTGAACCGCGTGGGCAATCACCTCGGCTCCATCGACGTGGGCCTTGATGCCAATGTCGGCCGCTGGAACATCATGGCCTACAGGCAACATCCTTACGAAGACAAGTCCGGGGCGGCTTTCTACAACCTGCCCGACGGCCTGTACGGTCTACGGCTGCAGTCCCGGCGTTTCTCCGCCCGGAAATTCACTCTTCGGCATGTGATGCTGGAGTATCTGCACACGCTCGATCAAACCGGCCCGGAACTGAACATCGGCAGCCGCCTGTACGAAGGCCGGGATGATTATTTCAACAACGACCAGTACATGAGCGGCTGGACCAATCAGCGTCGCACGCTCGGAACGCCGTTTCTGACTCCCCGCGACGAAGTCCGCCCGGAACTGCTGACGGTCCGGGGCGTGCCCCGTTTTGTCGTGAATAACCGGGTTCGGGCGCTGTACGCCGGGCTGGCCGGTACAGTTTTCGGTCTGCCGTTCGAGAGTCGGCTGGCCTACAGCCAGAACTTCGGGCAGTACAAAGGTCCGTTCCGGCAGTCGGTCGGACAATTCTCGGGCGCTTTGTGGCTGACCTGGCCCGTCCGGCAATTGCAAGGGCTGGAAGTGCGGTCGGCCTTGGCGGTAGACCGGGGCGGGTTGCTTCCTGCGGCTGTCTCCGGCTGGCTCAGTCTGCGCATAGATGGAAAATTTTTCCGGCCGTGATGCGGCAACGGTTGTTTCGAAGGCTTTCAGAAAGACCGGAAAATATATTTATTTATTGTCTGATAAATAGTCTCGTAATTGTTATTTATTTTCGCATTACCTAAGTAATTACTGTCTGGTAATATTCATCAAAAGTTCTGAGCAAAAGTAAACGTGTCTCTCTCTCCCAGGATTCGCTCCGGCAGTCTCTATTCGTTCTGGTTTTTTCTCAAAGTAGCGTCTGCGCTTGTCGGCTTGTTCGTTTCCGGCCTGCTGACCGAAGCCAGGGCCCAAAGTTTTCGCGAAGTACGCTGGCAGGCTACCCTGGGAGGCAGCCAGAATGATATTGCTTCCAGCGTGGCCGCGATGCCCGACGGTGGCGTTGCCGTGGCGGGAGTCTCGCAATCGGCCGATGGCGATGTGCGGCAGAATCTGGGCAGCAACGACCTGTGGGTGGTCCGGCTGGACACGACCGGACGGACACGCTGGTCCAGAACGCTGGGTGGAAGTTACAACGAAAGCATAGGCGGCCTGGCCGCTACCCCGGATGGGGGGCTGGTGGTTGTCGGGTCAACGGCTTCGGAGGATGGCGACATCCGCAACAACCTCGGCAACGACGATTACTGGGTGGTCAAACTGGATGGGGAAGGGCAGATCAGCTGGACGCGCACCTTCGGCGGAAAGGAAAGTGAAGGTGCCTCCGCCGTAGCGGTTTCTGCCCGGGGCGAAATTTTTGTGGCGGGCTCGTCGGCCTCCCCGGACCGTCCGGGTGGCGAAAGCAAAGGCGATTTCGATTTCTGGATTCTGAAACTGAGTCCGTCCGGGCAGCTGCTCTGGAGCAAGGGCCTCGGCGGCAGCAGCAACGACGGGGCCAAAGCCCTTGCCCTGACGCCCGACGGCGGCGTGGTGGCGGCCGGATTTTCGTTCTCCACCGATCTTCAGGTCGAAAATAACCACGGCGGAATGGATTTCTGGGTGGCTAAGCTAACGGGCGACGGTGCCCTGACCTGGACCCGTACCCTCGGCGGCAGCGGTCCCGACATGGCTACGGGCGTCGCGGCGCTGACCGACGGCAGCGTGGTCGTGACCGGCGTAACCGCTTCGGGCGACGGGGACGTTTCGGGTAATCATGGTTCCGACGATTATTGGGTAGTCCGGCTGAGTCCGGCAGGGAAGATGATCTGGCAGCGGCCCCTGGGCAGCATGCGGGATGATATTGCCAACAGCATCACCGCTCTGCCCGGCGACCGGATTTTGATTTCCGGTTACACCGCAACGGGCAGCAACAGCCCCGGCAAGGACGCAGCGGCCTCCTACTGGGTGAACGAAATTAGTCCGGATGGCTACCTGATGGGCGCTCAGACCTGGATTCAGCGGTCGCTTTATTCCGAAAATGCCCTTGTGGCGCTGGCAAACGGCACGATTTGTCTGGCCGGTTCGGTCCGGACATCTACTGCTACCGAAAGCGGCGATCTGAACTACTGGGTCGGCGTGCTGCCCTGGTCGTCATTCGAGCGGCCACTCTGGCAGGTGCAGGTTTACCCGAGCCCGGTTGTCAACCAGAACGTGAGTGTGCTGGTGCAGATGGGCAAAACGGATGCCTGTCAGGTGCAGCTGCTGGATGTTCAGGGTCGTCGGCTGCTTGCCCAAGCCCTGACCGGCGCCGCGGGCAATTTTACGGGCAGCATTCCGATGCAGGACAAGCCCCCAGGCACGTATTTTTTACAGATCAGCTCCGACGGGCAGTCGGTGGTCAAAAAGATTGTCAAACAGTGAAAAGCCGTTTTGGCTTTGTATCCAACCGTACTCACTTGCTACTCAAGGTACTGTATGAAACACATTTGCCTGCTTTGCTTGCTGTTCCTGTGCCACGGAACCCTTTTTGCGCAGCGCGAAATCAGCCTTCAGAATAAATCCTACCGCGTGCTGGTGCGCCAGGCGGTGGGTGCCGATCCGGTATGTACGGTGGAACGAGTTGACCAGACTTCGGGGCAGCGGACGCTGATTCCGGAGCTTTGCCTGGTTTACAGCGACAAGGACCCGCAGTATACGACCGGCACGTATACGAAAGAAGTCAATACGCCGGTAGTGGGCTGGAAAACGACCGGAGGCATCAATACCGATTTATGGAAAAGTGGAACCATCACGTTTCTCCGGGCCAAACGCATGATGCAGCAGAGCAGCCAGACCGTCACCTTCGGATTTGAGGCCCATCGGTTCGGCGACCTGATCCTGACCATCAACCTGCCGCCGGGCAACGAGCCGCCGCTGATCCGCTGGTCGGTAGTGCCCCGGGTGGCGGGCTGGTTCTCAATCGGCCTGACGGGCATTCAGGCGGTAGCGCCCGACAACCTCGACTTTCTCTACCAGCCCATGGTCTGGTCGTGGAAGCGCTTCCCGGCCGCCCCGGTGCTGACATCGGAGTCGTTTTCGGTAACGGCCGCCTCGTTTACCAACTACAAAGGGGCCACGGAAGGCCTCAGCCCTGATCCTTCCGAAATCCCGTACCGGTTTGCCACGTTTGCCAACTCCCGTTTCGGACTGGCCCTGCGGGATGCGGGCGGTCTGGCCAGACCCATGCTGTTTGCGCCCATTCTCGGCGGAGCGGAGTCGTCTATGAAAACTGGAAAGACGTACTCGTTTGGATGTCGGTATTTTCTGGAGGGTGGCGACTGGAACAGCGGCGTAAAATACTTGCTGAACACGATCTTCCGCTACCGAAACGAACGCCAGAACGCCAGCGTCACCCTCAACCAGACGCTGGAAAACATGATCGAGTTTGCGCTCAACGACCGGCTTTCCGGCTGGATTCAGGACCTGAAAGGGTTCGATTATACGGGCGAAGTGCCGGGAACGGTCAAGGGCGTCTCCCCGCTGCACTCCCTGAGTCTGGCCCTGACGACGGGCAACATGGACATTTATCGTCGCCGGGCGCTGCCGATGATGGAATACGCCATGTCGCGGGAGAAGTTTCTGTTTTCGGTGGAGGAAAAAACAAAAACGTCGAGTCCGTCGCACTTTCTGTACGGTCCCGGGGTGGAAATCGCGGAGCTGACGTCGCTGAACGAACTGCTGGGCGGAAAGAGCCTGGCCTTCCAGGAGGAGACCAACCGGATTTTTGGAAAGCCGCGCAAACTGAATCTGGAAACCGAGACCGGCGGAACGTCCTGGCAGGATTATCTGGCAAAATACCGCCAGTCGAAGGAGGCCGCCCACCTGAACACGGCCAAGACCCTGGCGGATGCGTACATTCAGAAGGAACTGGGCAGTTTTCCGAAAGATTTTCAGAACTCACCGGGCCTGCGGGATAAGGAGTCGGCCTTTGTCACCGACTTTGGCCCCCGCTGGTTTGACCTGCTGGAATTATACGAGGAAACCAAAGACAAAAAGTACCTGAACGCCGCCACCACGGCTGCCCGGCAGATGCTGCTCTGGCTGCGCTCGAACCCGATGGCTCCGGATTCGCTCCTTACCGTCAACCGGGGCGGACGGGTAGCGGCCATCAATTCGGACGCTACGCGGGAGGTGGCCGAACAGCAGGTGCAGGCCTGGCGGACTTCGTTGATCGGGCTGCCGCCGGAACAGCCGTTCACTTACCACACGGGCGGCCCCATCATGCTGACCCAGTTTGCCGCCTGGATGCTGCGACTGGGTTATCTCACCAATGAGCCGCTTTTCCGCGATGCGGCCTACAATGCCATGCTGGGCCGATATGCCAATTTTCCCGGCTATTACTTTACGTCTCTGAATACAACCGTGTATCAGCAGCCGGATTACCCGCTGGTGGATATCGAAGAATTTATTTACAACGTCCTGTTTTACAACCACGTGTGGCCGCACATTGCGTTGATTCAGGACTTTCTGGTAAGTGATGTGCTGGTCAAATCGAAGGGCCAGGTGACCTTTCCTTCGGCGTATTCACCCGCCTACGCCTACATGAACACCCGGGTCTACGGGCACAAACCGGGCACCGTTTTTGGAAATCAGAACGTCCGGCTCTGGTTGCCGCAGCGCGCCATCAGCTCTGCCGAAGTCGCGCTGAACCATGTGTTCGGGTATAGCGATAAGGATACGTACCTGATTCTGACCAATACGCACAACCGGGAAGTGAACACAGAACTGTACCTGAACCCGGACGCGGTTCGCTGGAATATGAACCAGACCTATCCGGTGACGGTCTACGCGGTAGATGGCACCACCACGACCGGCACATTCAGAAACGGAAAGATTACCGTGAAAGTCCCGCCGGCCGGCCTGATCGCCATCCGGTTCGAAGGAATGAAGAACCGGGCGCTGACGCAGCAGGCAGTTCCGGACCTTTCGACCGACGCCAGAACGTACTTCCGGCGCGATACCAAACAACCGGCAATCGGGAATGCAACCGGCATGCTGTTCAATCTGGTCCCTCAGTTTACGGACGCTTATGTCTACGTCGACGCGACCGAGAAAACAACCCGGAAAGTGAAGTTTACCTACAAACTGGGCGATAAGGACTGGGTCAGTGTGGAAGATAGCAAATACCCCTTTGAGTTTGAACTCAAGTTCGTAATCCCGAAACGACCCCTGCAAATAAAGATTACGGCCGAAGATCTGTCCGGAAAACAGGTCGAAAGCGAGGTGTTTAACCTCAAAAACTAACGTTCGGGACAGGTACCAAACAAAAAGGAGACCGATAGCTGTCTCCTTTTTGTTTTCCCGTAAAAAAATAAGGACTAGGCCAGAACCGGCTGCCGGGCGTACTGAACGTCCAGAAACAGGTCCAGGTACTGCTGGATGATGATCGGCCAGTGATAAACCGTCTGGATTTTGTGACGGTTGTTGGCTACCAGGCCCGCAAACGCTTCTTTCTCCACCGTCCCCAGCAGCGTAGTCACTTCCGACGCTTGGGTAAAGTAGAAGGCATCTTTGCCCAGAATGGCTTTGTTGAAAATATTGTCGTGCGCGCAAATCAGGCCGCTCGATCCCATGGCTTCCAGCAGCGAGGGATTCGTGCCGCCGACCGTGTGGCCGTGGAAGTACAGGTTGGAGTGGTGCCGCAGGTTGTTCAGTTTGTTAATGTCGTAAATGCCGCCCATGAACCGGATTTGCGGATAGGGCCGGTATTTCTCCTTCAGGTATTCGCCGTAGGCCGTCTGGTGTTTGCCCACAACCAGAAACGGCATGTCGCCGCCCGCATCGGCCACGCCCTGCAGAATCACGTCGATGCTATTTTCGGGTTCCAGCCGGGCCACGAGCATGTTGTAGCCGTAGGGCGTCACGTCGAACTCCGCCAGTTGCTCCGGCTTCGCGTCAGTAAACACGTGCGAACCGTAGGGAATGTAGGTCGATTCCTTGCCGTACGTTTCTTTCAGGTGCTGCTGGATTCCGACGGAATCCGCAATGAGGTGGTGGCTGTACTTGACGCCCCAGCTTTCGGCTTTTTTCAGAAATTTCTGCACCCGGGGCGAAAACTTGCTGCGCTTCCATTCCAGCCCGTCCATGTTGGTGACGACCACCGGCCCGCGGGGCAGCATCCATCCCCAGGTCGAGTTGCTGGTGTAGCCCAGTTGCAGGATGATGTCGAAGTTGCGGTAATGGGTATCCAGAATGCAGTTGAAGTCGTAGATGAACTGGCCCGCCGTGCCGAGGCGATGCTCGGGATCGTAGCAGTGAACGATTTCGGCCCCTTTGTAGCTGGTCTCCTGATACGGGTGATTGTGAGAGTTGTAGACCGTGACCTTATGGCCCAGTTCGACCAGCCCAACGGCCAGGTATTCGGCGAATTGCTCAAATCCGCCATAGTGGTTCGGGATACCCCGGGTACCAATGATTCCAATACGCATTTTTCAAACGTTGAGTTACGTGGGTTAATCGGAATGAAGCGGCTTAAGCCACTTCACAGGGTATTCGGCTGCGAATCACTTTGGCCGGGACTCCGGCGGCGATACTGTCGGCCGGTATGGACTTCGTGACAACGCTGCCTGCGGCAATCACGCAGCCGGAACCGATGGTGACGCCGTCCAGAACCGTGACGTTGGAACCAAGCCAGCAATTGTCGCCGATCCTGACCCCGCGCCGGGACACTCCCTGATTCTTTATCAAAATGTGTGCCTGCTCGTAATTATGATTTTCGGAAAATAAGCGGACGTCGGGTCCGATGATGACGTTGTTTCCGATTTCAATGCCGCCCTGTCCGCCAAAGTAGGCCCGGGCGTTGATTCCGGTCCCGTTGCCGATCCGGATTCCGACCCCTTTGTGGGCCACTACTCCGGTACAGATCATGACGGCATCCCGACCAATGCTCACATCATGTCCCAGACGAATGCCCTGTTCCGACAAGGCGTTGAGGTAGACGTTGTCGTCCAGAATCAGGTTTCTCCCGGCCGACACGCTGGCACCGTGCTTCACCGTCACATTTTTTCCGCAGAAGACCAGTCCAGCCGATTCATGCAGAAAAAGCCGGAGCCGCAGGCCGCGCAACGCCTGCCAGCCCCGATCCGACAGAATGATGGCCAGTTCGCGGACCGAATACGTCGTTTCCCACTTGTAGTTTGGGTCCCGTTTGAGGATACGGATAAGTTTTTCAATCAGCATGCTACCTTTTCGATAATGTTGATAATCCGGCGGGCCGACTCCTGCCAGGTAAACTGACCGCTGTGCTGCAGGGACTGAAGGCTTTTTTCCTGGTAAAACTGAGGATCGCCGAGGAGATGATTGATCTTGGCGGCGATATCGGCGGGGTCGTCGGGGTTTACATAAACGCCGGCCTTGCCGCATACCTCCGGCAACGATGTCCGGTCCGAAACAATGACCGGCCTGCCGCACCGCATGGCTTCCAGCGGAGGAAGGCCAAACCCTTCGGCATAAGAAGGAAAGCAGAAGATGCGGCTCTTGGCGTAAAACAGGTACAGGTCCTCATCCGGTACATGGCCCGTGAAAATCACCCGATCGGTGAGGCCGTGTTCCTGAAGGTAGTGGCTAACGTCGATGTTTTTATGATCGACCCCGCCGACAATGACCAGCTTCGCCGCCGGAACCTCCCGCATGGCTTTGACCAGATTCAGCAGATTTTTACGGATGTTGATACGGCCGACGTACAGCAGAAAGTCGGAGGGCAACTGATAGCGCCGATCGAAGGCCGCTAGGCGTTCGGGGTCATACTGTTCCAGCGGAACGAAGCGGGAACTGATGCCATGATGGACAACGTCGATGGTGTCGTCGCTGCCAATGCGGTGTTTCAGCAGCCTCGTCTTTTCACTACCGGAAATGGTGATCAGGTGGTTGGCAAAGCGGGCAAGGAGGCCCATCGGCCGCAGGTACAACTGCTCGATGCGGCTGTAGTACATCGGAAAATCGTAAAACAGCACATCGTGGATGTAGGCTATTTTTTTGGCCCGGCCGGGCCAGAAGTCGCTGAAGTTCTGGTACAAAACAACATCCAGTCCCAGCTTGCCGGCCAGGTACGGCAGGCGCAGCAGGTTTGCCAGCAGATTGGGACCACCTCCAACCGGAACCAGCGTGACATTTGGATGCTGCAAGGCCGTAGCCTGATTGATGTGACGGCTGTTGACAAACAGGTATAACTCGTGCCTGCGGTTCTGGCGGATAAACTCATCGACCAGATTCCGAACGACCATGCGGCCGCTGGGTGGACCTTCAAAATACCATTTCGCGTCGATACCAATTTTCATAACGTTGAGACGGAGAAGCCTTTCCGCGTTTATTTTTTCAGATAGACGTTGAGGCCTACCTGGCGGAGCATTTTTTTCGTGTAAAATTTAGAAGCCACCAGCAGCAGGTTGCTGTAGGCCCGGAGCAGGGATTGCCCGCCTGTGTGCAGGCAGGCGCGGCAGTGTTCGCGGATGGCCGAAAAGCTGTCGCTGGCTCCGCCTTCGCTCATCAGAACGGTTACGGCGTTCATAAAAGCCGCTTTCAAAGTGCCTTTGGGCCGAAGCAGCAGTTCGTAATCGCCAACAATCCGGTAGGTGGTGTCGTACTGACCATACGTTTTGAAAAGCTTTCTGGAATGGAGAGAACCCGGATGGGCAACGGTCATTTCGTTCAGAAACGTGGGCCATTCCCATTCCCATCCTCTGGTCCTGACCGGATTCAGAGCGGCATCAACCATCTGGAGTTTTGACGAAACGTAGTCAGCCTCTGTGGCTGAGGAACTGATGAAGTCAGCATATTTTGCCAAAGCATCAGGCAGCAGAATGTCATCGCAGCCCAGAAACATAATCCAGTCGCCGGTAGCTTTGGCGATTCCCTTATTCCAGGCGTCGTATATTCCCTTGTCGGGCTCGCTGACCCAGTACGTTATTTTGTCGCCGTATTCCCGGATGATGTCGACCGTGTTGTCATTCGACTGGCCGTCAATGATAATGAATTCGAAGTGCGTGTAGCTCTGGCTAACAACACTTTCGATGGCCCGTCTGATGTATTTATCCGCGTTGAAGCTGGCCGTGACGATGCTGAATTTGATAGTGGGGCGCATAAGACAGTGGGTTAGGAGAAGCGACAATTTCGTCCTGGACGACAGGGTGCTTCTGTTTTTGTTTCGAGGCCTTCGAGAATCGACTGCTGATGTTATAGCCAATCAGAATCCATACCAGAATGTCGTAGACATGGTACTTTGGTATGTTTTCGATAAAGGAAACAAGCAGATGATTAAGGATGATATACGATGAAGCTCTGGCAAAATAGTCGGTGGAGGACAGGTTTGTCAGGGCGCTCACCAGAGACAGGAGCGTAAACAAGATGACCAGCACCGCGCCGCCCCTCAGCATGTAAGAGAGTTGGCCAACTTCTACAATGGAGCGATCGTAAAAGTCCACGGCATCGTCAACGCCCATCTGGCGGAAAAACAAATCGCTGTAATAGCGCCCCAGGGTACTCTTGCCGGTCCAGATCTGGTCATTCGATTGCAGCTCCTGCAGGACGTCCATGTACAGAAAGGTCCGGGTATCTTCGTTGGAGATCGATTTGCTGCCTACGGCAATGGTAGAACTCTGAAAAAACGATTCGTAGTACGTAAAGAAGGCAATGGGCAGCGCAAGGCAGCCCGCCGTGATGGCAAGCTTGATCACCTTTCTGGAAATCAGCTTCTCGCCGTAATTAAAAATCAGCAGAAAAACGACTTGCAAAGCGCCTCTGAGAACAATGCTGCGGTTGTCGGAATAAATGCCGACAATCAGGTAACCGATAAAGCCTGCCAGAATCCAGGTTCTTTCCTTTTTGCTCTCGAAGCACGAAAGAAAGATGAAAAGAAAAAACGAGGCTTCAATAAACGGTCGTGGAATTACATAGCCCCTGTTCACCACAAACATGACGGGAAGTAACGCAACACCTATCTTATTGAAAAGCAGTAAGACCTTTAATAGTTTTTTAAAGGTAAAATCATGGTTAAAGGAAATGAAAAACGCAAAAGGAACTATGACGCAAAGGCTCAGAACCGGATTTAGTGCATTCTGAAGCCGCCCTTCTGCCAGTCCAACCGATAAGCCTCTTACAAACGTTACGAGGCAATAAAAGAAAAAGAAAAGCACCGCTATTTTGCTTTTTCCATCGGTGCAGTTGATATAATTCTTAACGGATATCAACTTAAAGAAAAGGCAAAAGGAAACGATGAAAAAAACCTTGTTCAACGACAGTCCGCTCGGATTATTAAAATAAACAAACAGAATATCGTGTGCGGCTGAGAACAGCAGCATAAGCAGTAAATAGCGATAGATAGACTGGCTATTCATGGTCAGCTCAGATCACAGGAACGATATCATTCCCCAAGTTGTACGTCAGTCTCTGGTTGCGCTTTGAAATAACTTTGGCCGGTACACCTCCTACTACGGTATACGGCTCTACGTCCCGCGTTACCACGGCACCGGCGGCTACCACGGCTCCTTTTCCGATGGTGACGCCCGGCAGAATAACCGCCCGGGAACAGATCCAGGCGTAGTCTCCGATCACCACGGGCGCACCTACTTCCGCAAAATTTTCGTCGTTGTAATCGTGGTGCAGCGTCCAGATCATGACCTCGTTGCTCAGGTTGACGTTGCTGCCGATCGTCAGACCGCGGCGGGCGTCGAGCAGGGCATTGTGCCCAATGAGGGTGCTGCCGCTGATGGTTAGCTTCCAGGGGCTCCGGACTTCAAAACCGCGGTACAGGCCGACATCCTTACCGATTTGGGCCCCCATTAGCCGGAGTATGGCCCGTCTCAGCGAGTGGAACGGTAGCCAGGAGATGAACTGACAGAACATAAACAGCCCTGCCGCCAGTGTTTTCATTAAAGTGCGTTTCATAACGGTAGTACAAAGGTAAGGGTCGCTTACACAGCGGCATTTATCGGGATAGCCGATTTAATTACATTTTCATAAATAGCCAGTGTCGTATGTACAATGTCCGACGCGTTATGGCGCTCCCGGGCAAGGGGCAAGGCGGTCGACGCAATGGCCTGCTGCTTTTGCTTATCCCGGTAAAGATCCACAATGGCTTTGCTGATATCGTCGGTATTGAGACTGGTTAGAATTCCGGTTTTGCCGTGTTCAATCAGCGATCCAACACCGCCAACTTTTGACGCAATGACCGGTAGGCCGATAATCTGGGCTTCGCAGACGGTATTCGGGCTATTATCGATATAGGACGGATGCAGCAGACAGAAACAATTCCGGTATTCCGCAATCATTTCGGCGGCTCCCATCCGGCTTTTTATAATCAGATTATCCGAATTGATTTTATCCAGATTATTCGCCGTAATAAATTCCTCGATCTGGCCTGCTTCCGACGGCCCGCCCGGCAATACATACACGAGTTTTAATTCGGGAGCCGAATGCAGCGCTTTGTTGAAAGCTACCAGGGCTTCCCGGTTGCCTTTGATGTAATCGCCGCCGCCCAGAAAGAAAATCTTATTTTTGTCGGTCGGATCGACCTGCGTTTCGAAAAATTCCCTGCGGATGCATTCCCAGCAGTGGTGAATGACCGCGTTTGCACAATTCCGTTTTACCCAGGCTTTGTCCCATTCCGTGCGGCACATGAAATGGCTGAGCTTGGGTAAGTACGTATTTTCGGCATGGCGGGCTACCTGCCACAGCAGCCGCCGTCTGGAAAACGGCTCTTCGAGGTAGCGGTAATATTCATCGATAATGCCCTGTACCGACAGCACTTTCGGCACGGGCAGGTTCCAGCACGCCTGGTGCAGCATGCTTTCGGAACCGTGAATATGAATCAGATCGAACTCCTGAATCCGCTTCATCAGCTTGGCATGGATGACGTTCGAGCTCAGGGAATTCAGACTCGCCAGATTGAACGCGAGCCGTGGCGCCTTGATAAACCAGTAGCGAATGTTGCCGATCATAAACTCTTCGTCCGCTTCAATCCGCCCGTTGTTGGAAGCAATGGTCAGTTCGATTTGATCGGACAAAGGCTGCGCCAGCGAAGCAATCCAGGGCACCGGGTGCCCCTGCGGATTCTTCGTGTTCGGCAGCTGGGAGTAAGGTAACTGGGTGAGCCAGAGGACTTTCATTTCCTTACTGTTTGAACTGGTTCTTCCAGAAATCAATCGTGTCCTGCGGCAGCCGGATGGCGGTTCGGTACTCGTTCCGGATGAAGTCCTCCATCTGCTCTACTTCGGAGCGGGGAATGACGTTCAGGTTCGTGTCTTTGCTGATTTCGAGGGCCCGGTTGTCTACGGCCACGATCAGCGTCCGCTTGCCGTGCTGAAGTGCCCGGACACCGGCATGCAGGCGGGTGCCGAGGTACTCGACATTGTCCTGCTGCAATACGCTGTCGAAAGCCGCCAGCGAAGGCTCCACCAGCCGGATGCGCTCTTCGTTCCTGTAGCCGAGTTCGTGCAGGTAGTTCAGATCGTGCGTACCCTGAATCCAGAGATAAACGTAATTGTACGAGCGCAGAAGGCTGTCGATCAATTGCTTGTCTTTCTCCTTGTTCTGGTGGTAGAACGTAAGCGTCGTGACCACGTCGTCTGCTTTGCGCGTCGGGATGGCCTGGCAGCGGTCCGGCGTCAGGCTCCAGAGGGTCGGGCAGGTGGTGTTCAGCACGTTCTTGATGCCCGAATCCTGCAGCTGTTTCTGGGTGTACGAGTCGCGGACGGCGTGGTAGTATTTCGTGCTCAGCAGGCTCTTGTACAGCCAGCGGGTATACTTGTTGGGCAGGGGTTGATACTGCCACCAGCCGACCCCGAACAGCACGTATTTATTTTTCAGAAAAGCCGCGTCCAGCGGTCCGACTTTCCACTGGTAGTAGTTGTCCATGTTGGACGACAGCAGGTTGGTGCCGGCCACAAACAGGACCTCCTCGGTTTTCCGCTGCTGGAGAAGCGTGTCGACGCCCCGGTGCAGCTGCGAGGGATAGTACGTCAGGAACGACTCCGGGAAAATGCTGCCGAGCTGTTTAATGACGGAATCTTTGATGATGTAATCCCCCTGGTTGGTGGTTCCGATGGTCGGGTCCATGACGCCGATGTTCAGAAAGGGGTTCTTGGTGTCGATAAGCGCCGCCTCATTTTTCGCCGAAATGAGCTGCTGATACGCTTTGAGAGTCCGTTTGTTGTAGTTGAGCAAATAAGTATACATAGTCCAGGATTATTTATTCCAGAGGCCGGTGGCCGTTTGGTTCATGAGTTTGAAGTATTGCGTAATGCGGAGCGGAAGCCATAAGGCCAGCCAGAGACAACCCGAGAGGACAACGCCCGCCGGACCGTAGTGCCTGCCGAGATACAGCGCCACCGGAATGCTGACGAGGGTCGTCGTTACGGACGTAAACGTCTGAATCCGGATGCGGCCGATGCCGTTGATGATGTACGAGAACGTGCTGGCAATCAGGGTCAGAACGGTGTTCAGCGCAACCGCCCAGATGATGGTCTGGTGAACTTCCACCGACGGCCCGAGCCACTTTTCGAAAACCCAGGGCGCGACCAGTACCTGCCCGCCGATGCCCGCCGAAAGCAGAGCTGCGTTCAGGAGCAGTTTCTTCAGCGTCTGCTGAATCCAGGCAAAATCGCCTTTGTGGTAGGCATCCGTAACGGCCGACCAGACCGGCGTCAGAACGATGTTCTGCACGATGGTCACAACGCTGAAATACCGGAACACCACGTTGTATTCCGTCACCTGCTGGTTGCCAAACAACTGACTCAGAATGATGTTGTTGGCCGTCAGCAGGATCGTAGCCGAAATCTGAATGATGAAAAACTGCAGGCTCATGCCCGCCAGATTCCGGACCTGCGCCCGGTCGAAATCCCGCAGGGCGGGACGCAGCGACGGGTACAGCTTGCGGTAGAAATAAACACTGCCCGCCAGGTAAGCCAGCACCGGAGCCACACTGAAGACCAGTACGAGATGGACCAGGTTGCCCGGTCCGTCCTGCGTGTACAGAATCAGGCCGATGCCGCCGAGGCTCAGCACATTGCCGGCCAGCAGAATGAGGTTATCGATGGACGCGTTCTGCGTGGCCATGATCACGGCTGTCAGCGGTTTGAGCACAAACAGGAGGCAGAACGAAAGAAACGCCGTCAGGACAATCACGAAAAGCTCCTGCTGGTCCACCGTCTGGCTGTTGAGAGCCTTGTTCAGATCGATGAAATACAGCGTCGGCACGACCCCCAGCACCAGCAGGCTGATCAGGCCGATCACCAGAGCGTAGGTAGTGCTGACCAGTTTGCGGGCCATCGCCTCGTCGTTGCCGTGCAGGGCCTGAACCAGTTTGTTGCGCAGGCCGTTGCCCAGACCGATGTCCATCAGGTTGATCCAGGTCAGTACCGAACTGATGGTGATCCAGATGCCGTACCGTTCGGCATCCAGATAATTGACCGAAAGGGGCACGATCAGCAGAGACAGCAGCACGCTCAAGCCTTTGTAGACAAAAGCTTTGAAGATCGTCTGGAGCATCTTCCGGCTGCGGCCGGAAGAGGTGTCCACGACTTTATTTTCTGTGAGTTGAGTAACCATTTTCGGAACGGGGATAGCCCTGTGGGAGTTTACCACGCCTTCTCGTCGCCTTTGAGCATTTTGGCGACGGTCCACCAGCAGATTTTCAGGTCCAGCCCGAGCGACTGGTTGCGGATGTACCAGAGGTCCAGCCGCACGCGGTGCTGCATGTCCTGCAGACACGTCTCGCCCCGATGGCCGCGGGTCTGGGCCACGCCCGTGATGCCCGGTTTGGTCGAGTAGCGGTTCGAATAGTTGTCAATGCGGTGGAAGAACTGGGCGTCGTGCTGAATGGCGTGCGGACGCGGTCCCACGATGCTCATGTGGCCCGCCAGGACGTTCAGAAACTGGGGCATCTCGTCCAGATTCGTCTTGCGCAGGAAAGCGCCGATGCGGGTGACGCGGGGGTCGTTTTTTTGTGCCTGTTTAAACTCAGCCTTCAGATCGAAGCGCATGGTCCGAAATTTGAGGCAGGGGAACGGCCGGTTGTTACGGCCCGTCCGCATCTGAACAAACAGGATAGGTCCACGGGACTCCAGCCGGATCAGCAACCCGATCAGCGGAATCAGCCAGGAAAGTACGAAGAGCGAAACCAGAAAGGCAAAAAGAAGGTCGAAGACCCGTTTGGTGGCCGGAAAGGGCCGCGCTGCGTCTACCTTCCCGGAGGCATAGTAGACGGATTCTGGGCGTACTAAGTCAATCATAACGTTACGAATGGGACGGTGAGTAATAAAGGTATTGGGGATTCTAGCAGTACTGGCCGGAAGCGGTCGGGTCGTACTCATGAGCGCTCATGTACTCGCCGATGAGGTCGCACAGGTCTTCCTGTGTCGGACGGTCACTGGCGGAGTGAATGGGCAGCAGCAGCAGAGAAGCTGCAATGGATTCCGCCGCAGGAAAGCTGCCCGCCGCTTCGTCCGTGCTCAGAAGGTACCCCGTTTCCGGTAGGACTACACCGTTTTCGCACAGAAACCGTGCCAGACCATCCCGGCGACCGCGGGTAATCAGTACGGCGTATTCCTGAAAAACGTGCGTGCTGTAGGGAACGCCTTTGGGCGTCTCCACACCCGGAATTTCGAGCAGCAGGTCGTCGTAGGTAACCGCCGTCAGCAGCCGCATCAGATTGGACTGGTACAGTTGCTGCAAGTGGGCGTTTGACAGTACGGCCGTCGAGAAGTCGTCGTTGAAAAATTCCTTTTCGCCCGTCAGGCCGGGCACCGGGTGCGCTCCCGAAAGCAGGGCCCGCAGCTCTTCGGCCAGGGCGTCGTTGTTGGTCAGCACGGCACCGCCCATCGTCGGGCCGCCCAGCGGAGCGAATACGGGCAGGGACAGCACACTCGCGTGGCCCAGCGTCCCGACCTTGCGGACGGTCCGGTTGGCAAACGTGTACACGGCTCCTACGGCCTGCGAGGCTTCCTCCACAATGTGCAGGCGGTGCTGGTAAGCCAGCACGAGCAGCGCTTCCATGTCCACACACTGGCCGAAAACGTGCACCGGAACAATGGCGCGGGTGCGGTCGGTCAGGTGACGGGCGATGGCTTGGGGCGTGAGGTGAAACGTCTCTTCGTCCACATCCACCACCACCGGCTTCAGGCCAATGGCCCGGATGGCGTTCACCAGCGGCCGGGCTCCCAGCGCGGGAACAATCACTTCGTCGCCGGGCTGCAGTTGCAGGCCAATCAGCGCGGCCTGAACGGCTTCGCTCTGGCTGCGGCAGATGATGACGTGCCGGGTTCCGAAAAACTGCGCCAGTTCCTTTTCGAAATAACGGACGGGCAGGCGGTCGTCGGCCGCTTCCGCCGATACCTGAGAAAGAAGATTGGGCTTCGCGGCGGCAAAGGCCGAGGTAAGCCAGCTTAACGGATCGGCAGGAACAGCCATGCCGACCGCTGTGCGTTCGAGTAAATCAATAATCATTTTTTCAAGTAACGATGAGTAGGGTTGTCCCGTTGGGTATTGGGCCGGAGAGGGGGGAGACATACCCCCTCCGGCGCGCGGATTATTTGCGGGAAATCAGCCGCCCGATCATATTGGAACTTTCCGATTCTTCTTCCTCGGCATAACCGCCGTATCCGTAGCCCCCGTAGCTGGAAGCGTAGCCGTATCCGTAGCGCTGGCCCTGCTCGACGGAGTTGATGACCAGACTCAATTTGCGGAAGCGCTGCTCTTTGTAGAGCATTTCCACCGTCTTCAGATGCGGCTTGGGCGTTACTTCGTGGCGGACGACATAAATCGTGGCGTCGGCCTGATCGGCCATCAGCTGGGCGTCCGTAACCAGCCCTACCGGGGGTGAGTCGATGATGATGAACTCAAAACGCTCACGCAGTTCGGCAAACAGGGTTTCCAGTCGGCCGTTCAGCAGCAGCTCTGCCGGGTTGGGCGGCACGGGACCGGAAGTGATGATGAAGTAATTCGGTACGTCGGGAACGGCCTGAATGATCTGATCAAGGCTGGCCTGCCCGATGAGGTAATTGCTGATGCCGATAGCGTTCGGGACGCCGATCATCGAATGCAGCTTAGGCTTCCGGAGGTCCATTTCCAGAATCACCGTCGGGCGGTCGATCAGCGCCAGGCTGGCACCGAGGTTAAGCGAAACAAACGATTTGCCCTCGCCGCTGATGCTGGACGTGAACAGCAGCGTCAGACTTTTGTTGTCCGTGCGCAGAAACTGCAGGTTGGTCCGGATGGCGCGAATCTGCTCGGCAATGACCGAACGGCTGCGGCTCGTCACCACCAGCGGAGCCTTGTTGCGGGTGCGGGCAATTTCGCCCAGAATCGGGGCGTGCGTAGCTTCTTCCACTTCGAGGCGCGAGCTGATCCGGTCGTGCAGCATGTCGCGCATGGCGATGGCGCCCACTGGCAGCAGCACACCGAAGGCCGCAAAAAGCAGGAAAATCACACTGCTGACCGGCTTGACCGGCTTCGAGCTGCTGCGGGCTACGTCGATGGTCCGGCTGTCCGAAACCGCCGAGGCGTACGACAGGGCCGTTTCTTCGCGCTTGCCCAGCAGGTAAGTGTACAAATTGTTTTTGATCGCCTGCTGGCGGGTAATGTCGAGCAGGGCGCGTTCCTTGCCGGGAACGGTCCGGATCATGTTTTCAAACTTTCCGTTGGCACTGACCAGGCGGCTGCGGGTACCCGTCAGGATACGCTTCATCGTCTGGATATTATCGTCGATATTGGTTTTCGTCGACCGGATCTGTTCGTCGAGCGAAGCCAGCAGCGGGTTCTGCATCGACGTGGTCCGGCTCAGGTTCTCCCGGTGCAGTTCAAGTTCGTTCACCTTCGTGATCAGGCTCAGCAGAACGGGGTCGCTCAGTCCGAGGGTGGCTGGGGTAGGCGCACGTTCGCCCTGGGTGCTGCGGATGTAGCGTTCAATATCGTTCAGGGCGCTCAGCTGGATGTTGACTTCGTTCAGCTGGGCGTCGTTCCGCTGCACGTTTTCCAGAAAAATCCGGGATTCGGTGCTGATGTCCGTGATGCCCTGCGTCGATTTGTACACTTCCACGTCTTTTTCGACGGTGGCCAGTTCGCGGGCAATCAGGCCCAGGCGCTCTTCGATGAACCGCAGCGTGTTGGAGGCTACCTTGTTTTTATCCAGCAGCGAAGCGGCATTGTATTCGTCGATCAGTTTGTTCAGAATGTCTTCCCCTTTGCGCGGGACGGCTTCTTCCATCGACAGCATCAGCACCGTAGACGCCTTGCTGGTGGGTTCTACCTTCATTTTCTCCATGTACCGCTGAACCATCATCTGCTGGGGCGCCACGGTAACGATGATGGGACGCGTCGTATCCGAAATGGCTACTTTCGGGAAAACCCGCAGGCGGCCATACGGGGTCTGGACGCTCTGGTTGACGGGATACGGCATTTCGTTGATCCGCACCGTCGAAGCGTTGACAAAATCGATATGCAGCTCCGCTTCGTGCAGGGCCGGGCTGGCCTGTTCTACCAGCAGCCGGATCGGCGACTGTTCGTAGATTTCCCGCTTGCCGACCCGCGTATCGCGGAAATACGTCACGTTGATGCCCAGGGTCCGGATGACCTTGTCCATCAGCGTGTACGATTTCAGAATTTCGACTTCGTTTTCCACTACCTTCTTGGGCGCGAACAGGTCCATTTCCTTCAGAATGTTATCTTCCGAAATGCCCTTTTTCTCGTCCTTGATCAGCAGGCTTGACTGCACCTTATAGAGCGGTACCTGAAACTGGAGATAGATATAGCCGGCAGCCAGCGCTACCACGAGCGAAGCGGCAAACCATTTCCAGTTTCTCAGATAACGGAAAAGTACGACCCGCAGGTCGGTCCCTGAGCTTTCGCTCACCGTGTATGTGTATGGATTGGAGGTCATAACGTTGAAAGACAGTGGGTTGATTAGAACTTGCGAAAAAAGCGTACTGAGTGATGTTACCTATTTCGAAATTAGGGGTCTTAATACCGGCGAATGATGATAGCCAGAAACGACAGGGCGCTCAGCATGGCCGGAACCAGCTGGTAAATCCGGTCGATGGAAGCCACCCGGGCCTTGCCTGGTTCGACGTACACAATATCGTTGGGATGCAGGTAGTAATAAGGCGAAGTAAAGAGGTCCCGTTTGTTCAGATTAATGCGGGCAAATTGCTTCTTTCCGCCTACTTCCCGAATGACGAGTACATTGTCGCGGCGGCCGTAGATGGTCACATCCCCGGCGAGGCTGAGGGCTTCCGGCAGGGTAATCTGCTCGTTGGGAATGGTAAACATCGACGGGCGGGCTACTTCACCCATCACGGATACTTTAAAGTTCAGAAACCGGACGTTGACCGTCGGCTCCTTCAGGTAGGTGCGCAGTTTTTCCCGAATCAGGTCACGGGCGTCGGTTGTCGACAGGCCGCCGACCTTTACCTGGCCAATCAGAGGCAGTTCAACATGGCCTTTGTTGTCGACCAGATACCCGACGGCGCTGGTCAGCTGGCCGGCCGAAGTCGCGGGAGCGGCCGTAGCCGAACGATCGACCGGGGCGTAGGGGTTAAAAAAGCTGCTGGCTTCGCTGTTAAGGCTACTGACATAAATGGAAAGAACATCCGAGGTCTGGATGGTCGGAATATACCGGGCGGTCAATTCGATCTCGTCGCCGGTCGCATCCGGAACGGGGGATTGGAAATAAGCTACCTGCTTGGGCGAAACGCATGACGCAAAGCATACGGCCAGGAGGCAGAGCAGGATCCAGTTGTTCGTTTTCATAGTGTTAAGTACAGTTCGCTTTACAATTAGGTGATCTGCAGGCTTGCACCTTCCGGCCGAATCAGGACAAATACGGTGCCGAAAAGTAAAAATTCCGATACCCCAACCGGGCTTTCGGCTAAAATTCAGTAGGAATTGCAGAAAAAATTTCCTACTTTCATTTTAAAAATATTACACTTGTAGCTTGTTGACCCTCTGTAGTATATCTGTCATTATGTGTCCGGTTATTGTGGACCAGCCAATAATTTCAGGTTGGCCTTTTGCCGAATAAATTGTAGGTTAGTGCCGTTTTAAGAATACGTAATCAGTTGTTCTGAAAACGGTTACCTACCTTTATCAGTCTGATTAATTGTTCACTTATTTATGTTGGCTGGCTCCTTTGGAGTCATCTGTCCATTAATACCACCTGACCATCATGCGCAAGTACGAATTAACCGATGCCCAGTGGGAGAAGATCAAAGATGTACTTCCAACCAATAACCGTCCCGGGCGTCCCTGGCGATCGCATCGCCAGTCGTTGAATGGAATTCTCTGGATTCTGAACTCGGGTGCTCCCTGGCGGGACCTGCCCGAGCGCTATGGCTCCTGGAAAACCGTGTACGACCGTTTCCGCCGCTGGCAACGTGACGGGACGCTGGCAAAAATTTTCCGGATGCTGCAGATGAATTTCCCGGTAGTCGATCTGGCCGAGGAAAACATCGAGGCGACCGCTTCCTAAGGCACGGACAATCCCCTCAACGCGGTTCAACGCGGTCTGTTTGAGAACCCAATGCCGGTTGTTGCAGCGCACCTATCCTGTAGGACAAGTAGCTCCAGTTTGGCTGGTAAAGGAAATGAATAAGGAGGCGGCGCTGAAGTAAGCCGCCCTGCACGTGGTGACCCGTCCGGGCGAAGGTGCAGAGGTGTAGTAAACTGTTTCATCATGCGTTGAGTGAGCAAACGTTCGGGTTATCCCTGAACAGAGACTGCGCTCCCGGTTTGAAAAGGAACGTGTTCAAATTTATAGCGAAAACCTTTGTCGGACAAACGGTAAATAAAAATTTAATAAGAAATAAACCTCGCTCTTTGCTGATTCATTAAAAATTGATTAATGCTGTCATAAAGAGCGCTTTTTTGGCGATTATCATTTTTTCATACTGCTTTCCGGCTTATTTTTGCAGATAGAAAACTTTGTCTGACAAATAGTGGATGTGCCGGGCCTGCCTACAAACAAAAGATTCCGGCTCAACCTGCGCAGGTTGAGCCGGAATCTTTTGTTTGTAGGCGGATCAGGCGATGATTTGCTTGGACAGCAGGTCCTGAAAGAGCTCCTCGCCGAGTACGTCTGCCGGAGATTCGATCGTGTTCACCTGCAGCAGGAAGTCGCGCAGATCGGGCGAAATCTCGTAGGTTAGGTAGAGCCGCCGGTCGAACAGAACGGGGGCGTCCTCCAGATCACAGAGCGCATAGCGGTCCTGGTTAAAGGCAATCCGCTTGCGGGGCCGGGCCACCTTTCGGGTTGGCGCCGGGGTTTCGAGGTCCTGGGCATCCAGGAAGCTGTGGATGTACGTCCAGCCTTCCCACTGCGACGGATAGCGGGTAAGATACCGCCAGAAATCGTCGTAGAGTCGCTGGATACCGTACTGACAGTAGGCGTCCCGCTGCGGATGGTCGTCCGGCACAATCGGCTGCTGGAAAGCCAGAACGTTGTTCAGGTCTTTTTCCCGGTAGCTGAATACCGGCACGATGGGCACCTTTGCCATGTGCGACAGGAAGGCAACTCCTTTTCGGGTCCAGACCTTGCGGTTGCCAAGCCGGACGCGAATCTCTTTGTCTTCCTGCCGGTTGATGCCGGTGGTGGTCGTCATGCCGTCGATGTAAATGATCAGCGACGTGCCGGCCCGCAGTTCCCGCAGGACCTGCAGGGTGGAGGAGGTGTTCTCGGCGTCGACGATCATGAACTTGTTGGTCAGCCCGTGTTTCTGGCGAATCTGGTCGATGTTCTCCAGAATGGCTTCACTCTGTTCGTTGAACACCCGTGTGCCGACCATCAGCGCGCAGTCGATGCCGCTGCGGAAGAGGAACGTAGTCAGCAGCCGGTACGAACCGAGGTGGAACGTACAGTAAATGTTAGCGCCTTTGCTGTTGACCAGTTTCCGAAACGGTCCCTCGGTCTTGACAAATTCATTGGCGGTAATAAACTGCTGGTCAAAAGTCGTGTAAACCTGTTGCAGCAGCAGCTCGCGGAAAAGGCCCTCGTGCTTATCGGCGGGAATCTCGGGAAGGATGTTCGACATGTTCGCCGAGAACGTCGTAAATTTAAAGAGGTATCCTTTTTCCTTGGCGAGGTCCAGGGTCTCAAACCGCTGGCGGCAGAGACCCAGTTCCTTCCGATAATGTTGCACGAAGCGATTCATAATGAGCTGTTGGGGAAATTAGATAGCGAGCGTCAGAGCTTCTTCATGCTGCGGCTTCAGGAAGTAAGCCAGCCAGGGGCAGCAGACGGGATCTCCCGGCTTTTCCTTTTCTCTGTCGGCCAGGGCCAGGTACGTGGTTGATTCTGATTTGGCAGAAATGGCAGAAACCGGAGTATTGAGAATTTGCTTGGCAGCGTTGATGGCGAAGTTCTTTTTCATGGTAATTGAAAGTCTGAAAATTGGTCGTTTTTTGAGATGTCGATTGTTGTCTGTCAGCGCTTTAACCCGGGTGCTTTCTGCCTGATTGACTTTACAAAATTACGCTGCCGGCGGGGCGCCGGAAATGGAGAGAAATGACCAATTTTAATGGGGAGAGTAGTAACTATTTACTATTATTGTTCTGATAAAGTAAAAAACCGCCCGTAAACGGGATAAAAAAGCAATGACTGGAGTTGTATTAAGCCGGAGTTTACTGAAAAGCCCCGCTAAGTGCATTAGTGTGCTTCTGCTTGCACTATTGACCTTTGAAGGGTTCAACTGGCTTTTTGCGTATCCATCCAAGCTCCTTTTGGTTAATAGGCTTGGGGGTGGCCTTCATTATATCTGGGTAATCGTGCGGAGTCTGTTGCTCCCCGAAATCTGTACCCTATATATACTCCTGCTCGTTCTGGACGTCAGCCACGATATTCTCCGCCTCAAACGGGTCGATATGACCGCCAAGTCAATCGGCATGTACCAGCTTCAGATACTTCCCGTACTACTGATTGCCTATTTCCTTTTCAACCCGGTTACGCAGACGGCCCGTTACATGCTGGAACAGTTTCCGACCTATAATGCGGATCACTATTTCCGAATCTATCTCCTCGGCACGTTCAACGCCCGGATGTATCTCTTCTACCTGTTTCCGGTCCTGATCATGGGCTACGGAACCGCCAACAGCTCCCTGCTGATCGACATTCTGGAACAGCGCCGTCAGAACAAGCGCCGCACTGCCCCTGTCGAGCCGGTAGCGGTGGTTCCTTCCGATCCCACCCGGACGGCGCTGACCCACGTGCGGGCCAAGAATACGCACGGGGAGGTGCTGCTGGCTGTTCAGGAATGTTACTGGTTCGAGACCGAAGACCGCAGTTACTTTGCCGTTCACCCCAGCGGGCGTTTTGCCATCACCAAAACGATGAATGAACTGGAGGCTGAACTGAACGCGGATCAGTTTTTTCGGGTACGGCGGGATTGCATTATCAACCTGAGCTTCGTGGCTGCGTATTCGTACTGGGAAAAAGGCAAATACATAATTAAGTTACAAACACCGGGCAACGACGAAATCGACATGCCGAAAGCCCGCCTCCAGGAGTTCCGAAACCGGCTTGGCTATCACCAGGGCTCGGTTTCAGAAACTGCCTTATCTTAGTTAACGTTGAGTAATGCAGATTTAGGTTTATCCTTTAGGGTTTATTGTTTATCGTTGCTTCGTCTCGTTAGTTACATGCAGGCGGAGTGACCCTAAACGATAAACCCTAAACTATTTTATAAGTATTCCCGAATATTGATGCTGTAGCGCGGCAGGCTCCGGCAACTGTCAAGATTCAGTTTATGGGCAATGTTGGTCTTATGGTTGGCCAGCGTCCGGTAGCTGATGCACAGCGAATCGGCAATTTCGGTGCCGGTGCGTCCTTCCCCCACCAGACGAAGAATTTCGCGCTCCCGCTGGCTCAAACGGTCCAGTTGTTGTCTGGTATTGTCGTCGAGCCGGTTCAGACCGAAGTTTTTCATCAGGGCCAGAAAACCCGGGCTGTAATAATAGCCGCCCGTGTTGATGGTCTGAAAACACTTGTACAGTTCGTCCAGGCCGTCTTTGGCGTACAGAAAGCCGTAGAAGTTCGACTGCATGGCCATCGCAACCAGGCGCATGTCCGGTTTGCTCGTATACAGGATGTATTTGGTCCGCTTCTCCGAATTATCCGTTTGTCTGACAACATCCAGGCTTTGCTGGCCCGAAATCTCTGACTCCAGAATGACGCACTCCGGTTTCTTGGTCCGAATCTGCTGCACGGTATCTTCCAGTTCAACCGCTTTGCCGACTACATTATATCCCTGCTGCTTCAGTAACTGGCACAGAACCTCGCAGGTAAATAATTCAGATTGAGCCACAAGTATTGAAAAGTCCTTTCGCTTAATGCTAAACGAAGGCCCTGATTCATTCTTCTTTTCTTCTGCACGGTTCATGATACGCCTGTATACGGTTGCTCAGGTTGAAGCTACATGTAGTATACTAATATTGCCAAATGCGGATGCGCGAAATGACCAATATGCTGCGTGAAATGACTAACAAAACCGTGCCAGGAGTCCGGTAAATAATTCGCTCTCTTCCAAGCCCCCAAAAAGACCAAAACCGGAAAAAATGCGGAATTCACCCGGTAGGGGCATAATTATTTAGTCATTTCACGCAGCATATTGGTCATTTCGCGCATGTGCGCTTGCATTGGGGGGAGCGAAGGGTGTAGTTTCGGTTGTCGATTACGATTTCAACCCGATACTCAACCGAAACTATGCGCAAGATCAAGAGCCTGACCAACGAACAAGTTGACCTTCTGAGAAAGGCAATTCGTGAAAATTCAAGCAACGCTTTCCGCAAGCGCTGCCAGTGCATTCTGTACAGTTTCCACGGTCTGACGGTTACTGAACTGATGGAGGTCTTTGAAGTTGATCGCCGCAGCATTTACAACTGGCTCAATCGTTGGGAAAAGGGCGGACTCGATGCGCTTTCCGACCGGCCGGGCCGGGGACTGAAGCCGAAACTGAATCCTGCCAACGATTACCACGTGCAGGAGGTCCTGAAAGCCATGCAGGTGTACGCCCGCCAGCCACAGCAGGTCCTTAACCACGTGAACACGCACCTGCCCGTGTCTGTAAGTCAGGACACTCTGCGTCGATTTGTAAAGAAATTATCGACTACTGTTCAGGCAGGCATCTGACAATGAATTTTTTAAGGCCGAAAGGCCGGATAAATAGACCAAATTAAGAAACCGTAACTCAAATCAGACGCGCCGAAAGTCGGCCTGTTGCATTCAGACAACGATATGATGACTTCTACCAATCTTTCGCTTCCCTTCGCTCACGACAGTGTATCGTTTGAAAACGTCTGGACAAAGGCAATCAACGGACTTCACCAGCGGTATTACCTGCTGGCCGACAGCATCATGTGGTTTCGCCGGGAACAGGAAACGAGCTCAAATCCGCTGGCCGCGCTGCGGGAAAGCAAAAACATTGAAGAACTGGGCATGCTGCAGCAGGAAGTAATGGGCGTGCTGTGCGATCTGCTGGCTGATGCTCCTGAGACGGACGTAACGATGGCGCTGCCGATCAAACTGCAACTGCAGCAGGACGCCATGATTCTGCAACAGGTCAATCACCGGGTTGACGTGGTTCTGTCGCGGCTGCGCATGAAAAATCCAGCCTTCGAGAGCTGGATGCAGCAGGAACATTAATAAGGAAACCCTAACCCCTTAACTATATCCACAAACGGCCCCTCCTGTCAGCAGGAGGGGCCGTTTTTTATCCGGTTACGACCGTGCCCAGTTCCGCCGCGATCTGCTTGTCGATTTCCTTTAGATGCTTGAACTCGGTCATCAATTCGATACACTGTTCGTATTCCTGCCGGTCCTGGGCCTCTGCAATCTGCCGCTTGACAGCCTCCATCTTATCTTCTACAATGGTTTTCTTTAGTCGCAGCACATTGCCATAAGCGGCATCCGCAATTTTGTCCAGTTCGGTCGGGACGTAAATCTCGTGCTTCAGCCAGCCGTCGCTCAATTCATAGCGGTTCGTCACCAGATGCACGGTCTGCTGCTGCACCTCCCTGGACGAATGCCGCAGGAAGTACTCCGCCGACCGGATTTCCTGTTCGGCAAACCCGGCCCGGATGTCGTTGAGCATATCCCGGAAGAGCGGAGTGACAAACTGAATCCCGTTCAGCTCGTGCAGCATGTAATGGCAGAGCGAAACGGAAGGCTCCAGTTCGACCGGACCATAATTCAGGAGCAGGCGCAGGCATTCTTCCTCGTGCCGGTAATAAAGGGTCTGGACCTGGCTGACGGCGGGCTTGGCCGGCTGCTCGGGGGCCGCCGGTGCCGGTTCGACGGGCATGTCGCCCCAAAACTCATCAAAAGGCGGCTCGGCGGGCGGTGCGCTGGGCTCATTCCGGGGGCGGACCGGCTTGTCCTGCTGTTTGCGAAGCAGTTTGTTGCTCTCCGAAATCAGCGTCTGCTCGTCTACCCGGAGCTGCCGTGCCGTTTTCTGGAAAAACACCTGCCGCTTGATGGCGTCGGGAATTTTGGTAATGCTCTGGACGACTTCGGTGATGACCTCGGCCCGTTTGAAGGGATTATCGCCCGCATCCCGCAGCAACATTTCCGTTTTGAACGAGATAAAGTCCTGCGTATGGTCCTGCAGGTGCTTCTTGAACGCTTCTGTGCCGACCTTCCGGACGTAACTGTCGGGGTCGTCTCCGTCCGGGAACGAAGCCACGCTCACGTTCAGCCCTTCTTCCAGAACCATATCCAGCCCGCGCAGGGCCGCTTTGATCCCCGCCGCATCGCCGTCGTACAGAATCGTTACATTTTCGGTGAAGCGGCTGATGAGGCGAATCTGCTCGATGGTCAGGGAGGTGCCGGACGAAGCCACCACATTGCGGATGCCCGCCTGGTGGAGCGAAATAACGTCGGTATAGCCTTCGGTCAGGAAACAAACATCCTCCTGGCGGATGGCCTGCTTGGCCTGAAAGATTCCGTAAAGAACCTGACTTTTATGGTAAACCTCCGTTTCCGGTGAGTTGATGTACTTCGGCTGGTTCTTGTCGTTGACCAGAATCCGTGCCCCGAAGGCAATGACCCGCCCCGACACGTTATGAATCGGAAAAATAACCCGGCCCCGGAAGCGGTCGTACGTACGGCCCCGGTCGTTGGTGAGGATCAGACCGGCTTTGGCCAGCAGTTCGGGCCGATAGCCCCGTTTCTGGGCTTCGAGCAGGAGCGCGTCCCAGACGTCGGCGCTGTAGCCCAGTTCAAAGGCATCGACCGTATCGTTCAGAAAACCCCGTTCGCGGAAGTAGCTTAGCCCGATTCCGCGGCCATCCTCCGATTCCAGCAATTGTTTCCGGTAAAAGTCTTTCGCAAAATTCAGGACGATGAACAGGCTTTCGCGCTCATTCTGCCGCAGCAACTCTTCGGGCGTAGCTTCCTGCTCCGGAATTTCGATGCTGTATTTCTTCGCCAGCGACCGCAGGGCCTCCGGGTAGCTCACGTTTTCGATGTCCATGATGAACCGGACCGAATCACCCGCCTTGCCGCAGCCGAAGCATTTATAAATTTGCCGGGCCGGGTTGACGTTGAACGATGGCGTCTTCTCGTTGTGAAACGGGCAGCACGCGCTATAGTTCTGGCCCTTTTTCTTCAACGAAACATAATCACCCACCACTTCCAGAATGTCTGCCGACTGCCGGATGCGTTCAATTATTTCTTCAGGAATACGCATAATCAAAATTACAAAAACGGGCGGCGGTTTTCAGCAGGGGTGCTTAAAAACTTACCGCTCGTCAAGAGTTGTAAACGTCATGTTACCTAAATCGATTTTCAGAGTCATAATCAGACAAGCCACTGCCTGCGCGGAGGCCGTATTTTTCTTTGGCTATTGAAGCCTGCCAACTTGTTAATTTTTCTCTGTCTTCATGAACAAGTGTTTATTTACCGAAAAAGGAGGGTGGCTGCGCCATGTCCGATTACTCAATTTTGCTATCCTGTGCCTGCTGTTGACCCTGGCAGGCTGTAAACACAATGCCGACCCGGACGTAACGCCGGAGGGCCGTTCTGCCGCCGATTTTAACGCCGACGTGGCCCTGCAATGGTCACAGATGCACCTGGACCTCATCCGGAGCACCGCAGGCTTCACGCCGCCCGTCGCCGCCCGGTCGCTGGGATACGGCGGGCTGACGCTTTACGAGGCCGTGGTGCCGGGTGTCAACGGCAATCGGTCACTGGCCGGACAGTTGAATGGTCTGGCCACCCTGCCGAAGCCCGAATCCGGAACCTACCACTGGCCAGCATCGGCGAATGCCGCCCAGGCGCAGATCCTGCGCGGCCTGTTTGCCAATACGTCGGAGGCGAACAAAAAGCGCATTGATTCGCTCGAAACAACTTTGCAGAGCCAGTACCGCCGGGAAGCGGGCGAGGACGTTGCCAACCGGTCGGCCGCGTTTGGAAAAGCGGTTGCCGAAGCCATCTTCGCGTGGTCGAAGACGGACCGCGGGCACGAAGGGTATCTGCGGAATTTTCCGGCGGACTACGCGGTGCCGGTTCGGCCGGGAAACTGGCAGCCGACCGAGAATGGCCGTCCGCCCATGCAGCCGTTCTGGGGAAGTAACCGGACGTTTCTGGCCGTCAACGCGGCCATGCCGATTCCGGAACCCATTCCTTATTCGGCCGATGTCCGGTCGCAGTATTTTGCCCAGTACCTCGAAGTATACACCAAAAACCGGGCGCTGACGCAGGAAGAAAAGGAAATTGCCGTCTGGTGGGCCGACGACCCGAGCGAAACGTTTACTCCTCCCGGGCATTCTTACAATCTGGCCCGCATTGCCATCCAGAGCCGGAAGGCGAATCTGGCCGAGGCGGCCGAGGCGCTGGCCCGAACGGGGATTGCCGTGGCCGACGCGTTCATTCTTTGCTGGCGGTGCAAATACACCCATTTCAACGAACGGCCCTACACCTTCGTCCGCCGGGCGATCGACCCCGCCTGGGTTCCGTTCTGGCCCGCCCCGCCGTTTCCGGGCTTTGTTTCCGGGCACGCAACCCAATCCGCCGCGGCGGTGACGGTACTCGAGAGTGTGTTCGGAGAAAACTTTTCGTTCATCGACAACTCGCACGTCAGCCGTACACGCGACGCGGTCCGCAAGGTCGATTTCAAGGCCCGTTCCTTCGGTTCGCTCTGGGAAGCCGCCGAAGAATCTGCCTATTCCCGTTTTCTGGGCGGTATTCATACCCGGCAGGACAACGATACCGGACTCCGGGAAGGCCGGAAAATCGGGAGAAACATCAACGCCCTTTCGTGGAGGAATTAAAAATTAAGAGTTAAGAATTAAGAGTTAAAAAAAAGCTCCGCTGAAACAGGTTACCCGATCAAGCGGAGCTTATTCTTAACTCTTAACTCTTTTTAGTAGGCTCTGACAATTTTGCCTTCCATGAAGTTGACGAAGGCTTTGTTGACGACCTTGTTGCCGCCTGCCGTGGGGTAATTGCCCGTAAAGTACCAGTCGCCGGAATGGTTCGGGCAGGCCCGGTGCAGGTTCTCGACGGTCTGGAAGAGGACGGCCACTTCCGCGTTGATGCCTTTCGGGGTCACGATATCAGCGACTTTCTGCGAAAGTTCTTCGTGGGTAAACGGTGTATAAAGAGCCTTTACGTAGTTTTCGGCCGACGCGTTGCCCGATTCAATGGCGGCTACGCACTGGGCGTAGACCTCATCGGCCCGGTTGTCGAGGCCCCGGTCGCGGAGCAGTTGCATGGCGGCGCGGAAAGCCACAAACTCCTTCATCTTCGACATGTCGATGCCGTAGCAGTCCGGGAAACGGATTTGCGGGGCCGAGGAGACGATGATGATTTTCTTCGGACCCAGCCGGTCGAGCATTTTCAGGATGCTCTTTTCCAGCGTAGTCCCGCGGACAATCGAGTCGTCGATGACCACCACATTATCCACGCCCTTTTTAATCACTTCAAACGTGGTGTCGTACACGTGCGAAACCATGTCATCCCGGTGCGCATCGTCCGTGATGAACGTCCGGAGCTTCACATCTTTCGAAACCAGTTTTTCGATGCGGGGGCGGAAAGCCAGCAGTTTGTCGAGTTCTTCGTTGCTCAGGCCGCCTTCGATGATGGCCCGTTTACGTTTCTGGAACAGGTATTCTTCCAGTCCTTCCACCATGCCGAAGAAAGCCGTTTCGGCCGTATTCGGGATGTAGGAGAAGACCGTATTTTCGAGGTCGTAATCAACTTCCTTCAGAATCTGCGGAATCAGCAGTTTCCCGAGCATTTTCCGCTCGTTGTAAATATCCGGATCGGTTGCGCGGGAGAAATAGATGCGCTCGAAGCTGCACGAACGCTTTTCGGTCGGCTGAATGAACTGGTATTCGTCGTATTCGCCGTACTTGTCGATGATCAGCGCATGGCCGGGCGTCACTTCCCGAATCTGGCTGTAATCGACGTTGAAGGCGGTTTTGATCGCCGGTTTTTCGGAAGCTACTACCACGACTTCGTCGTCGGCGTAGTAGTACGCCGGACGGATGCCGGACGGGTCGCGGGCCACAAAGGCCGCTCCGAAGCCGGTCATGCCGACCATCGCGTAGCCGCCGTCGAAATCGCGGCAGGAGCGGTGGAGGACACGCTGCAGGTCCAGGTTGTCTTCAATGATGTCCGACAGGTCCGGATTTTCGTAGATGCCTTTGAAACGGTCGAACACGCGCTGGTTTTCCTCGTCCAGGAAGTGGCCGATTTTCTCCATCACCGTCACCGTATCGACTTTTTCTTTCGGGTGCTGACCCAGCGAAACGAGCTTGTTGAAAAGCTCTTCTACGTTGGTCATGTTGAAGTTGCCCGCCATCACCAGGTTGCGGCTCCGCCAGTTGCTCTGGCGGAGCATGGGGTGGCAGTTTTCAATTTCGTTGGCGCCGTGGGTACCGTAGCGAAGGTGTCCAAGCCAGACTTCCCCTGTAAACGCCACGTTTTCCTGCAGCCACTGCCCGTCGAGCGCCCTGTCTTTGTGGTGCTTGACGGCCTTCCGGAATTTCTTGTTGATTTTGCCGAAAATATCCGCCACCGGCTGTTGCTCAACGGAGCGGTAGCGGCTGATATAGCGGTGTCCCGGCGGTACATCAATCTTGATATTGGCGACCCCGGCCCCGTCCTGACCCCGGTTCACCTGCTTCTCCATCAGCAGGTAAAGTTTGTTGACGGCGTAGAGGGGGGTACCGTATTTATCGATGTAATACTGAAACGGTTTGCGGAGCCGGATGAGTGCAATGCCACACTCGTGCTTAATCGCGTCGCTCATGTATGTCAGGGATGATGCTTGATAAAATGGTAACCGACGGACGGGTTATTTCGTTCGGACCGGCTTGTACAAAGGTAGGAAGGTCGGGCAAAAAACGGGTGTTTTAAGTAAGTTTTAATGCGTCTGCCTACGGGCGCCGCGTTCAAAATCCCGCGATCCAGGTCATTAGCCAATCCGGCCGAAAGAAAAATAACAGAATCGGAAAAGTCAGCGCCAGCGCCAGCCAGCCAGCACCGCGGGGCTGGGCAGCAGCCTCGGTTTCGGGCCCGGTCGCTGTCCGGAAGTACAGCAGGTACGGAAATTTGAGGTAGTAAAACAGCGAGAGAATGGCGTTCAGCAGACCAATGGCAAAAAGCGCCACCTGCCACGGATTACCCGATTGCTGCGCCGTTTCCCAGAGGGCCGAAAACGCTAGCAGTTTGGCCGTGAAGCCCACCGTGGGCGGCAGACCCGTCAGGGCCACCATCACCACCGTCAGCGCCAGCGCCAGCTGTGGATGCCGGAAGCCCAGCCCCTCCAGCGACCGCAGCGTCAGCTGGCCGCCCTGGGCATCGGCCAGGAGGTCAATCAGCAGAAACGCCGCCATGTTGATGAACAGATAAGTCGCTACATAGAAGGTGGCGGCGTCGAACCCCGCTTCGCTAAAAGCCGAAATGCCGACCAGCAGAAACCCGGCATGGGCAATGGTCGAGTAGGCCAGCAGACGACGGGCGTCCGTCTGCCAGAGGGCCGACAGGTTTCCCAGCGTAATACTCGCCAGCGCAATGACCGCCAGCGGCGTTTGAAAGTTGGCCGGAAGCGAGGTCAGCACACGCATCAGGATGAGCAGGGCCGCCGCTTTAGGAGCTACTGAAAAGAAGGAAACCACGGGCGTCGGCGTCGCTTCGTACACATCAGGCGTCCAGACGTGAAAGGGAACCAGCGATAGTTTGAAAAAGAGGCCGACCAGCAGCAGCAGACTCGCCAGATAAACCACGTACGGACTGTTCTTGGCCAGTTCGACCTCCACGAGCGAGCTCGTCAGGTCGAGCGTACCGGTCAGCCCGTAGAGCAGCGAGATGCCGTAAAGCATGATCGCCGAGCTGACCGCCCCGAAAAGCAGGTATTTGATGCCGCCCTCCGACGCGCGGCGAGTGCCCGAAAGGGCCGTCAGCAGATAGGAACTGATGGAAACGATCTCGATGCTGAGGTAAATCATCAGCAGATTGACCGACATCGTCATCAGGTACAGTCCCAGCAGCAGCGCCAGCAGGATGGGAAGCCAGTCGAGCGGGAGCCGCGGCCGCGTCAGGGAGGCGTGCAGCACGGCCACCCCCGCCGCCACCGTGACCACGAGTTTGAAGAAAATGGCCTGTTCGTCCCGGAAAAGCAGACTGCCGAACAAAAAGCCGCTATCCTGCCCGAACTGCCCGATTACCAGCGTCCCCGCCACCACAACCAGCAGCAGACTGAGACCCAGCATAACGGCCCGGTGCCGGGCGGGAGATTGACGGAGCAGAAGCAGATCGGTGATGACCAGACCGGCGATACCAAAAACCAGAAACAGCTCCGGCCCGAAGCGGCTCAGGCTGCGCAGAATTTCCTGAAGTTGGTCGGCGAGTTGCAAAATAAAGGGTCAGAATCAGTTTTTATGGCGGCAAAGGTACGAAAAAACCGTTCGGCTTCCGGGGCAAATGGTTATCTTTGAAAAGACCCTGGTAATCAACTTTACCCCAATCCTGAATTTTTCCGATGAAATTGACAAAATGGCTCACCGCTTTCGGCTTTCTGTCGCTTTGGCCCCTAACCTCCCTGGGCCAGGCGGCTTTTCTTAAAGACATCAACGGACAGATCATCTTTGCCAACAAGTACACAGACGTGCAGGGCTCGCCCTACCTGAACGACGCATGGACGGTCGGGTCCGTTACGTCGCTGAACGATAAGGTGTATTCGGGCCTGAAAGTCCGCTTTGACGCCTATGCCGGGGAACTCGAATACGAAGACAAGGGTAAGCCGTACCGTCTGACCGCCAGCCAGATCAAGGGCTTCTCCATGCTCAATGGGGTAGACACGCTGCGATTCGTCTCGGTCGCCGCCGGGCCGGGCAATCCGTTCTACCAGCTGCTGTACGACGGCCCGATCAAGCTTCTGAAACAGACAAAAGTGAATGTAATGGAGTTGCAGGTCTACAACTCGGCTACCAAAACGAAGGAGTTCAGCAAGGCGGAGCAGTATTTTGCCATGAAGTCCGACGGTTCGCTGCACAAGCTTCAGCGATCGCGCAAAGCACTGGCCGCCCTTTTCCCCGAAAAGAAAGACCTGATCGAGAAAGCATCCAGAGAAAACAACCTCAGCGAAGAACCGGGGCTGATCAATGCCTTCGCCGTGATCAATCAATAGAAAAAGGGCAGAGCGCTTCAGAATCGGCGCTCTGCCCCCGGATTTTTTTAGATAACCCCTTCCCGCTTCGCCTGCTCCTCATACCCCCGCAGCTGAACGGGGGCCTCCCGCTTGCGCAACTGCATGTTGAGGAATTCGACCAGAAGCGAGAACGCAATAGCGAAGTACAGATAGCCTTTCGGAACGGTGCCGACATGGGCGTTCAGCACGACCAGTTCCGACAGGTGAGCCCCTTCGGCGATCAGCATGAAACCGATCATAATCAGGAAGGCCAGCCCCAGCATCTGAATCGTCGGGTGTTCGTTCACGAAACGACCTACCGGCCCGGCGAAGAACATCATGATCAGCACCGAAAGCACCACGGCGATGATCATCACCGTCACGTTCTGTGTCAGACCGACGGCCGTCAGGATGGAGTCGATGGAGAAGACAATGTTGATGATCGCAATCTGAACCACAACACTGCTGATGGTGGCTTTGCCTTTCGGGGCGTTGCCGGCGGTCTGTTCGCCTTCGCCGCCTTCCAGTTTGTGGTGAATCTCCGAGGTGGCTTTGTACAGCAGGAACAGCCCGCCGACGAAAAGAATCACGCTCTGGCCGGTTGGCGCGGCCTGCAGCCAGCCCGTCGAAATATGCGTGAACGGCTGACTCAGCGAAATCAGCACCGAAATTCCAAACAGCAGCGCTACCCGAAAGATCATCGCCAGGACGAGGCCAATGTTCCGCGCTTTGGGCTGGTCGCCGGCCGCGAGCTTGTTGGCGGCGATGGAGATGAAGATAATGTTGTCAATACCCAGTACAATCTCAAGAAAGGTCAGCGTCAAAAGGCTGATAATCGATTCGGCTGAGAAAAGTGATTCCATGCGGATGTTTTAGGTAAGAAAGTTATGGGGCCGAAAATAAGGGCTTAGGGAACGCTAAACAAGGCTTTTACAGGAATGAACCACTGCCTGGAGGAAAGGTTACCGGGCGGGTTCAGCGTTTGGACCCCCGTTAGAACTGAAAATAGATGAACTGGTTCGAGGTGAAGACGCCAAAGAAATAGCAAAGCAGGCAAAGAAGCGGGAATACAGTCCAGAACACGAGGCTGTTTCGGGTCGGAATGGTCAGGTAAAACTTCTCTTTCCAGAACAGCAACGCCACCAGCCCCACCGAAAAAAGGAGCTCCGCCGTGTTCAGCGGCGATTGCAGCGGCCCCTCGAAGGGCGCCGTCACTATTTTCTGAATGATGTAAAACGCGTTTTCGACCGGCGCTTTGTGATTCCGGAAAAACACCCAGGTCAGCATGACCAGCACGAAGGTCAGCACGAGCTGGAGCAGCTGGTACGCTTTGTTGTCTTCCGGAAAGGTAAGGCCCCAGCGGGCAAACGCCCGGTCACGCCAGCCCGCCAGGAGCTGGTAGGCACCGTGCAGCCCGCCCCAGATGATGTAGTTCCAGCTGGCACCGTGCCACAGACCGCTCACCAGAAACACGATGAAGACGTTCAGGTAGCGCCGCCCCGGACTCACGCGGTTGCCACCCAGCGGAATGTACAGGTAATCCCGGAACCAGGTCGAGAGCGAAATGTGCCAGCGCCGCCAGAACTCCGTGATCGACCGGGAAAAATAGGGCGTCCGGAAGTTTTCCATCAGTGTAAAGCCCATCGTGCGGGCGGCTCCGATGGCGATATCCGAATAGCCCGAGAAGTCGCCGTAAATCTGGATGGTGAAGGCGAGGGCCGCCACCAGCAGCGTCAGGCCGTTCTGTTCGGTCGGGTTGTCGAAGCCGTAATTGGCGACCAGGGCCATGCGGTCGGCGATGACCACTTTTTTGAAAAAGCCGAAAGCCATCTGCATCAGCCCGGCCTTGACGTTCTCCCAGTCGTAGTGAAAATGGGTGTGAAACTGGTGCAGCACGTTCTGCGGCCGCTCGATGGGCCCGGCCACCAGCTGCGGGTAAAACATGACGTACAGCGCGTAAATACCAAAATGCCGCTCCGCTTTCTGATGGCCCCGGTACACTTCGATGGTGTAGCTCATGGCCTGAAACGTGTGAAACGACAGCCCAATCGGCAGAATCGTATCCACAATGCTGAACGAGGCCGCCGATTCCTGCCCGAACAGCAGCAGCACTTTATTCAGCACGCGCAGGGCAAACCGATCGACGGACTGCGCTGCTCCATCCAGTCCGCCAAAATCCAGCAGCCCGACAAAAATATCCGTGAAAAAGCCGAAATACTTGAAAAACGCCAGGATGCCGATGTTGGAAATCAGGCTGACGATGAGCAGCCACTTCCGTCGCGGGCCCACCGGCGTCCGTTCCAGCCACAACCCGGCATAGTAGTCGATGACAATGGTGGCAAACAGAATGACGATGTAGGCGGGCTTGAAAACGGCGTAGAAATAACAGCTCGCCAGCAGCAGCAACACCCAGCGACCCCGCCACGACAGGCTGTAATAAGCCAGCGTGACGACGACAAAGAAGATCAGAAATTGGAGGGAATTGAAAAGCATGATTGTGGTGGGCGGTAGAGACGCAACAGCTTACGTCTCCACGGCGGCCCCATGTTACGCGTACGGATGCAAAAAACTGCGTCTCAGAAAAGGCCCGGACGGAGCCGCAGGATCTTGCGTCTCTACGAAGACGCCTTTACTTTTTCGTCCGAAAAAACCGGAAGGTCGTCCCCCAGCCGTTCCTGCTCCCGGATCACTTCCCGAACGACGAACAGGGGACGGCCTTTGGTCTGGAAGAAAATGCGGAGCACATATTCGCCGATCAGGCCCAGCGCGATCAACTGCACCCCGCTGAACAGAATGATGAGGAAAACCGTCGCCGTGAAGCCCTCCGGCACGTCGCCGAAGACGTATTTTTTGATAAGTGTCTGGATAAAATAAAGCAGCGCCGCCCCAATGGAAAACATGCCCAGCCGGCTCACAAATTTGATGGGGTATTCGCTGAAGTTGAAAATGCCGTTGTAGGCGAGCCGCCGCAGCATTTTGAACGAGTACTTCGACTCACCGGCGGCCCGGGCGTCGCGTTCGTATTCCACCCCGATCTGCTTGAAGCCGATCCAGCTCCGCATGCCCCGGATAAACCGGCTTTCTTCCGGCATCTTATTCAGTACGTTGGCAACCCGGCGGCTGATGAGCGAGAAGTCGCCGCTGTCGAGCGGGATGTCCACGTAGGAAATCGATTTCATGAACCGGTAGAACAGAAAATAGGCCGTCCGCTTCAGAAGGCCTTCTTTTCGTTTCTTCCGGACCGCATACACGACATCGTAGCCTTCTTTCAGTTTCGCGTAGAATTTCGGCAGCAGCTCGGGAGGGTCCTGCAGGTCGCCGTCGATGATGAACAGACCTTCGGTTCCCCGCGCGGCGGCCATGCCGGCGGTCAGCGCAATCTGGTGACCGTAGTTACGGGCCAGAAAAACACAATGGTAGCGCCCATCGGCCAGGGCTACCTGCTGCATAAGCTCCGCGGTATTGTCCCGGCTTCCGTCGTCCACCAGAACGACTTCAATGGACAACGGCGAGGCATCCATCAGGGCATTCAGCCGGGGAACGAGATGAGGAAACGATTCGCGTTCGTTATAAAGCGGGGCTACGATGGAAATCTGTGGATCAGACAAGGTCAGTCAAAAGTTGGTCCTTCAAATCGTAAAATTACATCTTTTCGCCGACGCCGCCGACATTTTGTTAGGCAACGACCTGCTATGGCAATAAGCGGACATCTGTTGGTGTTTTTTCCAGTTTCCAGCGGCTGTATTCCACGCGCCGCCGGTCGCCTTCCACGATCAGCGTTCCCACCCGGTACGTTCCCGGTTGCAGCGACTGCAGCAGAATGGGCGTCGATTCGTAGCCTTTGGCAAAATACCGGAAATGGGTAACCGCCAGCCGGATGCCGTACCGGTTCTGAAGCGTCGGGAACAGATACGTGAGAGAATCGCCGTGCAGGACGGTATAGGCCCCGTCGTCGATGCCGGGTCCGCGGGCAAAGCGCTCGTCCCGGACCGACAGGTATTTGCCACCGGGCAGAATCTTCGCGTACAGGTCTTGCCGAACCGTCGTGTCGCGGCCGGCCAGCTCGCGCAGGTCGGTGTAAATTCCTTCCGGGAAGCGGTACGTTCCGGCCTCCAGCGCGTCGAGCACAAAAGCGTCCACCTGCTGGCGGAACGACAGGTAGATCGGCGAGGAGGGGAGCGTCCGGGTGTATTGCCACGAATACGCGTCGATCAGCAGCGCCCGGCGGAAATTGACCAGCCCTTCAAAATACTGGAAGTATCCCGAAGCGAAAAACAGCAGACCCAGGCCCGTAAAAGCGCCCACCACCCGGTTTCGCCAGCGGTTCGGCACGGCCGCCAGCGCAAGGCCGTAGGTCACCAGCACCACCAGACAGGCAATCAGCTTGTAGCGGCTCACGAAGATGGGGCCGATGCCGTCGCCCGCCCGGGCCGTGGCGTAGGCCAGCATCGTCAGCAGCAGCAGCAGCAGAGCGCCGGTCAGAAAACCGACCGGTTCGGGAAACCGCCGAAAGGTCGCCGACGGGCGTTGCAGCCAGACCGGCCAGCGCAGTACCGGGTAGCGGCTCAGCAGTCCCAGCAGCCACCAGGCCGCCCCGACCACCAGCGGAACGCCGGCGACGGTGGTGACCAGAATCCGCTGGTTCAGGGCAAACTTCGGTCCGGGGTCGGCCGGAATGCCCGCAAAGGCAAAAAATTCGTGGATAACCACGCCGGGCAGCTTCAGCAGATTGTCGCTCAGCTTGGGACGGTAGGCCGGAATTTCCAGTTTGTAATAATACATGAAAATAACGGGCAGCATCGCCACAATCCAGACCACCAGATGCCGGTAGCGCTGCTGGTAAAGCAGAATGGCCATGCCGATCACCCAGGCAAAGGAGCCGTTGCTGTCGGAGCAGATGGCGATCATTTCGGTGAAAATGGCGGCGGTAAAGGCCCAGCGCTGCGGCTTAGAAAGCAGATAGAACGTCCAGAGCGCGAAGAAATAAACCGCAAAATGCTGCGTCGGCAGCATGCTCCAGAGCACGGTTTCGTAATAGCGGGGCTGAAACAGAATCAGCGAAACGGGCAGCACGGCCCACCAGCCATAACCCATTTTGCGGATGCTGCGGCCAAACAGGAGCCAGAGCCCCGGCAGCGACAGACAGCCGAACGCAATCAGGAGGCGGTGGTCGAAAATGCCGTTGACCCGGTAGACCACATACGCCATTAGCCGGTCAAAAATAATCCGCCGTTCGTCGTCCTGCACGTAGAGGATGTACAGACTTTTCCAGAACCCCGGCCCCTTCGACAGTTCGGCGACGGGCCCCGTCAGGGCGTCAAAATCATCCTGATACGGGATATTGACGACGTATTTTGCAAAAAGGACCGCCAGCAGCACCAGGGGAGCCAGCAGCAGCGGCCAGACGAGTATTCGGGAGAGAAGGGATTCGTTACGGGGCAGAGACATCGATGCGATTACGGGTTAACAGGTTGTTTCGCAACGGCAAGCGGAAACCAGCAGCGGGGGAAGCTCCGCCCGTTCCGGCTCACCTTCGCGATAAGGCACTTTCAGGCGTCCGTGGCCAGCGCCTTGGCTTCCGGCTGGTTCTGCATGGAGGCGGTCGGCGTGAAGTTGATCCGTTCGTCGATGATGAACTCCGGACGTTTCTTGATTTCGTCGAAAACGCTGCTGAGGTATTCGCCCAGAACGCCGATGGTCAGCATCTGGATTCCGCCAAAAAACATCACGATGATGACGATGGATGCCCAGCCGTGGACCAGCTGGTTCGGCAGGAAAATGATGTTGTAGATTACCCAGAGCAGCAGCAGCAGGGCGATGCCGACGCTGATAACGCCGAGCGAAGAAGCGACCCGCAGCGGTTTGTGGCTGAAATAAAGCAGGCTCGTCCGGGCAAATTTCAGCATTTTGCTCAGCGGGTATTTGGTGTCCCCGGCAAAGCGCTCGGCCCGCTGGTAGTAGATCGGCTCCTGTTTGAAGCCCACCCAGCTGATGAGGCCGCGGATGTATTTGTTGCGTTCGGGCAGCTGATTGAACGCATCGATCACCTTGCGGTCGATGAGCCGGAAATCCCCGGTATCGACCGGCAGCGGTACTTCCGACAGGTAGTTGATGGTCCGATAAAAAGCCTTGGCCGTAAATTTCTTGAAAAACGTTTCCCCTTCCCGAACGGCGCGGACGGCGTACACGACATTGCAGCTTTTCTCCTGCTGGAGTTTGACCATGTCCGGAATCAACTCGGGGGGGTCCTGCAGGTCGGCGTCAATAATCACCGCCACGTCGCCCCGGCAGCTGGAAATCCCGGCCGAAACGGCGGGCTGGTGGCCGAAGTTACGGGAGAACGACAGCACCCGGACGTGCGAATCCTGCCGGGCGAGATCTTTCAGGATCACCAGCGTGGCGTCCCGGCTGCCGTCGTTTATAAAAATCAGTTCGTAGTCCGTAAAATGGGCCTGCATGACGCGCGTCAGACGGCCATATGTCTCGTGCACAACCTGTTGCTCATTAAAGCAGGGAATGATGACGGAGACGAAAGTTGAGTACATACGCGGCTCGTTGTAAGTGGTACTGCCTGCCAAATATTTTATAAAACTAGCCAATTGTCGTCAGGATGCCAATTCAGGCTCCATTGGTTTCTGCCGACGGGCTTCAGTTTTAGTTTCTTACAATAATAGTGCCTATCGAACGGCAATCTCGCGGGTGGAATACCGGACCGGCTCTTTTCCCGGAACGGCCAGCAGCCCCAGCCGGTAGGTGCCCGGCGGCAGCGCCGACTTGAGAACCTCGGCGGCCAGCCCCGCGGCCGGACGCTTGAGAAAGAAAGGCGCCGGCCGAAACTGCGTGACGACCGGAAACAGATACGTATGGGTAGCCGACCGGACAATCAGGCACGCATTCTGCCCGCCCCGCAGCGGTTCCCCGTACGCCGACGAACTGACCTTAAACGCATCCGCCTCCTCCGACACGTCGAACGTCAGGGCGGGCACCGGCTGCGCCGACCGGGGAAGCTGCGTTTCGAAATCGGTTACCGGATAGGTGTAAATCCCCGCCCGAACGGCATCCTGCATCCAGCCCTGAAGAAAGCGGGCGTAGTCGCTGCCGACCATCGCGCCCAGACCGTTGCCGTTGTATTTCTGGTTAAAGGCGTACGCCTCCAGCCGGAGTTTCCGCTCCGCCATCACCGGCAGATGACGGAAATACATCACGCCCGAAACCAGCACGCCCAGCGCCGTGCCCGCGATCACCCGACTCCAGACCACGCGCCCGGTTTTCGCCTCACCCAGCAGGTGCAGGTACAGCAGGCAGACCAGCAGGGCCGGATAAATCGTGTAGTTGCTCACGAGCATGACGTGGTAGCCAAAACGGGGCCGCAGAAAGGCGATAATCACCGCCGTGACCAGCAGAAAGGTGTAGCCCCCCACGAAAAAGTACTGCCGCCGGGCCGTTTCGGCGGGAACGCCCGCCCAGTTGTTGAGCCACGGACGGATCAGGCGGACCAGCCGGTAGACCATGATGGACACCAGCACCAGCCCCGCCAGCGTCGGCAGAAGGCTCCGGCGAAAAATGGGAGCATCCGGCGTAAAGTCGAAGAGGCCGCCCAGAAAAGTGAAAAAGCCCGTAAGCGTCAGGTACGGATAGCGGAGGAAAAACGCCACGCTGCTTTCGTTGCCCTGCGCCCCTTTAAAGTCGTAAAAATAATACCAGATAGCCCCGATGCCGAAAAGCAGCCAGATGGCCAGCTTGCCGAACTGCCGCCGGGCAAAGAGCACGCTGCCGCCCGCTATCCAGCCAAAAAGGCCGTTGCTCATCGAAAAGGAAGCCAGCAGCTGCAGCCCAATTGCCCCGGCAAAGCGACCCCTGCCCCGGCCCGACAGCAGGTAGACCCCTGCCAGCACCAGACAGAGCGTGACCTCGTGCTGCAACCCCGTGACGGCCCAGTTGCTCGTCAGGTGGTACTGCGGCTGCAACAGCACCAGCGGAACGGGCAGAAAGGCCAGCAGCGGCAGCTTCATCGTCCGGAAAACCCGGTACAGAATCCACAGGATGCCGAGCAGAAACCCGTACGCCGCCAGAATAAGCCACCGGAAATTTACCTCCCCCGTCAGGGCATGCATGGTTACGGTCACCAGCTTGGCGACCAGAATCCGGTGCTCGTTGTTGGGTTTGAAGAGCCACGTCACTTTCTCCGAAAGGGTAGGGGCATTGAGGTACGCCGTAATGAAGCCCAGAAACGATTCCACATCGTCCATCCACGGAATATTGACCGCATAGGCCAGCAGGGTGGCGGTGAAGCCAAGGATGGGCAGGGCAATCAAAACCGGCGAAATCCGCCTGAGCGGCTCTGAAAGATGCATCATGGTTGTTGAGTCGTCTGAAGATGGGCCGTGCCGTCGACGGGCTGGGACGCCTGAAGTCGCACGCCTTTTTTATGGTAATAACTGGCCCAGCAGCGGTTCCAGAGGTGTTCGGGATTGTCGCGGATGTCTTCCGTGACCAGCGAGGCGGGCACCACCGGCAGCGGAGCCAGGGCGACGGTATCGGCGGCGCCGGTGGCCATCAAGGCATAGCGCTGTTTCATGGCCAGATCGTACTGTTTGGCGTAGCCGTAGCGCAGGTCGCCGTACGTCATGCGCAGCATCGGGTTCAGGTAAAGCGTCAGCACCGTCAGCAAACCGGCGGCCAGCACCAGCGGCAGGGAAGGACTCGTCAGGAACGACAGTTCGCCGACCCGCTGGCGGAAAACGCGGACCAGGATGGTCAGGTTATAGAACCAGCCCAGCAGAAACACCATGTTGACCACGTTCATGAGGCGGGTCACCGGCGGAATGCCCACCGCCCAGAAGTGGAGGAACGTCAGCACAAAGACCGTAGCCCCCGCGTGCAGCAGCGCCAGCAGCGGATGAACCGCAAACGCGCCCCGCAACGGACTGCGGCTCTCCGTCAGCCGGTACGCCACCGGCAGAAAAAGCAGCGAGAGGGGCAGAATGGGCGTCCGCAGCACCAGATTCGGAAAATACCGAAGGCTGTACTTAACGGTTTCGATAAACGAAAAAACCACGTTCTGGCTCTGCGAATTGCCCGCCAGCCGGACCGCGTTGCCCGGCGCTTTGATCATAAAATAGCAGCAGGCGGCCGAAAGCCCGAGCAGAATGAGGTAGGAGGCCGGGATGCGGCGACGGTAAATGAGGAAACAGAGGCCCAGCATCCCCAGCAGCGAAAGCACCATCAGCATGCTGGTTTCGCTGGAGCCGATGATGGCCGCCACCAGCAGAAACTCCGCCACCAGATAGCCCGAAAAGTCGAAGCGCCGCCGGTCGTGGGCCACAAAGGTTCCGATCAGCAGCAGGATGAGGGCGCAGGAAAGTCCGTAAGTGGCCATGCCGCTGTTCCAGTAGAAAAATTCGGCGACCGTCACCAGGTTCGTCAGGAAAAGTCCCATCGCGCCCGACGCCAGCACCGCCTGAACGGCAGTCGTGGTAAAGGAACGGGTCAGTTGCCGGATCAGGTAAAAAAACGAGACCCAGAGCAGCAGCAGTACCAAAAGAGGCTGGATATGATAGCCTTCGCGCCAGTTCCAGACCAGCGGGTTGGCGTGCACAATCATGTTTTGAAAATACCGTCCGGACCAGCCTTCGTAGTAAAATTTCTGGGCCTGCCAGTACCCAAACTTGATGGCCGTGTCCGCAAAACAGTAATCGTCGGCCGGCGAAGGGTGGTTGTAGAACGCCAGCATAACGAGCGGCAATGCCGCGACCAGCAGGCAGCCCAGAAGTAAACCCGCGGTGAGCAGGCGGGGAAATGTGCTTTGCATGTGTTTCTTGATGAATAACGAATAAGGAAGAATGAAGGGAAGGCGTTCGGATAACAAGGGCGCTATTCCCTATTCATTGCTCATTATTCATTTCCAGTTTCTCACGACTCAATCGTCTGGCCGTCCGGTTCAGCATCGGGTAGGCAAGAACGGCGGCCAGAATGACCAGCGTACCCAGATAAAAACCGGTGGTCATTCGCTCGCTTTCGCCGAAGACCAGATAAGCCAGGACAATGCCGTAAACGGGCTCCAGATTGACGGTCAGATTAACGGCGAACGGGGTAAATTTCCGCATCAGCTGCACCGAGGCCGAGTAGGCATACACCGTGCAGACAATCGCCAGAATCCCAATCCAGAGCCAGTCATTCCCGGCCGGAATCAGGGTTGCCGCCTCTCCGGACAGCCCCAAATATAGACCCAAAAATACCAGTGAGCCCAGAAACGCCCCTGTCATTTCATAAAAGGTTATCGTTAGGGCCGAATAACGCCGGGTAAACTGGCTGTTGATGATGGTGAACAGGGACGACAGCATGGCCGAAAACACCGCTACCGACAGGCCCAGCGCCCGGTCGAACTCGAAGCGGAAGATCACGTACAGCCCCGCCATCACCACCAGCCCCAGCGCCACTTCCACCGGTTTGACCCGGCGACGAAAAGCCAGTGGCTCCAGCAGACTCGTCCACAGCGAGCCGGTCGCCAGGCCCGCCAGACAAACCGACGCGTTGGCGAGCCGGGCCGCTCCGAAAAAGGTGGCCCAGTGCAGGGCCACCAGACCGCCCGTCAGCAGCAGCCGGGTCCGGTCGGCCGGCGTTACGGGCCGCATGGCTCCCTGAAAGCGCAGCACCAGCCACAGACCAATGGCCGCCAGCAGGGTCCGGTAGACCACCAGAGTCAGCGCCGGGAGGGTGACCAGCAGCCCCAGAATGGCCGTAAAGCCCCAGATAAAGACAATAAAATGGAGGTGAACGAAGTCTTTGAAGGTTGGTTTCATACGCTAGCGCGGAATGGTATGATACAACACCACCCCAATTCCCGCAAAAATGACATTGGGCAGCCAGACCGCTATCAGCGGATTCAGGTTCCCGGATTCGGCAATGCCCTTGGCCATCATAAAAAACAGCAGGTACACAAACGCCAGCAGAAAGCCCAGCGCCACCTGCCAGCCCACGCCCCGGCGGCTTTTCCGCGCGGACATGATGACGCCGATGGCCGTCAGGATGATGATGGCGAACGGGCGGGTCTGCCGGGAGTACTTCTCCAGCACGTAGGTTTCCACCCCGTCGGCACCCCGGCTTTTCAGCAGGTCGATGTAATTGTCCAGTTCCGGAAAGGTAAACGTTTCGAAAAGGCTGTAGTCGCTGTCGAAGTCCGAAGGGTACATGTTCAGCAGCGTATCCACCTTCTGCCCCTGGCTCAGCGACTCCTGAAGCCCGTTGAAGGAACGGACCGAGTAGTCGTAGATGGTCCACTTTTTCTTGTCCTTGTTCCACTCGATGCGGTCGCCGGACAGCTTTTGCTGCAACTGGTTGCCCTTGACCTGTTCCAGCGTAAACTTATAGCCGGTGTTGATCTGGTTGTTGTAGCTTTCGAGATAGGCGTAAACATCCGGGGCCACTTTCAGGTGAACGTTCCGGCCCGTGTAGGTGTAGGCGTCTTTCAGGTATTGCAGTTCGAAGGCAATCCGGGTTTTGTTGGCCTTTGGAATCACCCAGCCGACCAGAAAATACGTCGCTACGCCCAGCAGCGTGGCTCCGATAAAATACGGGACCAGCAGCCGCATAAAACTCACGCCGCTGCTCAGAATGGCGATGATTTCGGACTTGGCCGCCAATCGCGAGGTCATGAAGACCGTGGCAATGAAGACCATGAGCGGACTGATGTAGTTGGCCCAGTACGGAATGAAATTGAGGTAATAATCAAACAGAATCTTGCTGGTCGGGGCCTGGTGCTTGTAAAAATCGTCCACCTTCTCCGTGTAGTCGATTACGCAGACAATCAGGACAATAACCAGGACGACAAACAGGTAGGTCTGGAGAAAACGGACGAGGATATAGCGGTCTAATAATTTCATAAAGCTGGAAGTCACAAATCGGAAGTCACAAGTCTCGTAGTCGTAAGCGGTCCGCCGCTGCGGTTGTAAGTGGCTCTGCCTGATTTCGATTGAAGCGGAGCGACTTACGACTTTGTTGACTTACGACTGATTCTCACTGACTAACAAATTTCGGGCAACTTCATTACTGATAAACAACGACTTTTCGGGACTCATTTGTACGGCTACGGACTTGTCGAAGCCGTTTATTTCCTGAATGCGAAGACGGCAGCCGAGGGTAAGGCCGGTTTTGTCCAGGTGCTGCAGGAATTCGGACGAGTGTTCGAGCACGCCCATGACCTGTACTTCGCCGCCGACCGGCACGTCGGAGAGTTTGCGGTACTGGACCTGCGGCATCTGCCCCGCCGGGCTTGGAATGGGGTCGCCGTGGGGGTCGAACTGGGGGTAACCCAGAAAGGAATCCAGCCGCTCGACCAGTTCCTCCGAACGGATGTGTTCCAGTTCCTCGGCCATCTCGTGAACCTCGTCCCAGCCAAAGCCAAGTTTTTCAACCAGAAACACTTCCCAGAGCCGATGCCGCCGAATGACGCGCAGCGCCTGCCGCTCGCCTTCCTCCGTGAGCCGGACGCCCTGGTATTTTTTATAATGTATGAGCTGTTTTTCAGAAAGTTTCCGCAGCATATCCGAAACCGACGCCGCTTTGGTGGCCGTCATTTCGGCCAGCGAGTTGGTGGTTACCTCCGCCTGGTGCCGGGCCGAGAGGTAATAGATGGTCTTCAGATAATTTTCTTCGGTGAATGAATGCATGGTAGCAAATTTACCTTTTTATAATTTAGGTAAAAATTTTTAGAGCAGTCTAAAATTAATTTTAGAAACATTTATTAGTTTTGGGTAGTTGCTCTAAAGAATGTGTTATGGAGTGCGAAATAAAAAATAAGACGAACGAAAAAAGGCCGCTTCCTGAGGGAGCACCAGACGTTATGGAACATTCGTTACTGGCGCAGTGGAAACGACAGATTATCATACCTACCAATAAAGAAGAAGCGAACGTGTCGCTTCCGGAAGTACACGCCAGCATCACGGTATCGGAAACCGGCTCATTCTGGAAGCGGCTGTCCGCTTTTCTGGGTCCAGGACTGATGGTCGCCGTGGGGTATATGGACCCCGGCAACTGGGCGACGGACATTGCCGGCGGTTCGCGCTACGGCTATGCGCTGCTGTCGGTGGTGCTGATTTCCAGCCTCTTTGCCATTGTCCTGCAGCATCTGGCCCTGAAACTGGGCATTGCCACGGGCCGCGATCTGGCCCAGGCCTGCCGGGAGGAATACAGCCGTCCGGTTGCGCTGGCGCTCTGGGCGCTGGCGGAGGTGGCCATTGCCGCCTGCGACCTGGCCGAAGTGATCGGGGCGGCGCTGGCGCTGAACCTGTTGTTTGGCATCCCGCTGTCGGTGGGCGTGTGCATCACGGCGGCCGACGTGCTGCTGCTGCTGTTTCTGCAGCAGAAAGGCTTTCAGTGGCTCGAACGGCTGGTGGCGGGCCTGATCTTCGTTATTCTCGGCTGTTTTGCCTACGAACTGCTGCTCGCCCGTCCGGACTGGCTGGCCGTAGCGGGCGGACTGATTCCCCGCAAGGAGATCATCACCAATCCCGGTATGCTTTACGTGGCCGTCGGCATTCTGGGGGCGACGGTGATGCCGCACAACCTGTACCTGCATTCGAGCATTGTGCAGACCCGTAATTTTTCCCGGACGGAAGCGGGCCGCCGGAACGCCATCAAGTTTGCCACGATTGATTCGACCGGCTCGCTTTTTCTGGCCTTTTTCATCAACGGCGCGATTCTGGTGCTGGCCGCGGCGGCGTTTCACTTTTCGGGCAACCGGCACGTGGCGGACATCACAGATGCCCACCGACTGCTCAATCCGCTGCTGGGCGCTACGGCCGCGAGCGCGCTGTTTGCGGTGGCGCTGCTGGCATCGGGCCAGAACTCCACGCTGACGGGCACGCTGGCCGGGCAGATCGTGATGGAAGGTTTTCTGAATCTGCGCCTGAAGCCCTGGCTGCGCCGGCTGATTACCCGCCTGATCGCCATTGTGCCGGCGCTGGTGGTATCCATTCTGTACGGCGAACGGGGCACGGCCGATCTGCTGGTTTTTAGCCAGGTGGTGCTGTCGGTGCAACTCAGCTTCGCCGTGGTGCCGCTCGTGCAGTTTACCAGCAACAAACTGAAGATGGGACCATTCGTCAACCCCGGTTGGCTGAAGCTGGCAAGCTGGCTTATTGCCATCGTGATCATCGGCCTGAATGCTTTTCTGCTGGTGGAGGCGGTATGAGGAATGGCTCCAATGGTTAGATGGCTGGATGGCTGCAAGGGTTAGCTCCGCCGGAAAGGCTGGAGCCATCTAACCTTCCAGCCATTCAGGCCCTGTCTCCTCTTGCCGGGTCGTTCAATTATTCCGCATTCATAATTCATAATTCACAACTCATAACTATTAACTGTTTATCTTTGCCGCACTTTACGAAGCCGTGCCTGCTCACTAGGCACATTCTTTATGGAAGATAAACGGCTGATGGACAAAGCCACCCCCGCAGGTTTGCTGGTGGCTCTTGGTATCATCTATGGCGACATTGGAACCTCGCCGCTTTACGTGCTCCGGGCTGTGGTTGGCTCGGACATTCCCATTCAAATGGACATCGTCAGGGGGGCGCTCTCCTGCATTTTCTGGACCGTCACGTTCCAAACCACCATCAAATATGTCATCCTGATTCTGCGCGCCGACAACCGGGGTGAGGGGGGCATCTTTGCGCTTTACGCCCTGGTACGGCGTCATGCCCGCTGGCTGACGATACCGGCGATAATTGGGGGGAGTTCGCTACTGGCCGACAGTATCATAACGCCCCCCATCTCGGTCTCGTCGGCGGTCGAAGGGCTCAGGATTATTTATCCGGACATTCCGACCGTGCCTATCGTCATCGGTATTCTGGCCTTTCTGTTCCTGATCCAGACGTTTGGTACCAGCGTCGTCGGTACGGCTTTTGGACCGATCATGCTGATCTGGTTCACCATGCTCGGAACGCTGGGTCTGCTGCATGTACTGGACGATCCCTCTATTCTTCAGGCGATCAACCCGTATTACGCTTTCCACTTCCTCCGCGATTTTCCGGGGGCCTTCTGGCTGCTGGGGTCGATCTTCCTTTCGACCACGGGGGCCGAGGCGTTGTACTCGGACATGGGGCACTGCGGCCGGGGCAACATTCGGGTAAGCTGGGTGTACGTGAAAACCTGCCTTCTGCTCAATTATTTCGGGCAGGGCGCCTTTGTCGAAGGACTGGCCGGACAGACGCTCGGCGACCGCAATCCGTTCTACGGGTTAATGCCGGAATGGTTCCTTTTCGCGGGTATTCTGATTGCTACGGCGGCGACGGTAATTGCCAGCCAGGCCATGATCACCGGCGCGTTTACGCTCATCAGTGAGGCCATCCGGCTCAATTTCTGGCCGAAAGTCCGGCTGGTGTATCCCAGCAACAAGAAAGGGCAGTTGTATGTCCCGAGTATCAACTGGATGCTGTTTATGGGTTGTGTGGGCGTCGTGCTGTACTTCCGGGAGTCTTCGCGAATGGAACACGCCTACGGGCTGGCCATTACGCTCACGATGATGATGAGTACGATTCTGTTCAGTTACTACATGTACACGCACAAGTTCAACGCGTGGGGGGTACTGTTGTTCCTCGTCCTCTATCTCTTCATCGAAAGCAGCTTCCTGGTAGCCAACCTCGCGAAGTTTGTAGACGGAGGCTGGGTGTCGGTGCTGATTGCGGGCATTATGGCCGGGGTAATGATTATCTGGCTGAGCGCCAGCAAGATCAAGCTTCGGCTGACGGAGTACGTCAAGATCGACCAGTACATTCAGCCCTTCAAGGAACTGAGCCGCGACATCAGCATTCCGAAGTACGCCACGCACCTCGTATTTATGAGCAACGCGGCCCGGGCTTCCGAAATTGAATCCAAGATTATTTACTCCATTTTCCAGAAACGACCCAAACGGGCCGACATCTACTGGTTCGTCCACGTCGATACCACGGACGATCCGTACACGATGGAGTATAAAGTCAATACGATTGCGACGGACGACGTGTACAAGGTCACTTTCCGGCTCGGTTTCCGGGTCGAACAGCGCATTAACCTGTTCTTCCGGAAGGTGATCGAAGACATGGTGAAAAACAAGGAGGTGGATATCACGAGCCGGTACGCGTCGCTGCACCGCCAGAACGTGATTGGGGATTTCCGGTTCGTTGTGCTGGAGAAGTTCCTTTCCTACGAAAACGATCTGCCCTTCAACGAACGGATTGTGATGGATTTGTACTTCTTCATCAAAGGCTACACCACCCCGGAAGACCGCTGGTTTGGCCTCGACAGCAGTTCGGTGAAGATCGAAAAAGTCCCGCTGGTGATCCGGCCGGTGGAAAACGTCAAGCTGAAGCGCATCAACAGTTAAACGGAAGAAGTCACGCGGCAGAGTGGCAGGGAAACAAAGAGTTTGATCATACGATAAGCTTTGTTTCTTTGTCACTCTGCCGCTTTGTTTCTTTGCACCTTAGTCTGATTGCCACATTGCAACTTCTACATTCATGAAACTCCTCATCACCGGCGGGGCCGGTTTTGTAGGCTCGTCGCTGGCACTTTCGCTCAAGGCAGCCTATCCACAGTACGAAATTTACGTCCTCGACAACCTCAAGCGCAAAGGCTCCGAACTCAACGTGTCGCGGCTCACCCGGGCCGGCATCCAGTTTGTGCACGGGGACATCCGGAGCAAGGAGGATTTCGACGCTATTCCGCCCGTGGATACCATCATCGAAGCGTCCGCCGAGCCCTCTGTACTGGCCGGACTGGATGGAACCCCGGACTACCTGATCAACACCAACCTCTTCGGGACGGTCAACTGCCTGAACTTCGCCCTCAAATCAAAGGCGAACGTCATCTTCCTCTCGACGAGCCGGGTGTATCCCATCAAGACCATTGAAACGCTGAATTTTGAGGAAAGCGACACGCGTTTCGTGCTGAGCGACAACCAGCCGGTGCCGGGCGTTTCGTCCAGTGGCATTGCCGAAAACTTCCCGCTCGACGGCGCCCGGTCGCTGTACGGCACGACCAAACTCGCTTCCGAACTGATTATTCAGGAATACAACGAATTTTACGGCCTCAAAACGGTCATCAACCGCTGCGGCGTCATCACGGGTCCGTGGCAGATGGGCAAGGTGGACCAGGGCGTGATGGTGCTCTGGATTGCCAAGCACTTCTTTGAGCAGCAGCTGGCGTACATCGGGTACGGCGGTACGGGCAAGCAGACCCGCGACATGCTGCACATCGCCGACCTCTACCGGCTCATCGACTGGGAACTCCACAACATCGACGCGGTGAACGGCGAAATCCTCAACGCGGGCGGCGGCACCCAGAGCAGCGCCTCCCTGCAGGAACTGACCCAGATCTGTCAGGAAGTGACGGGCAAAACCATTCCCATCAAGCAGGTCACCGAAAACCGGGCCGCCGACATCCGCCTGTACATCACCGACAACTCGAAAGTGACAGGACTGACGGGCTGGAAACCGGAACTGGGCATTCGGGAAATTGTGACCGACATCCACGCCTGGCTGCAGGAAAACCGGGAGGCGCTCGAACCGATTCTGAAATAATCCCGTACGAGCGGGCTTCGGCCCGTCTCAGGCTCTAACCGGCGGACCGACGGAAACGTCTTCAGGCCGCCGGTTCTTTTTTCTTTCGCGTCAGCAGATACCCCACAAAAATCGCCGCGCTGACGCTCGAAATCCACCAGAACCCTTCTTTCAGCTGGCTGGTGTTGTCGCCAAAAAAGCCGATCGCCACCGCCATCGGGGCCGCGCCCGCCAGCGTTGCGCCGATAAAGCGGCCAAAGGGCATTTCGGTCACGCCGCTCACCAGACTGACCGCGTCGCCCGAAACGACCGGCGAAATCCGGGCCAGGACAACGGCCCAGAAACCATACTGCTTTACCCACTCCTCGGCTTTCCGCAGGTTCTTTTGTCCGATGAGGCTCTCCACCGCCACGTCGCCAATGTACTTTCCTGCCCCGTAGGCCACCGCCGCAGCCGCCATCGTGGAGGTGAGCGAAAGCAGCGTGCCCCAGAACGGCCCGTAGGCCAGCACCGAAACCACCATCAGAATCCACGAAGGAATCACCAGCATAAAAATCTGCACGATCATGGCCGCAATCAGCAGGAGGGGCCCCCGCCAGCCAAACCGGTTGACCCAGGCCGAAATCCGGGCTTCGTCGTCGCTGGTCAGAATGGTATAGGCTTCTTTGAGAAAGTCGCGAAAATCCGGAGACAGTGCGTAGGCCAGCGTGATGGAAGAAAGAAGCAGGCCGGAAATGACTAAGGGCAGATGACGGATAAACCAGGGCGAGGAAGGGGTGTCAGGCATAAGCGGCTATTTGCAATTAAACCCAAATGGGTTCGGAAAGTTACAAAACAACAAAAGGCTGCCCTTGCGGACAACCTTTTGTTGACATGGATTCCGGAATCAGACCGTCGTAATCTCGATTTCCTCGCCGTTCTTGTGGTAGAACTTGAACTCGTTGATGCCGAGCGAACTGTCCTGCACCAGCGTAACCCACGCTTTGTATTTAAAATACCACTGCATCCGTCGGGAAGGGAATCCCTTGGTGTAGTAGGCGTACAGAAACGGGTGCACCATAATCTGCACACCGCGTTCATTTTGCTTGGTCAGCAGGTACTCCAGATTGCTTTCCAGCACATCCGTAATGAGGATGCTGGCCTGGATGGTTCCGCTGCCGCCGCAGGTCGGGCAGGTTTCCCGGGTCGCCACGTTCATTTCCGGACGTACCCGCTGCCGCGTGATCTGCATCAGACCGAATTTGGTCAGGGGCAGAATCGTGAACTTCGAGCGATCGGACTTCATTTCGTCCCGCATCACGTCGAAGATCAGCTTTTTGTTTTCGGGCTTTTTCATGTCGATGAAATCCACGACGATGATGCCGCCCATATCGCGCAGCCGGAGCTGGCGGGCAATTTCTTTGGCCGCTTCCTTGTTGACGCTCAGGGCGGTGGCCTCCTGGTCTTCCTCGGAATTGGACTTGTTGCCACTGTTGACGTCGATGACGTGCAGGGCTTCGGTATGTTCGACGATCAGGTAGCCGCCTCCCGGCAGAGAGACCGAACGGCCGAACAGCGATTTGATTTGTTTTTCGAGCCCGAGTGCTTCAAAAACCTTCATTTTCCCCTGGTGGAGCTTGAGGATTTTTTCTTTCTCGGGGGCAATTTCGTGGATATAGTTCTTGATTTCATCGTACATCTCGCGCGTGTCGACAACGATGCTGTCGAACGACTCGTTGAGCATATCGCGCAAAATGGACGAAGCCCGGTTCATCTCCCCGATAATACGGTCGCGGGGTTTTGCCTCCCGCAGCACCTTCATACCGGCTTCCCATTTGTCCAGCGAGTTGGTCAGGTCACGGTCGAGTTCCTCGACGCTTTTGCCCTGGGCCACCGTCCGGACGATGACGCCAAAATTCTGCGGCTTGATGGACGACATCAGGCGCAGCAGGCGGGTCCGTTCGGCTTTGTCGGTAATTTTCTTCGAAATATTGACCGAACTGGCAAACGGCACCAGGACCAGAAACCGCCCTGCAATCGAAATATCGCAGGAAAGGCGCGGGCCTTTGGTGGAGATGGGTTCTTTCACTACCTGCACCAGAATCGGTGCATTCTTACTCAATACCTTGTCAATCTTGCCGTGTTTTTCAATTTCCGGTTCCAGTTTGAAACCGTTCAGCCGACCGGTATTGGCCCGTTTGGCGATGACGTCTTTCGTGAATTTGTTGAGTGAATTGATGTTCGGCCCCAAATCCAGGTAATGCAGGAAGGCGTCTTTTTCGTAGCCGATGTCTACAAACGCCGCATTGAGGCCCGTCACTAATTTCTTAACAGTTCCTAAGTAGATATCGCCAACGGTGAAGCTGCTGTCAGACTCTTCAACGTGATACTCCAGCAGTCTTTTGTCCTGCAAAAGTGCTATCCGATCACCTTTCTGAGTCGAACTAATGACTAATTCGTTACTCACAAGATGAATGTGCGGTTAAAATGCCGGAAAATAAACAAAAGCCGGGCAATCGGAACGCTGCCGGGCAGGTTTGCCACCTGTCGCACAAGCGCATGGTTTCCGATTGGCCGGCATCAAGTCGGTAACGCTGGGGTTAGCGTACCGACTGTTTATTTTTTCTTGTGGCGATTCTTTCTCAGCCGCTTTTTCCGCTTGTGGGTAGCAATCTTGTGGCGTTTACGTTTTTTTCCGCAAGGCATGTTTAAAAAAGTTTAATGGTTAGACTTTTGTACCCACGGTCCGACCGTGGGTACGTTACAATTCCTTTTCAAGTTCGCGAATGGCCTGCTGGATGGCCGGGTCTTTCTCCCGTTCCTTCACCTGCGCAAGCAACTGTTTCGCTTCCTCTTTTTTGCCCAGTTCGCTCAGGCTGATGGCCAGGTAAAACTGAGCTTTGGTGTTTTCGGGGTGCGAGGCCAGAATCGCCCGGAAGCGTTCGGCTGCGCGACTCCACTGGTTCGACCGCATCGAAAGCAGCCCCATATTAAACAGGGCCAGTTCGTTGGTCGGGTCCTGCTCCAGCACCTGACGGAGCAGCGAAATACCCTGCATGGGCGTTTCGGTCGTTACGTAGGTCATGGCCATGTTGGCCTTGGCTGCCAGCAGGTTCGGGTTTTTGTCGAGGGCCTTTTGGTAAAGGTCCCGCGTTTTCTGCCCCAAAGCCGCTGATTTCTGGGCGTCCGCCGCAAAACCATACGCTTCGTAATACTGATCGCCGGCCCGCAGAAGGGATGCCTCCGTCGGGTCGAGCGTTGCCAGTTCTTCAGCGACCCGGGCGGCGCTGTCGTAGCGGCTTACTTTCCGATACGCTTCCATCAACTCCAGACCGACCTTCGGCTTCTGCCCGGCCCCGGCGGCGGCGTAACGTGCTTTCACGCCTTCGAGTTCTTTCTGCTGTTCGGCGTTCAGAGGCTGCTGGTGCATTCCGGCGCTGGCCGGCAGGCTGGCCGCCGAGTCCGGCATGCTGGCCTGTGTCTGCGTCTGCTGCTGACCGCTGTTCAGCTTTCGCTCCTGACTGCTCACGACGCCTTTGGGCAGACTGAAAAGTCCGACCGTCAGCAGGGCTGCCGTACCTACAACCAGAAGAATGGATTTGTTCATCTTTGCTGGAAGATAAAAGAGAAGAGAAACAAGAGAAAAGACAAACGGGACATCCGCCGGGCCTTCAATCTACTGTCTGTTCTCTTTTATCAGGTTTAACTTAAGCGGATACCTTCTCGTCGCGCTTGACCGACGACTTCACCTGCTCAACAAAAACTTTGGCGGGTTTGAAGCTCGGGATGTAGTGCTCATCAATCACCATCGCCGTATTTTTGGAGATGTTACGGGCTACTTTCTTCGCGCGCTTCTTGTTAATGAAACTACCGAACCCTCTCACGTAGATGTTCTCGTCCTTCGCCAGGTTGTTTTTAATCACGGTGAAGAACGTCTCGATAGTGTGCTGAACATCTGCCTTGTCGATCCCTGTCTTCTCGGCAATTTCTGCGATTACGTCTGCTTTCGTCACGTTCGTACTAAACTTTAAGGTTCAATTAGTTGTTGGGATTTTAGCTCCTCAAAAATTGGGAGTACAAAGGTAGAGCATTCTCGTTGAAGTTGAAACACAAAATTTTGTTTTTTCTTCTCAACGACACCACATTACGAAATATTTTGAATTGGCAATCAGACTCTAAGGAAACGGTTCCGCCTTTCTCGGATACATTGATCACCTGGTATAACTACCACCGGCGCGACCTTCCTTGGCGGCACACCCGCGACCCGTATCCCATCTGGTTATCAGAGGTTATCCTGCAGCAGACCCGCGTGGCGCAGGGTCTTCCGTATTACCGCCGTTTTCTGGAAACCTACCCGACCGTACAGGAAATGGCCGCCGCCGACGAACGCGAATTGCTTCGGCTCTGGCAGGGACTCGGCTATTATTCCCGGGCCCGAAATTTGCACCAAACCGCGAAACTGGTTACCGAACAGTTTGGCGGCCGGTTCCCGCAAACCTACGACGGCCTGCTTCGCCTGAAGGGCATCGGCACCTACACGGCGGCCGCCATCGCGTCTTTTGCCTTCGGCGAAAAAGTGGCCGTGGTGGACGGAAACGTATACCGCGTGCTCGCCCGAATCTTTGGCATTACCGAGGATATTACCACGACCGGCGCCAAAAAGACCTTCTCCACGCTGGCCAACCAGCTCATCCAGACCACCGATGATCCGGCCAGTTTCAACCAGGCGCTGATGGAATTCGGGGCGATCCAGTGTACGCCCGTCGCGCCCGACTGCCTGCTGTGCCCGTTTCAGCAGCGGTGCGTGGCCTTCCAGACCGGGCGTCAGCAGCTGTTGCCGGTAAAAAGCAAAAAAGCACCCGTCCGCGAACGCTTTTTTAATTATCTGGTGATCGAACAGCAGGGCCGAATTGCCCTCAAAGAGCGCCGGAAACGGGATGTCTGGCATCAACTCTATGATTTTCCGCTGATTGAAACCGATGAACCGGTAGAGGCTTTCCGTTACTTAATGGACCACGATACGTCAAAGGATATACTGAGGAAAGGCTTCTTCAGCGGGGAGGCCGAGGAGCGGACGCAGCTTCTGTCGCACCAGCGCATCCGGGCGAAATTCTGGCGGGTCACGATTCCGGCCGGAGTGGAACTGGCGCTGCCGGAAGAGGCAAAATTCTTCGAACCGGCTGAAATTGAGCGTTTACCGAAGCCTATGTTAATAGCAGACTATTGCAAAAGTCAGCTTTTTTAGTTATTTTTATCTGTTTAGTCCCTATCTTTTCATCGTCAAATTTGAGGCTTTTATGGCAAGCTTAAACAAGGTAATCATCATTGGTAATGTAGGCAACGATCCCGAAGTACGCTACCTCGACGGAGGGGCGGTCGTGGCTCGTTTTAGTGTAGCAACCAACGAACGATATAAGTCACGGACCGGCGAGACGGTCGAATCGACCGAATGGTTTCGCGTGGAGGTCTGGAACGAACAGGCCAAGATTGTGGAACAGTATGTCCGCAAGGGCAGCCAGCTTTACGTGGAAGGCCGCCTGCGGACGGAGACGTTCACCGACAAGGAAGGCAAGGAGCGGTTCTCGCTCAACGTACGGGCCACCACGTTCCAGTTTCTGGGCGGTCGTCCGGACGGGCAGGAGGGCGGCGAGTCCTACGGCGCCCCGCAGCAACAGGCCGCTCCCCGTCAGCAGGCCGCTCCGGCCCCGCAGGCGCAGCCTCAGCAGGCCCAGCGCCCGGCCCAGCAGCCCCGCCAGCAGCAGCCGGTTGCGCAGGAATTCACTAATTCCGGCGACGACGATCTGCCGTTCTAATGACCGACCGGCTCCGTTTCACCAATAACGTTATTCATGGAGAGTGACCCGCTCTTACGTAAGGTACTCCTGACGGATGTCTGGAGTACCTATTTTAGTTTTTATGCGCCGTATGCCGTCGTGCTGCTGGTGGTGCTGTTTCTGGCCGCCCTGGCATCGGCCGCGGAAGCGGCTTTTTTCACGCTTTCCCCCGAAGACCGGACGACCTGCCGCGTCAGCGAGAACCGGGCCGAGCAGCGGGTGGTACAGCTCCTGGACCGGCCCCGCCGCCTGCTGGCCTCGCTCGTTATTTTCAACAACCTGCTGAACCTGACCACCGTAGTCATTGTGACCTACCTGGTCTGGCAACTGAACCAGTTTCAGCCCATTTCGGGCTGGACGCTGGCCGGGGTGACGGTGGTGGTGACGCTCGCGATCGTGTTGTTCGGAGAAATTATTCCCAAAGTGTACGCCAGTCAGAATAGCCTCGCCGTGGCCAAGCGGATTGCCCCGCTGGCGTCGCTGGCGATGCTGCTGTTCCGGCCGTGGTCGGCGTTGCTGGTAAATCTGAGCAACGTGGTGGACCAGCGCATCCAGAAGCGCGGCTACAAGGTGTCGATGGAGGAACTGAGCCAGGCCGTGGAACTGACGAGCAGCTCGTCCACGCACGAGGAACGGGAACTGCTCAAGGGCATCGTTAATTTCAGCAACCTGAGCGTCCGGCAGGTGATGCGCTCACGGGTCGATATCGTCGCCGTGGCGGAAGACCTGACGTTTGCCGAACTGCTCGGCCAGATCAACGAATCGGGTTATTCCCGGATGCCGGTTTACCGCGAGTCGATCGACCAGATTGAAGGGATGCTTTACATCAAAGACCTCCTGCCGTACCTGCACCGGGAAGAGTCGTTTCGCTGGCAGACGCTCATCCGTCCGGTTTATTTTGTCCCCGAAACCAAGAAAATCGACGATCTGCTGCAGGATTTTCAGAAACGCCGGGTGCACCTGGCGGTGGTAGTCGATGAGTACGGCGGTACCCGCGGACTGGTCACGATGGAAGACATCATCGAAGAGATTTTCGGCGACATCAACGACGAGTTCGACGAGGAGGGCGAAGTGCCTTACCAGCGCGTTGACGAACAGACGCTCGTCATCGAAGGCCGTACGCCGCTGGTCGATATCTGCCGTCTCCTGAACGTGGACGCCGACTTTTTTGACGAAGTGAAAGGCGAAAGCGAATCCCTGGCCGGTCTGCTGCTGGAACTGTTTACCCGCGTTCCTGAAGCGGGTGAGGAGGTAAGCCTCGAACCGTTCAGGTTTAAAGTGATTTCCGCGGACGACAAGAAAATCGAAAAAGTGGAAATAAAACGCAGTGAGGCGGTAAACTCGGAAACCTAACCGCCTATTTTGCCTTTGCGGTTTTTGGGTGCATCATCAGTTTCTCAATCACTTCGGTTACCTGCGCAACGGGCATGGCTTCCACCAGGTAGGCGTGCGGTCCGCCGGGATCGTCCTGCCAGCCGTTGGTTCCGCCGTTGACGGTCATGCGGCCCCGGCGAAGCGTGTAGTAAGGGGCCGCTCCCCGGATCGCCACGAGCACGGCGGTCTGGTCCCAGCTCATCCGGCCGTTTCGGTCTTCTTTGGCCTTGGGCATGCACAGGGCAAAAACGTCTTTCACCGGGCTTTGCAGGGTTGCATCGGCCAGCAGTCGCGGCCCCGTTTTCACTTCCCGGCCAATCTCAAATCCACTCAGAATGACGGGCGTCGGCCATTGATTGAACGCCCGTTCGGCCGCTAACGAATCTTTATACACGTTGAATTCCCGTCCTTTGGGAAACAGCCCTGCCATCGAAACGAGGTGTTTCACCTTTTTTTCGACCAGCTGACGGCCCGTTAATTTCGAAAACTGATCTGGTTTAGATTCCAGCAGATCCGCCAGATTGGTCAGAAAACCGATGGTGACGATGGTAACGCTGCGGTCGGGCTGGCGGGCCAGAATCTGGCGGTAGGTTGCCACGGCGTCGGGTGCCTCAGCCGTGGACCGGATGCGGTGCGGGTATTTGGCGACCAGCATTTCGGGCCATTTCTGCCACGCTCCGTCGGTTACGCCCGGCCCTTTGGGCGCTCCGGTCGGTAGGTTCGGGCGGCCAAACCAGGTGTTGAGCACGTCGATGGTCGGCACCACCAGTTCGTGTTTGTTGCAGGAAATCACCGCCAGCGGTCGCACTTCGCCCCGGTCGGCCAGCGCGTGCAGCACGGCCATAGCGCCTACATCGTCGTAATCCGGACCAATATCGGTGTCCAGAATCAGCGGAACGGGCTGCTGGGCCACTGTCTTCAGGGAAAGAATCAGAAAAAGAAAAAGCAGGTTCAGTCTTTTCATCGTGTCTGAAAAAGACCCGAAAAGAAGCAATCTACCGCCCCGCCGTCGGGCAAAATCAGACCCAGAGGCCCTGACCGGCGCGGAAGTGGCTGAGCTGCGTCCGGACTTCCTCCAGGGGCGTTTTCAGCCAGCCCGCGCTGCGCAGGCGGTTGAGGGTTGCCGTTTCCGAAATACCCAGGCGACCGTCAATAATCACCGAAAAAATCAGCAGCCGTTCCAGTCCGGGCTGGATGGAACCGGGGCAGTCGGTCAGCGGGAGCTGCGGTGCCTCGGCCGCGTCCGGTAAAGGCCCGAACCGGCCGGCGAGCAGGTGGTACAGCACCAGATGCGGATAACTGTCGTTGGCTTTGCCGACGCAGGTATGCTGGAGCACGATGGGAACCCACTCGCGAAACTCGGGCGTCCGGCCGTATTCTTCCGCCAGTTCGTTCACAAACTGCCGAATCGTGAGCGGGGCCAGAATCCGGATGCGGGCATCGTGCAGAATTTTGTGGGAAGTCCAGCCGTCCCAGGCGGCAAACGCCAGCGCCGAGGGCCAGATCAGCCCCACCGGCGGCAGATCATCGGGCTGCCAGCGCAGCAGGAGCGAAGCCAGAAAGGCCGTCGCAAGGGCTTTAAGCGTAGCGCCCCAGAGATGCCAGGGAACCGTTTGTGGAATGACCGGCGGCGGATTGAGCAGGTGCGCCCGCAGTCCTTTCCGCAGCGAAACCGCCCCGACCGTGTTCAGGTGCTTGTTGTAGTCGGGGTCGTGGTAGCGGGGAAACTGGCAGACCAGCGAAATGAACTTGATGGCCATGCCGTGCACCGCCGTCAGCGTGTATACGTTCAGATAGAGCAGCAGAAAGGCAAAGAGAAAACTGATAAACGGCCAGTCCCAGTAGCCCAGATGCGTTTTCGTAAACAAAAGGGGCCAGAACCGGTGCGGAAGAAAGAACGCGAGCACGGTCAGGCAACCCAGCGCGGCCGACAGCAGCATCGTGCCGAATTCGCCCAATCGAACCAGCCGCCGCTCCGAATTGGTGAGCACAAACGGCTCATCGGAGGGGTGGTCGGTCTCGAAAACGCGCGCAAGATATCGCAAAGCCGCGCGGTCAAGAGGGCCGGGAGTTTCTGGCAGGTGGTTGGGCATGGGTAAACAAACTTGCCCTCATACAACTCCGGAAAGGGGCAGGCTGTTTTAGAAGTAGTCGCAAGTCTGCACAGTCGTAAGTCGGTAAGTCGTAAGCGGCGGATCACTTACGACTTACCACTTATGACTTACGACTATGTTGACTATACCGGATACTGCCATTCGCCCCGGTAGTCGCGGCTGAGCAGTTTGCTGGCTTCCGGGTCGTTCAGAATCTGCTCTTTCTCGCCGTCCCACGCGATGCTGCGGCCCAGTTTGTAGGAAAGCATGCCCAGCAGGGCGGCGTTGGTGGAGCGGTGCCCGATTTCGATGTCGCAGACGGGGCGGCGCTTGCTTTTGATCGCGTCCAGAAAATCCGTCCAGAGCAGGGCAATGTTCTGGTCGTCGGGCTTGTCGAGCTTCGCATCCTGGTGAATGACCGGTTTATTGGCGTCGGCGGGGTAGAAGGTCCATCCGTCGAGCCAGCCCATGTGGAACGTCCCTTCGGTGCCGTAGAAGTACGCGCCGACCGCCTGCCGGGGATGCGTTTTTTCGGCATTATTACCCGCAAACTGACGGTGCTCCCAGACGGCCGTAAAATCTTCGAACTCGAAGGCCGCCACCTGGTGGTCCGGGGCGTCGGTATTGTCCTGTTTGATGGCTCGCCCGCCGGTCGAGAAGACTTTTTTGGGGTATTTTTCTTCCGTCCACCAGAGAATCTGGTCCAGCCAGTGAATGCCCCAGTCGCCCAGCGTGCCGTTGGCAAAATTGAGGTAATTCCGGAAGCCGCGCGGGTGAATGGTCCGGTTGTAGGGCACCAGCGGGGCCGGGCCGCAGTAAAAATTCCAGTCCAGTTCTTTCGGAACTTCTTCGTCCGGAACACGCTGGCCCGGTCCGCCTGCGTAATGCACGAAGGCCCGCACCATGCCGATTTTGCCCGCTTTGCCGGATTTCAGGAACTCCATGCCCGAAACGTTGTGCGGCGAAACGCGCCGGTGCGTGCCGACCTGACAGACCCGGCCCGTATCCCGCGCCGTTTTGACCATCGCCCGCCCTTCGTTGACGGTATGACCGATGGGCTTCTCCACGTACACGTGGGCGCCCTGCCGCATGGCCTCGATGGCAATCAGCGGGTGCCAGTGGTCCGGCGTAGCGACGATCACAATTTCGGGTTTCTCGCGGCTGAGCAGTTCGCGGTAATCGCGGTAGAGCTTGGGTCGGTCGCTGCTGAGCTTGCCGACCTCTTCGGCGGTTTTGGTGAGTTGCCGCCCGTCGACATCGCAGAGGGCCACCACTTTGGATTCGCCCGCCTGCATGGCGCAGCGCAGGATATTCATGCCCCACCAGCCCGAGCCGATGAGCGCCGTACGAAAAGTCGATTTTTGCGCAAAGGTAATCAGGGGACGGCCCACCACGGCGGCCCCCGCCAGCGCAGATGTTTTCAGAAAGTCGGAGCGGTTCATGGAAAAGATGCGTGATGATGGTAAAAGACGGAAAGGCCGGAGTTCTATTGGTTGTCTGGCAGACGCTTCGCCAGACGACTTACTTTTTCGCCTGTCCCAGCACCCGGAGCAGATTTCCGCCCCAGATTTTGGCAATATCCTGCTCCGAATAGCCCCGTTTCACCAGCGCCCGCGTGAGGTTTTCGATTTCCGAAACATCTTCCAGCCCATCGACCCCACCACCGCCGTCGAAATCACTGCCGATGCCGACATGGTCGATGCCCGCCAGTTTGACAATGTGGTCGATGTGGGCCACAATGTCCGCGACGCTGGCCCGTTCGTGCTGGTAAACCCGCTTGATGGAGTCGGTCTGGGCCTGCTGCCGGGCTTCCAGTTGCGGCGTCATCACCCGGCCCACGCTCGCCATCCGGACCTGCGTAAGGGCGCGGCGGTGCTCGTCGGACGGTTTGCGCAGGTAATCGCTCACAAAATTGACCTGAATCACCCCGCCGTTGGCGGCCAGCGCCCGAATCATGTCGTCGGTCATGTTGCGCGGGAAATCGCAGAGGGCTCGGGCGTTGGAATGCGAGGCAATGACGGGCGCTTTCGAGAGGGCCAGCACGTCGTAGAACGTTTTGTCCGACACGTGCGACACGTCGATGAGGATGCCCAGCCGGTTCATTTCGGCGACCACGTTGCGGCCAAATGCGCTCAGCCCGTTGTGCAGCGGCCCGTCGGGGTCCGTCGCCGAGTCGCAGATGGCGTTATTGGCAAAATGCGAGAGCGTGATGTAACGGCAGCCGAGGTCGTAGTACGTTTTCAGCAGCGAGAGGTCTTCCCCGACCGGGTAGCCGTTTTCCATGCCGATAAACACGGCCCGTTTGCCCCTTTTTTCGAGCCGGTAGGCGTCGGCAGGGGTGAGGGCGAGTTCGGCCAGCTGCGGGTATTTTTTGAGAGACTGGTGAATGCGGTCATAAATCGCCAGGGCATCGGACTTGGCTTTGGCATGGCCTTCGGGCGTCCGGGGGCCCTGGGCGAGGTAAACGGCAAAAAACATGGCGTCCATGCCGCCCTCCTTCATGCGCGGGAAGTCGATCTGCGTGCCGTCTTTGGCGACGGTTCCCCGTTTGCCGACGTCAAAACCGGGTTTCTGGAGGTTGATCGGGGCGTCGGCATGCGTATCGAGTGTCAGAATCCGGCGGTGCAGCCGGGCGACCTCATCCGGCGGAAAAACGCTGAAAAACAAAAAGGCAAAGGGAAAAAGTGGGTTCATAAACTTTAAGGTTCACAGCCAAGTTATGAAAACTCAGGAGTACATTTGCAGCGTGAATTATCAAATGAATAATGAATAATGAATAATGAAGGCTGGCAATCAGCCTTTTGGGCACGACTTCGCCGCCATAATTCATTCTTCATTCTTCATTTTTCATTCTTCATTGACCTATGGCCGTCGTACCTTACAAAGATAAAGATACCAGCAAACGCGAGCAGGTGGCGGAGATGTTCGACAACATTTCGCCCAAATATGACCTGCTGAACCACCTCCTCAGCGCCGGTGTGGACATTTACTGGCGCAAGAAAGCCATCCGGCTGCTCAAACCCGAAGCGCCCAAACGCCTGCTCGACATTGCCACCGGAACGGGCGATTTTGCCATCGAGGCGCTGAAGCTGAATCCGGAGAAGATTGTGGGTGTCGATATCTCGGAAGGAATGCTCAGCGTGGGCCGTGAGAAGATGAAAAAACTGGGTGTGGACCATATCATCGAAATGCGGTCGGGGGATTCCGAAAAGTTGCCGTTTGCGGACAATGATTTCGACGCGGTTATCGTTTCGTTTGGAGTGCGGAACTTCGAAAATCTGCTCCGTGGCCTGACCGATATGCACCGCGTGACCCGTCCCGGCGGAACGTGCCTTGTCCTGGAGTTTTCGAAGCCCCGCCTGTTTCCGTTCAAACAGTTTTACAGTTTTTACTCGAACACCATCCTGCCGCTGATCGGGAGGATGATCTCGAAAGACCCGTCGGCCTACACGTATTTGCCGGAGTCGGTACAGGCGTTCCCGGACGGCCCCGATTTTCTGCGGATTTTCGAACAGGCTGGTTTTACCAACACGCGATGGATACCCCTTACGTTCGGCATTTGCTCTATTTACATCGGAAAAAAATCGCGCTGACGGCGCTGTTGCTGGCGTTGTGGGCCGGGGAGACTGTGCAGGCGCAGTCGACGGTGCGCTACCGGCGCGTTCACCAGGAAGGCTACGACGATAAGGTGGTGCACTACGGCTTTCTGTTTGCCCTGCCCGTGACGCGCTTCAACGTCAAATATTCCGATGCCTATGTGACGCAGGATTCGGCCTATCAGCTGTATTCGCCTTCCAAAGCGGGTTTCCGGGTGGGTTTTGTCATGAACGCCGCAATGACAGAGCATTGGGACGTACGGATGACGCCCGCCATTTCGCTGTATGGCCGGACGCTGGAATACAAGTACGCCAATGCGCCGACGCGCAAGGAGACGCGGGAATCCGCCTGGCTGGAATTGCCGATTCTGTTGAAATACAAATCCCAGCGGCGGCACAACACGCGCATGTACGCGCTGGCGGGCATTTCGCTGGGTATCGAAACCAACGTGCGCCGGCGGGAGGTGACCGGCAGCAGCCGTCTGCTGACCAAGAACACGGACGTGGCGGTGGAATACGGCGTTGGGCTGGAGCAGTTTTTTGAATTCTTCAAATTTGCGCCCGAACTGCGCTTTTCCCACGGTCTGGTCAACCTCTTCGAGCAGCCGAACGTAAACGTCAACCAGTACAACCAGAGCGTCCGGCGGCTGAACACGCATACCGTGTCGCTGTATCTGAACTTCGAGTAGGAGAGATCTGGATCGCGGAGCCAGGCGGAGCAGAACGGAGTTCAGCGAAGGATGTACTACTCGGCTAAACTCCGCTCTTCCCCGTTCAGCTCCGCGATACTTTTTTTCAAGACAGAACCCCGTCAAAACGAGCGTATTAACCGTTTTTGCAAAAAATAATCAAACTTTTTTCGGACAAAGACTTGCGTAGAGGTCAAAAAAAGCCCTACCTTTGCATCACCAAAACGGAAGAAAAAGCCGAAGCGGTAAGAAAAAAGGGAGTTTAGCTCAGCTGGTTCAGAGCATCTGCCTTACAAGCAGAGGGTCGGGGGTTCGAATCCCTCAACTCCCACAGACAAAAGCACTTAGCAGATAACGCTAAGTGCTTTTTTGTTTTTGGTTGAATTATTATTTAGCTTCTCCAAACTCTCATCCTGCTTCAACGCCCGTAAAAGTGGTACACCGCAAGCCAAGGAAATAAGTTGACGGGTATAATTCTACATTAGCATTGTACTTACGCCACGACTAGTTAGGAAGGTGTAAAGAATTGCAGTCACTACCTCTAGCTATTCAAGCTTTCGTTCCGTTGGACAGGTAGGAAATTCGTCATAACTTGCCATTAAACCTATCAGGGCTGCCTGTACCGTCAAGGCTCTGAATGGAGTCGCCATTCCATTCAACGTTTCACAATTGAAGGCAGACGCTAACTTGCTTATAACTCGGTTTGAATCCCCAACATTGTTTAAGCAGTATGTGAATACTACTACGGTAATTGTGATGTTTAAGCAAGCTAAAATTATAACGAATCACTAACAACCTAAGAACAATGCTTTATGAAGGTAAGTCAAAATCCAACCTTTAAATTATATGAAGAGAAGATAAAGGAGTTAGAAGCACTTGTCAAAAATGAACAAGATGCTGCAAAAGTTATGGAGTGGAAGTCTAAGTTTAGTGAACTTAAAAGCGCTCCAGATGCCTTCAATAAAACATTCGTTCCGAGGGGATGGGTTGCAGCAGAATACTTTAATTATAATATTTTAAAAAAAGCAGTTGACGTAGCGAGGACTAAAGACATTATTACAGCTGAAGAGTTTCTTATTAATTATTACGATCAAAAAGGTATAGAGACGGGATTGAGGTTCCTTTGGAGTGTAAAATGGTTTAAAGACCGATTGCATCTTATAAAATTAGCGTATGAAGATTATAGAAACGGTAGATACCATGCATGTGTACCAGTAGTCCTTATGATGGTAGACGGGGTTGTTTCAGATGCAGCGAAAGGTTTTGGTTTTTTTTCTGAAAAGTCTGATTTAAAAGCCTGGGATTCAATTGTAGGTGCTGATTCAGGCTTGAGTATGTTGAAAGAAATTTTATACAAAACTCGAAGTGTAACACAAAAAGGAAAGATTACGCTACCATACAGGAACGGTATAATGCACGGAAGGGATCTGGGATATGCTAATATTGACGTTGCTGTTAAATGTTGGGCACTTCTATTTGCCGTTAGAGACTTATTAGCTTCAAAATATAGCGAGCAATCTAGAAAACAACAATATGAAATTGAAAAGAGTAAAACGGTAGATGATGCCATAAAGGAGTGGAAGTCATTAGAAGACTCGTTAGAAGAAGTTTTGTCGATGGATAGTTTTAAACGTAAACCTTTACAAATAGGTATAGACATACCTTCTTTTGGAAAGCCAGAGGACTATAAACTTAATACGCCTGAAAGAACTCTAGTTGAATTTATATTTGCTTGGAAGGAAGGGAACTATGGCGAGATGGCAAAACTCCTTTATTTGCCATTTAATAAAACACAGAAACAGATGGCAGGAGCTTTGAATAAGAGCTTTAAAGGCAAAAAATTAATAGATTTTTCGTTTACTAATGTTGAAGACGTTAGCTCTTGTACTGTCGATATAACAATTGATGCATCTATATTATACAGTCCGGATTCACAAAGCTTATATAGTTTAACGTTTAGACTATTATACTGTAAAGTGGATTCTAACGACTTAGTAGTTAACCCGGCAAAGGAAGGGAGGTGGAAAGTCGTGAATAATTTTCATGATATTTATTCTATAGGTACTATTATGGAATATATCGATGAGTAAAGCTTATGATTATTGTTAAGGTAGTATTAATTGATTAATAGTTAGGCATATATGAAGAGTAAATGCATGGTTTGTGATACAAATATTTGGTATTGGCTCTCGGCTGGAAACATTTCGGAGCTTGAAATACAAAACAAGCATCTTATTGGCACGTTTGTGACTGCACAGGAGTTTTGTTCTACTTATAATATTATAAATAATTATAAACTTTATCGTGAAGCCGTGATTGCATTTAATCAGAGGAGTAGCATAGTTATAACTGAAACGCCTATAGAGTACATAAAAAAGCTATCTGGCTTAGATTACAGTGTAAATGATGGGTGGGAGGCATTTAAGGCTCTGGAGTATATAATTGATAATGAGATTTTGCCAAGCAAAGAGTTATTACTTCCCCATTTAGATGAATATTCTAATGTAGGTATTGAGCTAAATTCTAAAGTTATGGCTTTGAAGTTAGATATTCAGAGTAAAGTTTCTGAACGTGGGGCCTATAGGCGAGCGATGACAACCGAAAGTGCAAAGGCTAAACATTTTGAAGTAACTAAAAATATAATTGCTCAGTTGGTAGGATCAAACAATATTAATTGGGAGGCAATAGATCTTTTTATTTCAACTTTTGATGAATGGCTAAGGCAGCTTTCAATAATGACTACGTTAACCATTACACCAAATGATTGGTCTGATATATTCAACCTTGTTTACGTTCAACCTGGAGATTACTATTGGTCTAAAGATGAGCGTAAGACAAAAAATTTCATTAAAATTTGTGGAAAGTCGAACTATTTAATATAGGCTTCGTAAAAAGTAATTTTAGCATTAAAAAAATTATATCGAGGTTTATTTGTAGTTTTTGCGTCTTATTTAGTATGGGTAAAGCTACGTAAGATTTAATTGCACTCTTCAATTGAATATTGCCCATCTGAATAGTTTACAAAATTTACTACATAACGGTTAAGTGGAGGTTTTAAGAATTGATTATATTGGTCTGAAGTTATTTCAACTTCTCTATGTAAGCTTCCCTGAAATTAGGACGGTGTAGGATTACACTTATAAAGAACTTGAAGTCCTCCTCCCTTCTCACCCCGCCAGTTTACTCGCTTCAATATACTGCCGGATCAGCCGCGTATTCCCGGCCAGCCAGACCAGATCTCCCGCCTGGAATACCCAGTCGGATTCGGGATTCAGGTACCGCTTGCCCTGCCGCTCAATGCCGACGACCAGACCCTGCGTCCGTTCACGGAGCCCCGACTGCCGGATGCTTTGCCCGATCAGCTCAAACGATTCTTCCACCCGGAAGCGCTTCAGCGATACCTCCGGGTCGGGATGTTCCCCCAGCGGCTCCCGGACTTCCAGACTGCTCCGGAACTCCACCAGTTGCTCGTCGGTGCCAATCACGGCCAGCCGGTCGCCGGGCAGCAGCTGGTCCTGCCGGGTGGGCACCAGTTTGGTGAGCCGCCCCCGTTCGATCGAAACGATGTTGATGCCGTGGCGCTCGCGCAGGGCCAGTTCCGCCAGCGTTTTTCCGGCCACGGGCGATTCCGGAGCCACCTCCACGTACGCCAGGTGCGCGTCCCACGGACGGAGACTGCCGCCGGGCCGCGCCTGCAGGTTGCGCTCCCGGGCGTGCAGGTTCAGCAGAAAACGCTGCTCCACCCAGCCGTAAAAAATCGGAAGGCGTTTGCCGATGCCCCAGTACAGTAGCAGCAGCACCGCCAGAATCTCCAGCAACGCGGTCAGGGAGAAGAACAGATTCGCGTATACCGCCAGCAGCATCAGCCCCACCATCACCCGACTGATGGACAGCACTCGCAGGGGACCCCGGTACGCGTTCGGGTGAAAGTTAGCCGGCACAAGGGGAACGGGCTTGACGGGCTTGATGACCAGCGCCCACAAAAACGGCATCAGGGCCACCAGCGCCAGCAACCCGACGGCGGGCCTGACCCAGCCCTCATCCCCATAAGTCCGGAGCAGAAACGGAAGCAGCCCGCGCCAGGTCAGCATCAGGATGCCGACCGAAAAAACGCCGTTGATGAGCATCGTCTGAATCAGCGACCGAAAAAACTGCCGCCAGGCGCTGGTCGTGCTCAGGCTCTGGGCGTCGGCACTGTACCGGTTGAGCAGAAACTGCGTGCGCTTGCCCAGTTGGGCGTACAGCCAGGAATAAAGCGGGAGCGCCGCCCGGATCAGGTAGGGCGTGGTAAAGGACGTTAGGGCCGATACGGCCACGGCAATGGGGTACAGAAAAGGAGCCGTCACCTTGAGCGTCAGTCCCAGCGTGGCGATGATGAACGAAAATTCGCCGATCTGGGTCATGCTCAGGCCCGTTTGCAGCGAATTTTTCAGCGGTTGCCCGGCCAGCAGGGCTCCCAGCGTGACAAAAAACGCCTTGCCGACAATGACGACGAACGTCAGCAGGGCAATCGGTCCTGCGTACTGAACCAGCATGGTCGGGTTGATGAGCATGCCCACCGACACAAAAAACACGGCCCCGAAAAGGTCCCGGATGGGGTGCAGAAGCTTCTCAATGCGTTCGACATAAAGCGTTTCGGCCAGAATCGAGCCCATCATGAACGCCCCGAGAGCCGGCGAAAAACCGGCCCCGGTCACCAGCAGCACCATGCCCAGACACAGGGCCAGCGACACCACCAGCAGCGTTTCGTCGTTCATGAACCGCCGGACCGCTCCCAGCAGCGAAGGCACCAGAAAAATGCCGCCGACAAACCAGATTACCAGAAAAAACACCAGTTTGACCACCGCCGTAGCCATTTCGACGCTGAAAAACTGGTGGCTGACGGCCACCGTCGACAGCAGCACCAGCAGCAGGATAGCGACCAGGTCTTCCACCACCAGCAGCCCGAATACCAGGCTGGCGAACTGCTGGGTTTTGATGCCCAGTTCGTCAAACGCCCGGAAGATGATGGTCGTCGACGAAATCGCCACGATGCCGCCCAGAAAAAGACTGTCCAGCAACGACCAGCCCAGCAGTTGACCGCTGAGGTAGCCCAGCAGCAGCATGCCCGAAATTTCAACCAGCCCGGTCAGCGAGGCGACCCCGCCGACCTTGGCCAGTTTTTTCAGACTGAATTCAAGGCCCAGATTGAACAGCAGCACAATCACGCCGATGTCGGCCCAGACCCGGATCGTTTCCTGGTCCGTGATGGTCGGAAACAGGGGCAGGTTCGGACCGACCAGCAGCCCGGCCAGAATATAACCCAGCACCACGGGCTGCCGAAGCCACTTGAACAACAGGGTCGTCAGGGCGGCGGCTCCGAGAATCAGGGCCAGATCCCTGATCAAAGGCGGTAAATGAGTCATAACCCGTTTGCGGAGTAAAAAGAAGTTCTAAGGACTGCTCACCGGGGGAGCATCCACCGGGGCGAATACATCTGCGGTAACGACCGGCCGGTTTTGGGTCGTATCCCGGTAACAGTGAATGGGATTGTCGCAATTGCCTTTATGCGTCAGAACACCATAGCTGTGCGTGGTTTCAAAACGCAGGTATTCACAGCCCTCAATGCGTACAACCCGGTAGCCGGGCGGTTGTTGCCGCATCTTTTCCCATCGGTCGGTCTGCGGCTCCCGCTGCTCCTGGCAACCGGCCAAAAAGAGGCTAAGGGCCAGAAAAAACAAAAACGGTTTCATACGCTTGGCTTGTTTTTCGATTAAACGTCAGACCCGGTAGCGCTTCAGACTCAGCAGCAGGGCCGGCAGCAGAATCAGGTTGGTGAGGCAGGCCATCAGAACGGTCGTGGCCACCAGTGTACCCAACGCCGCCGTTCCGCCAAAGCCCGACAGGGCGAAGACCGAAAAGCCGCCCGCCAGAATCAGCGCCGTATCGATCAGGCTTCGGCCCGTTTCGGCAATGGCTCCCGAAATGGCGGCCGACGGCTCCAGCCCGCGTTTCAAATGGGCCCGGTAACTGGTTAGGAAATACACCGTCCCGTCCGACGAAAGGCCGAACGCAATGCTGAAAACAAGAATGGTCGAAGGCTTGAACGGAATGCCGGTAAAGCCCATCACCCCCGCTGTCACCACCAGCGGAATCAGACACGGCAGTTTCGAAAGCAGAATGATCGGCACCGACCGGAACAGAAACATGCCCACAATGGCAATCAGGACAATGGCCATCAGCAGACTTTCGTAGAGATTGCCCATCAGGTACGAGTTGCTTTGCAGAAACACAAGACTGTGGCCGGTCAGGTGAATCTGGTACTCCGACCGGGCCGAAAGCGAATCCAGCCGGGGTTTCAGGTGCGCCATCAGGGACTGCATCCGCCGGGAGCCGATGTCGGCCATCTGGTAGCTCACCCGCGCGATGCGCCGGTCTTTATCGATAAAGGCCTTGGCCATTGCGGGCGTACCCGTGCCGTTGCCGGTCAGGGAAAACGTCCCCGCCAGCTTCTGAAACTCCAGCAAAGGCGGCAGCACATAGTACCGGGCTTCGCCGCCCCGGTACATCTGGTAGGCAAACCGAACGGCGTCCACCAGCGAGCGGGCCTGCGAAAATTCCGGGTAATCGTCCATGACCCGTTCGAGGGCCCGGACGGTGTAAAACATCCGGCCTCCCTGGGCGGTGACGCCGTTGGGCTGGCCCGTATCAATCATAATCTCGAACGGCAGCGCGCCTTTGAAATGCTGCTCGATGAACCGCAGGTCGGTGTACACCGGGTCGTTCTTGGGTAAATCGTCGACCACATAGCCCTCCACCTGAATCCGCAGCAGGCCGAGGGCGCTCACCACCGTAATGACCGAGATAATGCCGTAGATCAACCGGCGACGGGTATGAACCCAGCCGTCGATAGCGGCCAGCACCCGGCTCCAGCGCCCGGCGGCTTCCGGCGTTTGCGAACCCAGGCGGGGCACCGGCAGGTAACTCAGGAAAATCGGCACCAGCAGCAGGCAGATGACATAAACCGCCAGCACGCAGATGGCCGCAACCAGCCCGAACTCCATCAGCAGGCGGCTGTTGGTAAAATAAAACACACCGAACCCAATGGCCGTGGTGACGTTGGCCAGCAGCGCCGACAGGCCCACCTCCCGGATGGTCGTATCCAGCGCCCGCCGCTGCTCGCCGTGCAGGGCCAGTTCCTGCCGGTAGCGATTGACCAGAAAGACGCAGTTCGGCACGCCCACCACCAGCAGCAGCGGCGGCAGCAGGCCCGTTAGAAGCGTAATTTCGTAACCCAGCAGCGACAGCGTGCCGATGCTGACGCAAACGCCCATGCCGACGACCACCAGCGAGAGGGCCACCACGCGCCACGACCGGAAAAGGCCCCAGACCAGCAGCCCGGTGACCGCCGCCGCCAGCGCCAGAAACAGCGTCATTTCGCCCGACACTTTTTTCATCACTTCCGTGCGGATGGAAGGCAGTCCCGAATAATGCAGGGCCAGCTGATGCCGCTGGCTGAACCGCTGGCCGTAGGTCCGGATCGAATCCACGAGCGCGATGCGGTCGCGGGAGTTCAGTTTTTTCTCGTCGAACGTAACCGCCATCAGGGTCGCTTTGGTGTCGGGGTTGACCAGCAGACCCCGGTAAAAGGGGAGCGAGAGCACCTGCTGCCGGATGCTGTCTGCCTGCGCCTGGGTCGTGGGGCGCTGCGTCACGAGCGGCGCCACGCACCAGGCCGTGCTGTCGCGGCGCAGGGTGAAGAGCTGGGCCGTGGACAGCACCTGTTTCACCCCGCTCAGCCGTTCGACCTGCCGGGTCATGTCGTACCAGTCCTGGTACAGCGGCAGATCAAACCAGCGCTCGTCCTGCCAGCCGATGACCATCAGCGCCCCGTCGGCCCCGAACCGGGTTTTAAACTGTTCGTAATGCTGCTGAATGGGGTCGGATAACGGGAGAATTCGGGCAATCTGATAAGAAAGCTGAATCCGGGTGCCCCAGTAAGCCATAAAAAGACTGAGGCTGATAAGCGCGCCCAGCCAGAAAATTCGGTAATTCAGTATAAGTCGTGCCATGACGGACCAGATACGTCAGCAAAAAAGGTCAGGGACGGCTCCCGTAGAAGGTCACGGAGCCGCAATCAACCAATGAAAAAAATAGGAAATGGGCTGTCCGGACCCGTCCGGACAAAGCAGAAGCGGCCGCTTGCAAAGGGCCATTGAACCGGAAAAAAGGCTCCTCAGGGGGCGTTGATGGCAATCTGGTGGGCCAGCATCCGGTGCATGGAAGGCACCGGCGTCAGGAGCCGGGACGCCCGGACGGGCTGACGGAACGGAAGGAGCCGGAAGAAATTCGTAATCAGAACGGGCACGCTGACCGGCGGAAAGGTGACCGGCAGATTGACCCGAACGACCGGTAGGGCCATCAGGGAGTGCGTATCCACCCGGTTGATATCCTTCGTCGGGACCGGGTTCGGAGAATCGTTGTCGGCGGCCGACACCATGCAGCAGGAGGGCTGTCCGGCCGCTTCTGCCGGGCGGGCCTGGGCCGGTGCGAGCAGCGTCCACCACGCCGCCAGCAGACTGCCCAGCAGCCAGAACCATCGTTGTCTGTGTCGCTTTTCCTCCATCATGGCCCCTAAAAATCGCACTTTTTTCACCAGCAGGCAAATTCCTTTTTGTCCGGTGAGGCACCGGGTGGGGAGTGCGCGACGGCTGGGTGCAAAACGGGGTCCTGAAGCCTACCTGTTGACGGTTAACGTTTTTTAACTGCCGCTTCTGCCCGGATTGTCCGTAATTTGGCGGTGACTTAACCTTTCTGGCATGGTAGCTAGTTACCTGAAAATTGCCTGGCGAAACCTGCGCGCGCAGCCCGTTTATCTGCTCATAAACCTCGCCGGATTGTCCGTCAGTCTGGCCGTGGGCCTCCTGATTTTTCTTTTTCTGCGGCATCACCTCAGTACCGACCGCCACCACGCCCGGTACGACCGCATTTTCCGGGTCAACACCGATCTGTACCTGCCCGACGGCTCGGTGGAGTATAATCCGGAAGCGCCTCTGCCGCTGGCGGATGTCCTGCGCACGGAGTTTCCGCAGGTCGAGCGGGCGGCTTTTCTGATGATGAACCGCCAGCTGACCGTCGCCAGCAACGGCCCGTCGGAGCCGATTCGGTTTCTGGAAGAAAAAGGAACGGCGCTCGTCGAACCGCAGTGGTTCGGCATCATGAGTTATACCTGGCTGAAAGGAAATCCGGAAACGGCCCTCCGCGAGCCGAATACGGCCGTTATGACCCACTCCTGGGCGAAAAGATACTTCGGTTCGGCCAATCCCGTCGGGAAAATCCTGACGCTCAACAACCAGATTCGGGTCACCGTGACCGGACTGCTGGCCGACCCGCCGCCGACCACCGATACCGACATTGGCCTGTTTATCTCGATGGCGACGCTGAAAGGCCTTTACCCGGATTTCAACCCCGCCGACTGGTATTTTCTCAACAGCACCAACCGGCTTTATTTCACGCTGAAAGACGCCAGCGCCGCTTCGGAGCTACAAAAAGCGCTGCCCGCCCTGGCGAAAAAGCATTACGGAGCAGACGCCGCCATTTTTCGGTTCCAGGTCCAGCCGATGCGGGAATTTCACTTCGATGTGGCGCGGGGCGGTGGTGCCGTTCGTTCGTCACTGCTCTGGTCGCTGGCGGTGGTGGGCTTCCTGCTGACCGGCGCGGCCTGCATCAACTTCGTGAACCTGACCATCGCGCAGGGCCTCCGGCGCAGCAAGGAAGCCGGGGTCCGGAAAACCCTGGGCAGTTCGCGGAGCCAGCTGATCGGCCAGTTTCTGCTCGAAGCGGCGCTCGTCTGCGGAGCGGGTTTTGGGCTGGCTCTGCTGTGGGTCACGGGCGGTCTTACCTTTTTCAGCAACTGGGTCGGCTTCCCGCTGGCCTTTCCTCTGGACGGAGTTACGCTGGCGTATCTGGCTCTGTTGCTAGTGGTGGTCATTGGGCTGGCGGGCGGGTATCCGGCCGCCGTTTTGTCCGGAATCTCCCCCCGGTCGGCGCTGCTGGGGAAGTTGCCGACAGCCGCGGGCCTGGGCCTGAACGTCCGGCGGACGCTGGTGGTCGTCCAGTTTGTCGTGTGCCAGGGGCTCATTCTGGGCGCGATAGTGGTTACGTGGCAGATTCGGTACCTGCAAAGTGCCGATCTCGGTTTCCGGAAAGAAAACGTCGTGGTGGTGCCCTTTCCGGCGGGCGCTCAGGCCGCGGTGCAGACGTTCCGGCAGGAGCTTCTGCGGGAGGCCGGTATTGTATCGGTCAGCCTCCACCACCTGCCGCCAGCCAGCGAACAGCTCAACGGGGGTTCGTTCAAATTTGACGGCCAACCGGAATGGGAAAAGTACCCCATCCGGGAGCGTCTGGGCGATGTGCACTACCTGCCGACGTACGGATTGCAGCTGCTGGCCGGTCGGAATTTCGTTCCCGGCGATACCATCTGCGAGTACCTGATCAACGAAACCCTGCTGCACAAACTAGGCTTCCGCCACCCGCATCAGGTGCTGGGCAAACGGCTGCAATATTACCTTTCGTCGGTTCCGCTGCCGATTGTGGGGGTGGTCCGGGATTTCAACCAGCGCTCTTTGCGGGAAGAAATCGGCCCCTGCGTGATTGGCAGCCACGCGAGCATGTACCGGCAGGTCGGTATCCGTATCCAGGGCCGGAATCTGCCCGGGACGCTCGAACGCATCCGGCAGACCTGGCAGCGTATCTACCCGGATGAGGTCTTTACCTACGATTTTCTGGACCGGAAAGTAGCGCAGTTTTACCAAACCGAACAGGTAATGGCCCGCCTGATCGGTGTTGCCTGCGCCATTGCCGTGCTCATTTGCTGCCTGGGTCTGTACGGACTGATTTCCCTGACCGTGGCGCAGCGGACGAAGGAAATCGGCATTCGGAAAGTGCTGGGAGCTTCGCTGACCAGCCTCTGGCTTCTGGTGGCGGGCGATTTTCTCCGGATGGTGCTGGTGGCTACGGTGCTGGCCTGGCCGCTGTCCCGGTACCTGCTGCGTGGCTGGCTGGAGGGGTTTGCCTACCAGATTCGTCTTGCGTGGTGGATGTTCGCGGCGGCCGGTGGGCTGGCGGTGCTGATTGCCCTGCTGAGCGTCAGTTTCCAGAGCCTGAAAGCCGCCCGGATGAACCCGGTGAAAAGCCTGCGGACCGAATAAGCAGCGGGGCGAATCTGGTCACGGTACCTATGTTAATTTAGGGAGAAAAGAAGCGTCTGCCTGAATGTTGCCCGCCTGACTACCGGGCTTTATAGTTCTGGATCATACGGTTTCGACTGTATGAGCAGGAAAGTGCATGAAGGCAAAAAGCGCTTAAAAGCCCATTTTTGATGATCATCGTCCCAAAACGACGCTATTTTCCTTTCTATGAACTGGTCTGACGAATCCATAACCCGGCGGCAAGCCCTGAACTCCGGCGGTCGCCTGCTGGGACTTTCTGCCCTGGGGCTGCTCGTTCCATCTTCTCTGTCCCTGGCGGGTCCGGCCGCCAAAACGGAGTTCAACGTCCTCAAATACGGGGCGCGGGGCGACGGCAAAACGCTCGATACCGTAGCCATTCAGCGCGCCATCGACGCGGCGGCGGCCAAAGGGCGCGGGTCGCGGGTGGTGGTGCCGGGCAAGCGCAAATACCTCGTCGGGACGCTGCAACTGCGGAGCAACATCGATTTTCACCTCGCCGACGATGCGGAACTCGTCATCAGCACCGATCCGAAGCACTATAAAAACGGAGCCGTCATTCTGGCCGAAGGGGCGCAGAATCTGCACCTTTCGGGCACGGGCAAACTGAACGGCCGGGCGCTGGATTTCATGGACCATTACGAAAAAGAAAACGAATGGTGGATTCCGAAAGAGTGGCGGCCGAAAATGTTCATCCTGACCGAATGCCGGGGCCTCGAAATCCGAGACATTACGTTTGCCGAAGCACCCGAATGGGGCCTGCACATGCTCGGCTGCGAACAGGTGCTGGTCGATAACCTCAAGGTCCGCAACCACCTCGACGTGCCCAACTGCGACGGCATCGACCCCGACCACTGCCGCGATGTGGAAATTAAAAACTGCCACATCGTCTGCGGCGACGATGCCGTGGTTGTCAAGGCTACCCGCCAGGCGAAGGACTATGGCCCGTCGGCGCGGATTGTCGTGAAAGACTGCGTGCTGGAAACCCAGGATTCAGGCGTCAAAATCGGGACGGAAACGACGTCCGACGTGCACGACGTTCGTTTCGAGAACTGCGAAATCAAGACCAGCTGCCGCGGCCTGACGATTCAGCTCCGCGACAGTGGCAACGTCCGGGATATTCTGTTCAAAGACATCAAATTCGTGTCGCGTTACCATTCGGACCCGTGGTGGGGCCGGGGCGAGGCGATTTCGTTCACGGCCATCCCGCGGACGCCCGAAACGAAGGTCGGGCAAATCAGCAACATCCGCGTCGAAAACGTGACCGGCCGGGCCGAAAACAGCATCCGCGTCCAAGGCATGCCCAACAGCCGCGTGCAGAACGTGACGCTGAAAAACGTGGAGGTGACTTTCGACCGCTGGACGAAATACAAAGGCGGGCTGTTCGATAACCGCCCGACGAAGGTGATTGCTGACATCGAAAAGCACGGTACACCCGGCATCAGCCTGCGCCACGCCGACAACATCACGCTCGAAGACTGCCGGGTGAAATGGGGCAAAAACGTCCCCGACTACTTCACCCACGCCGTCGAAGCGGTAAACGTGAAAGGGTTGAATTTGAGGGATTTTGAGGGAAAAGCGGCGTATCCGGAACGGCTGGAAGCGGTCGTGCAGGCGTGAGTTGTCATTGATTTATTTCGCGCAGATGCTCGCTGCTTTTGAACGCAGAAATCCGCGGAAATCTGCGCCTCCAATCTGCGAATATCTGCGTGAAAGCCAATCCCAAACCTGACCATGAGTTTGATGAAACGCCTCTGCCCGATTTTTCTTTCCAGCTTGCTGGCAATGTCAGCGTGGGCACAAACGCCACCGGCCTCCACCACGGCTGTTCCCGATACCCGTTCGTTCAAAATCTTCCAGTTTCCCGCCGACCGCATTCCCCGCATCGACGGGAAGGCCGACGACTGGGCGATGGTGCCGGAGTCGTACACCGTGGGCATGGACCAGCTCATCGAAGACAGCGGCAAACAGCCCAAAGCCGACCCGAAGAATCTGGATGTGAAGGTGAAAGTGGCCTGGGTGAAGGGCCTCAACCGGCTGTATTTTCTCTACGAAGCCTACGACAATTACTGGGATTTTGCCCGTCCCGACCTGCACAACGACACCTTCGAAATCGTCGTGGACGGCGACCAGTCGGGCGGGCCGCTCATCGACCGCTTTCATCCCAACAAAAACCTCGACAAGTGGGACGCGTATTTCTCCTTCCACGGCGTTCACGCGCAAAATTACCACATTTTTACGCCCGCCGAAGGCAAGGACTGGACACTGGCCTGGGGGTCGCAGCCGTGGATCAAGCGCCTGCCGTACGCCAACGCAGCGACTTCGTACAACTTCAAACCCGGCGAGTCGGGTCGGCTGACGCTGGAATTCTGGATTACGCCTTTCGATTATGCCGGTTCGGAAGGGCCGCAGCGGGCCGTGGAAACGCCGCTGACCGAAGGCAAAAACGTGGGCCTTTGCTGGGCGATTATCGATTATGACGACGTAAAATCCGAGAAGAACAACGGCTTCTGGAACCTCTCGAAAGAGCACACGATGTACGGCAACGCCTCGTATCTGCTGCCTTTCCGCCTCATGCCGCTGGAAACGTCCCTGAAAAAAGCCCTCACGGCCGACTGGAGCTTCAAACTGCTGGACGAAAAACGGCGGCTGGTGGCTTTTCAGGATAATTCGGAAGGCAAAATCACCTCCTGGAAATGGGAGTTCGGCGACGGCACCACCTCCACCGAGCAGCACCCGATTCACGCCTACCAGCAACCCGGCCTCTACGTCGTGACGCTCTATGTGCAGGGGCCGGACGGACAGGCCCGCCGCGCGAAAGTCTGGGACGTGGCGATTCGGTGACTGAACGCTATCCGTCGTAAAGAATCGTGGCAGATTCGCTGGGAAAGGGAGCCGGGCGGCGTCCCGTCAGGTCGGCTGCCGTTCGCCGTAACAGTAGCAAAGTCCGTCGGGAGCCACCACAAAAAACACCTTCCAGTGGACATCGCCGTGCTGTTGCGACGTAATGGGAGGCCGTTCAGCCGTCAGGCCGTTGCTTTTCAACTCGGCCCATGCGTTTTCCAGATTGTCGACTTCAAAAAAACAGCCGTCCTGCTCAGGATCGCCGCCATTTTCGGCCAGACCAATTCGGATGTGATCTCTGGCCAGAACGACTGACGGGCAGGGCGTTTCCTGTCGGGATTCGAGCTGGAAACCCAGCGTCGTTTCGTAAAAGGGCAGGGCGGCCCCGAGATCACGGACGGGCAGGTTCAGGCTGTCCTGCTGATAAGGCCAGGCCTGTTTGAGGGTTGCTTTGAGAGGTTTCATCGGACCGGGAGTTGGTAGAAGGCAAAATGCCTGTCGGTTACGAAGCCAATACTAGCCGCGGCTCAACGTAATCTTTTTACGCCCTGAATCTTTTCGGAAAAGGATTTTTACCAAATAGCCCGTTGACGCCGCTGCTCATTCCCGACAAAGCAAAAAAGGCTGTGCGGACACAGCCCTGGGGTGAGTTTTCAGTTCGAGGGAGCGGTCAAACCCCGGTTTTGTTACCGTCCAATCGCCACTTTTCGCAGAATGGAATCGACGATTTGCAGCGTCGTGACGCCGTCGGCCTCGGCTTCGTAGTTGAGGTGGATGCGGTGGTTGAAAATGTCCGGCGCGATCTCCTTGATGTCCTCGGGCAGTACATAATCCCGCTGGTCGAAGTAGGCGAGGGCTTTGGCGGCGCGGTTGAGGTGGATACTCGCGCGGGGCGAAACGCCGTACTGGATGTACCGGGCCTCGTCGCGCAGGGCATAATCCAGCGGGCGGCGCGTGGCAAACACCAGTTCCACAATGTACCGTTCGAGCGTTTCGGACATCGTAATTTTGTTGATCTCGTCGCGGATGGCGAAAATATCGTCCTTGTCGAGCATCGGTTTCACCTCGTAATCGAAGTTCAGGTTCGACATCCGGCGCATCACTTCCAGTTCTTCGTCCTTCGACAGATAACCGACAAAAACCTTCATCATAAACCGGTCCACCTGCGCTTCGGGCAGGGGGTAGGTGCCTTCCTGCTCGACGGGGTTCTGCGTCGCCAGCACCAGAAACGGCTTATCGAGCACGAACGTTTCCTCGCCAATCGTCACCTGTTTCTCCTGCATCGCTTCGAGCAGCGCGGACTGCACCTTTGCCGGGGAGCGGTTCACTTCGTCGGCCAGAATCAGGTTGGCAAAAACCGGCCCCTGCTTCACTTCAAAGTCGCCCGATTTCTGGTTAAAGATCATCGTGCCGATGAGGTCGGCGGGCAGCAGGTCGGGCGTAAACTGAATGCGCTGGAAATCCAGTTGCAGCGTTTTGGCGAGCGTGCTGATGGTCAGCGTTTTGGCCAGGCCGGGGACACCTTCCAGCAGAATATGTCCGCCTGTGAACAGCCCGATGAGCAGCCGGTTGAGCAGCGCCTGCTGCCCCACTACGACCTGCCCCATCTCGTCGAAAACGCGGCGGATTTTATTGTGATATGTGAGATCGGTAGTCATGGGAATGATTGAATGATTGAATGATTGAATGACTGATTAGCTTCGCAGATTCAACCCCAGTCAGAGCTATTCAGTCATTCACCGCAGCGGCGGACCGCTCATTCACTCATTCAAAATTCAATTATATCGTTGCCTTTACAAAACGGTCCTTCCCGTGTATATCCTTGTATACCTGCACCGTTCGGTACGCGCGTTCCTCGAATACCCGGCGGGTTTCGTCGCCAAAGCGTTCGTTGATTTCTACGTAACAGGCCCCGCCTTCGGTCAGGTGGGCGCGGCCAAAATCGGCGACGGCCTTGTAGAACAGCAGCGGATCGGTGTCTTCTACAAACAGGGCCAGGTGCGGTTCGTACCGCAGCACGTTCGGCTCCATTTCGGCGGCTTCCGAGTGCGTGACGTAGGGCGGATTGCTCACCACGCAGTCAAAACGGCTCGGACCGGCGGACGGGGACTCTTCATCGGCCTTCAGGATGTCCCGTTTTTCGAACAGAATTTCGGCCTGGAGTTGCTCGGCGTTCTGGCGCGCGATGTCGAGGGCTTCCTCCGACAAATCCCAGGCCGTGACGGTGGCCTGCGGCAGAAAGCGGGCGAGTGTCACGGCAATGCAGCCGCTGCCCGTACCGAGGTCGATGATGTTCAGTGGAGACGGCGCTTCGGCGTAGTCGCGGACGATGAGCCGGATGAGTTCTTCGGTTTCCGGGCGCGGAATCAGCACGGCAGGCGATACCTGGAACTCCAGGCCGCAGAATTCCGTCGTCCCGATCAGGTGCTGCACGGGTTCGTGTTCGTTCAGCCGCCGCACCAGTTCGGCCCAGTCGGGCTGCTGGGCGGGCAGCGGTTTATTGACAATCACGTCCGTGCGGCGAAACCGCAGAAAATGTTCAAACAGCAGGTATATAATGGCGCGGGCTTCTTCGGGGCGGTAGCCCTGCAGTTGTCCGACCAGCGAATCAAACAGCGACTTAGCCGTGGTCATGCAGATGCGTAATTTTGCGTAAATCTGCAAAATCTTGCTGACATTTGGCATTCCACTTTTGACATTTGACGTCCAACCCCTGACATTGGACGTTTCTTTATTCTTTGCGAATGGCTGACTGGTTACCAAACGACATACTCTTCATGCGCCGGGCGCTGGAACTGGCCACTTTGGGACGGGGAAGCGTGAGCCCGAATCCGCTGGTGGGCTGCGTGATTGTGCACGGCGACCGGGTCATCGGCGAAGGCTGGCACCAGCGCTACGGCGAGGCCCATGCCGAGGTGAATGCCGTGCGGGCCGTCGCCGACCCGGCCCTGTTTCCGGAGGCTACGGCCTACGTTACGCTCGAACCCTGCGCCCATTTTGGCAAAACTCCGCCCTGCGCGGATTTATTGATTCAGAAAAAGATAAAGCGGGTCGTTATCTGCAACGAAGACCCCTTTCCGCTGGTCGATGGGCGCGGTATCCAAAAACTGCTAGCGGCGGGAATTGAGGTACAAACCGGCCTGCTGGCCGAGGAGGGTCGCGAACTGAACCAGCGCTTTTTTACCTGGGTGGAGAAAAAACGGCCCTATATCTTCCTGAAATGGGCCGAGACCGCCGACGGGTTCATGGCCCCGCCCGACCGCCGTCCGGTCGCCATCAGCGGCGCTCTGTCGCACCAGCTTGTTCACAAATGGCGCACGGAAGAGGACGCCGTTCTGGTCGGCACGGCCACCGCCCGGCACGACAATCCCCGCCTCAACGCCCGGCTCTGGCAGGGACGTAACCCCACCCGGCTGGTCATCGACCGAACGCTGCAACTGCCGCCCGACCTGCACCTGTTCGACGGTTCGCAGCCGACGCGGGTCTACTACGAAACCGGTTCGCCGGTAGCGCAAGAAGGCGTGACGTACGTGCCGCTTTCCGCCGACGAGCCGTTTCTGCCGCAGTTGCTGGCCGATTTATACCATAACAAACTACAATCCGTGATCGTAGAAGGCGGCGCGGCCTTGCTCGAAAGTTTCCTCAAAGAGGGCTTGTGGGACGAGGCGCAGGTGTTCAAAAGTCCGAAAACGCTGGGCGCAGGTGTAGCCGCCCCGATGGTCCGGGGAACGTTGAAAAGCAGCGAAAAAATAGGAGAGGATTGGTTAATGTCGTACCACAGCCCACGGTTTTAACCGTGGGTCCGAACGGTTTTCATCGTGGGTCCAAACGGTTTTCATTGTGAGTTAAAACGGTTCGTAGAATGCCGCGGTGGATCGTTCGTAGCCCACGGTTTAAACCGTGGGCTACGTTGCAAACACCTCCCGACACCGCCATTCCTCGTCCAGCACGACCAGATTCGCCACGTAGCCCGGCGCAATCTTTCCCAGTTGGTCGCCCAGCCCGATAATCTCCGCCGGCACCGTAGACGCCATCCGCAGCGCCTCTTCCGGCTTCAGACCTACGTGGCGGATGCCGTTGCGCACCGCGTCGAGCAGGGTGATGGACGAGCCCGCCAGTTTGCCTTCCTGATTCGTGTAGCGCCCTTCGTGGTAACGAATGACGAAGTCCTCGAAGTCCAGCGCCGGGCGGGGCGGATTGGCAAAGATCGCGTCGGAAATAAGGAAAAGCCGGTCACCCAGCAGCCGATGGGCCAGCCGGACGGCCGCAAAATCGCAGTGAAACCCATCGACAACGATGCTTGCCCGGACGGTCGGGTGGTCCAGAATCGCCCCAGCCGTCCCCGGTTCCCGGCTTTCGAAGCCCCGCATGGCGTTGTAGAGGTGCGTCGCCAGCGGAATGCCGTTGTCGAAGGCTTCCGTGGCCTGCCGGTAGGTGGCGTTGGTATGACCCGCTGACAGGATAAAAGGCGTTCTCTGAAGCCATTGCAGCTGCTCCGGCGTAAATACCTCCGGCGCAATCGTCAGGATTTTAATCACGTCGCGGCCCGCGGTGAGCAGGTCGTTCAGTTCTCTGGCGTCGGGCGGACGCACGTACGACAGGCTGTGCGCCCCGCGTTTTTCGGGATTCACGTACGGCCCTTCGACGTGCAGGCCCGGCACGCCCAGCGGATGCTCGGCCCGGACCTCCCGCACCGCCCGGATGGCCTTGTCGATCACGTCGTAGGAGGTCGAGTACAGGGTCGGCAGCACGGTCGTCGTGCCGTTTCGGCGGTGGGTGTCGAGGATGTGCCGGACCGTCCCGGCCGTCGGATGCCCGTTCAGAAACTGTTCTGACCCGCCGTAAAGCTGCAAATCGACCAGACCGGGCACGAGCCAGCGGCCTCGTAGGTCGTAGATCGTGTGCGCGGCGTCACCGGACCCGTTCCGGTCGGTGGGTTCCACCGATTCAATCCGGCCCTCCGAAACCCGGACCGTTGTATCGGGCAGGACTTCCGTGCCGGTAAAAACGGTCGCGTTGGTCAGAATCAGCTCTGCCATATTTCCCACGCTTTTTCGGCCTGCAGCTGAAGCATCGGCAGGCCGTTGTGCGTGGCGGCTCCGGCGGCTTTTCCTTTCTGCAAAAACAGCGTTTCGGCGGGGTTGTACACCAGATCGTACAGCAGGTGCTGCGGCGTCAGGGCGTCGTAGGGCAGAGCCGGGGCTTCGTCCACCTTTGGGTAGGTGCCGACGGGCGAAGTGTTGATAATCAGTTTGTAAGCCGACAGCACCGTCGCGTCGAGCTGTTCGTAGGAAAAGTCGTTTTCGGTGGCGCGGCGCGAAACCAGCCGGTACTGAATCGCCAGGTCCGTAAGGGCCGTCGTCACCGCTTTGGCCGCGCCGCCGTTGCCGAGCACGAGCGCTTTGAGGCTTTGGGTCGCCACGCCCTGCGCTTCCAGCCAGCTTTCCAGCGATTGCCGAAAGCCGTAGTAGTCCGTGTTATAGCCGATTTTCCGTCCGTCGGATAAGATTTTGATGGTATTCACCGCCCCGATGCGCCCCGCCGACTGTTCGTCGAGGGCATCCAGAAACGGAATCACCGCCTGCTTATGGGGAATCGTGACGTTCAGCCCGCGCAGACCGGGCGTCTGACGAAGAATCTCGGGGAAATCTTCGATGACGGGCAGCTCAAACAGGTCATACTGGCTGTCGGGAATGCCTTCCGCGGCAAATTTTTCGGTGAAGTATTTTTTGGAAAACGAGTGGGTAAGCGGGTATCCGATCAGTCCGTAGCGGTTCATGAGGGCAAAGATAACGGTTGAAGGTTGAAAGTTGAAGGTTGAAAGAAGGTTGAAGGGTTAACGTTGAACGTGGCGCTGCCTCGTGCTGCCCTCCTGTGCAGGGCGGATGGCCTTCAACGTTAAACCTTCACCCTTCACCCTTCAACCTTAAACTTTTCCAGATATTTGCATCCGCAACGCGTTAGCAGTTATGAGCAACCTGATTTTATTTGACGATCCGGCGATCCGGGTCAATCTTCTGCCTTTTACCTTTACCCGGCCCGTTTCGGGAGTCCGGATTGGCATTCAGACCATTGACGAAAAATGGGCGTCGCGGCTCGAAACGGCGCCTTCCTTTCTGACCGAACCGTATCTGCAGGCTAAGTTCCCGGTCCGTTTTTCGTCCGATAACCTGTACGTCAACGGCGCCGTCTGCCCGACCGAAGCACTGGTGGAAGCCATCCGCCACCTCGCACCCGGCGAAGGGCTGAGCACGCCGGACGGCCTGCTGATTGCCCGGCGGACGGAACAGGCGCTGGAGAAAGCACCCACGGCCGCCGACGGGCCGCAGCGGACGTTCGACGGGCCGCTGACCATCGTTCGCGCCCTGCCGGACCTGTTCCTCAACAACGGCGACCAGATTCGGGCGGATTTCGCTTTTCTGACCAAAGGCCGCCGGTCGCAGCCCATCACCGACCCGCATACCCGCGTTTACGCGCCCGAAAATATCTTTGTGGAAGAAGGTGCCGTCATCCGCGCGGCCGTTCTGAATGCCGAAGGCGGCCCGATTTACATCGGCAGAAACGCCGTCATCAGCGAAGGAACCCTCATGATCGGCCCGTTTGCGCTCTGCCACGACGCAACGGTGAACTGGGGCGGCAAAATGCGGAACAACACCACCGTCGGGCCATTCTGCAAAGTCGGCGGCGAACTGGGCAATTCGATTCTGTTTGGCTACAGCAACAAGGCCCATGACGGATTTCTGGGCAATTCGGTCATCGGGGAGTGGTGCAATCTGGGCGCCAACTGCAATAATTCCAACCTGAAAAACGACTACACCGACGTCAAGCTGTACAGCTACGCCACCGGCCAGCTCGAAAGCAGCGGGCGGCTGTTCTGCGGCCTGATGATGGGCGACCACACAAAAGCGGGCATCAGCACCATGTTCAACACGGGCACGGTGGTCGGCGTGAACGTCAACGTGTACGGGGCCGGTTTTCAGCCGAAACACATTCCGTCCTTCTCCTGGGGCGGTGCCGACACCGGTTTCACCGATTACCGCCTCGAAAAAGCCCTGTACGTCGCCCGCGAAACCGTCGCCCGCCGCGGCATCGAGTTCTCGGAAGCCGACGAAGCCATTATGCGGGAGGTGTATAAAATCAGTCGTAAGTCAACACAGTCGTAAGCGGACCGCTTACGACTTATTGACTTACTTTCTTATCCAGCAGATTCAGGAGTTTTTGTTTTTGCGACTGGTAGCCGGACTGTTCGCTGAGGTCGCGGAGTTCGGACGGGTCCTGGCGGAGGTCGAAAAGCTGTTCGGTCGTCTGATTTTTCACCCGGTACTGGACGAGTTTCCAGCCGTCGGCCGTCCGGACGGCCTGTTGCAGGGGCGGGCGGTAGGCGAGCAGGACCTGTTTGCGGTGCTGCTTCTCCTTGCCGTCGAGCAGCGAGGCGAAACTTTGGCCGTCGAGGCGAGTCGGCAGGGGCAGTTTTGCCAGTTGACAGAGCGTCGGAAAGACGTCGTGGAGGTAGCAAAGAGCGTCGGGCCGGAGGTTGCGCCGGACGCCCGGCCCGGCCATCACCAGCGGCACCCGGACAGACGGTTCGTACAGATTCTGTTTGCCCATCAGCCCCTGCTGCCCGAGCATCAGGCCGTTGTCGCTGCACCAGACGACCAGCGTATTCTCGGTCAGTCCGTTGATTTCCAGCGTTTGCAGAATGCGGCCGATCTGTTCGTCGATGTCCGAGATGGAGGCGTAATATTTGGCCATTTCGGCCTGAACGGCGCTGGGTTGCAGCGGCCGGACGAGGCGCTGTTCATCCCGGACGGTCATCTCGCCGGTGTCGAAAAGCGGCTGGGGCCGGAAGTTTTCCGGGAGCCGGAGGCTGGCCGGCACGTAGCGCTCGGCCCAGGACGCGGGCGGCTGAAGCGGGTCGTGCGGGGCCGTAAACGACACGTACAGCAGAAACGGCTTGTTGTTCTTGTTCGGCGACTGTTTGTCCAGAAACGAGATGGCGGCGCTGGCAAACACGGCACTGGAATGGCCCAGCGCTTTGAACCGGCTTTCGGGCCGGTAAGCTCCTTTGGCGTCGAAATGATGCAGCATGGGCCTCAGATGCCCGCCTTCCTTCGCCGCGTGCATTTCCTCAAAAAACAGATTGTCGCCGCCCGCAAAAGAAGCCTGAAAGCTGGTCTTGCTGTTCGGCCATTTGCCCACGGCATACGTCTGGTAGCCGTATTTCCGGAAATACTGCGGAAAAGTGACGGCCGAATTCTCCGCCTCACCGCTGGTTTTGCCGGTCGGGGCGGTGTAAAAACTTTTGGGCAGGTGCGCGCATGTCTGGCCGGTGAGAAGCATCGCCCGGCTCGAATTATCGACCGTCGGCTCGTCGCTGCCCGCATTGTAAACCCCCGTAAACGAAGCCCCGCGGCGGATGAGGCGGTCGAGGTTGGGTGTCATCAGGTCCGGATTGCCCAGGGCCCGGGCCCCGTCCGGGCGGTGGTCGTCCGTGACGATAAACAGAATGTTGGGTCGGGATTCGGTAGGTTTGGGGGAAGAATTGTCATCATGAGCCGGATGGGCTGCCCAGAACAGGGCAAAGACCGTCCAGCCGAGCACCAGCAGACGCGGGGAAATGTGTTTCATGGGGTGTGGACAAGAATAAAAACGACTCGCGGTGAACGAGGTAAGTTTATGCCCCAATGTAAACGGTTACAGGCGGAAGCCGAATGGTTACAATATCTTAATGCGCAAAAATCTATTGACGAGTCCTGCGGCTCCGTTTATTGGCTAATTTTGGAGAATGCTTTTCAACGAAATCATCGGCCACGACGATACCCGCCAGACCCTCATCCGGGCGGTGCGGCACAACCACGTGGCCCACGCGCAACTCTTCGACGGTCCGCCGGGCGGGGCTACGCTGGCCCTGGCGCTGGCCTTTGCCACGTATGTCAACTGCGAAAACAAGGGGCCGGAGGATGCCTGCGGCCGCTGTGCGTCCTGCGTGAAAATGAGCAAGCTGGCGCATCCTGACCTGAAGGTGATGCTGCCCGTCGCCGGTGGGGCCACGAGTGAAACCTACCTGCCCAACTGGCGCAAACTGATTACCGAACACCCGTACCGGACTTACGAGGAGTGGTTTCAGGCGGTCGGCATCAAACAGGGCAACTTCCCGGTGAAAGAAGTGCGCGAAGACCTGATTCCGAAACTGTACCTGAAGCCGTACGAGGGCGAATACAAGATCTTTCTGATCTGGTTTCCGGAATTTCTGAATCTCGAATCGGGCAACGCCCTGCTGAAAGTGCTGGAAGAACCGCCCGCTAAAACGCTGTTTCTGCTCGTAACCAACCAGCCCGAAAAGCTGTTAATCACTATCCTCTCGCGGACGCAGCGGGTGGCCGTCCGGGCGTTTACGGACGAGGAGGTGTCCATGCACCTGCGGCAGCACCTGAACGTGGACGAAAAGCGGGCCCGGCAGGTGGCCTACCTGGCCGACGGCAACCTGTCGGAAGCCATCCGGCTGTCCGGCGAGGAGGCCGACCGGACCGAAGACCGCCACGCCTGGTTTGCCGACTGGATGCGGATGTGCTACCGGCAGGACCTGATTGCTCTGGTGACGCAGTCGGAGGAGTTCGACAAGCTGGGCAAGGAAAAGCAGCGCGGATTGCTCGATTACAGCCTGAACCTCTGCCGCGACCTGTTTCTGTGGAAACACGGCGCCCGCGACCTGCTGCGGCTGCCGGAAGAGGAACGGACGTTTGTTGAGAATTTCGGCAAAATTCTGGAACCCGATTTTCTGGAACACATGGTCAGTGACCTCAACGAGGCGGCTTTCCACATCGAACGGAACGTGCGCGCCCGGATGGTCATGCTCGACCTTTCGCTCACTTTCAGCCGCCTGATGCGGCAGGGAAAATGAAGACAGCCGCTAAAAAAAAGAGAAAACCCCCGCAGACCATCGGCTGTTCGGACCGGATCGACTTTCCGGATTTCGAGCTTTCGGATGTGGAAGCCAAAATCGACACGGGCGCCTACACCTCGGCCCTGCACTGCACCGATGTGCGGCTGGTTGAGGCGGGTGACCGCCACCAGCTTCGGTTTACGCTGGCCAGCGGACAGACGGGCAAACGGAAGCAGATTCTCACGGATGCATTTAAATACAAAACGATAAAGAATTCGTTTGGTCAGTCGGAAAAACGGTTTGTCATCCAGACCCGCGTGCAGATTCTCGGGCGGACGATCCGGGCCGAATTTTCGCTGGCCGACCGGGGCCGGATGCGCTTTCCGGTGCTGCTCGGCCGCAAACTATTGCGGAATAAATTTGTTGTTGACGTATCGCTCAAAAACGTTTCCTACAAGCAGAAAAATGGGGCCTAAACCCCGTCGGCGGCCAGCGGCCCTGACGGCGGTTCCACAGGCTCCATCCCGAAAATTATCAGAACGATTTTTCAAAACTGCACAGCCGCTGTCGGGGTCTGCGACCGCCGACAGGGCCTCTACCCGACTTTACACCTTACTTTTATGCATATTGCAGTATTGTCCACCAACCCGGAACTCTACTCCACACGCCGACTGGTGGAATCCATAGAAACGCGCGGCCACCGGGCTTCGGTGATCGACCACCTGAAATGCCAGGTCATGATCGAAGGGGGCAAGCCGTCGGTGTTCTACCGGGGCGAACCGCTGGAGGCCATCGATGCCATTGTGCCGCGTATCGGGGCATCCGTTACCGACTACGGCTGTGCGGTGGTCCGCCAATTCGAAATGATGGGCGTTTTCACGACGGCTAAATCACAGGCCATTACGCGTTCACGAAATAAATTACGAAGTTTGCAGGTGCTTTCGCGGGCGGGCGTCGGTCTGCCCAAGACGGTCTTTGCCAAGCAACCCAGGGACCTGGACCAGCTCATGGGGCTGGTGGGCGGTCCGCCGGTGGTCATCAAACTGCTGGAAGGCACGCAGGGCATCGGCGTGGTGCTGGCCGAAACGGCAAAAACCGCCAAATCGACCATTGAGGCGCTTTACGGCCTGAAAGCCAACGTACTCATTCAGGAGTTCATCGCCGAAGCGAAGGGGGCGGACATCCGGGCGTTTGTGGTCGGCGGGCGCGTGATCGGGGCCATGAAACGCCAGGGCAAGGAAGGCGATTTCCGCTCAAACCTGCACCGGGGCGGCAACGGCAAGTCGGTCTGCCTGTCGGTGGAAGAGGAGGAAACGGCCATCAACGCGGCCCGGGCGCTGGGCCTGCGGGTAGCGGGCGTCGATATGCTCCAGTCGCATCGCGGCCCGCTGGTGCTGGAGGTCAACTCCTCGCCGGGCCTCGAAGGCATCGAAAAAACGACCCGCATCGACGTAGCGGGCGAAATTGTGCAGTTTATCGAAGAAAAAATCCCGGCGGATGAGAACGATACCGTCGGGGTGTAGAATAAAGTCGTGAGTCGGTGATTCGTAAGCGGTCCGCCGCGGCGGACCGCTTACGAATCACCGACTCACGACTTACCGACTGATCGACTTTTTGACCGAATTATGAATATTAAGATAGGAACCCGTAGCAGCAGACTTGCCCTTTGGCAGGCGTACCACATACAGAATCTGTTACAGGCCGACGGCATCGCGACCGAACTGGTCCTCATCGAAACCAAAGGCGACAAGGTCCTCGACCGCTCGCTGTCCAAAATCGGCAGCAAGGGCGTCTTCACGCAGGAACTTGAAGACCAGCTCCGCGACGGCACCATCGATATCGCCGTCCATAGCGCCAAGGATATGCAGTCCTCGCTGCCCGAAGACCTCGAAATCATTGCCTTCACCGAACGCGAGCGGGTCAACGACGTGCTCGTCAGCCATGACAAAAGCCTGTCGCTGACCAGCGGCAAGGAGTTCGTGGTCGGCACTTCGTCCACGCGGCGGGTGGCGATGCTGAAACACTTCTGCCCGCACATCCGGACCGTGGATATGCGCGGCAACCTGCAAACCCGTCTGCGCAAGCTCGAAGAAGGCCAGTGCGACGCCCTGTTGCTGGCCTTTGCCGGAGTTCATCGCATGGAGTACGACGACCTGATTGCCGAATACCTGCCGACCGCCGACTTCACGCCCGCCGTGGGGCAGGGCAGCATCGCCATCGAAGTCGCCGATACGTTGTCGGAAGAAAAGCGACAGGCCGTCCGCCGCCTGACCAACCACCCCGAAACCGAAGCCTGCCTGCGCGCCGAACGGGCTTTTCTGCGGCGGCTCGAAGGCGGTTGCAGCATCCCGGTCTTTGGGCTGGCTACGCTGACCGACGAAGGCCACGTCAGCCTGACGGGCGGCATTGTCAGCCTTGACGGGGAGCAGATGCTCCGCGAAACGTTTACCGGGCCGAAAGAAGATGCCGAACGGCTGGGCCACGAACTGGCCGAAAGCATCCTGGCGCAGGGCGGCGCGGAAGTGCTGCAAAGCGTGCGGGAGCGGCTTTGAAGGGGTTTCTCGCCGATGCTCGCGGATTTTAAAGCGCAGATTAAACAGATTTTCTCTGCGAACATCTGCGTTTTAAAATCCGCGAGCATCGGCGAGAAACCTTTTTCCATTTTTTCATAGTAGACCTTAACCCACCCGAAAGCAACTATGCGCTTAGGTTCCATTTGCTGCCTTCTGCTGATCGCCCTGACGGCAACGGCTAAACCGCCGAAGAAAAAGGACTACCTCGTGACGCTGACGACGGATTACGGCACGATGCACCTCATTCTGCATCCCGAAACGCCGAAGCACCGCGATAACTTCATCAAACTCGTCGATAAAAAATTCCACGACGGCCTGCTCTTTCACCGCGTTATTCAGAATTTTATGATCCAGGGCGGCGACCCGGATTCGAAAGGGGCGGAAGCCGGGAAGGCATTGGGCAACGGCGACGTGGGCTACCGCGTTCCGGCAGAGTTTGTCCCGACGCTTTTCCACAAAAAAGGAGCGCTGGCGGCGGCCCGCGACAACAATCCGGAAAAATCGTCGAGCGGTTGTCAGTTCTACATCGTGCAGGGCCGCGTCTGGGACGAGGCAGGTCTGGAAAAACAGATGGCCCGCAGCGGACGGACGTTCACCGAGGCCCAGAAACAGACGTACCGCACCGTCGGGGGCAGCCCGCATCTGGACGGCAATTATACGGTCTTTGGTCAGGTTATTGATGGTCTTTCGGTCATCGACAGCATCGCCGCCCAACCCCGCGACGCCCGCGACCGGCCCGTGAAAGACGTTCGCATGACCGTTTCGGGCGAATGGATGAAGAAAAAGAAGATTACGAAACAGTTTGGATATACGTACTAACCCGTGAAAAAACGCATCCTCATTACCGGTTCCAACGGTCTGCTGGGCCAGAAACTGGTCGATTTAATTACGCAACAACACCCGGAAACGGACCTCATCGCCACGGCCCGGGGCCAGAACCGCCTGCCGTACAGCGACGGCTACACCTTCCGGTCGATGGACATTACAGACCGGGAGGAAGTCCTGGCGACCATCGCCGAGGTGCAGCCGGACGTGGTCATTCACACGGCGGCCATGACCAACGTGGACCAGTGCGAAGCCGAGAAAGACGCCTGCTGGGCGCAGAACGTGCTGGCCGTGGAATACCTCGTGGAAGCCTGCAAAGCCTCGGGCGCGTTTCTGCTGCACCTGTCCACAGACTTTATCTTCGACGGAGCGGCCGGGCCGTACGACGAAGAAGCGGCGGCGAATCCGATTAGTTTTTACGGCTGGAGCAAATACGCCGCCGAAAAGGCCGTTATTCACTCAGGTATCCGCTGGGCCATCGCCCGGACGGTGCTGGTGTACGGCATCGCGCATGACATGAGTCGGAGCAACATCATTCTCTGGGTGAAAAAATCGCTGGAAGACGGCAAGAATATCAAGGTCGTCACCGACCAGTGGCGCACCCCGACGCTGGCCGAAGATCTGGCGAAAGGCTGTTTTCTGATTGCGGAACAGGAGGCCGAAGGAATTTTTAATATTTCCGGAAAAGACCTCCTGACGCCCTACGAAATGGCCATCAAAACGGCCGATTTTTTCAGCCTCGACAAGTCGCTCATCACGCAGGCCGACTCCTCGACGTTCTCGCAGCCGGCCCGTCGTCCGCCGCGTACGGGGTTCATCCTCGACAAACCGCGGGCGGTGCTGGGCTACGAACCGCATAGTTTTGAAGAAGGCATTGCCGTGCTGGTGAGCCAGATGGACAGGAAGTGAAGAGGAGGAGTTTAGGGTTTAGGGTTTATAGTTGCTCCGCAAGGCTCAGGTGTGGCATAGCCGCTATAAACTCTCCCCAACTATAAACTATAAACCTTAACCTCTACACTTCGACCCCTAGATTCTAACCTCTAAAGCGTTACGTTGCTATGAAAAACCTGCTTTTTGTTGCCTGTCTTTTGCTGACGCTGACCGGCATGGCGCAGTCGAACCGGCAGAAGGTTACGGGCCCGGTCACTTCCCGGCGGGGCATTGAGTTGAAGGAGGGCGATATTCTCAGACTGGGCGAAGGAACAGGCTCGGGACGTTCGTTTCGGCACGTTTTTACTTCCATAAACCGGCTCGGGCAGGAAGCCAGCCAGATCGACGGCGGTTATCAGTACGTCAACACGACGATCAAGGAGTTTTACGAGGTCGGAACGGGAGCCAACCGCCGCCTCATCGTTCTGGTGCGGCCGAAGGGGGACATGAACCTGAACATGAAGGCGGTCGATCTGGAAAGCGCCATTGAAAGCAAGGAGGTGATTTCGCTGAACGGCACGTCCCTCTACAAACTCATGCGCAAGGAAACCTCCAAACGCTGAGCCCGTGCGGATTGCCTTTCTCACGGATTTGCACGTCGGCACGGAAACCCAGAAGCCCCTGGGCGTCGAGGTCCGGAAAAATCTGGCAGATGCGCTTCGTTTTGTCACTGACCTGCAACCGGACTGTCTGGTTATCGGCGGCGATATCTGTTACCAGACCGGCGACCGGGCGATCTACCGCTGGGTGCAACCGCAACTGGCCGAAGTGTCGGTGCCGGTTTACGCCATCAGCGGCAACCACGACGATTCGGTGCTTCTCGCCGAAGAGTTGGGTTTCCGGGAGGATTTACACGGGAACGAACTCTTCTTCGCCCGGCCGCTGGAAGCCCTGCCCGCTCTATTTCTGGATACGTCCAAAGGGTACTGTTCCGAAGCGCAGTGGACCTGGCTCAAGGAACAGGTCAGTCTGGTAAAAGGCGACCTGCTGGTGTTCATGCACCATCCGCCGCTGCTGGCGGGCGTTGGTCATATGGATGCCAATTACGCTTTTCAGCAGCGGAGAGAAATGATGGCGCTGCTGCATTCCGTTCCGGGGCAGGTGACGGTCGTTTGCGGACATTATCATGTTGAAAAAGTCGTCCGGAGCCGCAACGTGACCGTGCTGATTACGCCTTCACTCTTCTTTCAGATGAAACACGATCCGGTTGAGGTCGAGATTGACCATTACCGCATCGGCATCCGCGAACTGAACTTCAGCGGAGAGCAGCAGACGAGTACGGTGCATTATTTGGAAGGTAACCGGGCGGCGGTGTAACTTATCGGCGGATGTTTACACCACCGGCTATGACGCGTACGCAGATTCTTCAATATCTTCAGATTTTTGTTCTTCTCCTGGCGCTGCTGTATTTCGGGCGGGCGCTGTTTGTTCCGCTCAGTTTTGCGCTGCTGATCAGCTTTGTCAGTTACCCCGTCTGTCGCTGGCTGGAGGCCCGGCGCTGGCCCCGATCACTGGCGATTGCCGTCTGCCTGCTGGGTCTGGTGCTGTTTGTGGCGGCGTTCGGGGCGATTCTGGTGGCGGGAGTTGCCGAAATCAGCCAGGAATGGCCGGTCATTTTCCGCCAGCTGACCGAGGCTTTCAGCCAGCTCACCAGCTACCTCGACGCCCGGTTCGACCTGACACCCGAACAGCAAAGCCGCTACCTGCGGCAGGCGGGCAGCAATGTTCTTTCCACGGCGGGCGGCATGCTGCAATCCCTGCTGTCGTTTTCGGCTACCTCGGCCGCCATTCTGTTCATCATTCCCGTTTTTGTCGCCCTCATTCTCGCCAACCGCGAGCTGCTGACCGCGGCCCTCATGGCGGCCCTTCCCGCCGACCGTCGGCCCGTGGCCCGGCAGGTGCTGCACGAAAGCGTCACGACGTACTACGAATTTGTCAAAGGCATGGCGATTGTCTACGCCATCGTGGGCGCGCTCAACAGCGTCGGATTGCTGGTGCTGGGCATTCCCAATCCGCTGTTTTTCGGCATTCTGGCTTCGCTGCTGACGTTCATTCCGTACGTCGGCATTTTCATCGGCGGAAGCGTACCCGTCGCGATTGCCTGGGCCGACAGCCCGGCGAAGGCGCTGGCCGTAATCGCCGTTTTCGGGCTGGTGCAATACCTCGAAGCCAACCTGATTTTTCCCCGGGCCGTTGGACAGCGTCTGAAAATCAACACCTTTGCCATGCTGATTGCCATCATCGTCGGCGGACTGCTCTGGGGCGGTGCCGGGCTGGTGCTGCTGCCCCCGATGATCGGTATTCTTCGGATCATTGCCGATAAGCTGGAAAACTGGCGTCCGCTCGCGCTGCTGCTGGGGACCGACGAGTGAACCGGACGCCCACGATGACCAGCCAGACCAGCCAGAGCGTGCTGCCGACCAGTCCCGCCGGTTCCCAGACCGGAAAGCCGGGCATCACGGTCGCGAAAAGTTCGGCCTGGGCGAGCAGGTAAATGGCCGAGGCGAGGTAGCCGAGCCAGACCGTCGGACGGGCGATCAGGCGCAGGTCTCCCAGCGCCCGGGCCACCAGCACCGTCCACGCAATGGTGAACAACTGGCCCAGATGCTCGCCCAGCACGACCCCGCCGTACTGATGAACCACCTGAAACGCCACGCTGACGGCTTCCCGCGTGGCGGGGTTCTTCGCCTGGCTGTACGCGCTGGCCAGTACCGGCACCACAAACGTCCAGCGCAGCAGCCCGATCATCTGCACAATGAGCGAGACGACGCCCAGCGTGGTGGCTAGCCGGACGGCCGGATGCTTTTTCTCCAGCCATTGTCCCATCAGGACGTAGGCAGCCAGCAGCGGCAATCCTAGAACGGCAAAGGCAAACCAGGTCGCGATGAGAGCCGGTCCGCCTTCGTGGAAACGGGTCATAATCAGGGCCGTATCTTCCCGGAGAATGTCCGGATAATCAAAGGTCAGGGTTAGGGCCGTGTACGGAATCAGGACTCCTAACGCGCCGCTGATCAGCAGCCAGCCGATGTTTTTTTGCAGGTTCATGACGGAGGATTGTTTACCGGAAGAAAAAGGAGTAGCTGATTCCCGGCGTCGGGTTGATTTTCCAGTCGCGGCCGGACGCTTTCAGGGCCGCCACGCCGACCCGCAGGTTGAGGCCCTGCCAGATCATCCAGCGGAAGCCGGTATCGAGCAGCACGGCGTTCGTTCCGTCATAATCGCGGTCGAGGCCCCGGAGGTAGGATACCGAACTGTAGAACGAAGACGGATTCTGGCGTTGCCCCACCGGCAGATACCAGACGCTCACGCCCGCCCGGACAAACGAAGTGGTGACGTTGCGACCGGCTTCCTGCGAGATGATGGTGGGGTAGTAGCCCCCGTGTACGGAAACCTGCCGATGCCGGTATTCGAGTCCCACGGACGGATTCCGAAACGCATTGACCGCCAGTTCTTGGCGGGAAAAACGGCTTTGGGCGAGCAGGGAAAGGCTTGATAACCCGAACAGAATGAAAAAGAAGGTGACTTTCATGACAGTGTGTGTTTGGAACTGTCACAAAGGTCGGGGAGGGGACCGGCTCATCTCCTGGACAAATGTCCAGAAATGCGGTCAGACAATTTTTCGGCGGATGCGGCTCAGGTGACGGGGCGTGACACCCAGCACGGAGGCCAGATACTGGAGCGGAATCTGCTGCAGGAGTTCGGCTTCTTCGGTAATCAGCTTCTGGTAGCGCTGTTCGGCGGTCATGGTGATGAAATCGAACCGGCTGTTTTCGATGCACACCAGCTGGTGTTCGAGCACCTGAATATAAAAGTCCTTGAAGCGGGGCAGGTCCTGAAGCAGTTCGTTGAACCGGGACCTCGGCAGGAGCCAGACCTCCGCGTCGGTCAGCGCCCGGATGTTTTCCTTCGCCGGAATTTGCAGCAGAAAACTGCTCAGGGCCGCCACAAAGCCGTGCTGTCCGACGAGGTAGGTCGTGAGTTCGTCCCCGTCGTGGTCGTAGAAGTACTGAAAAGCACCCCGTTCGATGAACCCCAGACTCTGGTTGACTGTACCGGCGCGCACCAGATACTCGCCTTTGGCGACCGTTTTCTGCTGAAACGCCGCACAAACCTTCCCGACATCTTCTGCCGGGAAGCCGAACGAGTGGAAGTAGTCGCGCAATGGAGTCATAAAAGGAACTTGCTGATGATTGGCCTGCTAATATACTGCCAGGACTCACATCCCAACCAGCATATCAGCAGGCCAATGACCAGCACATCAGTGTATTATCGAGCCGAATAGTTCGGTGCTTCTTTCTGAATCTGGATGTCGTGCGGGTGGCTTTCCTTCACCCCGGCGGCCGTGATTTTCACAAATTTCGCCTGTTGCAGCGTCGGAATGTCCTTGGCCCCGCAGTAGCCCATCCCGGCTTTCAGACCACCGACCATCTGGTAAATGATCTCCGAAACCCGGCCTTTGTACGGCACGCGGCCGACAATGCCCTCCGGAACCAGCTTCTTCACGTCGTCTTCGGCATCCTGGAAGTAGCGGTCTTTCGACCCTTCTTCCATCGCTTCCACCGAGCCCATGCCGCGGTACGTCTTGAAGCGTCGGCCTTCGTACAGCACCACTTCGCCCGGTGCTTCTTCCGTCCCGGCGAGCAGCGACCCGATCATGACCGTGCTGGCACCGCCCGCAATGGCTTTGGTAATGTCGCCCGAGAAGCGGATACCACCGTCGGCAATCACCGGCACGCCCGTTCCCTGCAGGGCTTTGGCGGCTTCGTAGACGGCCGTAAGCTGCGGCATCCCGATCCCGGCGATGATCCGCGTGGTGCAGATGCTACCCGGCCCGACGCCGACTTTCACCGCATCGGCTCCGGCATCGGCGAGTGCTTTGGCGCCTTCGCCCGTGGCGACGTTCCCGGCAATGACGTCCAGCTTCGGAAACTGCTCCTTGATGCCGCGAACGGCGTCCAGAACGCCTTTCGAGTGCCCGTGGGCCGTATCGACGCTGATGACATCGACCCCGGCCTTCACCAGCGCTTCGATGCGGCGGGTCAGGTCGGGCGTCACGCCCACGGCGGCTCCCACGCGCAGCCGGCCGAATTCGTCCTTGCAGGCGTTGGGATAGCTCTTTTTCTTCAGAATGTCCTTGTAGGTAATCAGTCCGACGAGCTTGCCCGCTTCGTCCACGATGGGCAGCTTTTCGATTTTGTACTGCTGCAGAATGTCTTCGGCTTCCTCGAAAGTGATGCCTTCGCGGGCCGTGATGAGGTTGCTGCGGGTCATAACTTCAGTGACCGGCTTGCTCATTTCCCGCTGAAAACGCAGGTCGCGGTTGGTCAGGATACCGATGAGCGTGCCCTGGGCATCGACCACCGGAATACCGCCAATTTTGAAATCCCGCATGATTTTGTGCGCATCCGCCAGCGTCGAACCTTCCGTCAGCGTGATGGGGTCCAGAATCATGCCGCTTTCCGAGCGCTTCACTTTCCGGACCTGCTCGGCCTGGGCTTCCACGCTCATGTTTTTATGGATAATGCCAATTCCACCTTCCTGCGCCATGGCAATGGCCAGTTCGTACTCCGTCACGGTATCCATCGCGGCCGAAAGCAGCGGAATGTTTAACCGGATGTTGCGGGTTAACTGCGTGGTAGTCTGGGTATCGCGGGGGAGGATTTCCGAATAGGCCGGAAGAAGAAGAACGTCGTCGTACGTGAGTGCCTCGTAGAGAAACTTGGAGGAATCTAGGCTCATGGCAAATTAACAGGATATGTTATTTGCCGGTCAAAGGTACGGAAAAATTCTGAACCCGGATTAAACTGATTTAAGGATTTTCTAGGATTGTAGCCTGATAATTCACAGTTAATCAGCAAATCCGGGCAATCCGGGGTCAGATTAATTTTATACTTATCCGTTTTTCGCCCCGCTCGACCTGTAACCGGCAGTCGCTGAATTTGGGCGCCGACATCACGGGGCGGAAATTGTTGCTGAAGCCGTAGGGCTCTTTCGGGATTCCGAAAAGTTTTTTGTCCAGCTGTCCGTTGTTGTTCTGGTCGTGGAAAATGGCAATGGCGTACCAGCCCGGTTCGAGCGGCAGACTGACGCTTCGGACATCGTCTTTGATGACCCGAACCAGATAAGGTTTGTCTTCCAGAAACCGCTGGTTGTCCCGAAAGACGGCCACCCGAATGGTGCCGCCCCGGGTGGTAGTGTTGGCTACGTCGATGGTAAGCGTGGCTTCTGCGGTCCAGAAGAGAGAAAGGAGGCTAAACAGAGCAGTGAACATATGCCATTTCCGGTTTTGTCGCAAAATAGTAACGGAACGGTTAACCTGCTCATTGCCATCGGGAGACCAAACCGTTCAATAAATGAACTTTACGGACCCGGCTGACCCGCCCGGCGCTTCCGGAATAATTCTTGCCAGAATCGTTTTATCCGCTACAAGGATAAGAAGATGATGTTTGCCGATAAAAATTTTAAAAAGTCTAAAAATAGTAACAAGGCTAAGTATTTTATTTTCAGTATCTTACACTTTTGTTTTTCCTGTGGTATAAATTTTGTTCCAAAAAAAAATGAGAAAGATTTTGATGTATGAATATAATGTTATTTTTGTGTCAACCAAGCCCTCTGCCGGTCGGCCAACCGGGAAGGTTTGGGTGTCTTAAGCTTATAGCTATATTATAAAGGCTCCTGCTGATTCGGCAGGAGCCTTTATTGTTTTTGGGTCGTAAATGCTTTGCTACTAGCCGGTTATTGTTCTCAAAAGCAGAAGCGGCCTCCGTCGTCAGAAGCCGCTTCCGCGCAAGCCTGGCAGGTTTTTTACGCCAGTTCCAGTTCAGCATCCGGCACGGCTGACACCGGCTGTCCCTCCACTTTCGGGGGCAGCAGCTTATAAAGCACCGGCGTGACAATCCGCGAGAGCAGCGTTGACGAGATCAGACCGCCGATGAGCACCCACGCGAGGGGCGAGTAAAGCGGGTTGCCTTCGATCGCCAGCGGAATCAGACCGCCGATGGCCGTCAGTGAGGTCAGTACGATGGGTACAAACCGAATTTCGCCCGCCTGTTCGATGGCCTCCAGCAGCGGCATGCCCTCGGCCCGGAGCTGGTTGGTGAAGTCCACCAGCAGAATCGAGTTCTTCACCTCAATTCCGATCAGCGCAATCAGGCCGATCACGGCGACGAACGAGAACGGATTGCCCGTGAAATAAAGCGCCAGCACGGCCCCGATGATGCCCAGCGGAATCACCGACAACACAATCAGCGTGCTTTTGAACGTCCCGAACTCCAGAATCAGCACGGCGATAAACCCGAAAACCGTAATCAGGATGATGGTGCCCAGTCCGCCAAACGACTTCTCGCGGCTTTCCAGCTCCCCGGCGGCTTTGTAGCTGAAGCCCGCCGGAAATTTCACCGATTCGAGGTTTTTCAACACCCCGTTGAAAACATCATCCACCAGATAGCCCGTTTTGACAAAGCCGGTAACAGTCACGTAGCGGTCCTTGTCGTAGTGGCGAATCTGGTTCGTGCCGCTTTCAAATTCCAGGTCGGCGATCTGCCGCAGGGGTACAGCCGAGCCGGTCAGGGTGTTGACATACAGGTTGTTGAGGACGCTCTGGTCGGTGATGCGGCCTTTCGGCATGGTCACGTTGATGGTGTACTCATCGCCGTTCGGCTCCTTGAACATCCCGACATTCAGCCCGGCTACAGCCAGACGAATGGTGCGGTTGACATCGGCAATGGAAATGCCCAGCAGACCGGCTTTTTCCTTGTTGATGCGCACGCGCAGGTCGGTTTTCTGGTTCGCCAGCGGGTTGTTGACGTAAATCAGTCCCGGTGTCTGCTTGAAAACGGTCTCCACGCGGGCGGCCGCCACCTTCAGCGAATCCAGGTTTTCCCCGAATACCCGGATGGCCACCGGCGCTTCCTGATCCGGCCCCTGCTCGAAGTCCTTCACCTCGATTTTGGCGTTGGGATACAGCTTGAAACGGTCGCGCAGCTGGTCGATGATTTCGCGTTTTCCGGCGGGCTCCATATCCTGCAACTGCACGAAGAACTGGGCGTAGTTGGGAGCCTCGTTCCGCTGAATGACGTTGTAATAAATCCGCGGCTGGCCCCGGCCCACGTTCGTGGTGAAGTACTTCATGTCCGGCAGTTTCTTCAATTCGCCTTCCACGTAACGCGCCACCCCGTCGGTAGCCGAGAGGCTGGTGCCGTCCGGCGTTTCGATGTTGATGAGGAACTGCGGCTTTTCGGAAGCCGGGAACAGGGCAAACCCGACCACCTTGAACAGGGACAGCGCCCCGATGAACAGCGCCCCCGCCACAACCATCGTCACGACCGGGTGGCGCAGGTTCCAGTGCAGTAGCTTGCTGTACGACCCGCTGATGGCCCGTTTCAAGGCCCGCATGAAGATGTTGCCGTCCGGGTTGTGCTCTTCTTTCAGAATCCGGCTCGACAGGAACGGCACAATCGTCAGCGACACCAGCAGGGAGGCCAGAATCGTTGTCACCACGGCCGTGGGCAGCGAACGGATGAAGTCGCCGGAAGCTTCGGGCAGGAACATCAGCGGCAGGAAAGCCAGAATCAGGGTGGTGGTACAGCCAATGACCGCCAGCGTAATCTGCTTCGTCGCCTTGATGGCGGCTTCGCGTCTGGAGAATCCTTCGCGCAGGTAGCGTTCGATGTTTTCGACGACCACAATGGAATCGTCCACCAGAATGCCCAGCGCCACGATGAGGCCCACGATGCTCAGCTGGTTGATGCTGAACCCGAGGAAATCCAGCCCGGCCAGCCCAATCGCCAGCGAGAGCGGAATGGAAATCATCACGACCACGGCGGCCCGGAAGCCCAGCGGCAGCAGCGTCAGCGACACCAGAAAAATGGCGATGGCGAAGTCCTTGGCAAACCGGCTCAGGCGCTTGTTCACGCTCTCGGCCTGGTCGAAGTTCTTGACGAGTGTGATGTGCGGCGGCAGCGTTTTGGCAAACTGATCGATCACGGGCGTCACCTGCTCGCCGACCTTGGCGATGTTTTCGCCCATTTTCTGTCCGGCCGTCACGAGCACGGCGCGGTGGCCGTTGAGGCGGGTGATGTGGGTTTCTTCCTCGTAGTTGAAGTCCACGTCGGCGAGGTCGCGGAGGTAGATGATTTTCTGGCCGTTGGTCGAAACGATGGTGTTGCGGATTTCGTCCAGCGACTGATAATCTCCCGACGTCTTAATGTTAAATTTTCGCGATCCGGCCTGAATGCTGCCGCCCGGAACGTTGAGGTTTTCGGCCTGCAGGGCGGCCAGCACGCGGTTAACCGCCACGCCGTTCTGCGCCATTTTTTCGATGTTGAGCGACACCCGCACCACGGACGCGGGATAGCCCCAGTCCTCGGCGTTTTTCAGGCTTTTCACTTTCTCGAACCGCTTTTTCAGCTCGTCGGCGTATTCACCCAGCTCTTTGGCCGAAGCGACCTCCGACAGCAGCGCGACCTGCACGATGTTGACGTCGGTCGGGGAGAATTTCTTGATGTCGATCCGGAAAATATCGCCCGGCAGTTCGCCTTTGAGCGCGTTCACTTCCCGGACGATCTCCTGGTACTTTTCGTCCGGGTCAACGGCGTAGTCGTACTCAATCCGGAACACGGCCAGCCCGTCGTCGACGTTCGTGATGACGTGGTTGATGTCGTCCAGGGCGTTGAAGCGGGCCTCGCCGGGGTCGGCGACGAGCTTTTCCATATCGACGGCGTCGGTGCCGGGATAAATGACCGCCACGGCGAAGCTGGGGGCCACAAATTCGGGGTCTTCGCCCCGGGGCATGGTCAGCAGCGAGTTGACGCCCAGCGCCACCACGGCGACGAAGAGCACCAGCATGAACTGCCAGTTTTTGACGGAAAATTCGGAAAGATTCATGTCGAGGCAGAGGTTGTCTTTGATGACCTTTGACTTTTCTTTGAGCTACTTCGAGAAATAATTATTTCGCAGAGCAAAGGAGATTAAAGGCCATCAAAAGATTTTATTTGAGAACCACGATTGACTGTTCGGTGAGGTAGGCCGAACCTGCGGACACGACTTCTGCCGTGCCCGTCAGCCCGTTGGAGAGCAGGACTTTACTGCCGTCGAGGAAGCCGATTTGCACGGGCACTTTCCGGACGTGTTTCCGGTCGTCGGTCAGCGTGTAGACAAAGCCTTCCTTGCCGTTGCCTTCCACGATGGCCTCTACCGGCACCACCGCGTAGGAGCGGGCCTGGGCGGGCTGCAGCGTTACCTTCGCAAAAAGGCCCGGAGCCAGTTTTGCACCATTCGGATTCAGGCGGACTTCCACCTCGTAGAGCTTGTTCAGCGGGTCGGCGGCCTGCGCCAGTTCGCTGACCGTGCCCGTGAAGGTCTGGCCGGGGTAGGCATCCAGCGTCACCACCGCCCGGTTGCCGAGCTTCAGCCGCGCCCAGTCCTTGTCCGATACGCCCACGCGCACAATCCAGTCGTTCTGGCGGTTGCCCGACACGATGTAGACCGGCGAGCCGGGATTCACCAGTTCGCCTTCGTTCACCAGCTTGCGCGTAACGGTGCCGTCTACCGTCGCCCGAACCTGCGCGTAGCTCTGGTTGAAGCGGGCGATGGTCAGCGCCTGCTGGGCGACGTTGCGGCCCGTGGTGACGTTCTGCACCTGTTCGAGCGTGGCGGCGGTGTCGGCGTAGAGGGCTTTCACGCGGGCCAGGTCCCGGTCCGATTTCTCGGCGGCGAGCTGGGCCTGCTGCACCTGCGCGGCTATTTCGGTTAGGTCGAGCGTGGCCAGCAACTGCCCTTTGCGGACGGTCTGGCCTTCTTCCACGAATGTCTTGTTGAGAATACCGCCGATTTTGAACGACAGACGGGCTTCTTCTGCCGAGGAAACAAGCCCCGACGCAACGACGGATTCGGCGCGGACGACGGTTTCGACCCGGGTTAGTTTAACGGGCACCACGGCTTCTTCCGGGGCGGCCTGCTGGGCGGGCTTATCGGCCTTCGTGCCGCACGACCAGAGGGCGACGGCAAGGACCAGGGCGGGGAGGATAGATGCTGTTTTCATGGTAGTTTGTGCCACCGGGCTTCAGCCCGGGTTTAAGTTTGTTTTTTCACCGGCTGAAGCCGGGGGGTACGTTAGAGGGCGGTAATTCTGTTCAGGCTGGCCTGCTTCGTCAGCACGTCAAAGTGGGTCAGCGATTGCTGAAGCTGGGCGGTCAGGCGGTCGTTCTGGGCTTTCAGGTATTCTACCAGCAGCGCCTGGCCATTGCGGTATTTGCTGTCGACTAATCGGAAGGTTTGGTCGGCATTGGCCAGGCCGTCGCGGGTGGCAGTGAGACTTTCCTGCGCGGCGTCGAGGTCGTAATACGCCTGCACGACCTGCAATTGAATCTGTTTCTGCACCTCGGTCAGCTTCGTTTGCAGAAGCTCGGTCTGAATCTTCGACTGCTGGATTTTCGAGCGTTTTTCGTACCCCTTGAACAGGTCCCACGACAGGCCCAGCTGCGCGATGCCGTACGCCTGGTTGCGGAAGGTGTACCCGAATCCCTGAAATCCGGTATAGCCGCCGATGTACACATTCGGAAGTTTGGCATTGGCTTCGTTGAGCTTGACGGCCGTCTGCGCGGCCCGGAGTGAGCCGTTCAGCTGCGAAATCTCCTGCCGGTTGCGCAGGGCGGCCTGTTGCAGGTCGGCCAGCGGGGCTGCGTCGGTAATCGTGGTGCGGGCCAGGGTGCTGTCGACCAGAATGTCGGCCGTCAGGTCGCGGTTGAGCAGGAAATTGAAGTAGGCTTTCGCCGATTCCCGATTTTTCTCGGCCGTTACACGCTGCTGGGCGAGCTTGCTGAGTTCGTAGCGGGCGGAGGTCAGGACGTCTTTCGTGGCGACGTTGTTGGCGACGAGTTTTTCGTTCAGGCGGGCCAGTTCGCTCAGGACGGTGCGGGCATGGTCGTAAATCCGTACGGCGTCGAGCGTTTGCAGGTACTGGAAATAGGCCGTAGCGATGTTGTAACGCAGTTCGTTCTCAATCACCTTTCGCCGGGCTTCCTGCGCCGATAGCAGTTCCTTCTGAATGAGGTAGTTGTACTGAATGTCGGTGTTGTAAATCGCGTACTGAACATTCAGTCGGGTGTCGTGGAAATTGTTGGGGGCCAGCAGTTCATTGACGTTCTCGATGTTCGTCGGGAAGCGCTCGGCGCCGGTCAGCTGATTGAGCGTTTTGTAGACCGGGTTCAGCATGTCGCCTACCGGGAACTGAAGCCGCCGCCCGCCCGCCGCCAGCGAGTACGTCGGGTTGAACGTGACCCGCGGATAAAAGAGCGCCTTGGCCTGATTGATCGATTCGGCCACGCGGCGCACTTCGAGCGTTTCCTGTTTCAGGGCCAGGTTACTTTGCAGACCTTCCCGAACGTAGCCTTCCAGAATAGGCGAAGGTTCAGGGCCGGGCTGGGCCAGCAGCTTCATAGGAAGCAGACCCAGCAAAGTGTACATGAGTAGTTTGCTTATCATACCTCATTTAGTAAACAGTGTTCAGTAATAGGGCAAAATTTTTTATAGTCCTTTGTAAATCGTTTCAACGAAAAGGGTAAAGGCCTTGTCCATGAGTTCGATACGGCGTTCGTCGGTAAACATCGACAGGCGTTTTCGCAGGAACAGGGCCGTATAACCGTGAATGCCGCTCCAGATCATCAGGGCTGCCGCTTCGGCATCCTGCGTCTTGAAAACTCCCGCATCGATGCAGGACTGCACGACCTGAACGAGCAGGCCAAACGCAACCCGTCCCTCTGTCCAGATGTCTTCCCGGCATTCCAGCGCGTCGATGGGGGCTGTCATGATGAACATCAGGTCAAACATTTCCGGATTCTCGACCGCAAACTGAACATACGTCCGGCCCATACTGACCAGCCGCTGGTACGGGTCCTTTTCCTGAAAGACTTCCTGAAATTTCAGGGTCAGGGTATGAAACGCCTCCTGGTGCAGGGCAAAAAGGAGTTCGTTCTTATCTTTGAAATATAGATAAATGGTGGCGGGACTGTACTCAATCGCGTCGGCAATGTTGCGGATGCTCACCTTCTCGTAGCCATTTTCCAGAAACAGTTGTTGTGCTGCATCCAGAATCCGGCGCTTCATCTCCTCTTTTTCCCGTTCCTTGCGTTCTGCGATTCCCATATTGATTAGCTAACGATGCAAATGTACTGAACACTGTTTAGTAAGCAAGCAGTGGTAATAAAAATCGTGAATTTTTTTGGATGAAGCATCCGATTTTAAGGATGAACCGTATATAAAGGGTGTTACTGGTCAACAACTTAAACCGAAAGTAGTTTAAACCTGAAACCATCCGTAGACTTTATGACCCAGGAAGAACTGAAAGCTGAAGTACAGCGTCTGCTCGACCGAGTACCTTCCAGCGTCCTGCCCGACGTACTGGAGTTTTTGAAAGCCGCCCGGCTGAAAGCAGAAAGCGAGCAGGCTGCTTTCTCAGCCCTCAAAACCATGCTCAAAAGCCGCGCCGAGGTCAAAAAAGACCTCCCGGAAGATTTGTTTGAAGGACTTTTTAATTGAATGACTGAGCGACTGAATGATTGAATTTTGAATGATTGATAGATTGATTGCTTCGCCTTTCTTTGGTAACTGCGGCGGACTGCCCATCAATCATTCAAAATTCAATCATTTAAACTATCATTCAATCAAAATTCAATCATTCAAAATTCAATCATTCTAAATCTTCACCCCCGTCTGCACCAGGTTCGAGGCGGCTTTGGCGATGATTTTGCCGTCTGCGCCGAGGATGAGGCATTCGGTGTGGACGATATTTCTGCCCGCCCGAACGATCCGCGCGGTGGCCGTGATGAGTTCTCCTTCGCGCGCCGGATTCAGGAAATCCACATTCAGATTGACGGAAGTATAGGCGTGGTCGCGGCCGAGGGAAAAGACCGTGACGCCGATGAGGTCGTCCAGAATGGCCGCCGCCGCCCCGCCGTGCAGCACCCGCATGGGATTGCAGAGATCTTCCCGGACCAGGTACTCGACCGTGATTTCGCCCGGTTCGACCCGGCGGAGCGTGCCGTTGAGCCAGCGGCCGAGCGGGGAGATGCTCTGGCTCATGTCTTTCCCGATCTGGGAGCGGAAAAATTCCAGACGGGGGTTCGTTTCCGGTTGATGCATGGAGTTGGTTTTGCGTAAAAATAGCATTTAACTAAGGCAAAGAACCCTGACGCTCGATATTTCATGTATTTTGTTGGGAGGTAGTCAGACTTATGTTACTTTTGGGCGTTTTTTTGGCATCATCCGCTGTACTAACCTCTAATGAATTATACACTCACCCGTATTCCGGATCGGACGATAAAGCCGCGTCAGTATGGTCTGACAATGGTAATGGACAAAGGGCTCAGTTGCCGTCAGGTTGAAGATTTTCTGGATTCATCCGGTCCGTACGCGGACATTGTGAAGCTGGGGTGGGCAACGTCCTTTGTGACGCCGAATCTCGACACCAAGCTGCGCATCTACCGGGATGCCGGGATTCCGGTCTACTTCGGTGGCACGTTATTTGAAGCCTTTGTCATTCGTAATCAGTTCGATGACTATCGTCGGCTGTTGGATAAATATGGAATGGAATTTGCCGAAGTGTCGGACGGCTCCATCGATATGAAGCAGGACGACAAGCTGAACTACATCCGCCAGTTGGCCACGCAGGTGACCGTACTGTCGGAGGTAGGCTCCAAGGACGAGGCGAAAATCATTCCGCCCTACAAGTGGATTCAGCTCATGAAGGCGGAACTGGACGCCGGGGCCTGGAAGGTCATCGGCGAAGCGCGGGAAGGCGGCAACGTCGGGCTGTTCCGGTCGAGCGGGGAGGTTCGTCAGGGACTGGTGGAAGAGATTCTGACGCAGGTGCCCTTCGAAAGCATCATCTGGGAAGCCCCCCAGAAGGCGCAGCAGGTGTGGTTCGTGAAACTGCTGGGTGCCAATGTGAACATGGGGAATATCGCGCCGAACGAAGTGATTTCTCTGGAAACCATCCGTCTGGGGCTGCGTGGCGATACGTTCAGCCACTTCCTGAATGACAATATGCCGGATTACCGCGAAAGATTATAACCGGTTTATGGTTTACGGTTATTGGTTTAAAGCTGACGTGTACGCCGCAATTCCAAACCATAAATTCTAAACTATAAACTTTAAAACAACCAACAAAAACCGCATCAGAAATGGAATTGCTCAAATCGTTATTAGACTTTTTACTTCACCTCGACCGCTATCTCGACACCTGGGCCAACGACTACGGTGTCCTGTTGTACGCGATTCTCTTTCTGATTGTCTTTACCGAAACCGGCCTCATCGTGATGCCGCTGCTGCCGGGCGATTCGCTGCTGTTTGCCGCCGGAGCGCTGGCCGCCCGGGAAACCAACGACCTGAGCGTGTGGGTCATCATGCCGCTCCTGATCGTGGCCGCCCTGATGGGCGACAACGTCAATTATTTTGTCGGAAAAAATCTGGGGAACCAGATCAAGATGCGGGAACGGATTCTCTTCTTCAAACGGGAATACATTTTCGAGACCGAGAAGTTTTACGAAAAGCATGGCGGAAAGACCGTCATCATGGCCCGCTTCATTCCCATTGTCCGCACCATCGCCCCGTTTGTGGCCGGTGCGGGGAGCATGAATTACGGTACTTACATCCGCTACTGTATTCTGGGCGCGATCCTGTGGGTGGTGAGCATCACGCTGCTGGGGTATTTCTTCGGCAACTTTGATATTGTGAAGAAAAACTTCGAACTGGTGGTCTTCGGAATCATCGGCCTGTCGGTAATGCCGATGCTGGTGCAGTTTGTGAAAGTCCGCCTGCGCCGCGCCACCGCGTAACCCGGAATATCATTCCGGGTTAAGTCATATATTTCCCGGAATGCTATTCCGGGTTACGGAGCATAAAAAAGCCCACCGTCGAAACGGTGGGCTTTTTTATGCCAAGGTCGAATGGACCTATTTCTTGCCGTAGCGCTTGAGGAACTTGTCCACGCGGCCGGTGGTGTCGAGCAGCACGTTCTTGCCCGTGTAGAACGGGTGAGACTGCGAGCTAACTTCGAGTTTTACGACCGGGTACGTCTGGCCTTCGTGCTCAATCGTTTCGCGGGTTTGAACCGTTGACCGGGAAATGAATTTGTAGTCGCTGGACATATCCCAGAACACCACTTCGCGATACTCCGGGTGAATGTTTTTCTTCATGATGTTTTACCTGTTTTTGTCTGTTTCCAAGAGACAATCCCTAAAGGAGTGCAAAGGTACTCACTTTAAGACTGGCTTCCAACTACTTCCCGGGATTTGTTTCGTAGCCGGAACAGACGCCGGCCGCAGGCTTATCGTAGTCAGGCGGTTGATGGGCTTTTATCAGAACTGGCGGAATTTTTTACGAAAAAAATAAAAAAATGGAAAGGGGATTTTAAATTTTTAAAAACTTGATTATATGCAAATGTCTGTTTGTCAGTGATTTAATGCAAAAACGTCTGGAGGAAAAGTGCACTTTTTTTCAAATTTAATGTACGGTTTTCTTTGCGGGTTGATTTTGTCGCGGGCTTGATAGTACCTTTAGAACCAATTCCTCACCGACTTCCTGACGCGTATTTTCCCATTTATCATAATCTCAACGGAACTGAATTTTCAACCGCAAACCAGTTAACCACACGTGCCAATGTATGTCATAAAGCGAGACGGACGCCGAGAATCCGTGAAGTTCGACAAAATTACAGCCCGCATCGAAAAGCTCTGCTACGGGCTCGAACCGGCCTATGTACAGCCCGTTGAAGTGGCGATGAAAGTCGTCAGCGGCCTTTACGACGGTGTGAAAACGACCGAACTCGACAATCTGGCGGCCGAAACCGCGGCCTCGATGACCACCAAACACCCGGACTACGCCATCCTGGCCGCCCGGATCGCCATCTCCAACCTGCACAAGGAAACGAATAAATCGTTCTCCGGCAATATTAAACGGCTCTATAATTACATCGACCCCAAAACGGGCGAAAATGCCGCGCTGATCTCGAAGGAAGTCTACGACGTGGTCCGCAAACACGCCGCCCTGCTCGATTCCACCATCATCTACGACCGGGATTTCGGCTACGATTATTTCGGCTTCAAAACGCTCGAAAAATCTTACCTGCTGAAAATGGACGGCCGCATCGCCGAACGTCCGCAGCACATGCTGATGCGGGTCGCCGTCGGAATCCACATGGAAGACATCGACGCGGCCATCGAAACCTACCACCTGCTGTCGGAAAAGTGGTTTACGCACGCCACCCCGACGCTCTTCAACGCCGGAACGCCGAAGCCGCAGATGTCGAGCTGCTTCCTGCTGACGATGAAGGACGACAGCATCGAGGGCATTTACGACACGCTCAAACAGACGGCCAAAATCTCGCAGTCGGCGGGCGGCATCGGCCTGAGCATTCACAACGTCCGCGCGACCGGCACCTACATCAAAGGCACGAACGGCACTTCCAACGGCATTGTGCCGATGCTGCGCGTCTTCAACGACACGGCCCGCTACGTGGACCAGGGCGGCGGTAAGCGCAAAGGCTCTTTTGCGATCTACCTCGAACCCTGGCATGCCGATGTGTTCGATTTTCTGCAGATGAAAAAGAACCACGGCAAGGAAGAACTCCGCGCCCGCGACCTGTTCTACGCCATGTGGGTACCCGACCTGTTCATGAAGCGCGTGGAAGCCAACGACACCTGGTCCTTGTTCTGCCCGCACGAGTGCCCCGGTCTGGCCGATACCTACGGCGACGAGTTTGAGAAGCTGTACGAAAGCTACGAGCGCGAAGGCAAAGCCCGCAAGACCATCAAGGCGCAGGACCTGTGGTTCGAAATTCTGGAATCACAGACCGAAACCGGCACGCCCTACATGCTTTTCAAGGACCACGCCAACCGCAAGTCCAACCAGAAGAACCTCGGCACCATCAAGTCGTCGAACCTCTGCACGGAGATCATGGAATACACCTCGCCCGACGAGGTGGCCGTGTGTAACCTCGCCTCGATTGCCCTGCCAAAGTTCATCAAGACCGGCCCGGACGGCGTGGCGCGCTTCGACCACGAGAAGCTGTTTGAAATCACGAAGGTGGTGACGCGCAACCTGAACAAGATCATCGACCTGAACTACTACCCGGTGGAGGAAGCCCGCCGCTCGAACATGCGCCACCGCCCGATCGGCATCGGCGTACAGGGGCTGGCTGATGCCTTCATCATGCTCCGGATGCCGTTCGAATCGGACGAAGCGCGGCAACTGAACAAGGACGTTTTCGAGACGATCTACTACGGCGCAATGGTGGCGTCGATGGAGCAGGCCAAAGTCGATGGACCGTACGAAACCTGGGCCGGTTCGCCGATCTCGCAGGGTATCTTCCAGTTCGACATGTGGGAAGAGGACGGACAGCCCGTCAAACCCGATTCGGGCCGCTGGGACTGGGAGGCGCTGCGCGAAGACGTGAAGAAACATGGCGTGCGCAACTCCCTGCTGCTGGCGCCGATGCCGACCGCCTCGACCTCGCAGATTCTGGGCAACAACGAGTGTTTTGAGCCGTTTACGTCGAACATCTACCTGCGGCGCGTGCTGTCGGGCGAGTTTGTGGTCGTAAACAAGTACCTGCTGAAAGACCTCGTGAAGCTCGGCCTGTGGAACGACAACATGAAAAACATGCTGATCGCCGCCAACGGCTCGGTACAGGATATTCCGTACATCCCGCAGAATCTGAAAGACCTCTACAAGACGGTCTGGGAGATCAAGCAGAAGCACATCATCGACATGGCCGCCGACCGGGGCGCGTTCATCTGCCAGTCGCAGTCGCTGAACATCCACATGGTGGACGCCAACTTCGGCAAGCTGACCTCGATGCACTTCTACGCCTGGAAGCGGGGTCTGAAGACGGGCATGTACTACCTCCGCACGAAAGCCGCCGCCGACGCCGTCAAGTTTACGGTCGAGAAGATGGCCGAGCCGCAGCTGGAGCCCGCCGTGACCGCCGTGCAGGAGCAGCCGCTGAACTACGTCAAATACGCCCAGGACCACGCTCCGCAGGTGGCCGCCCTGCCGCAGGTGAGCGACGCCGAAATCAATTACTCCGCGATGCAGTGCTCGCTGGACGACCCGGAAGGGTGTGAAATGTGTGGGTCGTAAGTAAGACCTGATTTTAAGCGCCTTGCCTGGTTCAGCAAGGCGCTCTTTTTCTTCACTTTTTATCAATCACAAAATTTTGGAAAAGCATCATTCTACAGGCTCATTGAGACTGGATAGCTAGAATATTGTTATGCCCCAAAAAGCGGAGTTTCAAAGAATGGCTCAGGATAAACTTGCAGGAGCCGAATGTCTTTACAATGAAAAGTTTTACAACGATGCTTATTATTTGGCAGGTTATGCAGCAGAGTTTGCCTTCAAAGCAGCCATATGCTCTCGCCTGGACATTGAGATGTTTGATGAATCTCAGGTAAATAAAAGAATATCAGAACCGTTGAAGATTCATTCGCTGGAAACCCTATTGATTTATTCGGGGTTAAGCAGGAGATTGCAGACGGATAAGGCAGTAAATATTGGTCTCGATCAGGCATGGTCCATCGTGTCAGGTTGGAAAGAGGACCGACGATATGAAGCTGGTCCATACAGGCCTCAAACGGTCAGACGCTTTCTGGATGCTACAAAAATATTTTTACAATGGATACAAAGTCACTGGTAGAGTCGCTCAAAGCAATTTTTGAGAGGGCTCGTAATGAGGGGTTGGTCGTGGATGCCTTTGTGCTAGCGCCTGCTTATGAAGGCTTTATTCAGAATTCGTTTGTGCTCGCGGTGAGTGCTCCCTCGCTGATCGATAAGCTGTCTTTTGAGAAAACGGACCTTATCATTGATTTGCTTCACGAAAAACTGCCGTTAGACCAGCGTTTACAGATCGACCGCGTTCGGGTGTATGAATCTGTTGAAGATTTGAAAATTCATGCTCAATTAGGGTTCGACGATGATGCATACGAACGCCCCTTAAGCCGACACACGGAACTGGTACAAGTCTAAGCCCGGCGAAGCATTGGCCGGGCAGATCAAGGCTAAACGAATACGCTGAAGCAGACGGATGCCTCATTCCGAAAGCAGAACCGGCCAAACAACCGGCTGAACCGGAGCTTACCCGTACCCGCCCGCGCCCCGCAAGCGCGGGCTTTTTCGTATAAGGTCCTGATAAGACTGCCTGAGGCATAAGCCTTTAGGAATCAGCCAGAGATCTCAAAATGGCCTGTATGAATTCGGCAGCGAAACGCCCGCCGAGAAATGTGCCGCTTTCCCGCTGAAAAGTTACGCATAGGATGAGGTATCCCGCGCCAAAAGGTTAGATTCGTCTTTTATACAGTACGCCTACTGAAGACAATCATGACCGGGGATCACATACCTGTTGGGGACGATACGGCATCGGCCAATGAGCGATTCCAGCTCATTGCCAAAAGCACCAACGATATTTTCTGGGACTGGAATCTGGAAACCAACGAAATCTGGCGGAACGAACGGTTTGATAAGCTATTCGGGAATGCTGAGGCGCCAACCGGACCCGAAAGCTGGGCTTCCCTCATCCATCCCGACGACCGGGAGCGCGTCAGCCGCCGGGTGCAGGAGGTGATCGATCAGGGCACCGAACTGGCCGAAGAATACCGGCTCCGGCGACCCAACGGCACCTACGCGCAGGTCTTCGACCGGGCCTTTGCCGTCCGGCATAATGGCAGAACCGTCCGCATGGTCGGCTCGCTGATGGATATCTCGGAGCAGTTCCGGCTGCAACAGGCCCTCCGCAATGTCGAAAGACGCTTTCAGAACGCGTTTGACAACGCCTCGGTAGGCATCGTTATTTCCGACCCCGACGGCGGATTCCTTCAGGTCAACCGGGCGTTCTGCCAGATGACCGGGTACAGCCCCGACGAACTGTATCGGCAGACCTACGAACAACTCGTGCACCCCGACGACCTGCCACGCTACCAGAAAAAACTGGACGGTCTGCTGAAAGGGAAATCCGGCTCTCTGGTGGACCAGAAACGCTGCCTGCACAAAGACGGCCGCACCGTCTGGCTCAGCATCAACAGCACGGTCAACCAGGACGAATACGGGCGACCGGAGACGATTTTCTCGATCATTCAGGATATTACCCAGGATATGGCGCTGCGCGAAAGCCAGCAGAAAATGCTCTCCATGGTCGAGAGCAGCCTCACGTTCATGGCCATCGCCGACCTCGACGGACGGGTGGCCTACATCAACAAAGCCGGTCGCGAACTGGTCGGCATGGAAGAAGACGAGCCGCTGGCCGGAAAGATGGTCGCCGACTTTTACTCGCCCGAACAGTTTGCCTTTATTCGCGACGTAGCCATACCGACGCTGCTGAGCCAGGGGTCGTGGGCCGGGCGGGTGATGCTGCGGCATTTCAAAACCGGCGAGCCCATTCCCTGCCACGCCAGCGGCATCCGGATCAACGACCCGACGACCGGCAAAGCCATCGGGCGGGGCTTTACCATGCGCGATCTGCGTCCGGAACTGAGCGCGCAGGAAGCCCAGCAAAAACTACTGGCCCTGGTCGAGAACAGCGTGGAACTGATGTCGGTCCTGGAACTGGACGGACGCAACTCGTACATCAATAAGGCCGGTCGGCAGATGCTCGGCTTCGACAGTGATGAGGAAGTGCTCGCCACGCCCATTACCAGCCTGCATAGCCCGGAGGACTTTTCGCTGGTACGGGAACAGGTATTGCCGTCGGTGATGAATACCGGCCGCTGGTCGGGCGTTATGCGGGTGCGTCACCTGAAAACCGGCGAGCATTTTCCCCTCTACAACAACACCATCCGCATCGACGACCCGGCCACCGGCCAGCCCATAGCGATAGGGGCCGTCATGCGGGACATGCGCCCGGAAATGGCAAACCAGCGGGCGCTGCTCGAAAGCGAGGCGCGTTTCCGGAACATGATTGTACAGGCGCCGGTCGCCATCGGCATGCTCCGCGGCGAGGACCTGGTTATCGTAGAAGCGAACAGATATATCCTCGAATTATGGGGAAAAGGCGTCGAAATCATCGGCAAACCGCTGCTGGCAGCACTCCCCGAAATTAAGGGCCAGGGATTTATCGAACTGCTGGAGGGCGTCTATGCTTCCGGCGAAGCCTACTACGGCTACGAAGTGCTCGCCCAGCTCGAACGGAGCAAGGGGCTGGAAGACTGTTATTTCAACTTTGTCTACGCCCCCATCCGGGAAAGCGACGGGACCATCAGCGGCATTATCGTGGTCGCCACGGAGGTAACCCCACAGGTCAAAGCCAAAAAAGAACTGGAGGAAAGTGAAAAGCGCTTCCGCAACCTGGTTCTGGGTGCGCCGATGGCAACGGCCGTGTACGCCGGTCCCGACATGGTGATCCAGCTCGCCAACGAAGCCATGTTGAAGCTCTGGGGCAAAGACGCTTCGGTCATCGGAAAAAAACTGCACGACGCCCTGCCGGAACTCGAAGGGCAGCCTTTTCACCAGCTGCTCACCGACGTGTATACCAGCGGCGTCGCTTATCAGGCGAAAGAGGACCGCGCCGATCTGGTCGTGGACGGAAAGCTCCAGACATTTTACTTCAACTTCACGTATAAACCGCTGCGGGACGCCGACGGCAAGGTGTACGCCATTCTGAACATGGCGCTCGACATCACCTATCAGGTCAACGCCAAACAGCAGCTCCGGGAGACGGAAGAAAGCCTGCGCGAAGCCGTCGATCTGGCAGAACTGGCGACCTGGACGATCAATCCGGCGACGGCGGAGATGACCTCTTCGGACCGCGTGCGCGACTGGCTGGGCGTGGACGGCCCCCTGCCGCCGGAACTGATTGTCGGGTGCGTGCACGAAAAGGACCGGCCCGAATTCGAGCGGATAACCCAGGCGGCCCTGGACCCGGCTTCCGGCGGCCATATGGACCTCGAATATACGGTCATTAACCAGCGAACGGGGCAGGAACACATTCTGCACACCCAGGCCCGCGTCCTGTTCGACGAAAACGGCAGCCCGTACCTGATTCGGGGTACATCGCAGGAGATTACCGCCCAGCGCATGACGGAGCAGGAACTGGAAAAACAGGTGCAGGTGCGGACCGAAGAACTCAAAAAGTCGAACCAGCAGCTCCAGCAGTCGAATCAGGAACTGGAACGGTACGCCTATGTGGCTTCGCACGATCTGCAGGAGCCGCTGCGGAAAATCCAGATTTACTCCGGCCTGCTGGCCGAACGTTTCCGCAAGGACGTCAGTGAAGAAGGACTCTATTACCTCAACAAAGTGGAGGAATCGGCCAACCGGATGTCGGTTCTGATCAAGAACATTCTGGACTTCTCGCGCACCAGCCACCAGATGCAGCTGCTGGAAGAGGTTGACCTCAACGAAGTGGTGGAATCGGTGCAGAAAGACCTGGAAATGGCTCTGAGCCAGAAAAATGCGCGGGTGGAGGTGGAGCGGCTGTGCCGGCTGGAGGCGGTCCCCGTGCAGATGCGGCAATTGTTTTATAACCTGATCGGCAACGCCCTGAAGTTTGCCCGGGAAGAGGTGCGGCCCGAGATCGTCATCCGTTCCCGCGAACTGACGGAGGCCGAGGTCCGGCGATACGAGAAGCTCAATCCGCGGCTGCGGCATTGCGAAATCACCGTGTCGGACAACGGCATCGGCTTCAATCCGGCATTTGCCGACAAAATTTTCGGGCTGTTCCAGCGGCTTCACCCGCAGCAGCAGTACCAGGGAACGGGTATCGGGCTGGCGCTCTGCCAGCGGATTGTGGTCAACCACCAGGGCGAACTCTGGGCCGAATCCGAAGAAGGGAAAGGAGCCACTTTCCACCTGGTTCTGCCCCTTACGCGGGCCTGAATCAATCCGGGTGGCACGACGTTGACGGGGTTCCCCGGCGGCCGTGCCACCCGCATCGTTTAAACGGCCAGATCCGCCGGGTCTATTTCGTCGATGGTGCCCCGGTTGCGGTTCATGGAATTGCCGAAGCGTTTTTCCAGTTGCTTTTTGAGCTTCGCCGTGACGTTATGCGCCATCGTGCCCCAGTTTTCGCCATTGTCTTCGGCAAACACGTCGTTGCCCGGCACACCGTACTTGATGCGCAGTGATTTGTCGTTTGGCCCGCCATGACTCTCGACGCGCATGTATACCTCCGCCGTAATCACGTCGCCGCTGTAATACCGGCGCAGCTTGGCGAGGGCTTCCATAACGATGTCACGCTGATTGTCGGTGATGTCAAAATTAACGGTTTCAATATCCAACCGCACATTGTCCAGGGTTCCGTTATTGTTCATTTTAAACACGCTTTACAGTGAAACATTCCCGCCCGACGGCCCTGTCGGCTCCGGCAGACGGTATTTGATACTCAGAAAACAGAAAAAAGAGAATAGAGAAACGACTGAAAGAGCCTCAATCCGGAAGGTAATCCTGTCTCCGTTCTCTCTGTTCTTTTGGTCCACTATATAAAGCCCGGGGCGGGATTTTTGTTTAGGATACCCGTACTTTGTTTTCCAAAAAAAGCCTGCTGTATGAAAAGTGTCCCGATGGGCCTGGGCCTGCTGCTGATGTTGTCCGCCCGGATGGCGGTGGCGCAGACGCCCTTTGCCGATACGATTGCCCGCCACCGGGAAACCTACCGGGAGGAGTTCCTGAAAACGCCCAACAGCCCGCTCAAAACGCCCGGGGCGCTGGCCGGACTGCGCTTTTTCGAGCCGGATTCGACCCTGCGGGTGGAGGCGCGGGTGGAACGCATCACCGGCGCCGAACCGTTTGAGATGCTGACCTACAACGGGCAGAAACAACCCTACGTGCGCTACGCCCGGCTGCATTTTACGCTCAACGGCCAGCCCCAGCAACTGACCGTGTACCGAAGCCTGCGGCTGGCCCAGATGCCGCAGTACCGCGATTACCTTTTTGTGCCCTTCAAAGACCCCACCAATGGGCAGGAAAGCTACGGCGGCGGACGCTACCTTGACTTTCGCGTCGGCCAAATCCGGGACGGCCGCCTGACCCTGGATTTCAACCGGGCCTACAACCCCTATTGCGCCTACCAGGAGGGCTATGCCTGCCCGATTCCGCCGCAGGAAAATCACCTCCGTAGCCCCATCCGGGCGGGCGAAAAAATATATGTTACCGCTCGCTAAATAGGGGGCGGGAGCTGGCACGGAATTTAATACATTACAGTATTGTCATGTATCAATACCGTAACTTCCTGTGAAAACGCTCCGGAACTGGTTTTTGCCGGTACTGCTCTGTACCCATTTTTTCTCCGCCCTTGCCCAGACGGAGCCTTTTGGCCGCCCCGCGGTTGACGATCTGAAAATGACCGTTTACCCCGCCGATTCGTCGGCCGACGCGGTGGTTTTGTCGAACGTTGGCAGCGCCGTCATTACCAAAGACGAACACCGGGGCTACATCGCTCTTTACAAGCGGCATCTGAAAATCAAGATTCTGAAGAAAAGCGGGGTCAGTCAGGCAACGGTCCTGATTCCGTTTTACCGCCAGGGCGTCGATAAAGAGGATCGGGTGGAACACCTCCAGGGCGTTACGCACAACCTGCGGGCCGACGGCTCCGTCCAAAGCGACCCGCTGACGAAAGAAGCCCTGTTTGAGGAGCGCCGTTCGGAAAACCTCTACGTCAAACGCTTCACCCTGCCGAATGTCCGGCAAGGGTCCGTGATCGAATTCCAGTACGAGATTTCCTCTGATTTTGTCTTCGAGCTCCGGGAATGGAACTTCCAGCAGGAAATTCCGGTGCGGTGGAGCGAATACAAACTGAGCCTCACGCCGGGATTTATGTACCGGATTCTCTTTCAGGGTTTTGAGCCGCTGGTGGTGGATAAGTCCCAGCCGGTGATGGATGGCGTCGAATACCACTGGGCGATGAAAGACCTGCCCGCCATCCGCGAAGAACCCAACATGGTCAGTCCGGAAAATTACCGGGCCAAAGTCTGGTTCGAACTTAGCCGGACGACGCTGCCGGGCATTCCGGCCCGTTCGTATTCCTCCACGTGGGAAGACCTCGACCGGACGCTGATGGCCGACGAACAGTTTGGCGGAGCCCTGCGAAAAACGGCGTTCCTGAAACCCGTGGCGGCGGTTGTGCGGGCTTCGGTGGCGTCGGCCGACACCCTGCAATGGGTACAGGCTGCCCACCGGCACGTCACGCAGGCCATGACCTGGAACAAAACCCAGAGCGTCTGGGCGTCGCGGCAGGGCCTGAAACAGGCGTACGAAGCCAAAACCGGCAGCGCCACCGACCTCAACCTGATTCTGGTCGGGCTGCTCAACGAAATGGGTGTCGAGGCCAAACCCGTCATTCTGAGTACCAAACAGAACGGCCTCGTCAGCCGGGAGCACCCGCTGATTAGCAAATTCAACTACACGATTGGGGCCGTAACGGTGGGCGGCAAAGACCTGCTGCTCGACGCCACCGATCCGCTGCTGAAGGCAGGCTCGCTGCCGGTGCGCTGTCTGAACGGCGATGGCCGTCTGGTCGCGCTGCGCCGGGCCCGCTGGCTGACGCTCAACACGCCCGACCGCAACCGGACTTCCGGCCAGTTCCAATTGGCCATTCAGTCCGATGGGACGATGACGGGCACGGTTTCCATTGCCCATTTGGGGTACGCGGGTGCCGAAGCCCGCCGCCGCGTCCTGACCGATGGGTCCGAAAAGTACAAGCAGCGTTTCCGCAGCCAGAATCCGGGCTGGAACTGGTCAACGCTGGACGTGACGGGCGTCGATAAGCCCGACGAAGCGCTGGTGACCAAAGGCAGCATGAGCTACGGCGAGGGCACAGCGACCGGAAGTGACCGCATTTACCTCCATCCGCTGCCCGTAACCAGCCTCCAGAATAACCCTTTCAAACTGACCGAACGGCGTTATCCGGTGGACATGGGTGTCCCGCTGGAGGAGGTTTACACGGCTACCTACACCCTGCCGGAAGGGTACTCCGTCGAAGAGGCACCTAAGGGAATGGCCCTTGCGCTGCCCGACAATGGCGGCCGTTTCTCGTTTCAGTTGCAGGTTTCGGGCCGACAGGTGCAGGTTGCCAGCCGCCTTGTTCTGAACAAAGCCATCTTCATGCCTCAGGAATACGAAAGCCTGCGGCTTTTCTACGACAAACTAATTGCCAAACACGCCGAGCAGCTGATTCTGGTCAAGGGGGCGGCGAAGGCGCAGATTTCTCTCAAAAACGAATGAAACAGATTGTATTACTGACCGCGCTGCTGCTCAACGGGATGGCCGCGCTGGCGCAGGAGTCGTACCGGGCGTCGGCCATTCCGGCGGGGCTGGGCGAGGGGGCCGGAGCCGTGCTGCGAAAGTATGAAGAAACGTTTACCGTAAAATCGCCCGGTGAGGCGGTGGAAACGGTGCATTCCGTCGTGACGATTCTGAACGAAAAAGGGTCAGACCGCACCTCCCTGACGGTGGTCTACGACAAGTTTTCGAAGGTGTCCGATATCGAAGGCACGCTTTACGACGCCAGCGGCAAGGTCATCAAGCGGCTCAAACGGGCCGACATTCAGGACTTGAGCGCCATCGGCGACGAAGCTTTTTACGCCGATTATCGCCAGAAAACGGCCGGGTTCAGTTACGCGGGCTACCCCTTTACGGTGGAATTTCGCTACGAACGGACCACCCGCAATCTGCTTTTTTACCCAGAATGGTTTCCGCTGTCGGACCCGGATATGGCGGTTCAGTCGGCCAGCCTGAAGGTGACGCTCCCGGCGGGGCAGTCGCTGCGGTACCGGACGATGAACGGCCTGCCCGAACCGGCCGCGGCCGACGAAGGGACCGGACGGAGCTATACGTGGCAGCTTGCCGACCGGAAAGTCCGCGAACGGGAGCCCTACAACCTCGGCTACGACCGGCTGGGTCCCGGGGTGCTGACCGCCCCCTCCGAACTCGAACTGGAGTCGTTCAAAGGTGTGGTGCGCACCTGGAAGGAATTTGGAAAACTGGTGTACGACATCAATTCCAACCGCGACGAATTGCCGGAAACGACGAAAACAGCGCTGGCGGACCTGCTGAAGGGAGAAACGGACCCCCGAAAAAAGGTAGAGAAGGTGTACGGCTTCATGCAGAAACATACCCGATATGTGCTGATCAAGCTGGGCCTGGGCGGCTGGCAGACCTTTCCGGCCGCGACGGTGGCCGAAAAAGGATATGGCGACTGCAAAGCTTTGTCGAATTACACGGCGGCCTTGCTGAAAGCGGCTGGTATCCGCTCTCACCTCGCGCTGGTCATGGCCGGCGACGACGAGCCGGATGTGCTGACCGACTTTCCGGCGGCCCGTTTCAACCACATGATTTTGTGCGTGCCGCTGGCAAAAGATACCGTCTGGCTGGAATGCACCAGTCCGCTGAACGCCGCCGGGTACATGGGCAGCTTTACCGGCAATCGCCACGCGCTGCTGCTGACGCCGGAGGGCGGAAAACTGGTCCGCACGCCGACGTATAAACCCACCGACAGCCGCCTGACACGCCGGATTGACCTGAAAATAGGGGAGAGCGGCGATGCGAATGCCGAAGTCGTGACCGAGTATGCCGGTTTGCAGGCGGAGGACCACGAGCAGGTAATGCACCTGCTGGCACCGGATGAGCAGAAAAAATGGCTTTACCGGCAGATTCGCCTTCCGAGCTACGACATTCGGGCTTTTTCGTTCGAGGCGAAGCGCGACGTGCTGCCGAAAGTCACCGAAAAGCTGTCGCTCCTAATTCCTAACGGGGCCAGTCGCAGCGGCACGCGCCTGTTTCTGAATCCCAACCTGCTGTCGGCCATCCGAACCGTTCCGACAGACGGGGCGTCGCGAAAAACCGCTTTTCAGCTACCGGATGGCTATGTCGATGTTGATACGGTCGTTTGTCAACTGCCGCCGCACACGACCGTCGAAAGCCTGTTTAGCCCGGTGGAGTACACCTCGAAGTTTGGGAATTACTCGGCCACTGTCCGCCAGGAAGGCGAGAAACTGATTTACATCCGGCGACTCCAGGCAGAAGGCGGCACCTTCCCGCCCGAAGCCTACCCGGAGTACATGGCCTTTCGGCAAAAACTGGTCAAATTCGACCGGATGCAGGTGGTGCTGAAAATTAATGATTGAATTTTGAATGATTGAATGGTTGATTAGGCTCCGCAGCGCTGAAATGGCGGAGCCAATCAATCATTCAAAATTCAATCATTCAACCCTTAACTCCACTCCCGGTCCCACGAGTCGCGGTTGTTCCACATGTCGGTGGGAGCAAACCAGGTGGCGTCTTTCTTGAGGAAGCGCTTGGCTACGTCTTCGTTCAGGTCGACGCCGAGGCCCGGGCGGTCAGGAACTTTCACGAAGCCTTTTTCGACGATGGGCTTGATGCCGTTGACGATGTCTTCCCAGCCGGCCACGTCGACGCCGTGGTGTTCCAGCGCCACAAAGTTTTCGGTCGCGGCCGCGCAGTGTACGTTCGCCATCATGCAGATCGGCGAGCCGGCAAAGTGCATGGCCATCGGGATACCGTGTTCTTCGGCATAATCCCCGATTTTCTTCGTCTCCAGCAGGCCGCCCGACGATGCCAGGTCCGGGTGAATCATGTCCACCGCCCGCGCATCGATGAGCTTGATGAATTCTTCTTTTGCAAAAATGTCCTCGCCCGTCAGCGTCGGGGTTTCGATGGCGTCGGAAATCTGCTTCCACTGGTCGGTGTAGAACCAGGGGATGAGGTCTTCCAGCCACGCCAGACGGTACTGTTCCATCGCCTTTCCGACCTGAATGGCCGTGTTGACGTCGAAGTGGCCGAAGTGGTCGGCCGCCAGCGGAGTATCGTAGCCCACAATGTCGCGGACGCGTCCGACGTGTTCCGACAGCTTATCCAGCCCTTTTTTTGTAATCTGAATCCGGGTGAACGGGTGGCGCGTCATGGCGTAATTGCCAAGTTTACCCGCCAGCTGGTCGTTGTACGCCTGTTTGATGCTCCAGGCGTCGGCTCCGACGAGCATACCCGGCTGTCCGGCCAGCATCCCGATACCGAAGTCCATTTTCAGGAAGGCGTACCCGGCGTCCTTGCGCTTCTTCATATTCACCGCAAATTCGTCGTAGTTCTTGCCTTCCGGCGTGTCGGCGTACAGACGGACGTAATCCCGGTATTTGCCGCCCAGCAGCTGGTAGGCCGGTACGTTGTACGCCTTTCCGGCGAGGTCCCAGAGCGCCATTTCGACGCCGCAGACGCCACCGGCGGCGCGTCCGTGGTTACCAAACGGTTTGATGATTTTGAACAGCTGCTCGACGTTGCAGGGGTTTTTACCCAGAATCCGGCTTTTCAGCATCAGCGCGTAATTGGCGCTGGCCCCGTCACGCACCTCACCCCAGCCCACCAGGCCCTGGTTGGTATCAATCCGGATGATCGGGCTGGTGAAGGGCACACCCTGGAGAACGGCTATCCGCATATCCGTAATCCGCAGGTCGGACGGCTTGGAATCCCGCTTTACGCGCTGCGTCACGAATTCCATTTCCCGTTCGGTCTGCCCGTCAAACAGTAATCCAAGCGAAAGCCCCCCAAGCGTCGAATTGCGCAGGAAGTTGCGGCGGTTCTGTCCGGTAGCGGCAGAAGAGTCCTCCTGAGGGGTGCTGGAGGCCATTTCAGGTCGGTCAGGCAGCGAGCCAAACAGCTTCTTAAAATCTTTCATGGTTAATCATGGATTTAGGGGAGAAAGTATTGTAGTTCTTACCCTAAAGAGAAAGATTTTAAGTATATAATACTATAAAAAGGAATTTTTTGCCAGAAATAGATAACAATCAGGCAGGCATGGCAAGACTCAGGGCAAAACGCTGGAGTACCTGGCGAAGCGCGGTAAGTTCGGGGTCTGATTCGTGCGGTTGCAGCTCGGGACAGGCCGCCTCGGCGGCGAGTGATTCCAGCACGTCATCCGTGAGCAATTCCGGATGTTTATCAAAGAATTTTCCGGCGACCAGCGCAAGGTGGTGAACAACGTGGCGGGGTGGGGTAAAGGTGCCGGACAAAGGGAACCGGGTGCCCTGGGCGATCCAGTCCGTCAGGCACAGAGCAATCTCCTCGTGTGCAGGATTCATCTCTTCGATCAGTGTGAGTACAGTTACGGTACGGCGTCGGTACTAAAAACAGCAAAGATTCGGCCACCTTTCCTTTTCGGCAGGAAGATGTGTGGAGTTCAGCAGACCTAGCGGAAATCCGGTTCAAAACTACGAACGAAAGACCGTAAGTCGCCGGCCCGGCGGCTTATAATTCGATTAAGATTTTTGTTGAATTTTATTCATTAAATATATAAAATATCATATTGTTATTAAACGGTTAATGGGTTTTGTGAAAATAAATCTGCTGGGATGGGTAAAAACTCCCTTCTTGTAATGAAAATGTTTTCATTTAACCGGCTTGTTCCTTCGGATAAAAAAAGGTCATTCTAAGCTAGAATCGCATAAAAAAAAATATTGAAATAGTTTAATATAAAAGATCTCCTTATAAAAAATGCTATTCTTGAAAATAAGAAAAATTTAATGTTGACATGCAAATATATAACAAGTCATAAATGTGCATTTGTCTTCATGGCGCTGGATGAATAGATTCGTATAATCTGTTCCTCTTAACCCGGTAGATTTTCCTTTTATGATAAAACTGAAATACTTGCCTAAGTCTGTAATTTCTTTTCTTTTCTTTTCTGCTTTCCTGTTTATTCTTACATCCTGCGGTTCCACCAGAAAACTGGTCTATTTTCAGGAAGGAACCAATCGAATAGATTCTCTTCCGCTTCTTGATCCTTATATTCCTTCTATTCAAAAAGGAGATGTGTTGTCCGTCCAGGTAACCAGCCTGAACCAGCAGGCAACGGCTTATTTCAATCCTCACTCGTCCATCGCCAGTTCAATGGATAATTCCGTAAGCGGAGGCTCCTCCGTGACGGTTCCAAAAGATTTAGGCTACCTCGTCAGTCCGGAAGGAACGATCGAACTGCCGCTTGTCGGAAAAATTAATGTGCTTGGGCTGACTACCTACCAGGCAGGTGAAAAAATCAAAAAAGAACTGTCGGAATACCTGAAAGAACCTACCGTCAATGTGCGCAATATGAACTTTCGTATTTCCGTACTGGGTGAGGTTACCAAACCGACCATGCTTTCTATTTATAACGAGCAGATAACCCTGACGCAGGCGTTAAGTCTGGCCGGTGATATAACCGTATTTGGCCGCCGCGATAACGTGATGCTGATTCGGGAAGTAAACGGAAAACGAACCTTCAACCGGATCAATCTCGGGAACCGGGATCTCTTTGCCTCTTCTTTTTATTACCTCCGTCCCAACGACGTTGTCTATGTCGAGCCGTCCAAGGCTAAGGGAACTACCGTCGACCGGGCTTTTCAAGTGCTTCCTCTAATCTTAAGTGTAGCCAGTATCACCGTATTCTTTCTGCTGCGCTGACAAACGCAAAAGAGTAATACTAATTCTGGCTTGGTGACAAAACAAAGAAGTAAACTTTGTGCCTTTTGAACTTTTTCAATAATCAGTAGTGAATAAGATTGGGTAATTGTACAAAATGAGATAATAAGAAACAGACGAAAGGTTAGATAAAATAAAATATTAAATCTTATTCATGAAATCGGAAGCTAAAAGAAGGCGAAAATGCTTTAACATATAGATAAAAATAGGTTCATTTTTTAGCAACTAAAGGCTATCCCCGTTTCAAATTTGCACGATTTAAAAAGTTGAAATGGCGAGATGATGGGCATTGGCTCGAAGTCTTTTCCAATGAACTACCTCGGTCTGGCGGATATTGTCTGTTAATAGAACGAGGCCTTGTTTCATTCTTTTTTGCGAAAAAGTCACTTTATATAACCTTGTGCCGCATTCCGGGCGCTTTTTCTAATGCTAAAACGAAAAGGCCATCTGAGTTAAACAACGTCAAATTATAATAGGTAATAATTTTCTTTGATTGATGTGAGTAATTTTTACGGAGATGAGAGTACTTATATATGGCATTAACTACGCACCTGAGTTAACAGGCATCGGTAAGTATTCGGGTGAACTGGGGGCCTGGCTGGCGCGTAATAATCACAGTGTTGACGTAATCACGGCGTATCCGTATTATCCCGAGTGGGAACGTCACTCGGCGTACAAAGGGAAGCTCTGGTTCTCAGAAAACCTGAACGGAGTGACGGTGTACCGGACGCCCTTGTACGTGCCCAGAGAGGTCACCGCTCTGAAGCGGATTCTGCATGAGTTTTCTTTCACCGCCGGCAGCATTCCGTATTGGCTGAAGGCTCTTTTCGGCAGGCGGTACGACCTCGTCATCTGCGTTTCGCCCGCTTTCCATCTTGGTTTTCCGGCGCTGTTTTACTCCAGACTGAAAGGGGTGCCGTTCGTGTACCACATTCAGGATTTGCAGGTGGATGCCGCCCGCGACCTGGGCATGATCTCCAGCGAGCGCTTGCTGAAACTGCTCTTCAAAGCCGAAAAATTCATCCTGGATCGCTGTACGATGGTTTCTTCTATCAGTGATGGAATGCTGGATAAAATCAGAGCAAAGGGCATTGACGAGCACAAATGCATTCTTTTCCCCAACTGGGTAGACGAAAACCACATCCGCCCGTTGCCCAAAGATGCCTCGCTGCGGGAAGAGTTTGGCCTGAAAGCCACGGATAAAGTGATTCTGTACTCCGGCAATCTGGGAGAGAAGCAGGGGCTTGAACAGGTCATCGAAGTGGCCCGGCTTTTTCAGCACCGAAGCGATGTGGTTTTTCTGATTACCGGCTCCGGCGGCGCTAAAAAGCGGTTGCAGCGTCTGGCCGAGTCGTACCACCTGACCAACATTCAGTTCTTTCCGTTGCAGCCTTATGCCAAACTATCGGCTCTGCTGGCAACGGCTGATCTGCACCTGGTATTGCAGAAAAAATCAGCATCGGATCTGGTAATGCCCTCCAAACTCACCTCAATCCTGGCTGCCGGGGGCTGCCCGCTGGTCACCGCTTCGCCGGGTACTTCGCTGTACAGGGTCGTCAGGGAACACCAGTTCGGCATTCTGGTCGAGCCGGAATCCACCGAGGCCCTTTTCGACGGTATCAGCAACGCTCTGGCCGCTGATCTTGACGTTTACAGGACAAGCGCCAGAGTCTATGCGGAGAAATACTTGAGTAAAGAAGTAATTCTGAGCGATTTTGAGAAAAAGGTTGAACAAATGACCGCCCAGATTTCAGGGAAAGTAATGCCTTCGGTTTCTATTTGAGCAAAGCAGATAAAGCAAAACTCATGTATCAATGTATTTATGATTGGCAATAGAGGGATAAAAAAATAAATCGCTTAGTAAAATTGAGAAGAGAGTACTTTATGAAAATGTCTGATAATTAACAGAGTGATGCTTGTTTTTTTGCTTTACTATTTTCATTGAAATTTCAAATGAACAACTGATACTCTGTAAAAGCTTTTTATGACCTAATAGAGAATAATAACATTTAAATATTTTACAGATAAAAAAATGAATACCAATACATTTAAAAATAGGATTATTCTCAACGATTTAAAAATTGTCTGTTAAACGAATAATTATTGGTCGATTGTATAAAGTAGCCACATTAAAATTTAGTTTTCACTGTACCAAAAGGTTACATTTTGTTTACTCAAACTTGTAAAAGAAGAAAATTATGCAAAAATTGAGGTCCACAAATGAAATGTCGTTTTTGTATTTATTTTATAAAACAACAAATATCTTTTTAACGGACAATATTTTTTCTCCAGGCATATAAAGCCGCGAATAGATGATCAGCTTATACTGATTTCAGTTTCGCAAAGCTTATTTGATAAATGAAGTCATTGTCATTAGTGTTTTTTAATTAATTATTCAGTCATTTAAATCATAAGCTATGGCCACTACCAATACGTATCTGGATGCTTCTTTCCAGGTTGTGAAACCTGTGGATTTTAGAGCGGCTATTACAAGGTATCTCCGGCATTGGCCCTGGTTTATTGTGTCATTAGCTCTGGCAATGGCAGGCGCTTATGTTTACTTGGCTTATCAGCAGCCCCAGTACAGAATGGAAGCCCGGCTTCTCATTCAGCACGATGGTTCAGGAAGTCGCGGAGCCGTTATGCTGAAAGACTTTGAAGGGGGAGCATTTAAGGATAAGGAAATTGAAAATGAAATAGAAGTATTATATACGTATACCTTAATGGAAAAGGTTATCCAGAAGCTGAATCTGGATATTCGCTATTTTAAGCCCGCTACTTTTGGAATGCTGGAGCTGTACGAAACGTCTCCGGTTAAAGTTGAAGTTGTCAACGCTTATCCTGTTTTATATAATAAGCCGTTGGTATTACAATTTCCCAATGCGGAAACGGTGTTGATTGACGATAAATCATACCTGTTAAACAAGCTTATCGAAACACCATACGGCTCGCTTCGCATTCTTACAAAAAACACGTTTGACCCTTCGGTAAAGGCGCTTCAGGTTCAGGTGATGAGCTTGTCTTCCGCCGCGGGCGATTTCATCGGACGGCTGAGTGTCAAACCGACCAGCGAGTCATCTTCCGTGCTTAAACTGACATTGACCGACGCGTTTCCGGAGCGGGGAAAGGCTGTTCTGAACGACCTTATCGCCGAATACAACAAAGCATCCGTTGAGGATAAAAAGAAAGGAACGGCCCAGACGCTGGAGTTTATCAATAGCCGTCTGGCGCTGATTTCGGGCGAACTTTCGGCGGTGGAAAAGAGCATTGAAAATTACAAGTCAGAGAACGGAATCACGGATCTGGGCAGCCAGGCAGAATCTTTCCTGTCGAGTGTAAAAGATAACGACTCTCACCTGAGCCAGATCGACATTCAACTCGCGTCGCTCGACAATCTGGTCAATTTCGTCAACAGCCAGCCCGCCAATCGCAGTGGAACGCCCGCCACGCTGGGGCTGTCGGACCCGTTGCTGGTTTCTCTCATCCAGAAGATGACCCAGCTGGAAATGGAGCGCGACCAGATTGCCCGGACCACCTCGCCGAAAAACCCGATGCTCCAGACCATCGACAGCCAGATTCTGGCCACCCGGGCGAACATCATCGACAACATCGAAACCATGAAGGAGATGCTGCTGGGGGCTCATTCGCAGTATAAGGACAAGAACAAGCGGATGGAGGAAGTTATCCGGACGATTCCGGTCAAGGAGCGGCGACTGTTGAACATCACCCGGCAGCAACTGATCAAGAACAATCTGTATACCTACCTCCTGCAAAAGCGCGAGGAGACCGCCATTACTTACGGGGCGGTCAATTCCGATGCCCGGACGCTCGACCTGGCCCGCAGCAGCGGAACGCCGGTGAAGCCCGTGAAATCGACCATCTTCGTCCTCTTCGGCATGATCGGCCTCCTGCTGCCCGTGCTGGCCATTGCCGGGAAAGAACTGTTTAACAACCGGATCAGCAGCCGGCAGGATGTGGAAGCGACGACGCCCATCCCCATCATGGGCGAGATTGTCCGGAAGCGGCAGCCGGGCTCCATCATCGTCCCCGATATGTCGGTCGCGGCCGAGCAGATTCAGATGCTCCGTACCAACCTGCAGCTGGCCCGGAACCGCTCGGGAGCCGCCAGTCAGGTGCTGCTGATTACTTCCAGCATCAGCGGCGAGGGAAAATCATTTCTGACCCTGAATCTGGGGGCCAGCCTGTCCATGATTAACCAGCCGACGGTCATTCTGGAAATGGACCTGCGGCGGCCCACGCTCCGGAAAATGCTCGGCATGGAGAACGGACCGGGCATCAACGACTACCTCAATGGCGTGGCGTCGCTCGACGACGTTCTTCAGCCCATCGCCGGTCTGCACAACTACTACCTCATTCCCAGCGGCAGTCTGGTGGCTAATCCGACGGTTTCGCTCAGCAGCCCGCGTCTGGCGGAACTGATTGAGGAACTGCGACAACGGTTTGCTTACGTCCTGATTGATACGCCGCCCAGCGGTCTGGTCACCGACGCCCAACTCGTGGCTCCTTTTGCCGACACAACCTTGTACCTGATCCGGCACAACGTGACCCCGAAAGACCATCTCCGGGTGTTGAATTCGCACTACAATGGGCAGAAATTCCAGAACCTGAACATTGTGCTGAACGGCATCGGGGAAGACGACAACAATTACTACAGCTACACGTACCGAAAAGGGTATTCGTACAAACGTCTGAAATAGCAATACATAGTGCCGGACGAAAGCCTTGCCCGTGCGGGGCAGGGAACGGTCCACTCTGTCACACAATTCACACCTTATGAATCATTTCTATGTTAGACTTCTCTGGATACCAGGCGGTTGGGTTCAACAGAAGAGGCCGGCATGTTAAGGCACCTGCGGAATCTTCCGCCTATCAGCTCGTGGGGAAGCGTGCCTTCGATTTATTGATTGCGATTCTCGTCATCGTGCTCGTGCTTACCTGGCTTATTCCGCTCCTCGGTGCGCTGATTCGGCTTACGTCCCGGGGGCCGGTCTTCTTTGTGCAACTGCGGACAGGCCGCAACGGCCAGCATTTCCGGTGCCTGAAACTCCGGACGATGGTCCATGGCTGCAGTGACGGGTTTCAGCAGACTACCCTCAACGACCCCCGCGTCACTAAAGTGGGCCGCTTTCTCCGGAGATCGAATCTGGACGAACTTCCCCAGGTGCTGAACGTCCTCATGGGCGAAATGAGCATCGTGGGGCCCCGTCCGCACGCCATTCAGCACGACGCCCAGTACTGGAACACGCTGCCCGGCTACCGCGACCGGTATCTGGTCAAGCCGGGGATTACCGGGCTGGCGCAGGTGCGCGGGTGTCGGGGAGAAACCACCCGGCTCCAGCAGATGCGCCACCGCGTCCGCCTGGACCATTGGTACATCGAAAAAGTCACGCTGGGGCTGGACCTTAAAATCTGCTGGTGGACTGTACGCAATATGCTGACCGGAGACAAAGACGCCTGGTAATCAGGGGTATGGTTCCGTTAAATCTCGTAGGCATAGGTAAGCGAACGCAATGAAAGCACTGGCACAATACATCCATACCCGGACAGCCCACGCCCAATGGCTGGAGTGGGGCAGATTGATTACCCTTACCGGCTCGGCCCAGATTGCTGTTCAGGCCATAGGGCTGATAAGCGGCATTCTGGTCATCCGGCTGCTGTCTACCGGCGAGTATGCGCTGTATACGCTGGCCAATACCATGCTGGGAACAATGACCGTACTCGCCGACGGTGGCATCTCCTCCGGGGTGATGGCCCAGGGAGGAAAGGTCTGGCAGGACCGGCAAAAACTGGGCGCGGTGATGGCAACCGGCCTGCAATTGCGCCGGACGTTCGGGGCCGTCAGTCTGGTGGTATCGGTCCCAGTCCTGTTTTATCTGCTCCACCAGCACGGAGCCGACTGGCTGACGGCCGGACTGATCGTGGCCGCCCTGATTCCCGCTTTCCTCGCCGGCCTGACCGGCGAACTGCTCAAGGTAGCGCCCAGCCTGCGCCAGGACATTCCCGTTTTGCAGAAAAACAACGTAGCCGTCAATCTGGGCCGTCTGGCGTTGCTGCTGCCGGGCTTACTGGTCTTTCCGTTTGCTTCGGTCGCCATTCTGGCGGCCGGGATTCCGCAGGTTTTTGGAAACACCCATATAAAGAAAATCTCCGAAGGCTATGCCGACTGGCGGCAGGCTTCAGACCCCGAGCTCAGAAAACAAATCCTGAAGTTTGTCCAGCGCATCCTGCCCGGATCGATTTACTACTGTTTGTCGGGTCAGATCACTATCTGGCTCATTTCGCTGCTGGGCACGACCACGGCGGTGGCGCAGATCGGGGCGTTGGGGCGTCTGGCCGTTGTGCTGACGTTGATCAACACCGTCTTCGGGACGCTCATTGCTCCCCGTTTTGCCCGGCTGGATAATCAGAAAGGCCTTCTGGTGGGGGCATACATCAAAATTCACGTTGCGCTGGTGGCGATCTGCCTCGTTATTGTGGGCTTTGTGTGGTTATTCCAGACGCAGATATTATGGCTTTTGGGTAGCGAATACATGGGCTTGGGCCACGAACTGGTCTTAAATACAATCGGCAGTTGTATCGGCCTGATTGCCGGGATATCTTTCCGGATTTACACCAGTCGGGGCTGGGCGATTGCGCCGGTTTTGTCAATTCCAATAAATTTCCTATCCATTCTGATTGGCGTTTATGCAATAGACCTTTCGACCCTGGCAGGGGTATTATATTTTAATATCTTTATCTCAGTAGTGCAGGCCATAATCAACGGGTCTTATGGAATGATTAAAGTTCTTAAAAGTTAAATTAAACGACATAAAACAAAGGATAAACCACCTATATGCGTTCGGCGATCTGTACTCTTTTTGAGAGTCATTACCATTATGGACTGGCGGTTTTGGTCAATTCCCTTTGCCAGCAGGGCTATTCAGGACCTGTCTATGCAGGGTATCGGGGCAACCTTCCATTCTGGGCTTCTTCGGCAAAAAGCAACCTGTCTCTTGGCTGGAAAGGAGCTGTAACGCTGTCCGTGACGCAGGATATTGAGATTCATTTTATACCCTTAACGACGGATTATCACCTGACCAATTACAAGCCGGATTTTCTGCTGGAAGTCTGGGACGGCCCGGCCCGGGAAGCCGCCTCTATGTATTATTTTGACCCCGATATAACCGTTTGCGAGAAGTGGAATCTGTTTGAACACTGGACCGAATGCGGCATCGCTTTGTGCGAGGACATCAATTCGCCGATGGCGGCTTATCATCCCCGGCGAGTGGCCTGGAGAAGTTACTTTTCTAGAGAGAATATTCGGTTAACATTTAAGGAAGCTACCTATGCCAACGGCGGTTTTGTAGGAGTTAGCAGGGACAACAAAGCCTTTTTAGAATTATGGAAACAAATTCAGGAAAAGATGGGTCCCGCCATCGGTGGATTAAGCCGCTCTTCCCTCACCGGACCCGCGTTGCCGGAAGAAGCAACCAGCTATTTTGCTCCTTTTCCAAAAACCGATCAGGATGCGCTTAATGCGGCGATCGAAGCCTGGGAAGGACAAGTAAGTTTTGTCGGCAAAGAAGGCATGGGATTTTGCCATGGCGCGATCATGATGGCCCACGCGATCGGGTCGCCGAAGCCCTGGGAAAAAAACTTTATACTGAATGCATTGAAAGGTTTTAAACTTTCGGTAGCGGACCGCAACTTCTGGCAATATACCGGGCGGCCAATCAGCACACATAGTCCGGTTACAATTAAGGTGAAAAATATGAGCTTGATTGCTTCTCTTTTCCTGAACCGTTTTTATGTGAAGAGTTAGATTCAGAATTCGATTTAAAGTAAAAAGCGTAGGCGATGAGGATTGTTTTTCTCTGTGGATCAATGGAGCCCGGGCGCGATGGCGTCGGCGATTATACACGCAGGCTGGCCGGAGAACTGGCCCGGCAAGGTCATGCCGTGGCCTGCGTGGCGCTGAACGACCTGTTTGTGACGTCCGAGTTTGACGGCAGGCAATACAGTGAAGGCGTACTGGTTCCTACGCTGCGACTGCCTACCGGCCTGTCGGAGTCGGCGCGGTTTGAGCACGCCCGCCATTGGATCGCCCGCTTTACTCCGGATTGGATCAGCCTGCAGTTTGTGCCTTTTTCGTTTCACCCCAAAGGCTTGCCCCTGGGCCTTCCGTACCGGCTGGCAAGCCTCGGCAAGGGGTGCAAGTGGCACGTGATGCTGCATGAACTGTGGGTCGGCATGGATACGGATGCGCCCCTGAAACATATCTGGTGGGGTGGCGCCCAGCGGTTTATCATCAAATCGTTGCTGAGCCGGCTAAAACCCTCGGTCGTGCACACGCAGAGCCACCTGTATCTGGCGTACCTGGCAGAACTGGGCGTGCAGGCCGAACACCTCCCGCTGTTCTCGAATATCCCGCTGCTTTCGACGCCCCTGCCGGAAACCGGCGAGCGGGCAGACGGTACACCGACGGACACACTCGTGCTGTTTGGCGGAATCCATCCTGGTGCGCCGGTGGAGGACCTGGCGGCAGAGGCGGCCCACTACTCCCGCAGCCAGGCGATCCGGGTAAAGCTGATGATCGTCGGACGCTGTGGGACGGAACAGGAACGCTGGGCCGCTGTCTGGAGAGCGCACAAACTGCCCGTCGAAATTGCCGGTGAGCAATCCGCGGAACAGATCTCGGCCATCCTGAGGCGGGCTTCGCTGGGGATTGCCACCACGCCGATGGCGCTGATCGAAAAAAGCGGGGCGGTGTCCGCCATGCGCGCGCACGGCCTGACGGTGCTCTGTGTCGCCCGTCGCTGGCACCCCCGGGGGGGCTTGCAGGTGCAGGCTCCGTCCGGCGTCATTGAGTACCGCAAAGGCAGTCTGACGGCCTGCCTCGATTCGGGGCTGGTGCAGCAGGGCGCTGATAATCAGAGTGATGTTGTTTCTGCTCAATTGAGTAACAGACTTTTAAGGGTGGTGTAACTATGGCGAGCCTTCGTTATTTGTGGGCGCACCGGGCCCGCTTTCCGATCAGTTCGGCTCGCTTTTACCGGGCCTGGGGGAAACGGGTGTTTTCGCTGCCGGAACTGGTGAGCCGGAATCGACAGCGGTCGGCTCTGGCCCGAAAAGGGGCATCCATTGCCGAGACGGCCGAGATCGGCCAGGCGGACATTCAGGGCCGGTTCGATCTGCTGAGCATCGGTGCCAATTCGTTTCTGGGTCGGGTCACAATCGCCCTGCACGGGAAAGTACAGATTGGGGAACACGTTTGTGTCAACGACGGTGTCGAAATTCTGACGGCTTCGCACGACGTAACGGACCCGGAATGGAAGCACGTGGTGGCAGAGATTACGATTGAGGATTACGCCTGGATTGGCACCGGGGCCATGCTGCTGCCGGGGGTGCGCATCGGCCGGGGGGCCGTGGTGGGCGCGCGGGCCGTGGTGAGCAAATCGGTGCCGCCGGGCGCGATCGTGGTCGGCAATCCGGCCCGGCCCGTTCCGAAGTCGCGTTGTGAGGAATTTAGCTATAATCCCTGTGAATTTTTAGCCGCAAACCGGGCCTGGCTGCTCGGATAAGCCCTGACTGATGAAGATACTGATATCCCATCTTACCGGAAACGCCAATGTGAAAGCCGCCGCTTCCGGCCTGCTTCGGGCCGATATGCTGGGTGGGTTTTACGTGTCGATGGCTACGTTTCCGGATAGTCTTTCCGGTCGGCTGGCGGAGCTTAAACCGCTGGCCGAATTGCGGCGCCGCAGTTTTCACCCGGCCTTCAAACCGTTCGTGCGCACCTGGCCGTGGTTCGAACTCGGCCGTATTCTGGCGCTCAAATCCGGACTTTACCAGCGAACCCAGAACCCGTTCGACATCGACCGGGTCGTTCAGAATTTCGACCGCCACGTGGCTGCCCGCCTGAGCGCCGAAGCCAGCAAAGGAATCAACGCCGTCTACGGTTACGAGGATACCATCGGCTTCTCGTTTCGGGAAGCCAAACGGCTGGGGATGACCTGTCTGTATGACCTGCCTATCGGTTACTGGCGGGCGGCCCATCAGGTTTTCGAAGCTGAAAAAGAACGGTGGCCGGCATGGGCTCCAACCTTGACTGGCCTTGCTGACCCCGCCGAAAAACTCGCCCGCAAGGACGAAGAGCTCAGGATGGCCGATCAGATTTTTGTGGCCAGCAGTTTCACGGCCCGAACGCTGGAAGCTTTTCCCGGTACACTCGCGCCGGTGGAGGTGATTCCCTACGGTTTTCCGCCGGTAAATACGGCCAAACCGGAAGGGCACCGGCCAGGCACCGGACGTCCGTTACAACTCCTCTTTGTGGGTAGTTTGTCGCAGCGCAAAGGAATCGCCAATCTTTTTGAGGCCGTGGAAAAGATCGGGCCGCGGCATGTCGAACTGACGCTGGTGGGCCAGAAAACCACGTCGGACTGTCCCGCGCTGGAAGCGGCCCTGGAGCGGCACCGCTGGTTTCCCTCCATGCCCCATGCCGACATTCTGACCCTGATGCGACAAAGCGACGTGCTGGTGTTCCCCTCCCTTTTCGAAGGATTTGGGCTTGTGATAACCGAAGCAATGTCGCAGGGAACACCGGTCATCACCACCGACCGCACCATTGGTCCGGATGTGATCCGGCACGGAGAAAACGGCTGGCTGATCCAGGCCGGAGCCACCGAAGCCCTGATTGAAGCCATTGAAGAGCTTCTGATCAAACCGGAAAGCATGGCGGAGGCCGGACGGGAGGCCATCCTGACGGCGGCGGCCCGGCCGTGGGAAAGATACGGGCAGGAACTGGCGGCGGCCATCCAGACTATGTGGGCCGCGGAAACGAAACGTTGTTGAAGACCAAACCATGCAGACTTCCAAAGACATCATTTTCATCAACTCGCACCCGATTCAGTACTTCGCTCCGATGTACAAGTATCTGAACGAAGAAGGAATCCGTACCAAAGTCTGGTACTGCTCCGATTTCTCGATCCGGGGCGTTCAGGACCGGGAGTTTGGCGTGAAGGTTAAGTGGGACATCCCGCTTCTGGAAGGATATGAGTACCGTTTTTTCAGGAATTACTCCCCGAAAAAGTCAGAACTGGGCAGCTTCTGGGGGCTGATCAATCTGGGAATACTCTGGAATCTGTTTACGGCACCCCGTTCGGTTATTGTCGTTCATGGCTGGAATTACTTCACGCATTTTTTCGTCCTGCTGCTCGGCAAACTGAGAGGCCATACCGTCTGTCTCCGCTGTGAAATGCCATTCAGTCAGGAATTGCTGAAAAAGGGGCTCAAACAGCGAATAAAGCAGGCTGGTCTCAAATATATTCTCTTTCCGAGAGTCGATTTTTTCCTTTACATCGGCACCCAGAACCGTATGTTTTACGAAAGTTATGGCATTGCTCCGGGCCAGTTAATTTTCTGCCCTTATTCAGTCGATAACCGGCGATTCCGGAATGAATTTGAAAAATTAAAGGGAGACAAAACTTTAATTAAATCGAAAATAGGTGTTCCGGCCGACGGAAAAATTATCCTGTATTCGGGGAAATATGTAAGCAAAAAACGTCCGCTGGATGTCATCGAAGCCTTCAGCCGTTTGTCGCTGCCGAGTACCTGGCTGATTATGGTAGGAGAGGGCGAATTACGACCGGAAATGGAGCGAATGATTAAAGAGAATGGGCTTAAAAACGTCGTTCTGACTGGCTTTATCAACCAGTCTGCTATTTCGGAATATTATTCGATCAGTGATGTCTTCGTCATGTCTTCGGAAGCCGGCGAAACCTGGGGTTTGTCCGTAAACGAAGCCATGAGTTTTGGCCTTCCCGTTATCGTTTCGGACCTGACAGGGTGTTCGTCTGATCTCGTTCAGAACGGACAAAATGGATATATCTTCCGGACCGGTGATGTAAATGATCTAAAAGATAAGCTGGAACAGGTGCTGCTTAATCAACGCTCTTTTCACCGGGAAATCAGTCGCGAACTTATTGAAAAATATAGCTATCAATCGGTTGCCGCCAACATTCAGCTGGCCGCCGTTTGATTTTAACGAGTTTAGTTATGGTCGGGAGTTTACCCATAAACGGAGACTATTCACTGCTCAGAAATCAACTGCTTCTTAAGCGAGGCATCTGGGTGTATCTTCTGTTGCTCATTTTTGAAGGGGCGCTGCGGAAGTGGGTATTGCCTTTTCTGGCTACTCCGCTCCTGATTGTGCGGGACCCGGTGGCGCTGTGGCTCCTGCTGGCCGCCTGGAAGTTCGGCTTTTTCAGGTGGAACGGCTACTCGGCCGCCATGATTGTCCTTAGCCTGATTGGAATTGTAACGGCGGTTCTGATCGGCCACGGCAACCTTTACGTCGCCCTCTACGGAGCCCGGCTCTACATCCTTCATTTTCCGGTGATGTTTGTCATCGGTACGATTTTGAACTATGAGGATGTCGTGCAAATCGGCCGCACGATTCTTAAAATCGCTATTCCTATGGCTATTCTGATCGCCCTGCAATTTTATAGTCCGCAGTCGGCGTGGGTGAACCGGGGCATCGGCGGAAATATGGAAGGGGGCGGTTTTTCTGGCGCACTGGGGTATTTTCGCCCGCCCGGAACGTTCTCGTTCACGAATGGAAATACGTTGTTTTTCAGTCTGGTGGCGCCGTTCGTTTTTTATTTCTGGCTGAATGCAAAAGAAATAAACAGACTGATTTTAATTCTTGCCACGATTGCCCTTCTCGCCGCCATCCCGCTGTCGATCAGCCGCACCTTGTTTTTCAGTGTTACTATTACCGCGCTTTTTTCCGTGTTTACGGCCGTTACCCGGCCCCAAAATGCCGGGAAACTAATGCTGGCCTTTGTACTGGTACTGGCGGTCTTTTTTATGCTTTCCCAGATCAGCGCGATTGATACGGCCCTAAACGTATTTACGCATCGATTCGAAGGGGCTAATAAAGCGGAAGGCGGTTTAGAAGGGGTGGTGGGCGACCGTTATTTTGGTGCCATGATTTATGCCATTTCAGGCAGTTATAATATTCCTTTTTTCGGGTTTGGATTAGGGGCAGGGACCAGCGTAGGGGCCATGCTGGTTTTGGGCACAGCCGGACTTCAGTTTGGCGAAGACGAGTGGACACGCATTACCGGCGAAATGGGATTCCTGATAGGTATTCTCGTTATTCTAACCCGATTGCTATTTACCCTTAATCTTTTGACGGACAGTTTTCGACGGATGAAATCGGGCCGGTTACTTCCGTGGATGCTCGTCAGCTTTTGTGTATTAAATATACCACAGGGTCAATGGGCTCAACCGACTTCATTAGGCTTTAGTGTGCTCGCTGGTGGTCTGGTGTTGGCTGCTTTAAAAAAGTAATAATCAAACGCATTTAAGATCAATACTCTCGACATGAATATAGCCTTATGTATCAATCGTCTTGCTCTCCTTGGGTTAGGCGTTACAGTATCTTCGCTGCTTGATAATTGCTCTGATTCAAATAAGCTGCATTTGTGGTTTTTGTGCTCTGATTTAAAAGCAAAGGATAAGGCGCATATTCAATGGCTTCTGAATGCAAAAAGCTTTAAAGGAAAATATACCTTTGTTGATTTTGATTCGTTTAAAACGTTCGGTCGTTATCGATCTCTGCATGGTGACTGGACTCCGTATGGAAGATTACTTTTGCCAGATATTATAAAAACGGGTAGAGTTTTGTATCTGGATGCAGATTTAGTTGTGGAAGCTGATGTTTTTACCGTTAGTGAGTTCAATTTCAGTGGAAGTCCTATAGCAGCAGTGGAAGACGGAACATTGAAAACTGCTTTGGAAAAAGATTTTTTCATAAAAAAGCTCGGTTTACCACCAGCTCTTAGCACCTTTAATTCTGGCGTCATCTTTATTGATATCGACGAATGGCATAAACAGGATATCAAATCGCAATGGGCCGCCATCGCGGAACAACACGGTAACGAGCTTTTGTCCTGCGATCAGGCTTTATTAAACGTCATTTTTGCGGGTAAATTCGCGAAGCTTCCCCGCTCATTTAATTGCCCGTGGTATCCCGAAAAGGCCAGACCTGCCTTTGGAAACCGGATGATTCTTCACTTTGTCGGTTCACCCAAGCCGTGGGATTTGTTTGGCTCTTTGATTCACAACGGCTATCCGGCCTGGCAGAAGTATCTGCACCCCGAATGGATGCGGGCAATCGGGCGATTTTCCTACCGCGAATTTCATCGAACCTGGAGTATCAGGCGGTCTTATATGCGGGTCATCTCCAACAAGATGCAGCGTAGCGCGCCATCATGAGGGGTGAGCCTACCGAACTAATCAAGTCTGGAACCATTCCTAACTGACGCGGCTGTGAACATTGTCTTTTTTACCCATCCCGACTTTCTGAAGCATCAAAGTATGCCTCGTTTTGCGCGCCTGCTGGCGGAAGGTATGCAGCAGCGGGGGCATACGGTAACGTGCTGGTCGCCCGAGGCTTTTTTCCTGAACGCAGCGAAGGGGCCAGCAGCGCAGAAGTGGCTGGGTTATCTCGACCAGTACGTTCGGTTTCCGCTTCAGGTGCGCCGCCGGCTGAAGCAGTGCCCCGACGATACGCTGTTTGTCTTTACGGACCACGCGCTCGGTCCCTGGGTGCCGCTGGTCGCCGACCGTCCGCACGTGATTCACTGCCACGACTTTATGGCCCAGCGGTCGGCCAGGGGCGAGATGGCCGAAAACCCAACGGCTCTGTCCGGACGGCTGTACCAGGGCTTTATTCGCCGGGGCTACCGGGCCGGAAAAAATTTTATCTCCGTTTCGGAGGTGACACGGACTGACTTGCACCGGTTCCTCAGCGCCCGGCCGGCCCTTTCCCGGGTGGTGTACAACGGGCTGAATCAACCCTTTGTGCCGACCGATGCGGTGATGGCAAGGCAGCACCTGGGCAGTCGCCTCGGCCTCGACCTGACGGACGGGTATGTACTGCATGTAGGCGGCAATCAATGGTACAAGAACCGGCGGGGAGTCGTGGAAATCTACAACGCATGGCGTACCCGCAGTTCGCAGCGGCTGCCTCTGCTGATGATCGGCACCGCCCCGACGACAGAACTGCTGGAAGTGCAGGAGCAATCCCGGTTTGGCGACGATATTGTCTGGCTGAACGAACCCGAGGATGAGGCGGTCCGGCTGGCTTATGCGGGGGCCGCGGTTTTCCTGTTCCCGTCCCTGCTGGAAGGGTTCGGCTGGCCGGTCGCGGAGGCGATGGCCGCCGGATGTCCGGTCATCACGACCAACGTGGCGCCGCTGACGGAAGTCGCCGGCGAAGCCGCTTTTCTGATTCCGGTGCGTCCGAAACAGCAGGCGCAGGTGCCGGACTGGGCTGCCGACGCCGCGGTGGTGCTTGAGCAGGTCCTCGGACTGTCGTCCTGGCAGCGCGGGCAGGTAGTGGCCGCCGGTTTCGCCAACGCCGCCCGTTTTGACCCGTCCCATATGCTCGACCAGATTGAAGCTATTTATCAAGCGATTTTTCAGGAGAAAAAAAACTATGAACATACTCCAGGTCATCAGCAGCATGAATCCGAAGGTCGGCGGCCCCTGCCAGGGCATCCGGAACTACATGTCCGTTAAGACCGACGCAATGGTGTTTCAGGACGTGGTGAGTCTGGACGACCCGGCGGAGCCGTTTCTGTTGCAGGATTCGTTCCGGATCATCGCCCTCGGACCCAGCAAAGGGCCGTGGCAGTACAGCAGCCAGCTTACGCCCTGGCTCCACGAAAACCTGCACCGCTACGATGCCGTGGTCGTGCATGGCCTCTGGCTGTACCACGGCTATGCGGTCCGGAAAGCGATTCAGCGCCTGAAAGACCGGCAGGAGAAAGCGCCCAAACTGTTCATGATGACGCACGGCATGCTGGACCCGTATTTCCAGCGGGCGTCGGACCGTAAACTGAAGGCGCTGCGCAACTGGCTTTACTGGAAACTCATTGAACATAAAAGCGTGGAAGCGGCCGACGGACTGTTTTTTACCTGCCAGAAAGAATTGCAGCTGGCCCGCAAGCCGTTCTGGCCTTATCACCCCCGGCGCGAAATAAACGTAGGCTTCGGCATTGAGGCTCCCCCGGCGTTCAAACGGACGATGGAAACGGCTTTTCTGGAAAAATGCGTCGCGGTGGCGGGACGGCCTTACCTGCTTTTTCTGAGCCGGATTCACGAGAAAAAAGGCGTGGAGATGCTGGTAGAAGCGTATGCCACCCTTCTGGAAACGGCGCTGGACCCCGAAGCCCTGCCAGCGCTGGTCATTGCCGGACCCGGTCTGGAAACGCCCTACGGCCGGAAAATCTGGCAAACGGTCCAGAACAATCCGCTGCTGCGGGCGTCGGTTTTCTTTCCCGGCATGCTCAGCGGAGACGCCAAATGGGGCGCGCTCTACGGCGCGGAAGCGTTTGTGCTGCCCAGCCATCAGGAAAACTTCGGCATTGCCGTCGTGGAAGCGATGGCCTGCGGCCGGCCGGTCCTGATTTCGAACCAGATTAACATTTGCGACGAAATTGAACAGGCCGGGGCGGGTCTTGTCCAGACCGACACCCTGCCGGGAACAAAGGCCCTGCTTCAGCAGTGGCTGGACAGGCCGGTCGTCGAGCGGCAGCAGATGGCCAGACGGGCGTATCAGACGTATGTGGCTAATTTCTCCGTGACCCCGGCAGTTAGCCAGTTCTGCGAAGCCATTCAATCCTGAAACCACACGCGATGCCTAACCAGAACACACATACCGGACCTTCCTTTTCGCTCAAAAACCGACTTGCCCGGTTGGTCTGGGGAGTTGTGGACGTAACCCTGTTCCGGCTGTCGCCCCGGCCGCTGCACGCGTGGCGTTCGTTTCTGCTGCGGTGTTTCGGGGCCAATGTGGGGCGGGGCGTGCATGTGTACCCCGGCGTCCGGATCTGGGCTCCGTGGAACCTCGACCTTCAGGACCAGTGCGGCATCGCCAGCGGCGTAACGCTGTACTCCCAGGGGCGGATTACGGTCGGACGGCTGGCGGTCATTTCGCAGGGGACGTATCTGTGCGCCGGAACCCACGACTACAACCAGCCGGGTTTTCCGCTGATTACCAGGCCGATCAGCGTGGGGGCGCACGCCTGGATTGCGGCCGAGGCTTTTGTACACCCCGGCGTCACGATTGGCGAGGGGTGCGTGATTGGGGCCCGGGCCGTTGTGACCCGGAGCATGCCGCCCTGGATGGTTTGCGCCGGACATCCCTGCGTACCCGTCAGGGGGCGGACGCCGCTGGAAACGGCCGGACTTACGAGTCAGGCTCATTAACTATTGAACTACCACACCTTAAACTGCGCATCAGATGGAAGCACTGGACCTTACCATTGTTATTCCCGTCCGGAATGAAGAAACCAACCTGCCCAACTGCCTCGCCGCGATTGGGCGAGACCTGGCCCGCCGGGTCGTGGTCGTCGATTCGGACAGTACCGACCAGACCTGCCAGATCGCCCGGACGTGGGGCGCCGAGGTCGTGGATTTTCACTGGAACGGCCTGTTTCCCAAAAAACGCAACTGGTACCTGCGCAACCACCGGCCGGATACCCGATGGGTCATGTTTCTGGACGCCGACGAATACCTGACGCCTGCCTTTACGACGGAGCTGCGGCAGGCGCTGAGCCGCACGGATAAGGCGGGTTACTGGCTGAGCTATACCGTTTATTTCATGGGCAAACGGCTCAAAGGCGGCTATCCCCTGCGTAAACTGGCCCTTTTTCGGGTCGGCGCGGGAGAGTACGAGCGCATCGACGAAGACCAGTGGAGCCGGCTCGATATGGAGGTCCACGAACATCCGGTTTTGGACGGCGAGGTGGGCATCCTCTACAGCAAAATCGACCATCAGGATTTTCGGGGCGTCAGTCATTACGTTACCAAGCATAACGAGTATGCCAGCTGGGAGGCCGAGCGCTTCATGAAGGCAACGGCCGAGGGGCAGGTTCACGGCACCTGGACCTGGAAGCAGCGCCTGAAATACCGGCTGATGCGCAGTCCGCTGATTGGCCCGGCCTACTTTTTCGGCAGCTTTTTTCTGATGGGCGGCTTTCGCGACGGTGCCCGCGGGCTGGCCTTTGCCATTCTGAAGATGGCCTATTTCACGCAGGTATTCTGCAAGATTCAGGAGAAAAGCCGCCGGCAGACGCTTGCCCGTCCGGTCATGCCCGCGCTGGGCCAGCCCGTGCAGGTCGGCTCCTGAGCCGGGCGTTTTACACGAAGTCTCGGCAATTCTAAATCGACTAACCAGCAACTGTCATGCTAACGATCGAACAGAGCCCCGGCATCCGCGACCATAGTCCGGCGGTTGCTTCTGCCTTTTTCAGGAAAGAAAAGTGGTCCGTTGGCGTGTTGCTGGCCCTGGCGACGGCCCAGTTGCTGTGGAAGCTCGGACAGAACAGCCTGGCCAACTGGGACGAAAGTGAATACGCCCAGATCGCCAGAGAAATGCTCCTGAGCGGAGATTTTCTGACGCCGAACTGGGGTTTTAAACCGAAGTTTCACCAGCCGCCCCTGTATGTTTGGTTTACCGTTGGTTTTTTTAAACTGGTTGGAATAAATGAGTTCGGAGCAAGGTTAGCTTCCGCATTGTCAGGAATAGTACTGACTCTGGTTACGTATTTTACGGGTAAACTTGTTTTCGATAAGAAAATAGCTTTTGTCGGCTGCCTGATTCTGCTTACCTCTTTTGGATTTGTAGATAATGCCCGGTTTGGTACAACGGATACTATGCTGGCTTTATTTATTTATCTGGCGCTGTATACTTTTTTATTAATTAATAAGAAAGGAGCTTGGTTGTGGTTGATTTCCTGCCTGTTTATGGCTCTGGCCGTTATGACTAAATCCGCCGGCGGACTTCTGGCGCCGATGATAATTTTTAGTTTGCTGCTGCTGGAAGGTCGTTTGCCCGGGTTTCTTTTAACAAAACAATTCTGGTTAGGGATATTGCTTTTTCTGGCCATTATTCTGCCCTGGCCGATTTACATGATCAGAACGCACGGGCAGGCATTTATCAATGATTTTTTCTTTTACCATATTCTGAATCGCTCCGCCAACGCCCTTGAAGGGAACAAAGGCGATAATTTCTTTTACATCTACCAGCTTGGGCACCGGTTTTATCCCTGGCTTTATACGGTGCCGTTCGCCCTGGCTTTTTTTATCAAGGAACTCCTTCACCGGCGGACGCAGGCTTTGCCGTTGTTTGTGACTGCGGTGCTCGTTTTTACGCTATTTACGCTGGTAAAGACCAAGTTATATTGGTATGTGGTGCCGCTGTACCCGGCGCTTTCCCTTTTGGTGGCCGCCGTCCTGACAGAAGCGATACGCACCGTTGATTCCGTAAATTTCGGGACACTCACCGCGATGGTGCTGCTCGCTTTTCTGGATGTAAAGTTGAAAGCAGTCGGAGTAGTGTGCTTCTCTGTGTTTATTATAACGATTTATGTTTGGCAGAAGCGAAAGCCAATGTATTATATTTCGGTAGCGCTTTTTCTATTTTCTATTCTTATGGCGCAGTACAAATTGAAACAGCTTTTCTCACCCGATATAGATGAAGTTTCGGTGCTTGCCAGCCGTCATGCGGGTCCGCAAACAGAAAAAGCTAAAACCCTGCTTCTATATAAAGGCATCGACTGGCCGGCGGCCTTATTTTACAGTAACCAAAATATAAAGCAGGTTGAAACGCCGCAACAGGTAAAAAGTTATTTAACAGAAAGCAGGGGCCGGGTGATGATTCTGGCAAAAAAAGATGCGGGTCATTTAGCCAGTTACTTTGCCATTCACACAATTTCTTCCACCAATCAATATCTTTTGATTGAAATAAAAAAGTGAGAAACAGATGCTTTTTGAAGGTGAAATTAAACAGAAATCAAGGCATTATGGCTGTAATTTAAAACTATAATAAGTCTTTACTCAATTAAATTTATGTCAATATGTTAGGGTGGCATAAGTGTTCTCCGTTGAAATTCTAATCCTGCGGTTTTTGGATTAGAAATGGATTAAAAAAAGGCAATTAATTGAGACTCGATAACGAATTGACCTTTTAATTAATAATTTTGTCGCCAGTTCACGGGGACACCTTCGCTCATATGACAGAAGCTGGGTATCCCTCATTTCTGCTACCTCTCGCAGTCCTTCCGTTAACCACGTAATGCACCGATCCGAAGCTTATGCGGCGGCAAAGTAGCCGTTGGCTCATGGCTTTGGAACCCTTTCCGGCAGGTACTCATGGCGCCTGTCAGCTCTGGAAACATTCTGAAATACCCGATTGCTTTTGATAAATGCCAAGTTATCCGAATGGATAGCTTGGAAGTACAAACTGTAACTTGACGATGAAAAAACTTTTCTATCTGCTGCTTCTGTGGCCGTACCTGAGTGGTTACGCCCTGGAACGAAACCCGTTGCGGGAAAGGTCCGGTTCGCACAAACCGGCTGCTTTCGACAACCCGGCCGTCGGTTTTACGTTTACGCTGAGTGCCGGGGCCCGCACAAGCGCCGGCGTTTTCGGTTCGGATGGAACTCTCCTCCGGACTTTATGGAGCAACGTCCGCTTCAACGCCGGAACGCATACCCGAACCTGGGACAAAAAAGATGACCTGGGCAATCTGGTCACCCGAACGGACTATGTCATCAAAGTTTTATCGAACAACGTCACCTATACCTGGGACGGAGCGAGCATCGGCAATACATCGGCCCAGCAGACCGGCTCCAGCAAGTTCCGGGGCTTCGACATCATCCACGACGCCGTTGCGGTAGGAACTTCCCTTTACTACTGTAACAATTACCAGGAGGGCCTGACCGCCAACTGGAAGACCAGCACGGGCAACACGACGTCCACTACGCAAATCCTGCCCAACGGAAGCAACAACTACACCAGCCAGGGATCGCAGTTTGTGGTCTCCGACGGTACTTATGTGTACTGGGGCGGGAGCGACGCTTCTCATTTTGGCGTAAGCGATTCGCCCTCGTATGTGTTCGCCACCAAAGTGAGCGACGATACCGAAGCCATTTTCAGCAGCGGAACGGCGCATACGGCAAACCACGGCCGGACTTACCAGAGCGTCATCAACAGGATGGTTTTTCCCATCAGCACCGGAATCGTCATCACCGGGCTGGCCGTTCAGAAGACCGGCAGCTACCTTTTCGTGGCCCGCAAAGACAACAACACCATTCACGTCCTGAACAAAACCACCGGAGCGGTTGTCCAGACCCTGAGCTTTACCGGCCCCGAGCGGCTGAAAATCAACCCGGTCAACGACAACGAACTGTGGATCATGTCCGGCGGAACGGTCAAACGGTACACCGTGCAAACCAGCGGTACGCTGTCTGCGGCCTCACTTACGCTGGCGGGGCTGGATAGTCCCGTTGCTATGGGAATTTCGCCGGATGGAGCCACCATCGTGGTTGCCGATGCCGGTACCAGCCAGCAGTTGAAAGCCTTCTCGACCGCTAACGGAGCCAGTGCCTGGACGTTCGGACAGCAGGGCGGCTACATGTCGAACCCCGATGTGCAGGATGCCAAGTTCTATTTTAGCGACCCGGTACGGTCGATGCGGACATTCATCACGTTTGAGCCGGGCGGGAGCTTCTGGGTCGGCGATCCGGGTAACTACCGGATTCAGAAGTACAGCAGCAGCCGCACCTGGCAGGACCGGATCATGTACCTGCCGCGTTCGTACAGCATTGCCGTCGATCCCAACAACCCGACCCGGGTATTCAACGAGTACCTTGAGTTTGCGATTGACTACTCCAAATCGATGCGGGACGGCTGGCGACTGGCGAAAAACTGGCGGGCCAGCATTCCGGCAGCGTATTTTCAGGATTTCATGGCAAACGTTTTTAAATCCGTTACGACGCTGTCCAACGGGCGGACCTACGCACTTCAGGAGAACGTGAACACCCACCGGCGGCATGTGGTAGAACTGCCGGCAGCGGGTTTGCCCCGGTTTACGGGTATCGAACTGGAGGTGTACGGGTTTGAAAGCATTGGTCCGGATGGCTCTCTCCGGTATGTTTCAGGCTTGTCCAATGGGGCACAGATCTGGTACAAACGAACGCTGAACGGGTTCGACGCAGCGGGTAACCCGCAGTGGGGACCTGCTCAGGAAACGGCCCGCTTCTCCGGCGATACCGGTGGGCATCCCATGACCCGGTATAGTGAAGGCACTCCCGGGCAGACGACCGCCAGCGGGCTCGTGATCAGTTTTGATAGACAGAAAGAAGAAAATGGGCATGGGGCTGGCTTCCACCTGGGAGCAATTCCGGTTGGCGGCTCCGACTGGAAATGGAAAACAGCGCTGGCAACCAACCGGGAGTACCGCGGTGATTTTCCGGACGACGGCCGGTTTGATACCGGAAATTACGGCAGTGAAACAGGAAATGCCGGGGGCGATGTTCAGGTGGTGGAAAACAACATTTTCTGGAATTACTACGGTGAGTTCTGGAAAGCGGGGCAGACCAATAAATGGCAGCATGTCGCTGATAATGGATTGATGGTAGGCCAGTTTGGCGTCACCAAATGGGACTCTGCCGAAGATTCTCCTCCGCAAATGGCCGGAAACGCCTTCTCTACCTCCGTGGTCAAAAGCGGCAGCGATTACTATATCCATCACAACGATGAGTTTTTTCATTCGGGCGTTCACCGGTGGAAAGTGAGCGGATTGAATACGATTCAGCTTCAGACGGCTACTATCGTGTCCAACCCGGTGTTACCGAACAACGGAGTTCACCTGATGGACGGCCTTCCGTTTATCGCGCCTTTAACGGACGGAACGGCGGGCTGGGTCCGCACGCCGGCGGCGGACGTTACAACCAACGAATACAGCACCTGGTGGACCGTAAAAACCGGCGTGAAGTCTTACAAGCGGGATTCGGTGGATATATACGCCAAGTTTCTGCAAAACTCAGGGACGGCTACCGTCGCCAAAGACCTGGGAACGTACACCAACCTCCCTTCCTGGAAAATGTCCGGGAAAGTCAGCTGGGACGGCAACAACGGCAACAACGGCCAGGGCGGAGGATGCTATTTCGAAGTTCTCGACAACACCGGTAAGGTCATTTCCCGCCTGCATATGGAGTTGGTTTGGGGAACGGTGCCCACCATCAAGGTTTTTACCAACAACCAGGTGATTGCCGAGGGACCGCACACGGCCATGTACGTCGTTACCAACAAAACGCAACCCTTCCAAATCAACGCGGCGACGGGAGGAATTACGTTCCGGTACGGTACCTACCCGGCTATAACGGTCCCGGTCTTCGACGCTTCGGCCAACTGGAAAGCTCCCAAAACGGTTCGGATGTATTTCTTCGGAAACGGCTCCAATTACGCACGAATCATGGGGCTGGGGAGCGTTCTGTTTCTGGCTGACGCACCGGCTCCGGAAAACGTAACGCCACCGGCCCCGCTTCTGGCGGCCGACGACGCGGCCAACACGCTGAGCGCTTCGAGTGCGCTGGGCATGTCCGAAATTCTGGTCAGCGTCAATGGTGGAGACTACACCGCCTATAGCGGCCAGATTCTGGTTGGAGACGTGTCCCGACCGGCGGGTTACTGGAAGTTCAAGACTCGGGCGGTGACGGGACGCAACGAAAGCCCGGTGGCCGAAAGCCCCGCCTTCACCCTGGCGCCCGTACCGGCTGCCGTGAACCAGCTTCCCTACGTGAATGCCGGAGCGGATCAGACCCTTGCGCTGCCGACCAGCACGGCCACCCTGACCGGCACGGCCAGCGATTCCGACGGCAGCATCGCCTCTTATGTGTGGAGCCAGCGAAGCGGTCCAACGCAACTGACCTTCACCAACGGCAACAGCGCTCTGGCTACTGTCAGCGGAATACAGGTGGGTGCGTATCTGCTGCGCCTGACGGTGACCGATAACCAGGGCGGAACGTCTTTCGCCGAAACCTCGCTCAATGTGCAGCCTGCGTCGCTGCCCGCCATCGTCAGTTTTAACCTGATTAATGCTACCAACGGGCAGGAAATCAGGGTGATAGCGCCCGGAGAGCAACTGAACCTGCTGAACCTGCCCACGCAGAACCTGGCTATCCGCGCCAACATCAGCATGGGCACCCCGACCGGGTCGGTGGTGATGAACCTGAGTGGCGCCCAGAGCCGCAGCCAGACGGATTCAAACGCCCCGTTTGCGCTTTTCGGCGATAATAACGGCACTTACACCTCCTGGACCCCGGTTGCGGGGAGTTATACGCTCACGGCTACGCCGTATACCGCGGCCAATGGAACCGGCACGGCGGGCACACCGCTCACGATCAGCTTCAGCGTCGTTCGGCCGGCCGCTAACCCGACGGGCAATTTCGACAAGGCCAATTGCAGCACGCTGGAAGGCTGGGCCGCCGACCGCAACCAGTTAAATACCTCCGTCAATGTGGACGTGGTCATTGATGGGGTGCTGGTGGCAACGGTCCCTGCCAATCGGTTGCGTTCGGACGTAGGAGCCGCGCTGAGAGACAACGGGCTGCACGGTTTCCGCTTTAATGTTCCGTCTGCTTACCAGCAACGGGGAACGCACACGGCTTCCATCCGGCTGGCCGGGACCAGTTACGTGCTGCCAAACTCGCCCCGCCAGTATACCTGCGCTACATCGGCCCGGATGGATACCAGCGGCGAAAAATCGGGAGGAGAGGTGTCGGCGACGGCCTGGCTGCTGTTTCCCAATCCGGTACAAAACAGCCTGACCATTGCGGTCCCGGCTCCATTTATGCCCGGTAACCTGCAAATGACCATCGTTTCGTCAACGGGCCGTCAGTTTGCCGTTCCGGCTCAGCTGATGGCCGCTGATAATCAGCAGATCACGGTGGATGTTCAGGGGCTGCAACTGCTCCCCGGCGTTTATTTCATTCAGATTTCGGACGGGCAGCGGCTATTGCAGACCATTCGTTTCGTTAAATCCTGAAGGGTATAAGGGCATGATAAAAACCGGGTCGGAAGGCCCGGTTTTTTATTTTTGAAGCAGAATAATCGAACCCGATTTGGAGAAGGTAGCGCTGGAAGGAATGTCCGGGCAGGTGTAGGTAACGGTATAAACGTAGTTGCCCGGCTCGCTGTTGACGCCGTTCCAGGTTACGTCCCTGCCGGCCATCCGGTATACCGCATTGCCCCATTTGTTGTAAATGGTCATGTTGAGTTCAACCCGCTGGTTCGCCTTGATCTCGAATACATCGTTGATTCCGTCACCGTTGGGCGTGAAGGCGTCCGGGACGTACAGGATGGGCCTGCATGGCTCTAGAAACGTGATCGTCTGGGTCAGAATGGCGCTGCCGGTCGTTGCCGTAATGCCCCACCAGACTTTCGATTCCCCCCCGAAAATGTCCTTGATGAGATCAATCGTGGTTTCGATCCGGGACACTTTGTCAACCAGAATCTCCAGCTTTTTGGAATTGCCCGTCCATTTGATGGTGAGCAGATGGTCTTTGCCGTCCGTGATGGAGGTGCCGTCGGGAAGAACGCTGACCGGCTTAACCAGACACAGATTCGAATCATGATTGGATTCCCCGTTGCGCTGAAGGGCCATATGGTCGAAACCCGGATCGCCGAGGTTGTGATTGCGGTAGGTATCAATCTCCGCCGCAATCGACGGAATCAGATTGTTGTAGCCCAGGCCGCTGCCAACCGACCCGAAAGCGTTGGCGCTTACTTTCTGGAGCACAAAGGCCAGGCCATCGCCGCCGCTCTCTCCGGCGCTTGGCTGAAGATTGATCGTAAAATTAAGGACGAAAGGATCACGCAGGTCGATCTGGTTCTGATGCCAGATGGCACCGCCCTGGTTAAAGCTGCGGGTTAAAATATAGCTGTTGTTCTGGCCAGAATTTGGCTGTGCATTTCTGACCAGGGTAAATTGACCGCGGGCAGATTTAACAAAGAAAAAAAAGCAAATGATGCAGACTGTTGAACGGTAAAGAAAATACTTCATCAGACCAACCTTCTTAGGGAAACAGAGAAAGATATGATTATAAGGGCATACAAATTCTGCATGTTCATCTCAATGATACAAATTTTTGGCTTGCTTTAAAAGAATTATCCATCGTTATTAATGCTATTTAGTAAAAGCAAAAAGAGGCTAATTTTTTTACTTACCCAAATGGGTTAATCATCTGTATATGAGTTTATTGATAAGTTGATTCTCGTTTTGATAAAATGATTTCTTTCAGGGATTCTTTGCCATAAGCAAGGATTTCCCAGGGAGGAATTCCCACTTTCCACATGAGGATTATAGCCTCCAGCGTTGTCAGATTTTCTGTCAGATTTTGAAGGATGAATCTTTTCTTATGACGGGCGGCTTCGGTAGTAAATTCGGCGCTGTTATTGCAATTTTCCGTATTTATAATCTTTTCGTTAATCCGGTCAAGCAAGCGTAAACAATACGCCATACTGTCAATATTTCTCTCCCGCAAAATCGGTTCAAAGCGGTGTCGCAGGCATTCCAGATGGATATCCGAAAGGGTGAAATCGGGGCCCATGAAATCCCGGAGCCTGGCCCGGACAACCTCCCGCTGGGCCTGTTCGTACTCGGCCGGAAACCGGACCTGATGCAGGCTCTCGCTGGTGACCCGGTAATCGAGCAGAACCTGCTCCAGATTCCAGATTTTGTAGTGCCGGGCGAGTTCCAGAAACAGGGCGTGGTCCTCCGCATACCGGAGCCGGTAACCGCCCACATGCTGCACGGCGCAGCGCCGGTAAACGACCGTCGGGTGGTACATCCAGCAGATAAACGTCAGGTTGTAATAGAAATATTCGCTGTGAAACCGGTCGATGCGGATAGGTCGCCGGGCCTCGTCCACGACCCGCGCGGCGCACGAAAGCAGCGCGCAGTCGGGATGGGCCGTCATGTACGCATACTGCTGCGCCAGCCGCTCGGGATAGCTGATGTCGTCGGCGTCCATGCGGGCGATGAACTCGGTCGTCGCCAGTTCGATGCCCCGATTCAGGGTCTCGCTGATGCCCCGGTTGGTTTCGTTCCGCAAAAAACGGATGCGGACGTCCCCGTACGACTCGATGATGGCCGCGCTGCCGTCGGTCGAACAGTCGTCGATAATCAGGAATTCAAACGCCGCGAAAGTCTGCGTCAGGATGCTTTCCACAGCCTCCCGAAGGTATTTTTCGGCGTTGTAAACCGGCATCAGGACTGTCAGCAGCGGCGTGTTCATAGGGGTTTCATGACCAGGGTGACCGCACGATGGAGGTAGCGCCTGAGGCGGCGCTGCATTGTGGACGAAATGCGATGCAGAACGGGAAACCGGTACGGCCAGAAGGCTTTGTGAAGGTCCCGCCAGATGCGCTCGTCCGTAATCCCGTTTTCCGTCAGGTAGCGTTTCAGCCAGTGAAGAAAAAACAGCCGCACCTCTGCGTAGCGGCCCTTTTGCTGAACCGCGGCGGAGATGGAGCCCGCCCACTGCCGGTAGCGGTTATGACAGGCGGAAGAGACATAAACCGCCGAATGCAGGTAGATTTTGCACAGAAAAGCCTGGTCTTCGTACAGGCCGTATAGCCCGGTAAACGACTCGTCGAAAGGGGTTTCCCCGAACAGCGATTTGCGAAGCAGGATGCCGCTCGGACAGGGAGCGGCGCCCTTGCCGAGCGGGTACAATTCGTGCAGGAGCTGGGGCGGTGCATAAACCCGTTCCCCGGCGACTCCAACGGGGATAATCACGTTTTTCCGCGGGGGATTGGCGGCCCAGTCGTACCAGCTTTCGGACGCTTCGCAGAGCAGGGCCACGTTCGGATGCTGGTGCATGATAGCCAGTTGCCGGGTCATCTTGACCGGCAGCCAGACATCGTCGGCGTCGAGAATGGCCACAAACTCGCCCCGGGCCGCGCGAAAGGCGACGTTCCGGCTGGCGGCGGCCCCCCGGTTGGCGTGCTGGGCGTGTTCGAAATAACGGATTCGGTCGGGAAACCGGTCGGCCCAGGCTTTGGCCTGCGCGGTGCTCCCGTCGGTAGAGCCGTCATCGACCAGCACAATCTCCCAGTTTGCGTAATCCTGCGCCAGCACGCTTTCGATGGCTTCGTTCAGGAATTTTTCCTCGTTGTAAAACCCGATAATGACGGAAATCAGGGGTTGTAGCGGTTCGGTCATGGCTGTTCAGTTCTGAAACCAGCGGGCAAGCCGCGCCTTGAATTCGTGTCCTTTCCAGTTGTTGACCGGATAGCGGTTGAGCCGAAGCGGATGACTCGCCCGGGTGACGACCCCCGGCTCCGTGGTCACGGCCGCCCGGAAGGGCGTGTTCTGCACAATGGCGACCGTAGTATCCGTGTGCGAGCCGTAAGGGTAGGCAAACAGCGGGACGGGGCCGCCAGTCAGCTTTTCCAGAAACACCTTGCTCTGGCCAATCTCCCGCAGCTGCGTTTCGGCGTCCTGATCGGCCAGGGCCGTATGCGTGACCGTATGGGCGCCGATGCTGAAAAGCGGGTTGCCCAGCAGGTGCCGAAGCTGGCCGGGCGGCATGCAAACCGGCTTTGCCGGACCCGCGGGCGGGGCAATGAGCCGACGCAGGGCGGTCAGGGCTTGCTGCTGTTCCGCGTCGGAAAGGGGCCTGAGCCGCCGCCAGAGGTCGTAGTAAAGCTGACACCGGCGAGTTGGGGGCGGGTCGGCCGCCGACCAGACCTGCTGCCGGGCACGGAGCGAGGGCGTCAGCGTCGTTTCGTCGGCCAGCGTAAACCGGAGGGCTTCGCCGCCGATGGGGAGGCCTATTTCCGCAGGAAGCGTTTCGGTTTCCAGAATCAGGTCCTGCAATTCGTCCCACCAGAAAAGGCTCTGCCGTTCGGTATTTTGGGTGGCGATAAAAAAGGTCGCCGGAATGCCGTACTGTTCGAGCAGGGGCCGGGCCTGTTCAAAATTATCGATATAGCCATCGTCGAACGTCAGTGCCACGGCCCGGTCGGGCACTTTCCCCGCCGCCACGCCGTCGGCCAGCTGCGCCAGCGAAACCGGCGTCCAGTGGTCCCGGATCACGCGGAGCTGCTGCTCAAAATTGGCCGGACTGACGGCCAGCTCCCAGGGGTCACAGGCGGGCGTATCGACCCGGTGGTACATCAGGACGAGGGCTTTGGGCTCGAAGCGCCGGCGGAGGCGATGCAGGTACCGTTGAATCAAGACTAGGCAGGTTTAGTGGCTTTGGCGGTAATGATGACCTGATAATGCGGATCGGTGAAATCCAGCTGCTCCCGGGTTACTTCCGATACGCCCATGCCGTACAGAAAAGCCGTGGCGATAAAGACGTTGCCGTGCGTCTGGAGGGCCAGATGGTCGGTTGGAAAGACTTCCGATAACAGCCTGCGCAGCGAAGCGGCCGTAAACGACCAGAGCCAGTTGTCGTTCCATTCGTCATGGTCGATATGGCTGATGCCCGGCACCGTCAGCAGCAGCACACCGCCCGGCTTCAGGATGCGTTCACAGGTTTGCAAAGCCCCTTTGAGGTTGTAAATCAGGTGCAGGGTCTGCGTCAGGATGATGCAGTCGAACGTATTGTCCGGAATCTGCGGAGCGTCGCTGAGGTCGCCCACCAGGGTTGCCATCGGGTTGTTGCTGTGTACGTGCAGCACGTCGCTTTTGGTCAGGCGGTCGCCGCCGAACCGCAGCGTGTAGCTGTTGTCGCCGATCTCCAGCACCCGCCCCTTGACCCATGCCGATTCCCGTTGCAGGAAATTTTCGATGTAATACCGGTCAACGGGTCCGCCCCGGTCGTAACCGAACTGGGTGCTGAAAGGCTGGGTCCGGCCCAGATCGCCGACTTCGACATGACCCGGCAGCGGCCGGAAATTCGGGTAGACGCCCGCCCGGAAAAGCAGCCGCTGCACAAACGTAGGCGTGTATTTTTTTACGAGCGTTTTGATAGTGGTAAGAGTTTGGTGATCCAGTATTTGAAAAACAGGTTCGGTTTGTACGTCCGCAGGAGCTTCAGCGCCTCGGCGCGGGCCGGAGAGGAGGCTGGGTACTGGCGGTTGCGGAGCCGGTCGTAGACGGCCATGCTGTAATATTCGCTCCAGATCTGCTGTCCGCGCCGGTACGCCAGCCACTCCGCTTCGGTGGCGAAGAGGGGCGGCTGGCGGGCCAGAACGGCAAAAACCGTGTGGAGCATCATCGGCACATTGCCCGACATATTGGTCGTATGAATCCGGTAAGCCGCTATTTTGTGGGTATGATGCAGGACCGGAAACCGCCGCGCGATTTTCAGGTACAGGTCATAATCTTCGCAGGCCCGCAGGGTCGTATCAAAAAGCAGCTGGTCGAAAACGGTCCGTCGATACAGCACCGTGGCGTGCATGCCGATGTAGTTTCCTTCCAGCAGCCGCAGGTAATGTTCGTTCTCAATCGGAATCACCTCTTCGGCCAGAAGCCGCCGTTCCGAATCCACTTTATCGTGGGCGCCCGACACAAAAGCGGCGTCGGGCCGGGCTTCCAGCTGCCCGACGTTGTAGGCAATGCCGTCCGGGTAAAGCCAGTCGTCGGCGTCCAGAAAAACCAGATAATCGCCCCGGCTGTAAGTAATGCCCGTGTTGCGGGCCGCCGAAAGTCCCTGGTTGGTCTGGTAAACATAGCGTACGCCGGGGTACTGCTCCGCCACCGCCCGGGTATTGTCCGACGACCCATCGTCCACGACGATGATTTCGACGGGTGCCCAGGTCTGCGCCCGCACGCTGTCGATGGCTTCGGCCAGATAGGTGCCATGATTGTAGCACGGGATGATGACCGACACCAGGGGCGAACCGGAAGCTGCTGCGTTTTTCATCGTTCAGGAAACAGGTTGCCGGTGATTCAGATAATAAACCAGCCCCGACAGGATGCCCCGGACCTCGACGCCCAGCGTCCGGTACCGGAACCCGTATTTCGGAAAGCCCCACACGTAAAGCCAGAAATAATACAGCGGAAGCCCGCGGAAAAGCCGCCGTTTGTAACCGGCCTCCCGGTACAGTTGCTGCTGGATCAGGGCCGCCGCCGTAAAGCCGCGCATGTAGTTGAACAACTGCTTCCGGAGGGCGGCCAGCTCCCGGCGGTGTTCGTGGAAAGCCACGGCCCGCGGGTTGTAATGAATGACGTGCCCCCGGGCCAGAATCCGGTACCACATCTCGGAATCGCCGTTGCAGCCGGCCGCTCCGACGTCCAGCCGCTCGTCGAAAAAGCCGACATCGTCGAATACCGACCGCCGAAACGCCATGTTGGCTCCGGCACCGATTTCCCAGACGGGCGGCCCCTGCCGGAGCGTCCGTTTGAAATAGGCCATGTCGTAAATCTTGTCGACATAGCCCCGGTTGAAACTCCAGTGTTTTTCAAAGATCAGCTGGGCCTCGGTTTGGAGTTCGGAGGCAATGACCAGCCCGGTCATGGCCGCCACCTGGGTGTCCCGAAACGACTGCCAGAGCTGGTAAACCCAGGTGGAGGCGACCACCACATCGTCGTCGGTATAGGCGACAATGGGCATGGTGGCTTTCTGGGCGCCCGTATTGCGGGCAAAATCCAGACCGGGCCGGGGTTCGAGGCAGTACGTGACGCGGCCAAATTCGCGCGCTACCCGTGCGGTGCTGTCATCGTCCGGTGCGTTATCGACCACGATGATTTCGGCGGGGCGGCAGCTAAGGTTAAGTAGCGAATGCAGGCAGCGCCGCAGCTGAGCCGCCCGGTTGCGGGTGCAGATGACCACGGCAACGGGCACCTCGGCGGGCAGGCGGGTCGTCTGAAACGGCTCCAGCACCGCCGCCAGCTGGGTTTGAAGCTCCGCCCGTTCGGGAAGCGGCCGGGCGGGCGGCCGGACCTGATCCGCCGGAGTTCCGGCATAGACCTGCCGGGTGGCGTCGATGGCGGTGGCTATTTTATCCCACAAAACCGCTTCGTCCGGCTGCTCGCCGGGTTCCAGATACAGGTCGCCTACGGCAATCTCCTGCCACCAGAAAACCAGATACCAGCCCGATTCGTGGCCCGGCGGAAGCGTGACCGGGTCGTTGTCGGCGAGCTGAAGGTGGCGGATGGTGTAGGAGTACGGCGCTTTCATGAGACGGTTACAGCTGGTACTTTATTTCTTCTTCCTGAACCAGTTGGATGGGGAAGTGGGGACGTACGGCGCCCCACCATTTGCCCTGAAACCGCAGATGCTCCTCCCGGTGGTCCGCCACGTCGAACGTCAGGCAGTGATCAAAATAAAAATAGTCCTCCCAGCCGTCGCGGTAGATGGTGATCGAAAGCGAATGCGAACCATTGTTGAGGAAATTGCCGGGAATTCGGCAGGTGCCGCGGACCAGACCTTTCTGGCATTCCAGCGGCGAGGACATGGTGTCGAAGAGGCAAATGTCTTCCTCGTTGAAAAGCTGGAGGGTCACCAGCAGCGCCGGACTGTCGTCCATTACCCACAACCGAAAATCAAACGTCAGCGGCGTGCGGGTGTCGATAAACCGGTCGTGCGCCGGATCTTCGGGAATAAGGCTGATCGACTGGACGCGAATCCAGTCGGTTCCGGGCGAATCGGCCGGGCTTTTCCAGCATTGCCGTAGCTGGTTCGACTGGGCCAGGCCCATGTACTGATGAATCACCGAGCCGACCGGCCCCGAAGCCATCAGACGGCCTTTCTGCAACCAGACGGCCTGGCTGCACAGGTGGCTGACAGCCTGCATATTATGACTGACAAAGAGAATCGTGCGACCCTGATGGCGCGAAAAATCGAGCATCTTGTCCAGGCATTTCTTCTGAAATTCGGAGTCGCCCACCGCCAGCACTTCGTCGGCAATCAGAATATCCGAATCCAGATGCGCCGCCACGGCGAAAGCCAGCCGGACGTACATGCCGGAGGAATATCGTTTGACCGGCGTATCGATGAAGGCACTGATGCCCGAGAACTCCACAATTTCGTCGAACCGATGCCGGATTTCCCCGCTTTTCATGCCGAGGGTGTACCCGCTGAGAAAGATGTTTTCCCGGCCGGAAAGCTCCTGGTGGAAGCCGGTCCCCACCTCCAGCAGACTGCTCAGCCGCCCGTTGCCCCGGACCACGCCTTCTGTCGGCCGGATGATACGTGAGATGATTTTAAGCAGCGTGGATTTGCCGGAACCGTTGCCGCCGACGATGCCCCACGTTTCGCCCTGTTTTATCTGCAGATTGATATGTTGTAACGCCCAGATGAAGTCCGGTTCAGACGCGCCCGGCCGGTACGCCTCAGCCGAGGGGTTGCCTTTCTGGCCGCCGAACAGTTGCCGCCACCAGAGATTCAAATCCTGTTTGAAGGAGCCCGAACCCAGTGTGCCCAACCGATACCGCTTTGACAGATTACTTATTTCAATGGAAATGTCAGACATAGGCTACCGGGCTATAGAAAGTCCATCACGGTTTCTTTCTGTTTATTGAAAAGGAGAATACCTGCCATCAGCAGGACACCGCTCAGTGCGCTACTGTAAATAAGCTGGCCCGTCGCGAAGGTCCCTTCGCCCAGCAACCCGTAGCGAAACGCCTCAAAAAGCGGGGTCAAGGGATTGAGGGCAAGCAGCCACTGGTTGGCTGGGTTGATGCCGGACAGGGGATAAATGACGGGCGTAACAAACATCAACATCCTGACGGCCAGACTCGAAAAGTTGGACAGGTCTCGGTACTTGGCGGTAATCACCGATAAAATCAGCCCAAGGGCCAGACTCAGACCGGCCACCAGCAGAATGGCAACCGGGGCAAAAAGAAACCAGGCGTTCAGCCGGAAAGGCATCCCCTCCACGGTCCAGTAGTAAACCAGCACGCCCGTGAGCAACCCCAGTTGAATCAGCAGGCGAAGAAACTGGGAACTGGTGATGGACAGCGGAATAACCAGACGCGGAAAGTAAACTTTGCCGAATAGTTCGGCGTTGGCCGTGAAGGTGTTCGACGTGCCGGTAAAGACTTCGTTGAAAAAATTCCAGAGCACCGTCCCCGACAGGTAGAACAGCACCGGCGGCACCGAACCCGTTGACAGGCCGACAAACCGGTTGAAAACCAGCACGTAGATAAAGACCGTGAGGATGGGCTGCAGCAACATCCAGAGAGGGCCGAGCAGGGTTTGCTGGTAACTGACCAGAAAATCGCGCCGGACCAGCCGGGCCAGCAGTTTGCGGTAAGCCCACAGACCGGCCAGGTCGAGGTCCCACCAGCGGGTTTTGCTGGAAACCTCCCAATCCCACTTCACGGAGGCCCGGTCCGACGGGCTGGACGAAAGCAGCCGGTTCAGGGCGGTAAATGACTGCCGGGCCGCTTTTTTGAGCAGCAGCTTAAGCATGAAAAAGACGAGCCCGATACTTGAATGCAACCGGAACGAAGCCCGCAGCGCCGGAAAAATGTTCCGGACATCGCCCGTCATTTCCCAGGTCTGGATGGCACTGAAGACGCCATAGTAGGAGTAATGCCGCTTCGAACGGGTCAGAATGCGCTTTTTTTTGTCCTCGGGCAGGTGGTTCTGAATGTTATTGATGACCGTCAGCAGGTCGTCGAGGCCCCGGCCGTGCAAAGCCTTGAGACTGGAGATGGACCCCTGATGGCCGCGGTATTCGGCCAGGAGTTCGGGCGTGTAGGCCACCGGATAGTGCCGGGCAATGCGCGTCCACATCTCCCAGTCTTCCCCGTAGATGGCCCCGTAAAAAGCGCCCAGATGCTCGTAAACGGACCTTTTCACGACCATCGAGACGTACTGAGCGCGCTGCTTCTCGGCAATTTTTTCGAGCCAGTTGTCGAGGATTTGCGCTTCCGGAACCTCGGTGTCCTGAACGGCATGCACCCGCCCACGTTCGTCGATATACGCCACCCGGCAAAAGGCGGCCCCGGCCTCCGGAAAATCCTTGAAAACTTTGGTCATCTTCCGGTAAAAGCCGTGGTGAATCCGGTCGTCCCCGTGAAGGAGGTGAATCAGCTGGCCTCTGGACCGGTTCAGGCAGGTTTCGAAGTTGCGGAGACTGCCGACATTCTGGGGCTGGCGGTAGTACGAAACCCGGCCCTGGCCCAGCCGACGCACAAGCGCCTCCACATCGGCATCGGTACTGGCGTCGTCGACCACTTCAATCTGCATTTGATCGGGACCCATATCCTGCGCCAGCACCGATTTCAGGGTCTCCTCCAGAAAGCACGAACAGTTATAGGCCGGAATCATCACAGACCAGAGCGGCCGGGCTGTTTCTTCGGGCAGGGGCAGTACGGCGGGAGGTGACTTGGGAATGCGATCCACGTCTATCAATTTTCAGGAAATAATTGGTGCACTGTATACGGTACGGAACAAGACGGTGTATTAAGTATTTTTCGGAGAGTCGGCTCAGTTTTGCTTAAACAATTTACCTTTTTTAGTTCACTATCTTTTAGTTGACGTAATCTAATTTATTATACGGAAAGTGTATAGACCGCTATTACGTAAACTTTGGCTTTAATTTTTTTGTATTAATCGCAGATTTTTTTGTAAAGTGATTGTATGATAGCTGACTTACCAGAAGGGAAGAGAAAGATAGAAAGCCAAATTCAGCGGCATAGGTTTGCCAGGTCAGCAAAGAAATCAATAGGCTAAAAAGGAAAAATAGAATGGGTATTCTTTGCAATGAATTCGTCTGATTTCGGTAAAATACATAGCTCAGATAAACGGATATTCCGCCAATAATTGATAGCAATAACAGGCTTTTAATGCTGCCAGAATGAAGAAAAGGAAACACATACCAATTGCTTCCGTAATAGACCGAAAGGAACAGGCATAAAAAAGACATTAGTCCGTATAAAACGGTATTCTTTTTTCGACTTACCTGATAAGCGCCATACACAAAAGAGACAAAAGCAACGACGCTCGGAAACCAGTTTTTCGCAATTCCGGACTGGTCGTCAGACAAGGAATGGCTTCGGGTGGTAAACGAGAAAGATAACATGAGAAACCCCATCGCCAGAAGCACAAGGCCGATGTATGTAAAAACGCGGCCGGTATTAACGGATAGCCTGACTTCAACACGGGAGGCCGGGAGGGTTTGGGGTTGCTTTTCAGCACTTTGAATGAAGTATATCATCGTGGCAACCAGCATACTAAGCGAGCCGAACAGCTCCGAGCCTTCTTCCAGAAGCAGGTAGGAGACGGGTCTTTCCCCAGCTTTCCAGAATTCAAATTCAAATACTTCCTGGACCGGAACGCTGATAAAAAACAGCACACTTAACGTGGCGAAAAATAATCCGGAGGTTGATTGACGCAGATGAATCCAGGTGAAAAGCAGCATAAATAAGCCAATGCACCCGATGAGAAAATAGAATACATACCAGCCGTATTTTCCGCCTGAACTACTGAAAAGAACTATGTCGCCAATCGTTTCATGAAGCGAACCCAATTCGGAAAAGGACAGCGCACCGAAAGATAGCGAGAAAAAAAGCCAGCCAAAGCCGGATTTATTTTTGAGCCATAAAGCACTGGCGGGTCTGTGGGAAAAAAAGCAAAGAATGGAAACCAGTGAAACAGAAAGGAGAAGCATGGAAGAGTACCAGGCCGCTAATACATTTTCAAGAGAAAGATCGGTTTGTTGTAATAGGAGGAAAAGAAATTGATTGCTCTGATAAAGCTCGGCAGAATACAGCTGAGAAAACCAGGTAGTAAATAAGAGCGATATATTAATGAAAATCAAAACTCCCAAAATGAATCCAATCCACTTTAAATTAAGTCGAACAATTGGTGCCATGATAATATGAATTAAGGGGACAGTGTGGAAAAGAAATTCTTTCCTTCGAAAAGGATACTAGAATGTCATATTTTAAATGCTTTATGTGTTGATGTGTTATTGGTAAAATTTACTTATTACAATGCTAGTAAAAAATGCTTATTTATTGGAAATTTTTTCCCAGTGTAATTTATCCATCGTCCTCAAAACAGTCTACTCGCTCGGCAGTTTTACAGTTCTAAACCATTTCCAGACGTTATGGAAAGGAAGGGAAAAATAATCTGCCTGCTCCTGGCCAGCCTGATACCGTTCGCCGTGAACGCTCAGGAGTCGGAGGTGTACTGGCGTCAGACGAACCGGACGCAGAACCAGTACGAGACTTATATTTTTCAGTTGATTTCCGCCGGCGTGCTGCCCCCCCTCTCGTCCGGGCCGGTAAACTACGTGCAGAGCGGCAGTTCAAACACCGTGCGGGCGCAGGTCTTCGGCAGCGGCAACGACGCGGTCCTGCTACAGATCGGGCGGGGCAACGAAATTGATTTTGGCCTCAACGGCAACCGGAACGTCATCCGGCTGATCCAGAATGGTGACGCCAACCTCCTGTCCCTGCCGGCCATTCGTGCGGATGCCGCCCAACTCACCATCGTGCAGGAAGGGGAGGGCAACGTCCTGCGGCAGAGCAGCGTAATGCTGGGTAACGGCGTTCCGATCCTCATCGAACAGCGGGGCGGTATGGAGATTTATATAATGAGCAGCGGAGGACCGCAATGAATTGCAATGAATAATGAACTGCGGCGGGCCGCAATGAATAATGAATAATAAATGGGAAACAACCGCCAAACGGCGCGTCTCTTTCATCATTCATTTTTCATTTTTCATTTCCAATACTACCTTCATTCCATGAATGACCGCCTGAAAGATGCCCTGCGCCGGGCCGCTTCGTTTTGTGCCTATCAGGAACGGACCCAGCAGGAAGTCCGCGAGCGACTGGCCGAATGGGACGTGTACGGCGACGATGCCGACCTTATTATCGTTGAACTGATCGAACAGAATTACCTGAACGAAGAGCGATTTGCGAAGACGTTTGCGGGCAGTAAATTCCGCGTCAAAAGCTGGGGAAAGCACAAAATCCGGCAGCACCTGAAGCAGCGCGGCATCACCGGACACAATCTGGAAACGGCAATGAAGGAAATCGAACCCGACGATTACCGCCAGCGCCTGACCGAACTCCTCGAAAAAAAGAAGCGGACCCTCCCGCAGGAAAGTCCGCTCGCACTCAAACAGAAACTGGCCCGCTACGCCATCAGCAAAGGCTTCGAACCGGAACTGGTTTATGAATTAGTGAATGAGCGAATAGCCAATAGTGATTAGCTCCGCCAGGAAGCCAACTCATCGGAGCTATTCACTCATTCACTATTATTAAAAGTCCGCGTCGAAGGCGATTTTCGGGGCTTCTTTTTCCTTCACGCCGGCCATGACGCCCGCTTTCTGGTATTCGCCGACCCGCTTTTCGAAGAAATTCGTCTTACCCTGCAGCGAAATCATGTCCATGAAGTCGAACGGGTTCGAGGAATTGTACACTTTCTGCAGGCCCAGCGATAGCAACAGGTGGTCGGCTACAAACTCGATGTACTGGTTCATCAGGTCGGCGTTCATGCCAATCAGCGAAACCGGCAGGGCGTCCGTGACAAATTCCTGCTCGATGGCTACGGCGTCGCGGATGAGCTGGTAGACGCTTTCCTCGGGCAGTTTGTTTTTGATGTGCTGGGTGTACAGCAGACAGGCAAAGTCGCGGTGCAGCCCTTCATCGCGGGAGATGAGTTCATTGGAAAACGCCAGCCCCGGCATCAGGCCGCGCTTTTTGAGCCAGAAGATCGAGCAGAACGAGCCGGAGAAGAAAATTCCCTCCACGGCCGCGAAGGCCAGCAGCCGCTCCACAAACGAGCCGTTGGTGATCCAGCGCATGGCCCAGTCGGCTTTTTTCTGCACACATTCAATGGTATCGATGGCGCGCAGCATCCGGTCTTTCTCCTGCGGATTCCGGATGTAGGTGTCGATCAGCAGGGAGTAGGTTTCCGAGTGGATATTCTCCATCGCGATCTGGAACCCGTAGAAGCATTTGGCCTCGGCATACTGGACCTGCGACAGGAAGTTGACGGCCAGGTTTTCGTTTACAATACCGTCCGAGGCGGCGAAAAACGCCAGTACGTGCGAGACAAAATGCCGTTCGCCGTCGGTCAGAGCCTCCCAGTCCTTCAGGTCCTGCGAAAGGTCAATTTCCTCGGCCGTCCAGAACGATGCGACGTGTTTCTTGTACATTTCCCAGATGTCATGGTGCTCGATGGGAAACAGAACAAACCGCAGGGGGTCCTCGACGAGCAGCGGCTCAGTGATTTCGTGGTTGACCATGTTCAGTATGGTTTTTTACGTAAGGATAAAAGCAAAGTAGCGTGGGTATTGGAAACCCGGTATCTAACAAAGATAAAGGGCGGGGCGGCGGGATTCAACCCCGATTGGTCAGTTAGGAGAAAGTGCCAAGCCCAGAGAGGGATAACCCGAACAGCATCAGAAAGTTGAAATTTTAATCGGAATAAAATTCTTCGAATAATACTACCTCTTGGCACAACAGGCCCTCTGTTGTACCTTTGCCCCATGCCTACCCCCGTCACTCCGCCCATCAGTGCGGTCATGATAACGCTCAACTCGGCCCGCCTGCTGGCCCCGGTATTGGACGCCCTGCGCTGGTGCGATGAAGTGGTGGTTGTGGATTCCGGGAGCACGGACCGAACCGTCGAAATTGCACAAAGGAGAGGATGCCGCGTCCTGCACCGGCCGTTCGACGGGTTCGGCACGCAGAAGGGCTTCGCCGTCGCCCAGGCCCGGAATTTCTGGGTACTGGTGGTCGATGCCGACGAGGTGGTGACCCCAGAACTGCAGGCCGAGATTCGGGACAAAGTGGCCCGGTCGGAAAGCGGAATGCTGCCGTACAAAGGGTACGAAGTCCCGATTTCCCTGATCTTCCTGGGCCGACTGATGCGCTATGGCGGGGAGTACAAAATGCCGCACCTGCGCCTGTTCGACAAGCGGTACGGCAACTACAACGAGGCCCGGGTCCACGAAGACGTGGTGCTCAATGCGCCCGTCGGCCGTCTCGACAACCATATGCTGCACGACAGCTACGGGAGTCTGCACGAGTATTTTGAGAAATTCAACCGCTACACCACGGCCGGGGCCAAAGACATGCAGAGCCGGGGTAAACGTCCTTCGGCGGCTCCCGTCATTCTGCGCCTGCCCCTGACGTTTCTAAAAGAATATATCCTGAAGCTTAATTTCCTGAACGGCTATCCCGGCTTTGTCTGGTCGCTTTTTTCGGCCATGTACCCGGTGGTCAAGTACGCGAAACTTCGGGAAATCGGAAAACAGACAGCTCCGGAAGCGGAAAAGCAGAAGCGGTAAGGTTTGCCTAGACGACGCCAGCCGGGAGTCGTGCAATCTAAACCGCTTCGTTGAGCCCAAAAACAAAAAAGGTGTCAGACTTTCCTGACACCCTCTCCAAACTTTGACCCGTACGTCGTTTCCCTCATCCTTCTGCACCGGGTCGTAACCTCCCTCACGCTCCAAACCTCACCTTTTATTCCCTTTCCCTCACTCTCACTCCTTAAAACCACTTCTGAATCTCAATCCGGCGGCGATGGTGTTCGCCATTTTTGAAGGGCAGATGTACCCGGACACGGCCCGGCTCCTGCACGGCTTCAATCTGTTCGGCATCCACAAAAGGCGGGATGTCCAGCACCCGGAGGAACATCGGCACAGCCAGGGCCTGGGCTTCGTCGGTATTCCGTTGTTGTAATAATGTATATAGAACTAATTTGTTTCCGTCAATCAGCACATTGAACGCCTCCGGACTCACGCCGGGAGCTGACAACGTAATGACCAGCCGATCATCTTCCTGTTCTGTTTCCATGCGGGTCATGCTGGAACCACCGTACAGGGTGTTCAGCAGATCTATTTGGCCCCCCATTCCTTTCAGCGCGTTATCCATTGCATTCATAGGAGTAATCCAGTTAGTTGTTGTTTATTTTATTACAAAATGAGTGCCTAACCGGCCAGATACCAGTGACTTCTGCCAGCTTGGCGGCTCATCCTCTGAAAGTTATATTTAAACCTGACAATAAGGCTTAAATAATTGCCTTTGTCTAAATTTTAGTCAATTTTGTCATTTCGAATAATTTTTTTCCTGTATGAATCTATGGACAGGCATCGGCATTTTGCTGTTGCTTTTTATTCTGGTACTGTGGATTTTTTACCGCAAACGGCCGACGCTGCCCGTGCTTATGTTCCACAAAGTGGACCCGCAGCGGCAGGACATGCTGACCGTCTCGGTGGCGCAGCTGGACGAGCAATTGGGCTGGCTGAAAAAGAATGGCTATCAGTCGGTTAGCCTCCGGCAGGTGGCCGATGCCCTGAACCGGAAAAGTCCGCTGCCGCCCCGCCCGGTGCTGCTGACCTTCGACGATGCCTACCGGAACAACCTCACCCACGCCGTGCCATTACTGCTGAAACACCGATTCAAGGCCACTCTTTTTGTGCCGACAGCTTTCGTCGGCGGCCGCAATGAATGGGACGGCGGCGACGAGCCGCTGATGACCGCCGACGAACTCCGCTCCCTCGACCCGGCGATCTTCGAAATGGCCCTGCATACGCACCGACACCCTAATTTTAAACATACTTCGGTGGACGAAATCCGGGAAGACGTAGCGCAGAATATCGCGACGTTCGGGCAGCTTGGCCTGTCGTTTACGCCCATCCTGGCCTACCCGTACGGCGGACGGCCTAAAGACGCCGCGGTCCGGCAAGCGATGTTCGACACGCTGCGCGACCTCGGCGTGGTGGCCGCCTTCCGCATCGGGAACCGCCTGAACCCGCTGCCGCTCCGCAACCGTTACGAATTGCAGCGGCTCGATATCCGCGGGACGGACTCGCTGGCGCAATTCATCCGTAAAGTTCGTTTTGGAAAACTTCTGTAATCTATCGCCATGAACGTCTTCATCGACACCGAACGACTGCGTGACCCGCATAGCGGCCTGGGCCAGTTCTGCCGGCACCTCGGCGATGCACTTGTCCGCCGCCAGCCCACCGCCGCCAACCTGACGTTTCTGGTGCCGCCGGGCCAAACCGGCGCTTTCGGCCGGGAGGTTTTTTACCGGGAAACCACCTGGTGGCGGCGCTGGCTTTCTCCCGGCGGCTTCGATCTCTGGCATTGTACCCACCAGGATTCGGCTTACCTGCCGCCTGCCGGAACCCAACTTATCCTGACCATCCACGACCTGAATTTTCTGGAACGGGCCGATTACAGCGAAGCCAAAAAAGCCCGCAAACTGGCTCAGCTTCAGAAAAAAGTAGCCCGCGCCGCCGCCATTACGACCATTTCGGAATACACCGCGTCTGTCGTTCGCCAGCACCTGCGCCTACCCGACGTGCCCCTGAAAGTGATTTACAATGGCAATCCGATGGGCAGTGGACAGGGGCCGTTGGCCGGTGAGCAGGTGCCTGAGACGCTACCACCCTACGGCCTTACAGGCCAGGCTCCTTACTTCCTCTCCGTCGGCGTTATTCATCCCAAGAAAAACCTGCATACGCTGCTGCCGATGCTGGAGGCGTTTCCGGACTACCGGCTGGTGCTGGCCGGTCCCGACGGGCACGACTACGCCCGGCACCTGCGCCAGCAGGCCGAGAGCCTGGGCATTGCCGACCGGCTGCTGATGCCCGGAGCCGTGGATGAACCGACCAAACGGTGGCTCTACGAAAACTGCCGGGCCTTTCTGTTTCCGTCGTTATCGGAGGGTTTTGGCCTGCCGGTGGTGGAGGCGATGAGCCTCGGCAAGCCGGTGTTTCTGTCCCGGCTGACGAGTCTGCCCGAAGTGGGGGGGAAGGAGGCCTATTACTTCAATTCGTTCGAGCCGGAAAGCATGGCCGAAACCATTTTCGACGGACTTCAGGATTTTGCCGCCAATCCCTTCCGCGCCTCCCGCCTGCAACGCTGGGCCGCCCAGTTCTCCTGGGAACGGGCCGGGGAGGAGTACTGGACGCTTTTTCAGGAGTTAAGGATTAAGAGTTAAGAGTTATGAGTTATGAGTTAAAAGTAGTCCGCCGTTGCGGTAAGCTTCACCATCCCAGAACCCCGTTCAGCGAAGCCAACTCATAACTCATAACTCATAACTCATAACTCTTAATTCCCCCTTTAGGGATGTGCGTCTACCCAGACTTCGCCGTCGTCGAAGATTTCTTTTTTCCAGATGGGCACTTCCTGTTTGAGGGTATCGATGATAAAGCGGCAGGCTTCGAAGGCGGCGGCGCGGTGGGGCGTGGCGACGGCAATCAGCACGGCGATTTCCCCGATCAGCAGGTTGCCTTTGCGGTGCAGAATGACGTACCGGCGGATGTCCCAGCGGCGGCAGGCTTCGTCGGCAATCTGCTGCATTTTCTTGAGCGCCATCGAGTCGTACGCCTCGTACTCCAGCCGTTCGACCGACTTGTCGGCGGTCTTGTTGCGAACGGTGCCAAAGAAAAACACAATTCCCCCGGCCTCGTCCGCTGCTACGTACTTGTAGGCCGAGTTCATATCGATGGGGTCGGTCGTAATCGAGATCATAGTTTTAATAAATCATGAACCGCGGCGGCGGACCGCAATGAAGGATGAACGTACTCCGAATCCGTGTGCTGGCTCGGTGTATTCCTATTCACTAGTCATCGCGGTGCGCCGCATGCCTGTTCATTCTTAAATTTTCATTATTCATTCTTGCCTGATTAACCGCCGCTGACGGGGGGAATCAGGGCAATTTCGTCTTTGGGGGAAATTTTGCCGGTCAGTTCGGCATATTCGCCGTTAACGGCCACCAGCAGGGACCGCAGACCGCTCAGGGCCGGATACGTCGTTTTCAGGCTGTTGAGCAAATCCCCAATTTCCCCGGATTTGGGAACCTCCACGGCCAGCGTCGAAGCGCCGACTATCTCCCGGGTAATACCAAAAAGCTGCACCGAAACTGTTTTGCTCATGCTCAAAGATAAAATTACGTATATACGTTAGCAAGAAGTTACAGTGAAGATATAACTTTTACGACCATGAGCGAGCAACAGTTCACCGACTTCTGGCAGGATGTGCTGATTTCGGTTCACGAAAATATCCGCGACCTGCGCCAGAAACAGGCGTTTGCCGACCCGGAAGAGCAAAACTACATCGCCGGCCGACTTTTCAGCTACGAGGAAATGCTGGAAATTTTCCGGATGTCCGCCCGGGAAGCGGGCCTGAAGCCTAAGGAGATAGGGCTTTGAGAGGAGTAAGGGAGTAAGTTTGAAGTTTAGGGTTTATGGTTTAGCGTTTATGGGTTAGCGTTTGGGGTTGGGAAAATAGGCCTCATTTCCGGCTTTTGGGCACTACAAACCATAAACTCTAAACCCCAAACAAAACTCCAAACTAAAAAAAGCGCCAAATTATGGGGATAAAGTACAGGATTTGCTCTCTTTGCAGGTAGTTTATCCGACTCCAACCTCATGAAACACCTATTTCTGACCGCTTTTCTGGCGGCGCTGCTCACCGGCTGTAACCAAAAAAACACCTCACAACAGGAATCCTCCGGCATGACCGACAGTACAACCACTTCCGCCGCCCAACCATCCGGCGCCCCCAGACTGGCCGAGCGGACGGCTTTCCAGAAAGAAGTAGACGGGAAAAAAGCCGATCTGTTTGTTCTCAAAAACGACAAACTGACCGTCAGCGTGACCACCTACGGCGGGCGCCTGGTGAACCTGCTCGTCCCCGACCGGAACGGAAAGCCGGTGGACGTGTCGCTGGGGTACAACAGCCTTGACGGCTACCTGACCAATAACGAATCGTATTTCGGTACGCTTGTCGGTCGGTACGGCAACCGGATTGCGAAGGGGAAATTTACGCTGGATGGCAAAACGTATTCGCTGCCTGTCAACAACGGCCCCAATTCGCTGCATGGCGGCAAAAAGGGGTTCAACGCCCGGATCTGGAACGCCCGGCAGGTTGACGACAAAACGCTGGAACTGACGTATGTGTCCAAAGACGGCGAGGAAGGGTACCCCGGCACCCTGACGACGGTCGTGACCTATACGCTCCAGGACAACGGAATACGGATCGACTACCGGGCCACGTCCGACAAATCGACCGTCGTGAACCTGACCAACCACACGTATTTCAACCTGAACGGCGAAGGCTCCGGCCCCATCGGCGACCATTTGCTAACCATCAGCGCCGACCGGTACACGCCCGTCGATACCACCCTGATCCCGACGGGTGAACTGGCCCCGGTGGAAGGGACGCCTTTCGACTTCCGGAAACCCACGCCCATCGGCCAGCGGGCCGACGCCGATCACCCTCAAATCAAGGCGGGCGGCGGTTATGACCATAATTTCGTGCTCAACGGCGGACAAACCGAAACACCCCGCCGGATTGCCACCGTGGAAAGTCCGCAGTCGGGAATCGTGATGAACGTGCTGACGACCGAGCCGGGCGTGCAGTTTTACGGCGGAAATTTCCTGACCGGACAAGAAGTGGGGAAATCCGGAAAACCTTACGGGAAGCGCCACGGTTTTTGTCTGGAAACGCAGCATTTCCCGGACTCGCCCAACCAGCCTGATTTTCCGTCGACGGTGCTGAAACCGGGGCAGACATACCGGACGACGACTGTGTACGAATTTTCAACCAAATGATTGACACGCCGCGTAAACCGGCCCGGTCTGTCCGCAACACAATCCCGGACGAGCCGGGCCCGGCGTTACACAAGACTATGAAACGACTAACCCTTTTTCTGCTGCTAATCACCATTCCTGCCCTTGCCCAGAAGCAGTGGAGCACGAAGCAGGCCGCCAAATGGTACAAAAAACAGCCGTGGCTGGTGGGCGCCAACTACGTACCCGCCAATGCTATCAACCAGATTGAGATGTGGCAGTCCGAAACCTTCTCGCCCGACCTCATCGATAAGGAGCTGGCAATGGCCGAAGGACTGGGCATGAACACCATGCGCGTTTTTCTGCACGACATGGTCTGGAAACAGGACCCCGAAGGCTTCAAAAAGCGGCTGGACCAGTTTCTGGGCCTTTGCGAGAAACACAAAATCCGGCCGATGCTGGTGCTGTTCGACTCGGTCTGGGACCCGAAACCCAAGCTGGGCAAACAGCGTGAGCCCGTGCAGGGACTTCATAATTCCGGCTGGGTGCAGGGCCCCGGTGCCGACGTACTGGCCGACCGTTCGCAGTGGAAAGGGCTGGAAGACTACGTGCGCGACGTAATCGGCTCGTTCCGGAACGATAAACGGATTCTGGCCTGGGATATCGTCAACGAACCGGACAACGACAACGCCAGCAGCTACGGCCGCACCTCGAAGATGAAAACCGAACTGACCAACAAAGCGGAGCTTGGCGTTCAGCTAGTCAAGGAGGCGTTTGGCTGGGCCAGAAAAGCCCGTCCGTCGCAGCCCATCACGGCGGCTCCCTGGTACGGGGACTGGAAAGCGCCCGAAGCCATGAACGAGATGAACCGCTGGCTGTTCCAGAATTCCGACATCATCACGTTCCACAACTACGGTCCGGTGGCCGACTTCACGTCCCGAATGGCGCAGCTGACGCAGTTCAAGCGGCCCATCATCTGCACCGAGTACATGGCGCGCCCGGTGGGCAGCACGTTTCAGGCCATTATGCCGCAGGCAAAAGGCGCCAAAGTGGGCGTAATCAACTGGGGTTTTGTGGCGGGGAAAAGCAACACCATCTATCCCTGGGATTCGTGGCAGAAGCCGTACGCCCAGGAGCCGCCGCTGTGGTTCCATGATATTTTCCGCGAAAACGGGCAGCCGTACAAGCCGGAAGAGGTGACATTTATCCGGCAGATGACGGGGGCCAAATAACCGTTGGTTACCCAAAAAAAGCCGGGACCGACCAGATTTTCTGGTCGGTCCCGGCTTTTTTGACAGTAGGAAGAATTAATCTTCCTTCAGGTTTTTTTCAGCTTTTTTCATCTTCCGTTCGGCCTTGTTCAGCCCCCGGTTCGTGGCGGTTTTCACTTCGTCTTTGGATTCGCGGGCTTCTTTTTTCAGCTCGCGGCCGGCTTCGCGGGTTTCGTCGCCTACTTTGTCGGCACCCCGGCGGACGTTGTCACCGGCCTTATCGACTGCTTTGTCGGCTTTCCGGGCGGCTTTGCGGGTCTCACGACCGACTTTCTGCCCTGCCGCATCGACAGTCTCGCCTGCCTGACGGGCAGTCTCCTTGGCTTCCTGTTTCACTTCCTGGGCCTGGGCTGCCAGTCCACAAACGAGCAGAGCGGCAACCAGCATGAGCTTTTTCATGATCAGTTGAATTGGTTGTTCTAATGTAACCTAAACCTCCCAGCCGACGAAAAGTTGCCGATAGCCGCCCGCGGCAGAAAGACCTTACTGAACGGGCTGACTGAAAAAGTTCAGCGTGCCCAGAATGTACTCCGGCAGTCCGCTCGTGTGTGTCCGGCCTTTCAGCGTAATCAGTTCCACTTTGTTAGCCCCGCGGCGCTGCATGGCCTCGTAGGCGTCCTTCGAGTTGAAATAAAACACAAGGTTGTCGGCGTCGCCGTGATAAAGCTGGATGGGCGTTTTGGGCTTCCAGTCGTAAACGTCGTTGTCGGCAATCGCCTCCAGAAACGCCTTGTCGGTTCCGGTGTTAACCGCTTCCTTAAAACTATCTGTAAAGGTCTGGTTCAGACTCACGTTGATGCTTGTCTGCCGCGCCCCTTTGGCCGCCTGACCGGCGTAAGGCTCTTTCAGGTAAGCACTCATCGGACGGTTCAGGTCTTTGTAAACGCTGTTGTAGGTCTCCAGCGCCCACAGGTAAAGCTTGTTGTAACTCCCGATGCCGTGCGTACGCTCGTTGATGATGTGCTTCATGAACGCCGATTTGTGGTACGCACCGGCTCCGAGCGTCGCGCCTTTGACCGCAAATTCGTCCGGAAACTCCTCTTCTATTTTTTTCAGCAGCGACATGGTCGCGTAGCCGCCCTCGGAATAGCCGGTCAGATAAAGCTGCTCGTTCCAGCTTATCTTCTGCTGAGCGATAAACTCCCGGGCCGCCCGCAGCATATCCAGCGAAGCGGTCGCGAGGCTTTCCCGGTGTTCGTAAAAATGCGGCTGGTTTTTGGATTCGCCGTAACCGATGTAATCCGGGCAGGCCATGATAAAGCCCAGCGACGAAAACAGCGCCCCGCCGGTATAGGCATCGCTGCCCGCCCCAAAATAGGAAGGTGCGTCGGAGTCGCTCTGGATGGTTCCGTGCTGCTGGCTGACCATCGGGACCGCCGCGGCCGTCGTCGGGACAATCAGCGCCCCGGACGCCTGCACCGGCTTGCCGTCGGGCAGCGTCGTGTTGTATACCACCCGGTAGACCCGGATGCCGTAGCGGGTAAACAGGCCGAGAGCCGGATTGATTCGCTGGACCTGGCGGCTCAGTTCCTCCCGGCTCAGCGTCCGGATTTCCTTCGCACTGACGAGGTAAGGCTTTTTGTCGGGCTGTACCGGCTCGTTGTCGCCGGAAGAGGCGCAGCTCGTCAGAAAGGCCGTGGTGGACATTACCAGCGACAGCAAAAACTCCTTGCGGGATAACGACATGAAAGTAGGTTCCAAAGGTTGCGGATATAAGTACCGGTTGTGAATTAGTTTAGGGTTTATAGTTTACGGTTTATTGTTCATAAGTGGCGTAGTGACTTACAGAGGGTTATGGCTTCTCTTTTAAACTATAACTCTAAACTGTTTAATAAACAGAAAATGAGACATCTTCGCCGGGAAAATGCCTCATTTAAATAACAGTCTGCTGTCGGGGAAGGTTCGGTCCGGAACCGGATAATCGGGCTTAGTTCTGGAGCTGGCGGGTCGGGGCCGTCGAGGGGATGGACTGGGCGGCGAACGAAAAATTCGGCACCACCATCGGGGCCGGGAGCGTCACAAAAAACGTGGCACCTTCGCCGGGCTTCGATTCGACCCGGATAAATCCACCGTAGAGCCGGGCGATCCGTTTGCAGATGGCCAGCCCGACGCCGGAGCCGTCGATGTCGCTGGTATGCGCCCGGGCAAACAGCTCAAAAATCCGTTCGTGCTGATTTTCTGGTATGCCCACCCCGTTGTCCCGAATCCAGAGAATAAACTGCCGCTGTTCGACCGTCCAGCCGAGGGAGATGCGCAGCGGAACGTCAGGACGACGGTATTTGATGGCGTTCGTCATCAGGTTGCAGAGCAGCCGTTCGAGCAGGGTTTCGTGCGCCAGCAGCACCGGCAGCGGGGTGACTTTCAGCTGCGCGGCGGCTTCGTCGAGTTCGCACTGCAGCGTGTCGCGGACACCTTCCAGCACCCGGTTCAGGTCTACCGGAACCGGCTCGGTCAGGTAGTTGTCGAGGCGGCTGTAGAGCAGCAGGTCTTTCATCTGGCGGTCCATTTTGCAGACCGCCTGCCGGATGTGGTCGAGGTGTTCGGGAAGCTGGGTGGCCGTGGCCCGGAAGGCCAGCTGATTGAAAAGCAGGATGGATTTGGTGGTCGTGCGGAAATCGTGCACGATGGCCGACGAAAAAGCCTGAATCTGCTCGTTGGCCGCCGCCAGCTGGTGATTCGACTGGGCCAGCTGGTCGTTGGTGTCGCGCAGCTGCCGGTTGACCTCCTGAAGTTTCTCGTTGCTGGTCTTCAGTTTCCGGTTGAAAAAAAGGACCAGACCCGACACGATGGTAATCAGCGCAAAGCCGAGGCCCAGAATGGCCTGGTGGTGGCTCTGGTGTTCCAGCTGAATCGCCTTTTGCCGGGTGTCTTCCTCCAGTTCCTCAATTTTCTCCGCTTTCTGGTCCGAATCGTACCGCACCAGCAGTTCGTTCATGGCCTGCCCGTGGGTGTGGTGGCGGAGGCTATCAGTAAAAGCCCGGCTCCGCTGGCTGAAAAGCAGGGCGGAATCCGGTTTTTTGTGCAGGGCCGCCACCAGCGCCAGATTCTCGTACAGTTCGCTCAGAAAAGCGTAGCTGGCCGCCGGATTGTTGTTTTCGTCCATCGACTCCTGGCTCAGCTGGCGGGCTTTGTGAAGCCAGTTTTCGGCGGCTTCCGACTGCTTCAGGCGCAGATACACCCGACCCAGGCCCAGGTAGGCAAACTGCTCGCTGTTTTCGCTGGGCTGCTGGATTTTGAGCGCTTCGGTAAAATAATAAATGGCTTTGGCGTACTGTTTCTGGTCGGTAGCAATTTCGCCCAGCGTCGAATAAATGTGCACGTTGAATTCGGTGGCCTGGCTGCGGCGGGCGGCTTCAAGCGCGTGCAGACAGGAGAGGTGCGCCTTTTCGTACTGGCCGAGGTGGCGATACGCATCGCCCAGATTGGCGTGAATGGCAATCAGAAAATACCGGTTGTCGATCGCCTGCGCGATGGCCAGCGCTTTTTTGTAGTACGAAATGGCCTGTACGTACAGCAGGTGGTTGCCAAGCAGGTCGCCGATGTTGTTCAGCACCAGCGCCTGCCCGCTGGCTTTGCCCATTGCTTCGTATTCGGCCAGACTTTCCCGGTAATATTTAAAAGCCGTCTGGCTGAAGTTCATCTGGCCGTGCAGGGTGCCGAGCACGTTCAGAAAAATAGGACGGTAGCGGGTATACGCTGGGTGCTGGGCGCGTTTCAGCCCTTCTTCCAGCAGCGTCCGGGCCTGGGTCAGGTGCGACTGGTTGTAGTAGATGACGCCCACATCGAGCAGGGAGAAAATGATGCCTTCCTCGAACTGGTGCCGTCGGCTTTCGAACAGATTGTGCCGGTAATGAACCAGGGCTTTGGGGTACTGGCTCTGGTGTTCGTAGTACGTGCCGAGCGCCCGCCGCGCCCGGATGAGGCCCTGCGGATACTTCAGACGGGTGGACACGGCCAGAGCCGAATCGGCGAGCGGCCGGGCGGCTACCAGGTCACTGGAGGTGAGGCGGTGCGCCAGCGTCGCCAGCGAGTCGGCCTTCTGACGACTGTCGGGTAGGGCAAGCCACACGGCACCGGCTTTCGATTGGCCGAGCACGTTTCCGGAAAAAGGCACGTTGAGTAACGTGACCAGTAAAGCGTATAAGTATACACGCATACAAGTCTGGTTTCAGAGGTGGGCAATCCACATCGGCACTAAAAGAAACTGAAAGTTACCAACCTACCCAGAATTTGCCAAATAATACTCTTAATGCATAGAGTAAATACTGTATTGAAGGGCGCCCGCCGCTGTCCGGTCCGGTTTTGGAACGGCTTTGGGTGAAACGGGCGCTACGCGGCTACCGGCGTTGCTTTCACCGGTTTCTGGTTCCGAAGGAGTTCCAGCCGTTTCCAGGCCAGCCAGACGTACGCCGCCACGCAGCCTACGGTAATCACTTCCAGAACGTATTCGAAGATTTTCAGCGGAGAGTTGAAGTCGGCGAACGAGTTGAAAAAAATCTGATCGAGGTAAATCCAGTAAAACGGCTGTACCACCACGACGAGGTTGGCCACAATCAGCAGCCACAACCGCGCGCCGGGCCGGGCGGGGGTCAGTTCGAAAACGGCAGCAATCAGAAAAAGGAAGATGTAGTAGGCCATCGCGCTTGGCTGAAAGAGCATGAACAGCCCAAACGTCATGACCCAGATCGACGGGAAGACCGCGGCATAGGGCAGTTTCCGGTAGCGCAGGCCCACCGTCGCCAGAATGGTCACGGTCGCCGCCACGCCGATCCAGTTCAGCGTTTTCAGCGGAACATGGCTGAAGAGGGTGCCCAGAAAAGGCTTGAGCACGGTCGTCAGGTTCGGTGCAAAGGGAATGTCGCCATGCTGCACGGGCATCATGAACTGGGTGCCCATCACGGCATACAGCAGCAGCAGCGTCGGAATGCCGACCAGCGCCAGCGCGCCCATCCAGCGCAGCCGCGTTTTGCCGCCCAGCAGGAAAAACACGGGAAAGGCGATCATGACGAACGTGACTTTCAGGGTCAGCAGGGCCGCCGCCATCCAGAGGCCGATGGCCAGTCCGGGTTCTTTCCGGCGCGCCGCCGCTACCATGGTCAGCAGCCCGAACAGCCACAACCCGATGTCTTCCTGACCACCCAGCAGGCAGATGACCAGCGGAGCGGGCAGCATGAAATAAAGCACCGCCAGCAGACCCGCTTCCGGATTGTGCCTACGGTAATGCCGGTACGTGAGCCAGACCGTGAACGCTTCCGTCATCACCATCAGCAGCACAATGGCTTTCGGGCTGTGCCAGATCAGCAGCGGAATGGCAATCAGGTAGGAGAACAGCGGCGCGTGAAACGACCAGTAATCCCGGTAAACAAGGCCGCCCTGTAGCGCTTTGGTGGCTTTTTCGTAGAAAAAAGGCACGTCGTTGCGGGGCACCTCGTTCAGAATGAGGTAAACGATGATAAAGGGAATGAATCGGAAAAACAGAAAACAGGCGCCCAATACCTGCGGGGCCCGGTCCTGCACAACGGGAAGAACCTGAGCACGGAAACGAATCAGCAATACGGCCATGATCGACAATCCAATCGAGACCACCACTTTAGCCGCAAAGACCGAAATAATCGGTGTCATATTGTAAACGGAGGGATTGTGTATTTTTTCGGGTTGCAAGTTACGATAACTACAAATTCTTCCATTTTTGTGCCAGATTAAAAAGATTCTGATGCAATACGTCATTCACGCATACGACTATACCGACGAACAGGCCCTGGAACGCCGTATGGCCGCTCGTCCGGCCCATTTCGAGGGAGTCCGTTCCCTCAAAACAAACGGAAATTTTGTGATCGGTGGTGCGCTACTCGATAATAAAGGAACAATGATCGGTTCCATGATGGTGGTAGAATTCAATACGGAGGACGACCTCAACCAGTGGTTGCAGCAGGAACCGTACATCGTCGGAAACGTTTGGGAACGGATTGATGTCAAACCGTTTCGACGCGCTGAAGTTTAATTAAAGTCCCTCAGTCGTCAGCGAATCGGCCCATCGCGGCCCGTTCGACGACTGCCCGACGGATGACCTTTATGATAGAAGCGGCAATTTTTGATATGGACGGCCTGCTGGTGGACTCCGAGCCCCAGTGGCGTTACGTCGAACAGGAAGTTTTTCGGACAGTCGGGCTGGAACTGACCGACGAACAGTGCAAAGGGACCACGGGCATGCCCATCGAAGCCGTCGTGCGGTACTGGTATGAGCGGCATCCGTGGACGGCCCGCTCGCAGGCGGACGTGGCGACCGAGATTCACCGGAAAGCCCACGAACGCATCGGCCTGCACGCCGGTCCGATGCCGGGCGTACCGCAGATTCTGGAGTTTTTTGAGGAGCGGGGCGTGCTGATGGCGGTGGCTTCGGCCTCACCGATGGACCTGATCGAAACGGTGCTCGACCGGCTCAGCATCCGGCCTTTCTTCCGGATTTATCATTCGGCCACGCTGGAAAAGCGCAACAAACCCCATCCGGACGTGTACCTCGGAACGGCCGCGAAGCTCGGCGTTTCCACGGACAGCTGTCTGGCTTTTGAGGACTCGGGCAGCGGGTTGATGTCCGCCCACTCCGCGGGAATGAAAACCGTGGCGGTTCCGGCGGATTACGAATTTAAAGATCCAAAATTTAGCATTGCCAGCCTGAAAATTGCATCTTTAGCTGAATTTAACGAGTCGGTGCTTTCCCGGCTTTTTCAACCCTAACACCCTACCCGCTTCCGATTACCTATGTCGCTTAAAATTTATAAGTTAGACGCTTTTACCGATCGTTTGTTTGGGGGAAACCCCGCCGCTGTCTGCCCGCTCACCGAATGGCTGCCTACCGAAACCATGCAGGCCATCGCCTGCGAAAATAATCTTTCGGAAACCGCTTTTTACATCCCGACCGAAACGGGTTACCATATCCGCTGGTTTACGCCCAAAGTGGAAGTGGACCTCTGCGGACACGCAACGCTGGCGACGGCTTATGTCATCTTTTTCCTCGAAAAATCGACCGACGAGGACGTCATCGAACTGGATTCGCGCAGCGGCGTGCTGAAAGTCTGCCTCAAAGAAGGCTGGCTGGTGCTGGATTTTCCGATCGATACGTACCAGGTGGCCGTGCAGCCCCCGGCGCTGACGGCGAGCCTGAACATCAAACCCAGCGAGGTGTATAAGGGCAAAACGGATTACCTGCTCGTCTACGATAACCAGCAGCAGATTCTGGACCTGGCCCCCGAAATGATCGAACTCTCGACGGTTCCGGCCCGCGGCATCATCGTGACGGCTCCCGGCGAAGACGTGGATTTCGTGTCCCGGTTTTTTGCCCCGCAGTCGGGCGTGGACGAAGACCCGGTGACCGGCTCGGCGCACACGACGCTCATTCCGTACTGGGCCGAAAAACTGGGCAAAACCAGCCTGACGGCCCGGCAGGTGTCTGCCCGCGGCGGTTACCTGAAATGCACCCTCAACGGCGACCGCGTCGAAATCGCCGGTCAGGTGAAGCTGTACCTGACGGGCCAGATCGAAGTGTAGCGGCTCCGACAACAGAGTTCGTCTGCCTGCGAACGCGGGTTTAACCGTTTCAACGGTCTTTGGGACCCCGAAACCGTTGAAACGGTTAGGACAACATTCGTCAATCGTTTGTTCCCACGTTCTCGTGTTCCCGCGTTCCCACGGCTGAAGCCGTGGGCTAGGGCCGTGGATGATAGCCATGAGCCAGGGTTGCGGGTTATCGAACGCGGCCGGCCTGTTTCAGGAATTTCTTGATTCCCTTCCGAATGGCCCGGGCCATTTTCCGGCGATAACGTTCGTCCAGAATGAGCGCTTCGTCGTCCGGATTGCTCAGAAACGGGCCTTCCACCAAGACGTTCGGGTAATCGGTCGGGGCGCTGAAGAAAAAATTGAAACTCCCCACATTCCCGGCCTCGTGCGGATCGATGCGGAGCAGTTCGTGCAAAACGGCCCTGGTCAGCGGCTGAAATCCCGCATGTTTATAGTACGTGCTCACGCCCCGCGTCTCCCGGTTGCCCGAAGCGTTGAAGTGAATGCTGACCAGCAGATGCGGCAGGGATTGCCGCAGCGCCAGAATCCGGGCCGACGGACCAATCAGCGTGTCGGTGGCCCGCGTCAGGATGACCCGCGCTCCGGCCTTTTCCAGTTCCTGCGCCAGCCGCCGGGCTACATCCAGCGTAAATTCCTTTTCAAACCGTTTGGCATTCAGCCCCTGCGCCCCAAGGTTGGTGCCGCCGTGCCCGGCATCGACGGCTACCGTCAGCCCCCGCAGCCGAAGCCGTTCGGGCTGCCGCCGGACACGGATCGTCAGGCGGTTGTGGTCGTAATACACCGAATGACCCCAGTGCTGCCGGTGCTTCAGATCGATGTAGACCCGAAACACTTCGTCGGAGACCTGCTCGTACCACGCCTTCCGGATTTCCCGCAGGCTCGAAAGGTGCGTGATCCAGTTTGTGTTACTGGTAAGACCAAAAAGATCGACGACCACCCGCGACGGGTCGGTCTGCTGCTGGCTGGCATAGGGCAGCCGCGCCGGCAACGGAATGCTGACGTAATCGAACCGGTCGTCGCCCCACACGCGCCAGGAACCTGTCAGGCTGCCGACCGGGTAGTCCGAAAGGGTGTCCACAACCGTCTGCTCGACCGGCACGTACGCCGTCCGTCCGGGAGCCAGGCGAACCCGCCAGAGCGGACTGCTGCCTTCGCGCGTCAGGTGTCCGGTGATGTTGAGAGCCACCCCGGAGTCCAGTGTTTCGAGGCGTGCGCCGCCCAGCCGGTCCGTGCCGGGGCCGTAGTAGAGCGGGGTCAGGCGGGAGAGCGTGGTGCCGGTCAGGAAGGTATCGGTCGGCGCAATGGGGGATTGGGAAAAGGCCGTAAAAAAAATCAGCAACAGGGCCGTAACGAGTACAAGTCGGGGCATACAGGAGGGTAACTTACAAACCGTCGTCCACCGACGGTTTGCCGGGGCCGTTCAACAGCAGAAAAACACTGGTGGCGAGCAGGACCAGCGCCGGGAAGGTGTTGGCGTAGGTATCGCCCGTTGCCAAATGCCCGACCACCACCGCCAGCAGGAAGTTGACGATCAGCACCCCGGCCGCCCAGCGGGTTTTCCAGCCCAAAAGTAGCATAATACCGCCTAAAAATTCGCCGTAAGCCGACAAACCTGCGCTCAGCAGGGGAAACGGAAAGCCCAGCGACCGGAGCCATTCGGCATAGCCGGGCAGTCCTTCCGCCGGATGCAGGGCCGTATGCCCCGCCGCGTCGAAAAGTTTCCAGGCGCAGAAAAGGCGTAGCAGAAGGGGGGCGTACGGGCGCAGGCGGGTCAGGGCTGTCATGGCTGTTGTTTCACAAAGACGCGTTCCCGGCCGTTTTACTACTGGGCCAGCCCGACCACCAGACTGGTGTAGAACCCGCCCGCGTTGGTGTCCGGCCCGTCGCTGAGGGTCGTAAGGCCGGTTTTCCATTGATTAGCCCCAATCGGTACAAAATACCCGACCCGGACGCCCGCCATCAGCCGCTGGCCGAGGGCCGTTCTGCCAAACCCCGTGCGGGCCAGGTGAATGCCCAGATTGCCCATAAACTGGTTGGAACGCATGTGGTGCTGGTTGGAGGGCCCGGACAGATACCCGGCCGTCGAACCGGGCACCGGCTGGGCGCTGGCCACCCGGACGCCCAGCCACGAATACAGCACCCCGGCGTACGGAATGAGTTGCAGGTGTTCCGAATTCCGGACGAGCAGGCCCAGCGAGGTGCCCGCCTGCGTGGCCCGTATCCAGTTGGTGCGGTTCTGCCCGCTTTTAATTTTGCTGTAGGTCGAAAAATTGAACAGCGAGGCAAGCCGGACTTTGGGAAAAAGCGTGTAAAATCCGCCGCCCCGCCCGACCTGAATCCCGTCGAACGGCAGGTGGCCGGCCCGGACCAGTTCCGCATTTAACTCATTGACGTCCGTGATGTGCAGATTCAGGGCCGAGTGGAGGTAGAAATTTTTCCGGCGTCCAATGGGTTCCGTCTGCGCCAGCAGGCCGGAAGAGAGCAGGACCCAAAGGCCTGTCGCAAGCAGAAGACGTTTCATGACATCACGGGCAAGTGGTTTTGGTGAGGCGGACGCCGGGCTGAAACTGAACGTTCCGACGGTTCGAGAAAACCATCCGGCCGCCGTTTTCGACCACATCGCCGTAACCTTCTACAAAACTGCTGTCGGTTCGCAGAAACGCCACCTGCCGGACCGAGGACGTCCCTTCGGACTGAAAGCGGTAGAAGGCCAGCAGGGTGTCGCCCAGCATCTGGCCGGCGAAGGTGCCGGTGTTGCGGTCTTTTTCGTAGTAATGGTAGGTGAGCCGACCGGTCAGGCTGTCGCTGTCCGAATCGATTTGCAGCAGGACGGTGTCTTTGTCCGAAACGTAGGCATAGCAGCCCGTCAGGTCGGTGGCCCGGTCGGCTGCGGCGGACGATTCGCCCGACTTTCCGGTACAGGCGGCAAGGAGCAGGGGCAGGCAAACGGCAAGTGGTTTCAGCATGAGTGAAGAGGCGTTTTATTTTTTGACAAATTCCAGCAGGGCGATGTCGCCGCCGATCAGCGTCAGGCGGTTGTCGTTGCTGATGGCATACCGATTGACTTTTTTCAAAGCTTCCAGAAAGACATTTTCTCCCTCGCCGGGACAGGCCATGCGGCTCATGGCGGCCGGGTTGTTGAACAGGAGTTGGGGACCGTCGAGGGTGAACATGCCCGTCAGGGTGTTGCAACTGGTGTTGCCGCTGAAGCGTTTGGCCGCCGCGTCGAACTTCAGCGTGGGCTTGCGCTGGCTGTACAGGTTGTCGAAAGTGGCTCCTGGAACGCTGATCCGGCTGAGTTCCCAGGTGCCGTCCAGCGAAGCCGTCAGGGGCGCACCCGCAGGGCCGGAACCGTCCGGGTACCGTTCGAGCAGGTACAGATAGGGCAGGTGGTAATGGTGGACGAAAATTTTCTCCCGGCTGTCGGGATACAGTTTGTAATAGTCTTCTGTGGCCCGCAGCACCACCGTCGTGCCCGTGCGGACGTAGTGGTTGCTGTTGTAATAGTCCGGCGACACGTAGCCGTTCAGGTTTTTCCGGACGGTATTGGACGCCAGTTTGCCGAGGTATTTCTGGTAATTCTGCTGGGCTTTCAGCGACGGTTTGCTCAGGCTGTTGTAGACGTATTTGAGCGCCACCCGCTTCGCAAATTTCTGCTTTTTGATGAGGCCGCGGGCGTTGACAAACGGATTGGTCGTGTTGAAATCGTTCACCGTCTGCACCGTGAAAGGCACTTCCGGCACCCAGTCGGCGGTGTTGACCACGTTGTAGGCCCAGCCGTTCTGGGTCGCCGCCTCGTAGTCGTAGGCAAAATACAGGTTGCCCGGTTTGGGTCCGGCGCTGCAATAGGTTTTGAGGCGGATGTCGGCCGGAAAGCGGCCCTGTTTCTGCTGGTTGAGCAGGTAAGCCGTCAGCAGGTACGCAATCCCGCCGCCCTGGCTATGGCCGATGATGAGCACATCCCGAATGCCTTTGCGGTAGCAGGAATCCAGTTTGGGCATCATGTCTTTCGCCAGAAAGCCTGTGGCAACCAGCCAGCCGACATGCACGGCCGCTTTCGGATTCTGCGCCAGTTCGTAGGAAAAGGTGTTGTTGTCGGCCAGTTGAATCTCACCTTTGGCGGGCACCATCGCGGCGTAAAAGTTAGCCAGCCAGCTGACACTGTTGGCCGTCGTGCCCCGGATGCTGACCACGGCCACCGGCTGGGTCTGGTGCGCCCACAAATCCCAGCGGTTATCCAGGCCGACGATGGGGGAGCGGTAAAGCTGCCGGTAGGCGGGCGGAGGTGGGAGGGTGCGGGCATACACACTGTCGCCGAACTGCGCCGAAATCTTCATCAAATCCGTGTATTCGGCCTTATCGAAGCCCGGCTTCAGCAACTGAGCCAGCGTCGTGAAAGGCAAAAGGAAAACACAGGACAGTAAAAGCCGTTTCATAGGGGGTGTGAAATAGGTTGAAACCAGTAAGTTACAGTTCGGGGCGAAAAAATGCCGCTTTACAAAAATCATTTTATTCTATGACAAAAATTATTTTGACCAATTCTAAATAAGCCGTAAGTTTGTAGCCGTAAATCGATAATCGGAATGAACGCATTGCTCGAAGAACCTATTCAGAATCCTTTTGCCACCGGAGAAGGAAAGCAGTTTGGCGAAAATCCATTCATGGGCGGAGCCTGCTGTGTGCTGAAAAAATGCTGCGAAAAATACAAGCGGAAAGGCAAGCACTGTAAAAAGTGTCCGAAAGGCTGATTACCGAATCTTCCTCGGCGGACCTTCGCTACGAACTGCTGGAAGGTCCGGTTCCCGATTTCCTGAGGCCGCTGGTCTGGCAGCTTCATTCTTCCGTTTTTCCCCCACAATCGCCGGAGACGTTCTGGCTGGAAGCAGACCAGCAGCGTCGGCTGCTCACCATTCTGACCTGGGCGGGCGAAACGCTGGCCGCTTACAAAATGGGCTACGAGCGCAAGCCGGGCCATTTTTACAGCTGGCTAGGCTGCGTCAGCGCCGACTTCCGCCGCCGGGGCATTGCCTCCGACCTCATGCGCCGCCAGCACGACTGGTGTCTTCAAAACGGCTTTCACACAGTCCGCACCCAGACCCGCAACCAGTGGCGCGACATGCTGATTCTCAATCTCCGCCACGGCTTTGACATTACCGGCACTTTCCTCAACGAAGCCGGGTCGATCAACATCATCCTCGAAAAGAAACTGAACGGGCCCGACTGAGGCGTTCTGCCCCTTCCGGCGGGAACCACACCGGCCGTTTTTTCGTACTGAATAGGTATGCATCTGTACCTTCATATTCCTTTCTGCAAACAGGCCTGCCACTACTGCGATTTCCATTTCAGCACCAGTCTGGCCCAGAAACCGGCGCTGGTGGAGGCCCTGCGACGGGAGATCGAACAGCAGCAGGACTATCTGGGTACGCGCCAGCTGGAAACCATTTACTTCGGCGGCGGCACCCCTTCGCTGCTCACCGAAGCCGAACTGGCGTCCCTCTTCGAAACCATTCACCGGCACTTTACCGTGGCGCCGGAGGCGGAAATCACGCTTGAAGCCAATCCCGACGACCTCACCCCGGCGCATCTGCGGCAACTGCGACCTTACGTCAACCGCCTGAGCATCGGCATCCAGTCGTTCCATGAGCCGCACCTCCGCTTCATGAACCGGGCTCACTCGGCCCTGGAGGCGCAACAGTGCGTTCGGCTGGCGCAGGAGGCGGGTTTCCACAACCTGACCATCGACCTTATCTACGGCGTTCCGGCCGCGGACCATGCCATCTGGGAACGCGACCTGGAAACGGCCCTGTTGCTGGACGTACCCCATATTTCGTCGTACAGCCTGACCATTGAACCGGACACGGCTTTGGGCCGCTGGCAGAAAAAAGGGCGCTTTCAGGGGACGGATGACGAGTTTGCCGCCGAAGAATTTGAAATGCTGATCCGGACGCTGGGAGCGAACGGCTACGAACAGTATGAGATTTCCAACTTCGCCCGCCCCGGTCACGAAGCCCGGCACAACAGCAGCTACTGGAAACGGCGGCCGTATCTGGGTATCGGGCCGAGTGCGCATTCGTACAACGGGCACAGCCGGCAGTACAACGTAGCCAACAACGCTTTGTATATCAAGGCGATAAATCGGGGCGAGTTGCCCTGCACCGTCGAGATGCTGACGCCCGCCGATCAGGTGAACGAGTACCTGCTGACGGGCCTGCGGACCAAATGGGGCTGTCAGGTGTCCGAGCTGGAGAGCCTGTCTGGCGGGACTTTTGTCCGGGAGCAGCAAGCTATTCTGGCCGAACAGCAGCGCCGCGGCTGGCTGACCCGGACCGGCGACCAGCTTCTGCTGACCCCGGCCGGAAAGTTTTTTGCGGACCGGGTGGCGGCGGAGTTGTTTATGGAATCGTAAAAGGGGCGGTAATTTTAGCGGCGCATTACCGGATTGTCCGATTTTTGCTCATTTTCGCAGAGGAAATACCAACGTATGAGCCCCAACCGTCCCAGAAACACGCCTCGCACGCCTTATCCGGAAAAACCGGCTTCCAAACGTGCCCGTTCGGCGAACCGATATGACGCCGCCAAAGGGCAGAACGGCCTTTTGCGCCGGTACCTGCAGGGGCGCCCCGTTCTTCAGCGCATTTACTGGGCGCTGGTCAAACTGGTGGTGATTGTCGTGCTCTTTTCCGTCGGCTGGGTCGTGCTGCTGAAGTATGTGCCCGTCTGGTTTACCCCCCTGATCATGACGCGCAAGGTGGAAGCCATTCAGGAAGGCAAATCCAGCGAGATTCACAAGGACTGGGTGCCGTACGAAGAAATTTCCAAAGAGGCGGTGCTGGCGGTGGTGGCCTCCGAAGACCAGGCTTTTCCTAACCACTGGGGCTTCGACTTTGACGAAATTCAGGATGCCGTCCGCGACAACCGGACCCGCAAACGACCGCGCGGCGCGAGTACCATTTCCCAGCAGGTAGCCAAAAACGTTTTTCTCTGGAACGGCCGCAGCTACATCCGGAAAGGACTGGAAGTGTATTTCACCGTTCTGATCGAACTGGTCTGGGGGAAGCAGCGAATCATGGAAGTCTACCTGAACGTGGCCGAAACGGGCAACATGACCTTTGGGGTCGAGGCTGCTTCCCAGCGTTTCTACGGCCATTCGGCGGCCAAACTGTCGCGGGCCGAAGCCGCCCGCATCGCGGCGGTGCTGCCCAATCCGCGGCTCTTCTCCATCGCCAATCCGTCGGCGTATATCCAGAGGCGTTCAAAACAGATTTCGCGGCAGATGCGTTTGCTGGGCGGCCGGCAGTACGTGAAAGGTCTGTAAACGGAAAGAACAAAAAGTTTCTATGAAATTAAAATCAAGATTATTTTCATATTCATTACATAAGAATTAGTTCCCTTGGATAGAATCCCGTACCTTTAGATTCCTTCATAAATTTTTCAGAATGAACTCAACGGGATACACGAAAGCGACTCTACTACAGCGGCAACTCTGCATCGCTGTCGTGGACGATGACGAGGACGACCGTTCATTCATTAGCTCCGCCTTCTACGCCAACGGCAATCAGTTCAAAGTAGTGGAGTACGAGGATGGGGAGCATTTCCTGGATGCCATGATCGCGGGCGAAAATTCCCGCAAAATTGCCGAAAACTGCGCGTTGATTATTCTCGACATCAACATGCACAAGCTCAACGGCCTGGAAGTACTCGACCGGGTGAAGGCTCAGGCGGCCCTGCGGCACATTCCCGTCGTTATGTTTTCGACGTCTACGGACCGGGAACTGGTTTACTCCGCTTACACCCGCGGCGCCAGCAGCTACGTGCAGAAGCCCAACCGCATGGAAGGGTACAAGCAGATTGTCCAGAGCCTGCAAACCTGCTTTCTTTCGCTGCCCTGCGTCCGGACGGTAGAAGTTAACCGAATCAATCCAGTTCGCTGACCGGGTCCCAGAACAACTGCCCGAAATTCTGTACACGGTCTTCCTCCACCCGTACGCCTTCCTGTTCCAGCAATTCCTGCATCGCAGTAGGACTCCCAAAATGATGTTTACCCGAAAGAACGCCAACCCGGTTGACAACCCGGTGGGCCGGCACGTCGTGGACGTGGGCGCCGTTCATGGCCCATCCGACCATCCGCGCGCCCGCCCGCAGGCTTAGGTAGCGGGCAATGGCCCCGTAGGTAGTCACCCGGCCGGGCGGGACGAGCCGGACAACCTGGTAGACATCTTCGAAATAATCGCGGTTTTCTGGCATAACTTGCTGCGGATACGGGCCCAAAAGAAAAGAGGCCGGAAGAAAGTGCGTATCGAAATACACCGTCCTTCCGGCCTCCGGATGCTTAGTTTCCTGCTTTATTCTCTTCAATCTCCCGTTCCAGTTCGGCGTACCACTTTTCGCCGTAGGCCCGGGTAAGCGGGGCTTTCAGAAATTTGTAGACGGGCACGCCCAGTTCCCGGCCCAGGTCGCAGGCGGGGCTGCAGATATGCCAGCGGTCATAATTGAGGGCGTGGTAGCTCTCGTATTTCGTCACGCGGATGGGGTAGAGGTGGCAGGAAATCGGTTTCTTGAAATCCACCACGCCATCGTTGTAAGCCTGCTCGATGCCGCACTTGAGCATACCCCGCTCGTCGTAAAGCGCGTAGGCGCACTCGCGTCCGTTGATGGTCGGGGTGACATAATCCCCTTCCCAGTCCTGTTCGTACGCCCCTTTTTCCTCAATGACCCGGATGCCTTCGGGCGTCAGGTACGGCTTCACTTTCGGAAAAATCTCGTCCAGAATGGGCAGTTCTTCCGCCTCCAGCGGGGCACCGAGGTCACCCTCCACACAGCACGCTCCCTTGCACTTCTCCAGATGACAAACAAAGAACTTGTCGGCCACGTCGTCGCTGATGACGGTATTTTCAATCAGTATCATACTTTTTCCGGAACGTTTCTTCCGGCTTACATTTGCTTGATAATCTTAATGCGCTGACCCTCCTTAACTCCGTTGTCAGACAATTCGTTCCACTGCTGGATCTGCTCGATGCTGACCTCGTACTGCTTCGAAATGCGGAACATCGTTTCGCCTTTCTGCACGGTATGGTAAATAATGTCTTCGCTGGCGCCGGGTTTTTTGCCGCCCGTGGCCGTTGAGTCGGCTTCGCGCGAAAGGGGCGAATCCCGGATCGTTAGTTTCTGCCCTACGGAGAGTTTGTCGCTCAGTGTCAGGCTGTTCCAGGCCAGCAGGTCGTCGATGCTGACGCCATAAAGCCGGGAAATGCTGAAATAGGTCTGCCCCGCTTCAACGGTATGTTTCAGCACCGAAGTGGCCGGACGCACCCCGCCCGTTGCAGGTTTGGACGTACTGGCTGCCGGACGGCTGGCCACCCGCTCGGGGGCTGTCGTGACGGTCGGCTGTTCGACCGGTCTGGCCGTGATCGGGCTATTTACCGAACTGTTCATGGCCGCTTCGGCCGGAGCCGGACTGGCCGTTACCGGCGTCGAACTGCCCGAGCGGGTCGTACCATCGGCTGGACGGATAATCACGACGCGTTCGCTGGTGTTGGCCGTGGTGCCGACCGGGGTTGAGGGCTGCGGGCGGGTCGATGTCTGGGCCGTAGCTTCTCCGGCCCGCGGCGCCGACGGCCGCGCTACGGGTGCTGTTGTGGCCGGACGCGAAGTCGGCTGGCTGGCGGTCGGCTGGCTGGCCGGAGCGCCTTCGACCAGCTTGGGCTGGTACACTTTCCGTTCGGAGGCGTTGCGGGGAATATTATTGGAAGCCGTTCGGTCCGGAGCGGCCGCCGGGCTGTTGTTGGCAATGACCGGGCGGGTGCCGGTGCCGGTCGGAGCCGGGTCGGTGTTGATTTTAACGGGCTCATTGCGCGGCCGTTTCTCCCGCAGCCACATCACCCGGCCCACCTGAAGGCGCTCCTGCCGGTCGAGCCGGTTGAACTTGAGGAGGCGTTTCAGGCGCAGGCCGTACAACTGTGAGATGCTGCGGCTGGTCTCCCCGGCCCGGACGGTGTGGAACGGAACGGTCGCTTTCCGCATTTTTTTCGCCAGATAATACACCTCGCCTTCCGTCACGGCATCGCGCTCGGACATGTCGTTGTACCGCAGCAGACTGCCGAGGCTGATGCGGGCTTTGCGGGCGAGCGTCGCGGCGTTATCCCCGCGCAGGGCCTGAATACCGGGCAGGCCGTTGATTTCGTAGAGCACCAGATCGGTGCGGCCCCGCGGCGAGGCGACCCGGCGCAGGAGCGGATAACCCGTCTCTTTGCTGCTGGCCACGGCCGGCTGCGCACGCGGAGCGGTCTGGGCCTTCTGCCGAACGCTCGCCACCTGGCTCAGCGCGGCCGGAACGGCCAGTACATACTCTTTGTCCGTCGGAATCTGGTCGCCCAGCACCCAGCGGTTGTGCTTGCGGAGTTCGTACTCGTCTACGCCCAGTTCTGTGGAAATATCCGCGACGGTACGGCCGCCTGCACCGGGATATTCGACCAGCGTGAGGGTGTTGGCAGTCCGGTAGCTCGGCAGAACGCTTTCGAGCGCAATCTTGTGGGCAAAAAAGCGGAGCATGTAGCGGTCGGTGCGCTCGGTCAGGGTAATTTCGGTGGCATTGACCCAGTCGGACGGGACGATTTTGCTGATGCCGGTAGCGCCGAGGTAGTACGAAAACAGGGCCGACACCCAGTTGCTGTACTGCGCCTGGCTGGTTTTGAGGTAGCTGGCCGCCGCGCGGGTCGAGGCCACGATGCTTTTGCGTTCGTCGATTTCATCGTCCACCCGCAGGCCGTGGTTCTGGGCCGTTTCGCGCTTGAACTGCCAGTAACCGACCGCCGAAGAGGACGACACGGCATCCGGGGCCAGCGAGCTTTCCTGCACGGCGAGGTATTTGAAATCGACCGGAACGCCTTCTTCGGTCAGGATGCGCTCGATGATGGGAAAATACAGAACCACGCGGTCCAGTTTGGCCTCCCAGTACTTGCGGTTCGACTGCACAAGGGTGTTGATGTCCTGCTGAATGATGCGGCGGGCTCCGTCGTCAAGGCGAACGGTCAGGTTGGCAAACTGCACCTGCCGGGGTGCCTGCGGAATGGTGGTCTGGGCCGACAGCGTCTGGGCCGACAGCGTCTGGGCCGACAGCGTAAACGCCGTAACAAGGGTGAGGAGGAAACTCAAAAAAAGGTTTTTCATGCAGCGTTACTGTTTGTAAATCATCATCAAACCGTCGCGAACGGGCAGCAGCACGTTTTCGACGCGGGGGTCTTCCTGAATTTTTCGGTTAAAGTCGAGCACGGCCTGGGTGTCTTTGTCGATCTTCCGCCCGGCGGGCCGCCCGGATTCGACTACTTTCCCGCTCCAGAGTACATTATCTGCCAAGATAAGCCCGCCGGGTCGCACTTTATCAAGAACAAGGTCAAAATATAGGCTGTAATTTTTTTTGTCGGCATCGATAAAAACCAGATCGAACACCTCGTCGAGGGCCGGAATCAGATCCGGAGCGTGCCCGAGCCGGAAGTCGATGCGGTCGCCGACCGGCGATTGGGCCCAGTGTGACCGGGCAAAGTCTTCCAGTTCTTCGTTGTTGTCGAGGGTGATCAGCCGTCCGTCCTCCGCCAGTCCTTCTGCCAGACAAAGCGCCGAGTAACCCGTGTAGGTGCCGATTTCGAGCACGCGCCGGGGCCGCATCATCCGCGAGAGCAGCGCCAGAAAACGGCCCTGCAGATGCCCCGACAGCATGCGCGGACGCAGGACGCGGGCGTGGGTATTGCGGTTCAGCAGCGCGAGCGGTTCGCTCTCGGGGGTGGTATGGGCTTCAACGTAGGCTTGTAAGTCGGAAGGTAAAAAATCCATGCAGATAAGTCCAGTGATGTACGGAAAGCATTATTTTTTGTAAATATACAACGGGCAGAGTAAAGTCGGTGGCGGGCGGGTTTCCTGTGAAACGGCGGTTGGGGGCGCTTTAGTCCATTTTTCCGGAGAAATAAGGAACGAAATAAGTCTTTCTTTGGATATACAATAAAGCTAAACCATAGACCAGATGCAAAAAATTGGAATACTCGGCTCCGGTGTGGTGGGCACCACACTCGCCAGCGGCTTTCTGAAACACGGTTACGGAGTCATGATCGGTAGCCGCAATCCGCAAAAACTGTCGGACTGGCAGCAGCAGAACCCCGGCGGTCAGCTCGGTACGTTCGAAGAGGCCGCCGCGTTCGGCCAAACGCTGGTGCTGGCCGTGGTGGGGCACGCGGCGGAAGAAGCCCTTACGCAGGCGGGAGGGGCCCATCTGTCGGGCAAAACGATCCTCGACGCCACTAATCCCATCGCCAAAGAGCCGCCCGTGGACGGCGTGCTGAAGTTCTTCACCGATCTGAACGAGTCCCTGATGGAAAAGCTCCAGAACCGCTTTCCGGAAGCCCGTTTTGTGAAGGTGTTCAATTCGGTCGGGAGTGCGCTGATGGTGAATCCGCAGCTGCCGGGCGGCAAACCGACGATGTTTATTGCCGGTAACGACGAGGGAGCCCGGCAGGAAGTGACCCAGATTCTCGACCAGTTTGGCTGGGAAACCTCCGACCTGGGCCGCGCCACGGCCGCGCGGGCCATCGAGCCGCTCTGCATGCTCTGGTGCATTCCGGGCTTCCTGCAAAACGACTGGATGCACGCCTACAAGGTGCTGAAGATGGCGTAAGGATGGGGAGTGGTGGCACCACGCAAAGTCGTGCCACCGCTAATCTTCCTGTTCGGGCAGGAACGTCAGGTAGCTCAGCTGCCCTTCGTCAAACATCTCGTTGGCCAGGTCCTGAAGCTGCGGGGCCGTCACGGCCCGGATTTCCCCGAAAATCTCGTCCAGCGAATCAACCTTGCCCGTATCCAGCAGGCTTTTGGCCATCATCAGCATGAAGCTCTGGTTGCCTTCTTCGGACATGGCGAGCTGGCCCATCAGCTGCTCTTTGGTGTTGTGCAGTTGCAGGTTCGTCAGCGACTTTTCGCGCAGCGTTTTCAGCTCTTTCAGAATGAGCGTGCGGCTGCGGTCCAGATGTTTCTGGTCCGTGCCAAAATAAATTCCCAGAAAACCCGTATCCAGAAAAGGAGTGTAGCTGGCTTCGACGGAATAGACCAGTCCGTACTTTTCCCGCAGGTTCATGTTTAGCCGCGAATTCATGCCGGGGCCGCCGAGGAGGTTGGTCAGCATGAAAAACGGGAGGCGGCGGGAGTCGGTCAGGGCGTACGAAGGCCGTCCGATGGCGCACTGGGCCTGGGTGATGGGCCGGTCCATGGTCACGCTCTGCGGCACGTAGACCGTCGGGGCGACCCGCTGCCGCTCGGACCGCTGCACGGGAATGTCGCGCAGGTGTTTTTCGGCGATGCGTTTCACCTTACTGAACGGCCAGTTGCTCACCGAGGAAAAGATGATCCGGCTGGTGTCCATATTATCCTGGATGAAGCTTTGCAGCTGATCGCGCGTGAAGGAACGGACCGTTTCGGGCGTCCCGAGGATGTTTCCGCCCAGCGGGTGCTCCTGAAAAACTACCTGATCGAAGTCATCCTGCAATGCATCTTCGGGCGAATCGTAGTACATTGCCATTTCTTCCAGAATAACACTCCGTTCTTTTTCGAGTTGTTTTTCCGGAAAGACAGAATGGAACGCAATGTCGGTCAGCAGTTCAACCGCCTTCTCGAAATGAATGCCGAGCAGGGAGGCATGAAAACACACTTTCTCCTTGGTGGTGTAGGCGTTCAGTTCTCCCCCGACGGTTTCGAGCCGGTTGATGATATGGTAAGATTTTCGTTTCTTCGTTCCCTTAAATGCCATATGTTCCCAGAAATGGGCAAGGCCCTGCTGGTGCGGCAGTTCATCCCGACTGCCGATGTCGAGCATGAGGCCGCAATGTGCAATTTGAGTATGGGGAACTTGTTTATGTACAATCCTAATGCCGTTTGGCAGGGTATATAGCTCGTATTCTTCCATTTTTCAGCGTGTCAACAAAACTAATCAATTCCACGCTGAAAGACTAACTATGAATCACCCGTCGAGGTTCCTGATTATACAAACTGCCTTCATCGGTGACGTCATTCTGGCGACAGCGCTGGTGGAGGAATTACACGCCCGATACCCGGAAGCAGCCATTGATTTTCTGCTGCGTAAGGGCAACGAAAGCCTTTTGAAAGACCATCCGATTATCAATCAGTTACTGATCTGGGATAAGAAAAAAGGATTTGTGGGAAAATACGGGGACCTGCTGCGCCTGCTCGGAGAAATTCGTCGGAACAGGTACGATGTCGTTATCAACCTGCAGCGTTTCGGAGCGACCGGCCTGCTGACGGCCTTTTCGCAGGCGCCGGTGCGGGCCGGGTTCGACAAGAATCCGTTTTCCCGCTACTTTACCCACCGGGCGATGCACCAGATTCTGCCCGGTATTCACGAAGTGGACCGCAACGCAGAAGTGCTGGAGGTGATCGGGCTGGACCGGCCGCGCATCCGCGACCGGACTCGCCCCCGACTGTACCCGGCGGCGGCCGATTACGACAGCATCCGGCATTACCAGACGCGTCCCTACATCTGCGTGGCGCCTACCTCCGTCTGGTTTACCAAGCAGTACCCGCGGACCAAGTGGGTGCAGTTTCTGAAAACATTGCCGGGACAGTACACGGTGTACCTGCTCGGTTCGCCCGCCGACCGCGAAACCTGCGCGGAACTGGTCCGGGAGGCGGGGTCGCCGGAGGATGTGATCAATCTCTGCGGCGAACTTTCCCTGCTCGAATCGGCGGCCCTGATGCAGGGGGCGGCCATGAACTACGTCAACGATTCGGCCCCGCTGCACCTTTGCTCGGCCATGAATGCGCCCACGGCGGCTGTTTTCTGCTCCACTGTGCCGGAGTTTGGCTTCGGACCGCTGGCCGACGAGTCTCATCTGATTCAACTCGACGAAGTTCTGGAGTGTCGCCCCTGCGGGCTGCACGGGCGGAAGCGCTGTCCGCTGGGTCATTTTTACTGCGCTCACGGCATCCGGACGGAGCAGTTGCTGGCCGTGTTGCGGGATTAGCCATAACTACATGCCAGATCTCTTCGTTTTCCAACGAAACGAACTCTCTCCGAATGCTGAACATTCAAGAATTGCTCGGGCTGATTTACAAACGTCTCCACGCCTGGGCCGAAATTATCTTCCGCAATATTCCCAACTTCATCGTCGCGGTCCTGCTGATCGTGCTGTTTACGCTGCTGGCCCGGCTGGCGGCGCGGATCCTGACCCGCGGGCTGGGGACCGTCAGCGACAACCCCGCCCTCGTGACGCTGACCGGAACGGTGGCGAAGCTGGTCATTACGGCGGTGGGGCTGTTTTTCGCGCTCGGCGTGCTGGGGCTGGACAAAACCGTCACCTCGCTGCTGGCCGGGGCCGGAATTCTGGCGCTGGCAATCGGCTTCGCGTTTCAGGACCTGACGACCAATTTTGTGTCGGGAGCGATGATCGCCCTGGCCCGGCCCATTCAGGTTGGTGATGTGGTGGAAACCAACGGCTTTACGGGCCGGGTCGTCAGCATCAAACTGCGGTCGATTGTGCTGGATAATTTTCAGGGCCAGTTCATCGAACTGCCGAGCAAGGATGTTTTTCAGAAGTCCGTCATCAATTATTCCCGCACCGGCTGGCGGCGGCTGGAGGTGGTTTGCGGCGTTTCCTACGCGGACGATCTCGAAAAAGCCCAGCAAACGGCCACCCAGGCGATTCAGGCGCTGCCTTTCGTCCGCGCCGACCGGCCCGTCGAAGTCTTTTTCAAAACGTTTACCCTCGACATGGTGCAGTTTACGGTCGGCTTCTGGATCGACCAGCCCGGCACCAATCCCGCCCACGCGACCAGCGAAGTCATCAAAACGCTCAAAAAAGCCTTCGACGAGCAGGACCTGCTCATCCCCTTCGTCCCGCATACGTTTGATCTGAAGAAGCGGGTGAGGGAAGAAAGAAATGATTGAATGATTGAATTTTGAATGATTGAATGGCTCCGCAGGTTTCAAATTGAGGCGCAGCCAATCAATCATTCAATCATTCAACATTCAATCATTTCAACACTCAGTACGTCTCGTACTCATACCCCTCCGTTGCCGCGCCGGCTTTCCGTTCGGGGAGGGCGTCCTTGTATTCGTAGGCGAAATCGGTGACCGTGGGCGTGGAGCGGGTGAAATCGGGCTGTTCGCCTTTGGTGTAGAGGTAGACCTGATAGGTCGTCGTTTTGAGGACGTTGTTCTTCGACCAGCCTTCCTGCCCGAAAACCGGGCTGGCGATCAGGTGGTAGGGGTTTTCTTTGGTATCGTACTCAAAAACGCGCTTGCGGGCGGTGGTCGAGCTTCCCCAGTTGACCAGCGGCGTCGAGAGCGTAATTTCCTCCGTCAGGTTGCCGATGGCGTCATACTGGTACGTCGTCCGGCTGAGCTGCACGGGTTGCGCACTATAATTTCCGGTTTGCTGCTTGTAGGAATACAACAGGCTCAGCGAGACCTGTCCGGCCGAATTATAAGACAGGGAATCGACGGAGGCCAGCCGGGTGACGGGCGCATCCGGCGAGCCGCCCTGCTGCAGCGTGTAGGTTTGTTTTACCGCGATTTGCCCATCGGCATTGTAAAGATAGGCCACCCGGCTGCCGATCTCCCAGGGCGACGAGGGGCGTGTGCTCTGGGTGGTGTAGGTCGTCAGGCGGTTTTGGGAATCATAGAGCAGCGTCACCAGATTGGTCTCCATGCCGTCCGTACCGATCCACCGCTCGCCGCTGAGGCGACCGTTTTCGTAGAAAAAATAGCGGTTTACAAAGCTATAGACCACTTTTTTGAGCCGGTAGTTCGGCTTGGGCGTCACGTTGGGCTGTGGGGTCGGGTTGGTGGCTTCAACCAGTTCGTCCGGGGCGCAGGCAGTCATGAACCCTGCCGTGGCAAGGCATAACGCAAGGAGTTTGAAAGTTTTCATCGTTGAATACAATCCGGGTTAACAGGCCGGCGGGATTTCGAAATTAAGTATTGATTAAAATTACAAAGAAAACTCTATAGATTAAGTTGTCTACATAAGGTTTATTTATCGGTCAAAGAATTGATAAAAATCATAACTGCCTGTGAGGATACTCATTGTAGAAATTACTTACGGTTCATTGGGGTAAAATACCGTCTGGCTGCCATAATCTTCCGATTCATCGCCTATCTGTTTTCAAAATGCGACCGGTCGGTTACTTTTGAGAAGCAAGTCACATTCCTAATCCGCAGGTGCGGATCAGGGCCTTCCTCTTTTACCCAAAAGACCAAACACCTCATGAAAAAAGCTGTCCGAGTATTCGGAATTGTGCTGGCTGTTGTGCTCGTCGGAGCGGCCGGCCTGTTGTCCTACGTGAAATTTGTCCTGCCCGATGTGGGCGACGCGCCCCAGGTAACGCTGACCTCCTCCGCCGCCCAGATCGAACGCGGCAAATACCTCGCTCACCACGTCAACGTGTGCATGGACTGCCACAGCACCCGCGACTGGAGCAAGTTTTCGGGACCGCCGATACCCGGCACGCTGGGTAAGGGCGGCGACCGTTTCGGCCCGGAAATGGGCTTTCCCGGCACTTTCTACTCCCGCAACATCACGCCCGCCGGGCTGAAAGAATGGTCGGACGGCGAGATTGTGCGCGCCATCACGGCGGGCGTGAGCCGCGACGGCCGGGCGCTGTTTCCGGTGATGCCGCACCCGAGCTACGGCCGGATGGACCTCGAAGACATTACCTCCATTGTGGCTTACCTCCGCACGCTGACGCCTGTGGAAAGCACAATTCCGGCCTCCGAGGCGGATTTTCCGATGAATTTCATCATGAATACGATTCCGCAGAAGCCCCAGTTCGGCAAGCGCCCGGATTCGACGGACGCCCTGGCGCTGGGTCAATACCTGGTCAATGCGGCGACCTGCGGCGACTGCCACACCAAGCAGGAGCAGGGGCAGCCGATTGAGGGCATGGAGTTTGCCGGGGGCATGGAGTTCGGGATGCCGGGCATGATGATCCGGGCGGCCAACATCACGCCGGACAAGGAGACCGGCATCGGCAACTGGACGCGGGAGAGCTTTATCGCCCGTTTCAAAGCTTATGATCCGGCCAAAGGGTACACCCATGCGGCGGTAAAAGCCGGGGAAAAACAGAGCATCATGCCGTGGACGATGTACGCCGGCATGACTGAAAACGACCTGGGGGCCATTTACACCTATCTGCAAACGCTCAAGCCCGTTAAACACCGCGTGGTGACCTTCGAGCTTACCCCGGCGGCGAAAGAACCGATGGCGATGAATAAGTAAAAGCCCGGTCGCGGAGCCTGTCGAAGCGGCTGACGGACACGGTAAAGCCCTTTGACAAGCTCTGTACCGCATCTTTTTTCCAACCCCGGCGACGTTTTCTCCGGGGTTTTGGTGTTGTCGGTTCATCGGGAAATTTTTCCGTTTGCTAACCCGGTTTTACCGGTTGGGCGGGGTTTGCCCGTGCGGTTGGCCGAAGCCGCCGTACCTTGTCAAGCATTTCCTAACTACGCGTGCGCGTACCGATTTGAGTAGTCAGAACCGACATAAACTCCGCTGGGCCATCCGCGTCTGTATCGTGGTGGCAGCCCTGCTGACGAGTCTGCTGTACCTGTCCGAAACCCGCTTTTCGTGGGCACTGCTGGCGGGACTGTGGCTGGTCGGTACGGTGCTGAACAGCCTGTTGTGGGCCGTTCTGACGGGTTGGGTCAAAAGCGTCCGGCGGCGTTTTCCGGCCATCGGGCAGACTCGGTGGCGGGTGCTGGCGACGTTTGGCGGCTACCTGTTTTTTATCACCCTCGAACACCTGCTGCTGAGCAAACTGGTGGAGATCAGCGGCGTTATTCCGGTGCCGACGGACCCTGTTTTCTACCTCAAACAAAGCTTTATCGACCTGCTCTGGATTGTGGTGCTGGGCGTCGCCTTCGAGGTGCTGTATTTTCTGAAAAAATTCAGGGACACGGTTCAGGAAGCCGAAACCGTCAAGAAGGCGAATCTGCAGAACCAGTACGACCGGCTCAAAAACCGGGTCAACCCGCATTTTCTGTTCAACAGCCTGAACTCCCTGACGCTGCTGATTGAAGACAATCCCCGGCAGGCGGGCGAATTTCTGGACGAACTTTCGAGCGTTTACCGGTATCTGCTTCAGAATACGGATTACCAGCTGGCGCCGCTCCGGTCGGAGCTTCGGTTTGTCCGGTCGTATTTTCACCTGCTGAAAACCCGGTTTGGCGAGGCCGTCGATTTGCAGATTCAGGTGTCCGAAGAGGCCGAACTGGGGCAACTGCCGCCGCTTTCGCTGCACCTTTTGATCGACAACGCCCTGAATCATAACACCACCCAGCCGCAGCAGCCGCTGCGCCTCCGGATTGAAGCCCTTACCCCGGCCTTTGTCGATATTTCCAACTCCGTCCAGCGGAAGACCCGGCGCGTAGCCACCGAAGCTCGCGGCGGGCTTTCGGCCGTTACATCCCGCTTCTCGGACCTGAACCTGCCGCCGCCGAGTGTGTTCGACGACGGCATGACCTTTACCGTGCGCCTCCCGCTGGCACCCCGCTCCGCCTCCGTCATGGCCGGACAGCCGGACGCTAACCCGCTTCTGAAGTCGCAAAATCCCATTCACCCGTGAAACTGCAGCAATATACCAGGCATGATTTCTGGATTGCCGGCAGTATCCTGCCCGCCTACATTCTGGCGTTCAACTACCTGCTGGTCGAGGATTATTACTATTCCAGTCCGCAGGTTTTTGCGGGCATGAGCCTGATTACGCTGGTGTTCGGCAGTATTGTTTACCAGTTTGTGCATACGCCGGTGGCACTCTGGTTCCGGCAGCAGTACCGAAGCCAGCGCCAGATTCTGAAGCGGACGCTGCTGATGCTGCCGGTGCATATCCTTATCAACTCCCACACCATTCTGCTGTTTTTTATGCTGGGCGGCCTGCTGGGGTTCCACCGGTATCCCTGGGAGCGGCTGCCGTGGTGTCTGCTGCTGGGCATGATGCTGAACGTGGTGCTAGTCTGCATCAACGAAGGCGTGTACGCGTTCGAACAGTGGGAGAGCAAACTTCAGGAAACGGAAGAACTCAAAAAAGCGAACCTGCAGAGCCAGTTCGAAAGCCTGCAGCAGCAGATCAACCCGCATTTTCTGTTCAACAGCCTGAATTCGCTGTCTTCGCTGATTGAAGAGGACCCCGGGCAGGCCCGCAAATTCGTGGATGAACTGGGCAGTGTGTACCGCTACCTGCTCCGCAGCAACGAGTCCGAACTGACGACCCTGGCCGAAGAACTCCGCTTTGCCAACTCCTATTTTCACCTCCTGCGCACCCGCTACGGCGAAGCGATCCGGATGGAGCAGGCCATCGACCCGGCGTTTGAAGAGTACCTGCTGCCGCCCCTGACGCTGCAGCTATTGCTCGAAAATGTGGTGAAACACAACGTGATCCTGCCCGAACAGCCCGTGCTGGTCCACCTCGAAACCCGCCACGACGGGCGGCTGGTCATCCGCAACAACGTCCAGCGACGTCCCGTCCGCGCCCTGTCGGGACAGGTGGGGCTAGCCAATATCGCCAAAAAATACAGCCTGCTGGGCGAAGGCGAAATCGAGGTGAGCGATGACGATCAGTACTTTACCGTTTCGCTGCCCCTGCTGCCGAAAGCCGTGCTGGTATGAAAATATTGTTATCTGCTTCGTATATTCGTTGTGTAGATTAGAACCACACCCATGGGGTACGATTACTGGCTCATGCTTTTTCTGGGAACCGTCTGGGCGATGCTCCTGCTGAACGTCGTGCAGTGGTGGCTGTACCGGGAACGGGTGTATGGGCTGTATACGGTCTACATGCTCGTCTGGCTGGGCTACTTTCTGCTGCGGATAGCCGACCTCGATGAGGGCGTTGATACGTTTGTCCGCGTGGCTTTTCCGATGCTGGCCTACGTGGTTTATTTTGACCTCACCACGGACTTCCTGAATCTGCGCGTCCGGAACCAGCGGCTGCTGCGCATTTTCAGGCGTACCCAGGGCGCCATGCTGGCCTACACGGTGTTTGAAGCCATCTATTGCATCTGGATTCCCGGCCAGCTCAAACCGGCGCACGAACTGGTGCACACCCTGGCGCGGACGGGGCTGGCTGTGCAGTCGGTCTACATCATCGCCCTCGTGTACCGGTGGAAGGACATGGTCAGCCGGTTCTTCATTACCGGCAGTTCGGCGCTGGTGCTGGGCGCACTGTCGGCCATGATTTTATCATTTGTCTTGCCAACGCCCTACGCAGAAGCCTTCTGGGCAAAGCCGCTGACCTACATGCAGGTAGGCATCATGCTCGAACTGCTATTCTTCTCGCTTGGCCTCACGTATCGGCACCGGCGGCAGGAAGTCCGGCAGGCCGTCCGGAAGGCGCTGGTGGAAAAGGAACTGGCCCGCGAACGGGAGCAGCGACAGCGCGAGCACCTGGAGGCCGAACTCGCCGTCCAGCAGCTCCGGCAGGAGAAAACGGAGGTTCAGATGCGGGCTTTGCAGACGCAGATCAACCCGCATTTTCTGTTCAACAGCCTCAATACGCTGTCTTCGCTGATTGAGGAAAGTCCGAACCAGGCGAGCGAATTCGTGGACGAGTTATCCAGCGTGTACCGCTACCTGCTCCGCAGCAACGATACCGAACTGACCTCGCTGGGCGTTGAACTCAGCTTTATTCATTCGTACTTCAACCTGCTCAAAACGCGGCACGGCAACAGCCTGCGGTCGGAGGTGAGCGTGCCCGCCGAGTTTGAACACACCCTGCTGCCGCCGCTGACCCTTCAGTTGCTGGTCGAAAATGCGGTGAAACACAACATCGCCCTGCCCGACCAGCCGCTCCTGATCCGTATCCGCATCGCCGAAGCGGGCAAACTGGTTGTGGAAAATACGTTGCAGCGGAAAATGCTGCGCGTGGAATCGAACGGCGTCGGGCTGTCGAATATCGCCTCGAAATACAGACTGCTGGGCAGTGCTTTGCCGATGTTCGAAGAGCGCGACGGCTGGTTCCGGGTGACGCTGCCGCTGCTCGGGGTGAGCAGACCCAGCCCGGTCCTGAAATAAAAACATCGCCGACGGGTCGCCGGCGATGCAGTAGTTATGGTTGAGAGGAAGATTGATAAATGCGCTTAGATGGCTTTCCAGGACATAACCGCTTTGAAGGACGTGCCGTCTTCGGAAACTTCCACTTCGGCCTTCAGCCCTTTTGACGTAGCTTCCACGACTTTCCATTCGGAGATGTCGGTCGGGTCTTCGCCGTCCTTGATGGTCAGGATTTTGGTGCTTTCGTTGTAGGACCAACTGCCCGGGTTGGCGTTGGGGTCGGTGTCGTCGTCGCACTTCTGGGCGCCGTTGCTGCCGCTCAGTTTGCCGGTCTTCTCGAAGCGAACCGTGTTGTCGAGGTCGCAGGGACGCATGAAGGCCGTCAGGTCGGGGTCTACTTTGCCGTCGCCGTCGAAGTCCACGGCCGGTTCCATGATGAACGAATCGAGGCGAAGGTTTTTGCCGACAAAAGCGGGCGTTTTGTCGCCGCCGGGCTGTTCGCCATCGGGCGTAATGTCAGTTTCTTTCTTACAGGAGGCCGTCATCAGGACCAGGCCCAGCAGGGCGGCAGACAGCGAACGGGTTGCGTAAAATTTCATGGTGTTCGTATTTGTTGTTGTTCGTTAAAAAAGAGGAAAGTTGCCAGCGAACTGACGGTACAAAAGTGGCAGACGGGCCGGAAAAAGCCCACCAACATTCCCGTCAACTGAAAAAAGCCGTCGCCGAAACGGCAAAAGCGGGTGATAAACTGGGAAATCGGGGGTCGAAAAGGCCGGTCAGCGGACCGTTGGCCGGAGGGAGGAAAGGGGTATCGTTTGGTGTTTCACAAATGTCATTTCAACGCCCGATTGTGCGGTTTCATCCCGTTTACTTTTGGAAAAAGCGACTTTTTAAGCGAAATTTTGCCCATAAACCGAACCCAGACCATGCAGGTATTTTTGGTAGAGGACGAAGAACTGGCCGTCCGCAAGCTCAGCAAACTGTTGCAGGAAGTCGCCCCCGACGTTCAGGTTGTCGGCACGGCAGCCAGTGTCCGGGCTTCCGTCGCCTGGCTGGAGTCCAACCCGACGCCGGACCTTATTTTGATGGATATCGAACTTGCCGACGGGCAGAGTTTTGAAATCTTCGAACAGACGACCGTCAGTTCTCCGGTCATTTTTACTACTTCGTACGACGAATATGCCCTGAAGGCGTTCAAAGTCAATAGCATCGATTATCTGCTGAAGCCCATTCGCCGCAACGAGCTGGAGGCCAGTCTGGAGAAATACCAGCGCCTGCACGCCGCCGGTGTCGACGCCGCGGCCAACGGAGGTGTCCCCGAAATGGCAACGGCCGCCATCGACGCCCTCGTGCAGCAGCTCCGGCAGCAGACCCAGCCGGTGGATTACCGCCGCCGCTTCCTGGTGAAACACCGGCAGCAGTGGGTGCCCATCGAGGTGAGCGATATTGCCTATTATTTTACGGAAGACGGCGTGAGCCTGTTCAAGACGTTCGGAGGGCAGAAGTATTCCCTCGATTACACGCTCGATGACCTGGAGAAGATGCTGGACCCGACGCAGTTTTTCCGCGCCAACCGCCAGTTTATCATCCACATTCATTCGGTGCAGCAAATCCACACGTATTTCAACAACAAGCTGAAGCTGCAACTCAAGCCCGCCCCCGACGACGAAGTCATCATCAGCCGCGAAAAAGCGAGCGATTTCAAAAAATGGATGGGAAAATAAATAAGTTATGAGTTAAGAATTAAGAGTTATGAGTTGCTCCGCTTAATCAAGTATCCTGCTTTAGCGGAGCAACTCATAACTCTTAATTCTTAACTCATAATTACTTTCTGTATTGTTCGATGATCTTGTACAGGGCTTTCTGCTTTTCCAGTTCGGGAAAGAAGTCGAAAAGCTGGATGTGGCGGTCGTAGTTCAGGGCGAGACCCGCTTCGAGGTTGATGAGCGCCTCGCGGTAATAACCCGCGTGAATGAGGTATACCGCCGACCGGTAGTACAGATCCGCCTCGCGGGGCAGTTCGTCGATACCCGTCTGCACGATTTCGTTCGCCCGCACAAAATTGCCCTGATCGAACATCACCAGCGACCACTGGAGGTAGATTTCGGCATTGGCCGGTTCGATCTCCACCGCTTTTTCAAACGCCTCGATGCAGGAGATGCTGTTGCCGAGTTTGTACTCGGTTTCGGCCAGCACCAGCCAGTATTCGGCGTTCTGGTTGTTCAGCCCGATGGCCTTCCGCAGGAATGGGATGGCCTCGTGCCACTTGCCCATTTCGCTCAGACACGAACCGATGCCGTAATAGCCTTCATCCCACATGTTGTCGAGGCGGATGGCATCGCGGTATTTGTTCATGGCCTCTGCGAAGCGGGACTGCTTTTCGAGGCTGGCGCCCAGATAACAGTACGTTTCGGGCGTGGCTTCTTCGTGTTTCAGCGTACTGCGATACGCCTCTTCCGCCTTGTCGAACTGCGCCAGATTCATGTACGTATTGCCCAGATTGAAGTAAGCCGAGGCAAAATCATCCTTGATGAGCGTGGCGTAATCGTAGGCATTGGCGGCTTCCTGAAACCGGTTCAGCTTGCTGTAGGCAATGCCGATGTTGTACCAGGCGTTGTGCGAGAACGGGTCGCGGTCGATCAGCTGCTGGTAGTATTCCAGGCTGTTTTCCAGTTCACCCAGCAAATCCAGACAAAAAGCGAGCTCATAGAGCGCGTTTTCGTTGTTTATGTTGTGATCGATCGACTGTTTATAATTCTCAATGGCCTTGTCGTACTTGCCCCAGTTCTGGTAACTCTGCCCAATCTGGAAATAAATATCGTCCTTCTCGTCAGCCGTTTCCAGCATCTCTTCCAGCACCTGCACCGACTGTTCGTAATTGCCCGACAGGTTCAGCACCGTACCGGTCATGTACTGCACATCGGGGTCTTTTGGATTGAAGAGGGCCGCCCGGTCGAGCAGGGCGAGGGATTCTTCGAAATTTCCGTTATTGGCCAGCAACTGGGCCTTATCCAGCATCAGTTCCAGGGAATACGGGAAGTTTTCAAGACCGGCTTCCGCAGCTTTCATGGCTTTGTCCAGGTCGCCCTGTTCCATGTAGTGCTCCACCATTTGTTCGTATATGTCCAGATCAAAGAACTGAACTTCGGTGCCGGCCAGCATTCGTTCGAATCGCTGGAGTGACTCCTTTATGTCGCTTTCTCTTTCCTCAAACTCTTGCTCCATGTCCTAAACTAACACAGGGTTACGTATCGCGATCCTACGCATCAGGCGGACAAAACGTCCGTCAATGCATTAGAAATTTACGACTATTCTTGGTAAACACAAACGGAGCCGAAAAAATTACCCGGCCGTAAAATAAGCCCCGACCCGCCGGATTGTCTCCTCGATGGGCCGGAATTCGAATCCCAGATCGCGGCGGATTTTATCGTTTTCGTACCGGTACGCGTGCGTGGCGGAGCGGGCCGTTTCGCGGGTGATGAGCGGTGTCCGGCCCGTCAGCCGCGACCGGATGGCCTCCAGCCGCCACAGCACGTTTGCCAGGGCCGGCGCTACCCGAATGTGCGGGCGGCGCTTGCCGAGGGCGTCGGCCATGGCGTGGAGCAGGTCCCTGTAAGGCAGGGTGGCGGCGTTGAGGATGTACCGCTCGGCAGAAAGGTCGCTCTCCATCAGGCGGTAAACCGCCTCGGCTACGTCCCGGACGTCTACGACATTGCTCATGCCTTCGGTATAAAACGGCTTCTGGTCCCAGACGTACTTAAACAGCTGGCTGCTGCTGCGGCTCCAGTCCCCTTCGCCCAGCACGACGGACGGATTCACGATCACGGCGTTCAGCCCTTCGGCCACGCCGCGCCAGACTTCGAGTTCCGCGCGGTATTTGGTCTGGGCGTAAGCCGAGTTGTTGGGCGAGTCTTCCCACTTCTGGTTTTCGGTGATGACGACCGGCTCGCGGCTGTGCACCCGCTTGGGATCGGGCCGACCCAGGGCCGCCACGGAGCTGACAAATCCGAGCTTGCGGGCCCCGATTTCGAGGCAAACGTTCACGATGTTCGCGGTGCCTTCGACGTTGATTTTCTCCATGCGCGCCCGGTCGCGGGGCACAAACGAAACGATGGCCGCGGCGTGAATGACGTCCATCCCCGGTTGAATGGCTTCTTCCAGCGACGGAATATCCAGAATATCGCCTTCGAGCCACTGCACCCGGTCGTTCACGTCGCGGAGAAGGGACAGATCGCTGCCGGCGCGCCGCAGCGCCGAAACCGGATGCCCGGCCTGCAGATACCGCCGGACGAGGTGGCTGCCGATCAGACCGGTGGCGCCGGTGATAAGAACACTATGCATTTTATACAATCAAAGGCCACAGATGATAGGCAACGAGCAGAAAAAGGTACAGGATGAATGAACCCAGAAAATAGCGCTCGGCCCGCATGCCTCTCTTGTAGCGTGTCAGTAGCTGTTGTACAGCCTGTGAATCAGAAAACAGGTGGTTTGGTTGTGTAGACCAGGAGTCGTTCTTTTGAGCCCAAAAAAATTTCCATTCAGCCTCAAGCCCAAACCGAATGGCATCGATTCTGTAATTCAGATAAGCCTGGTTAAGTCGTAGCCCGTAAATAGCCAGGATGAAAAGCCAGAATGCCAGCGCCGAGGGGGTTGTCATTGCCTTGATAGACTATGGTTACACGACGTAAACATAACAACGTTCCGACCTGATTTGCTAATTTCGCGCAAGAATCCGGTGGAGGGACGGGCGTGAGAACACCTCATACCCCATACCGCATACCTCATACCTACAAAAGCATGTCGTTAGAAAACCCCCAACGCTATACCGTCACGGCGGCGCTCATCTACGCCAACGGCCCCATTCATATCGGGCATTTGGCCGGATGCTACCTCCCGGCGGACGTTTACGTGCGCTACCTCCGGGCCACCGGCAAGGACGTGGCCTTTATCAGCGGTACCGACGAACACGGCGTCCCGATTACGATCAAGGCCAAAAAGGAAGGTGTGACGCCGCAGGAAGTCGTCGATAAATACTACACGCAGATCAAAAAGTCGTTCGAAGACTTTGGCATCTCGTTCGATATCTACTCCCGCACGTCGAAGCCCAAACACCACGAAGTCTCGCAGCAGATTTTTAAAAAACTGTACGACGACGGCAATTTCGTGGAAGAAATTTCCGAACAGTATTTTGACGAAACGGCCGGACAATTCCTCGCCGACCGTTACATCGTGGGCGTTTGCCCGGTCTGCGGCAACGAAAACGCCTACGGCGACCAGTGCGAGCGCTGCGGCTCCACCCTCAGTCCGACCGAACTGAAAGAGCCTCTGCGCTCGATGCTGTCCGGCGCCAAACCCGTGCTGAAACCGACCAAAAACTGGTACCTGCCCCTCGACCGGATGCAGCCGGGTATTCAGCAGTTTATCGACGGCCACCCCGAATGGAAAACCAACGTGGCCGGCCAGTGCCGCTCGTGGCTGCAGGAAGGGCTGCGCCCCCGCGCCATGACCCGTGACCTAGAATGGGGCGTGAAAGTGCCGCTGCCCGATACCGAAGGCAAAGTGCTGTACGTCTGGTTCGACGCGCCGATCGGCTACATCACTTTTACCCAGGAATGGGCCGAGGAGCAGGGCCGCGACTGGGAACTGTACTGGAAAGACCGCGATACCAAACTGGTGCACTTTATCGGAAAGGATAACATCGTCTTCCACTGCATCATCTTCCCGGCGATGCTCATGGCCGAAGGAACCTACATTCTGCCCGACAACGTCCCGGCCAACGAATTTATGAACCTCGAAGGCGACAAGATTTCGACCTCGCGGAACTGGGCCGTCTGGCTGCACGAATACCTCGAAGAAATGCCTGGCAAGGAAGACGTGCTGCGTTATGTGCTGGCGGCCAACGCGCCCGAAACCAAGGACAGCGAGTTTACGTGGAAGGATTTTCAGGGCCGCAACAACAGCGAACTTGTCGGGGTGTTTGGCAACTTCGTCAACCGGGCGATGGTGCTGACCCAGAAGTTCTGTGGCGGCCACGTCCCGACCTGTACCGACCTGACCGATGTGGACAGGCAGGTGCTCGACGAACTGGCGCTCTTCCCCGAACGCATCGGCGGCGCCATCGAAAACTACCGTTTCCGCGAGGCGCTGGGCCACCTGATGGACCTGGCCCGTCTGGGCAACAAGTACCTGGCCGAAACGGAGCCGTGGAAGGTGGTGAAAACGGACGAAAACCGCGCCCACACCATCCTCAACATTGCCCTGCAGATCACGACCAACCTCGCTATTGTCTGCGAACCGTTCCTGCCGTTCACGGCGGCGAAGATGCGCGACATGCTCAATTTCGACGCCATCGGCCTCAACGAAACGGGCTGGATCAACGCCGGCCGGCCGGATATTCTGGCGACGGGCCACCAGCTCGGCGAACCGGCACTGCTGTTCGAAAAGCTGGAAGATGAGGTGATCAACAAACAGATTCAGAAATTACACGACGCTAAGAAAATGAACGAACTGGCCACCAAAGCCGTGCCGGAAGCTAAACCGGAAATTACGTACGACGATTTTGCCAAAATGGACATCCGCATCGGCACCATCCTCGAAGCCGAGCGCGTGCCGAAAAGCGATAAACTTCTCAAACTAAAAGTGGACGACGGCCACGGCCAGCGCCAGATTCTGAGCGGCATCGCCAAGCACTTCGCGCCCGAAGACCTGATCGGCAAGCAGGTGACGTTCCTGGCCAACCTCGCCCCGCGCAAGATGATGGGCCTCGAATCGCAGGGCATGATCCTGATGGCCGAAGACCGCGACGGAAGCCTCGCCCTCCTGCCGCCGCACAAGCCGGTCTGGAACGGGGGGACGGTTTCGTAATGATTGAATTTTGAATGATAGAATGACAGAATAGCTTCGCTGGTTTTTTAGATCTGCGGAGCTTATTCAATCATTCTATCATTCAAAATTCAATCATTCCCTGCTCGACGCTTTGAAAATCCCCATTTCGGCCAATTCGACAACGTCGCCTTTGGCGGCGGTGAACGTCACCCGCACTTTATCCGTCGTGACGGGCTGAAAGCGAAGCAGACGCTTGTAGCCCACCGTCGTAAAGGTCTGAATGGGTTTCCAGTCAGTTCCATCCCAGTATTCCACCTGGCCTTCCATGACCCGCTGCCCGCTGCTAATATTTTCCTGCAACAGCATCCGGTCGAACGTAATTGGGTTACGGAAGGTCACTTCCAGCGGTTTATTAACGGGCGTAATCGCCATTGTATTCATAAACCCGTCGGTCAGGCCGCTTTTCGCCGCTCCTTTCGCCAGATTGGTTTTAAAGGTTTCGTTCAGAATCGAGCGGAATTCTTTGATGCTGGCAACGTCCGCATCCGACAACAGGCCGTCGCGGTTGGGCGGAATGTTCAGCAGCAGCAGGCTGTTGCGGCCCACCGACTGGTAGTACAGGTTCACCAGATTTTTCCCGGAACGTACTTTCGAATCTTCCTTCGGGTGGTAAAACCAGCCCGGACGGATCGACACGTCCGTTTCGGCGGGGATAAAGTCCTTGCCGTTCGGGTCGCCGGTGTTGAGGTATTTGGAATCGGCTACCCCCGGCGCGTGTTTGCTGTTGTCGATGGTCGACCAGCAGGTTTCGGCGGCGTTGCCCGACTCGTTGCCGACCCAGCGGACGTCCGGCCCGGCGTCGGAGAACATCACGGCCTGCGGCTGCAACTGGCGCACCATCGCCCAGTACCCGGCAAAATCGTAGGTCATGTTTTTGGCGTTCTCGCCTTTCGCGCCGTCGAACCAGACTTCGGCAATCGGGCCGTAGTTCGTCAGCAGTTCGCGGAGCTGTTTTTTGTAAAAATCGTTGTAGGCGGCGGTGCCGTAGCTCGGTTCGTGGCGGTCCCAGGGCGAGAGGTACACGCCGAACTTCAGGCCGTATTGGCGGCAGGCATCGGCCACTTCGCGCACCACATCGCCCTTGCCGCCCTTCCAGGGGCTGTTTTTGACGGAATGTTCGGTTGTTTGGGTGGGCCACAGGCAGAAACCGTCGTGGTGTTTGGCCGTGATGATGGCCAGTTTAAAGCCCGCTTCTTTCAGACTGCGAATCCACTGCCGGGCGTCGAATTTAACCGGGTTGAAAATCTGCGGACTTTCGGTGCCGTCACCCCATTCCTTGTCGGTGTAGGTGTTGACCGTAAAATGCAGAAAAGCCGTGGTTTCCATCTGCTGCCAGGCCAGTTGGCGCGGCGTGGGCCTGGGTAGGGTTTGGGCGGTAGTCACCTGCGGCAAAAAGGGCAGGAGCAACAAGAGGGTTTTAGTGATAGGAGACATAGTATGTACCGCGGAGCGCTGCTCCGCGTCTTTTTTTACACCTTAAAGAAAAGCAGAGATGCCTTGCTACTTGATAAAAACTGCGCGGAGTAGCACTCCGCGCTCCAAGGGAGCAGAGATTTGCTATTTCATAAAAATTGCGCGAAGTATCACTCCGCGTTACAGGATGCCGTACTTTTGCGCCCACAACACAACGCACAAGATTATGAAAAAAGCGGAAATGAAGACCAACAAGGGCACGATGGTCATCGAGTTTTATGAGCAGGATGCCCCCAAAACGGTCGAAAACTTCGTCACGCTGGCAAAAAAAGGCTATTACGACGGCACGAGTTTCCACCGCGTGATTCCCAATTTCGTCGTGCAGGGCGGCGACCCGACGGGCACCGGCGCAGGCGGACCGGGCTACAGCATCGACTGCGAACTGACGGGCGACAACCAGTACCACGACCGCGGCGTGCTGTCGATGGCGCACCGGGGCCGCAACACGGGTGGTTCTCAGTTCTTTATCTGCCACAGCCGTCAGAATACCGCTCACCTCGACCGCAACCACACCTGTTTCGGCAAAGTAGTGGAAGGCCTGGACGTGATCGACCAGATCCGGCAGGGCGACAAAATCGAGACGCTGACGATTATTGAAGAATAGAGAAAAGAGAATAGAGAAAAGACAAGAGACAAAAGACTATGAGTTGAGAGCCGTCTAATGTCTATCGTCTCTTGTCCAGAGTCTTTTCTCTTTCATCTTTTCTCTATTCTCTTTCCTCCTCATTCAAATTCCATGCGCGAAATACTGATTGAAGTCCTGGGCTGGATTGCCTCGGTCCTGATTGTCGGCGCGTACGCGCTCAATATTCGGGGAAAGCTTTCGTCCGAAGCACCGGCCTATATCTGGATGAACCTGGTGGGCGGGTGTTTTTTTGTGGTCAATACGTGGGCGCACGGAGCGTATCCCTCGGCCTTTGTGAATGTCGTCTGGGTTCTGATCGCCGCGCAGGCCATTCTGAAGAAGAAAACGGTATAAAAAGATAAAGCCTCCCGATCATTGCGAGAGGCCCTATACTGACTATTCCTAAACCCTTAACCTTTTCTACATGAAAAACTAACTTCTACCTACTTGTGTTCTTGCTTACTTACCAGTGTTTGCATTTTTAATGTGCGCCTTTCTCCTCAGTCTTTCTGCACTTTAGACGCAGCACGCTTCGATAAGTAACGCAGGATTTTTGTTTGTCCTGCTTTTGTTCAATTGTTGTTCTGATTAAAGAACACACAAATATCGCAAGAAGTTTTATTTGTGCAAAAATTTTATGAGATGCCTTAGGGCGCGGCCCAACTCGCTGTAAATCAAAGTGACACTCATATTTAGTGGTTTATTCGCAATAAAGCAAATTTTCTAAGATTTACATAGGAGAAGGGCGTCTTTTGCCAAAAGAAATTTGGTCTGTTAAAAAATAATGAAAATAGGAAATGTACTATTATTGGTTGAAAAAATTCATCGTCACCTGTATCCCTGAAGTGCAAAAACTTAATAGAGCATCGCCGGCTTTGTCCAGTACGGCGGGCAACTGACCCAGCTCTTCTTCCGGAAATTTGCCCAGAACAAAGTCTACCTGGCGGCCCCGGGAGAAGTCACTTCCGATGCCAAACCGCAGCCGGGCGTACTCCTGCGTACCGAGCACCTCGTCGATATTTCGCAGACCGTTATGGCCGCCCGGCGACCCTTTGGGTTTTAGGCGGAGCTTGCCGAACGGCAGATCTTTGTCGTCCGTCACGATCAGCAGATTTTCGGTCGGAATGCTGTGCTGCTTGAGGTAATAGCTAACCGCCTTGCCGCTCAGATTCATGTACGTGGTCGGCTTGATGAGGTGGATCACCTTGCCCTTGTGGCGAAGCTCGGCCGTGTAGGCCAGCCGATTGAGCGTAAAACTGAAATCATGCTGGGCCGCCAGTCGGTCCAGCACCATAAATCCGGCGTTGTGGCGGGTAAGCATGTACTCCGGGCCAATATTGCCCAGACCGGCAATCAGATATTTCATAAGTCGTAAGTCGTAAGTCGTAAAATTGGCGAAACGGCAAATTTCGGGATTTATGCGCAACCGAAAAAACTTGCGGCGGACGACTTACGACTTACGACTTACGACTATTTTTACCGCATGAACCAAAAACGCCTTATTCTGGCCAGTCCTCTGCTGGAAATTGTCATCAGCCGATTGTGCCAGGAACTGATGGAAAATCATCAGGACTTCGCCGATACAGTGCTGCTGGGCATGCAGCCGCGGGGAATTTATTTTGCCGAAAAAGTAGCCCGCGAACTGAGCCGCACGCTGGGTAAGGAAGTTCCTCTGGGGTATCTGGACGCAACCTTTTACCGGGACGATTTCCGCCGCCGCGATTCCCCGCTGCGTCCCAACACCACGCACGTTCCGTTTTTGGTCGAAAACAAGAAGGTCATTCTCATCGACGATGTGGTGGCAACCGGCCGAATGGTTCGGGCGGCGCTGGACGCCATGACCGCCTTCGGTCGTCCCCGCTCCGTCGAACTGCTGGTCCTGATCGACCGGCGCTACAACCGCGACCTGCCCATCAAACCCGATTATACCGGCAAACGCGTCCACACGCTCGAATCCCAGCGCGTTCTGGTCGAATGGACCGAGCAGGGAGCCGAAGCCGACCGGATCTGGATCATGGAATGATTGAAGGCTGAATTTAGAATGACTGAATGACTGAATGACTGAATGACTGAATAGCTCCGCCAAGGTATAATCTGCGAAGCAGAACAGTCATTCAGTCACTCGGTCATTCAGTCATTCTAAATTCAGCCTTCAATCATTCAAAATTTTTCCCCTCCCCCATAGGGGTATTCTCGCCCCCACGTGTCATAGCTGCAAAACAAAGGAGGCGACGACGGTTAGGTACGATTTTTTTAGGATTCATCCGGAAAAAAACCTGCTTCAGCAAAAGTCGTTTCGACCCAGCAATTCGCCTGCCGACCTTTGTCCAAACAGAAACAACAACTACGTTAAACAGCTATGAAACGCGTAACCTTCCTCACCGCCTGGATTTTGGCCCTGGTGTTTTCCGTTACTTCCTGCATCATTGACCTCGACGGCGGACCGTACGAAAGCGATACCCGCACGTTTGGCCAGACCGGCTTCGACCGCCTCGACATGGGCAGCAATTTCGACATTACCGTTCGCCAAGGCTCGTCTTTCGACATCCGGGCCGACGGCAACCGGCGCGACCTGGACGACCTCGACGTGTATGTTCGCGGCGGTACGCTCTACGCCCGTTACCGCAATAACCTCCGGTCGCGGCGCTACGAAACGCGGTTTACCATCACCATGCCGACCCTGCGGGCAGTGGACTTTTCCGGCGCTTCCAACGCTCAGGTTGGGCGCTTTACCGACATCAGTTCGCTGGATGTGCGCCTCTCGGGAGCTTCCAAAGCCGAGGTGGACACCGATGCCGATGTGCTGTTTGTGGACCTGTCGGGTGCTTCCAACCTGCGGATGCGCGGGGCGGGCGACGAACTGCGCGTGGAACTCTCGGGAGCCAGCACGCTGGATAGCTATGATTTTCCCGTTCGGACGGCCCGGGTCGATCTGTCGGGAGCCAGCACTGCCCGAATCAACGTCAGCCAGCGGCTGGATGCCAAGGCCAGCGGCGGCAGCAGCGTCCGGTTCCGGGGTACGCCGACCGTCAACTCCGACGTATCGGGCGGCAGCAGCGTCCGGCCGGATTGATAATTATGAGTTAAGAATTAAGAATTATGAGTTAGCTTCGCTGAACAGCCTTTGGGCGGCGAAGCTAACTTTTTTTATGGCTTTTATTTCAGCGAAAACGATTGTCCGGGTTCAGAAAGACCGCATCTCCGAAGAGCCGGACCTGCTGGCGGTGGAAGAACCGCTGCAAATCCGGCTGGGATTCGGTCCTCAGGATGCCCGGCAGCAGCGAACGCTGGTCGTGACCATGCGGACGCCCGGAAACGACGAGGAACTGGCCCTGGGCTACCTGTTGGCAGAAGGAATCATCCGGAGCGGGGCGGACGTGCTGTCGTGCCGGTATTGTGTGCAGGATGCCACCAAGCAGACCAACGACCTGCGCGTGGAACTGCATCCCAAAATAGAACTGGACTGGTCGCGGCACGAACGTTCGGCGGTGGGTTCGGCAGCCTGCGGCCTGTGCGGCAAAACGTCGATTGAGGCCGTACAGACGTTGGCGACCGGGCCGGTGTCGCAGGGCTTTCGGATTTCTTCCCAGAATTTGTTTGCCCTGCCGGATCGTCTGCGCGAGCAGCAGCGGGCCTTTACGCACACGGGCGGCCTGCACGCGGCGGCCCTGTTCAACGCAGACGGCGAAATCCTGCTGCTGCGGGAGGACATCGGTCGGCACAACGCGCTGGACAAGCTCATCGGCGCGGCTCTCTGGCGAAACTGGACGCCGGCCTCGGCTTACGGGGTGCTGGTGAGCGGGCGCGTGGGGTACGAACTGGTACAGAAGTGCTGGATGGCCGGTGTACCGCTCCTGGCGGCGCTGGGCGCCCCGTCGAGTCTTGCGGTGGAAATGGCCGAGGAGGCGGGCATGTCGCTGATCGGATTTCTGAAAGAAACCAGGTACAATCGGTATACGAATCATAAAATTGACTTCTGAAGTTGAGTTTCTCGCAGATTTGCGCGGATTTTAAACGCAGATTAGCGCGGAATGATCTGCGAAAATCTGCGCTTCAAATCCGCGCAAATCTGCGAGAAATACTTCACCGAAAAACCAATGAAAATTGCTCCTGAAACCCTGACCGGCCTTCGCCTGAGCCGACCCGCCAATACAGCCGCCGGTGTTCCCGCCGTTCTGAATTCCGTGCGGCACGTTCTGGCGGCTACGGAACTCGCGCGCGGCTGGAAAGCCCTGATGGCCCTGAATCAGAAAGATGGGTACGACTGCCCGTCCTGCGCCTGGCCGGACCCCGACAGCCACCGGTCGGCGCTGGGCGAATACTGTGAAAACGGGGCGAAGGCCGTCGCCGATGAAGTGATGACGCGCCATTCGGCCTCGCCGGTCCTGTTTCAGCGGTATTCGGTGCTGAATTTGCTCGAAAAATCAGACTTTTGGCTCGGCCAACAGGGGCGTCTGACGCAGCCGATGGTGATTCGTCCCGGCGCGACACACTACGAGCCCATCAGCTGGGAAGCGGCTTTTGACCTGATTGCCGACGAACTGAACAACCTGACTTCGCCCGACGAAGCCGTCTTTTACACTTCCGGCCGGACCAGCAACGAGGCGGCTTTTCTGTACCAGCTGTTTGTGCGGATGTTCGGAACCAACAACCTGCCGGACTGTTCGAACATGTGCCACGAATCGACCGGAGTGGCCCTCGCGGAAACCATCGGGCTGGGCAAGGCGTCGATTACGTACGACGATTTCGAGCAGGCCGAGGTCATCATGATTATGGGGCAGAACCCCGGCACCAACGCGCCCCGCATGCTCACGCCGCTCGAAGCCGCCAAACGGGCCGGAGCAACCATCATCGCCGTGAATCCGCTGTTCGAAACGGGCCTGAAAGCGTTTCAGCACCCGCAGAGCCCCCGCGACCTGCTGCTGGGCGGACAGAAACTGACGGACATTTACGTCAAAATCCGGATCAATGCCGATCTGGCTTTCCTGAAAGCCGTGGGAAAGCTGCTTTGGGAAGAAGAGAAAAAAGCGCCCGGAACGGTGTTCGACCCCGGTTTCATCGACGCCCAAACCGCCGGTTTCGAGAAGTACCGCGAAACACTGGAGGCCGCCGACGTGGCAGAACTGGCCGAACAGTGCGGGCTGACCGTAGCCCAGATACAGGAGGTGGCCGACACGCTGAAGCACAAAAAGCGCCTCATCATTTGCTGGGCCATGGGCCTGACGCAGCACCGGAACGCCGTAGCGACCATCCGGGAGGTGATCAATCTGCTGCTGGCAAAGGGCAGCATCGGCATTCCGGGTGGCGGCGCGGCCCCCATCCGGGGGCACAGCAACGTGCAGGGCGACCGCACGATGGGCATCTGGGAGCGACCAAAGCCTGAATTTCTGGACAAAATGAAAGAGGTTTTCGGCTTCGAGCCGCCGCGCCGCCACGGTTATAGCACGGTAGAGGCCGTGGAGGCCATGCACGCGGGGCGGGCGAAAGTCTTCTTCGGCATGGGCGGCAACTTTCTGATGGCCGTTTCCGATACCAACTACGCCGCTGAAGCCATGCAACGCTGTTCGCTGACGGTGCAGGTATCCACCAAACTGAACCGCTCTCACCTGATTCACGGCCGAACGGCGCTGATTCTGCCCTGTCTGGGCCGGTCGGAACGGGACGTGCAGGCGACGGGCGAGCAGTTTGTCACGACCGAGGGAACAACGGGCGTCGTGCAGATGTCCAGAGGCGTGCTGGAGCCGGTTTCACCGCATCTGAAAAGCGAAGTGGCGATTGTGGCCGAACTGGCCAAACGCTGTACTCCCGGGCTGAAGTCCGGGAATACGTGGGAGGCGCTTGTCGCTAATTACGACCGCATCCGCGACCTGATCGAGCGGGTCATTCCCGGGTTCGAGCGGTACAACGAGCGGGTCCGGCAGCCGGGCGGGTTCTACCTGCCCAACGGACCCCGGGAGCGCCGGTTTACGACGCCGGACGGCAAAGCGCATTTCACCGTAAATCTTCCGGAAGTCATTTCGCTCAAAAACAACGAGTTGTTATTGATGACCATCCGCAGCCACGACCAGTTCAACACGACGGTTTACGGGCTTGATGATCGTTACCGGGGCATTCACAACGAGCGGCGGGTGGTATTGATGAACGCCACCGACATTGACCGGCTGGGACTTGAGGCGCAGCAGGTGGTCAATCTTCATAGCCATTACAACGGCATCCGGCGCACGGCCGAGCGGTTTGTCATTGTGCCCTACGACATTCCGCCGGGCAACGCAGCGGCGTATTTCCCCGAAACCAACGTGCTGATACCCATTGACAGCGTCGCCGAAAAAAGCCTGACGCCAACGTCGAAGTCCATCGTCATTACAATAGAATCGTGTAAAGTATAAGGTTGAACGTTTAACGTGCAGCTTCGCCTCCACAAACGTTCCTTGGAAAAGCCACCTTAAACATTCAACCTTCAACTTCGTCTCTACAAACGCTCCCTAGAAAAGCCACGTTAACGTTCAACCTTGAACATTCAACCTTCAACATTAAAATTCATGCCAACCATTCTTCTCACCGGCGGCAACGGCGGCCTCGGCCGTACGGTCACGCAGACCCTTATCCGGAACGGACACACCCTTTTTGCCACCCACGAAGCCGGACATGCCCTTCCTCAGGCCGCCAACCTGACACCCATCGAAGCGGATCTGCGCGACGAAGCCGCCTGCCAGCGCGCGGTGGCACAGTCCGTCGCCGCCGGAGGAACGCTCGATGCGGCCGTTCTGCTGGCGGGCGGTTTTGCGATGGGGTCGCTGGCGGAGACCGATTACGCGGCCGTCGAAAAAATGTTCCAGATCAATTTCCAGACGGCTTACAACCTCGTCCGGCCGGTGGTGGCGCAGATGGAAAAACAGCCGGAAGGCGGGCGGATCGTGCTTATCGGCGCGCGGCCGGCCCTGGCCCCCGAAGCCGGACAGCACATGGTCGCCTACGCGCTTTCGAAGTCGCTGGTGATGCATCTTTCCGAACTCATCAACGCGGCGGGCAAGGCGAAGAATATCGTCTCAACGGTGATTCTGCCCAGTACCATCGACACGCCCGCCAACCGCGAGGCCATGCCCGATGCGAATCCCGAAAGCTGGGTCAGCCCCGCCGATCTGGCCGAGCTGATTCAGTTTGTGACCTTCGGGCCGGGCCGGATGCTGCGGGAGCCGGTGTTGAAAGCGTACAACCGCGCCTGAGCCTTGACCGGATACTAAACGACCCTTCTGTTTGTTGGGTAATTCGGTATATCTTGCCGCTATGAAACCTGCCAATTTTCTGAAGTTTTGCCTTCTGTGGCTGTTAATGACCTCTTTTTCGACTTTCGCGCAAGGTGTCCAATTTGAGGCCGGACCCTGGTCCGATGTTCTGAAAAAGGCGGCCCGCGAGAAGAAACTGGTGCTGCTCCACATCGACAGCAAAGACTGTTCGCAGTGCGTGGAGGTGGCTACCGTCGGGTTTCGCTCGCCGGTATTGCGGGAGAAGTACAATCTCAATTTTGTGAGTTACCGGATCAATCCCGCTACGCCGGAAGGCGCCGAAGTGGCGGGGCGCTACAGCATTGCGAACGGTCCCGTTTCCCTGTATCTGGCCGCCGACGGCAGTCTGCTCCACCGCTTCAACGCCTCCACGACCAATGCCATTCAACTCTCGGAGCAGGCCGAAATAGCGCTGAGCCGCCGAAACCAGCCGTCGCTGGTGCAGATGGAACGGGAATACACCGCCGGAAACCGGAAACCGCAGTTTCTGCGGACGTATCTCGAACGGCGACAGTCGGTTGAGCTGGACACCGAAGAGGTGCTGGACGTGTATGTCAAAAGCCTGCCCGCCGATTCGCTCCGGTCGGCACCAACGCTGCTGTTTATTTTGGAACGGGCTCCGGTACTGGGTAGCCGCGCCGATAGCCTCGTCCGCCGCGACTGGCGCCGGCTGGACAGCCTGTACCGCTTTGGACTCCGGGGGCGGGCGGCTCAAATCAATACGGGCATCATCAATAAAAGCCGTGCGAAAGCCGTGCGGACAAGAGATGCGCGGCTGGCTTTCCAGACGGCCAATTTTGCCCGAAGCACCCATACCCGCGATGAGCGGCGCGGACAGTACGTTTTTGAGTGGAACATGCTCCATTTTTTCCGGGAATCGGGCGATACGGCCCGCTACATCCGGGCGGCCATTCCGTTCTACGAACTCAACTTCATGAGTGTCAAGGTGGACTCCATTGCCCGTCTGGACGAACAGGACCGGCAGAATTTTCTGCGTTCCCTGAGTCAGTCGCCCGGATCACGAAGCGCCGGTTACGCGCCCAATCCCCACGGCACCCGCCTGAGTCAGTCGCTGAACGGAGCCGCCTGGTCGTTCTGGGAAATGGCTACGGAACCGGACGCCCTCGAACGGGCGCTGGTGTGGTCCAAACGGTCGATGGAGTTTCTGAGCCATCCCAACCCGAGCCTGATGGACACCTACGCCCGGCTGCTGTATAAGCTGGGTCGCCGCCCGGAAGCCATCGAGTGGCAGACCCGGGCCGTTGAGATCAACAGGCAGCAGGGCATGCCGAGCGAAACCTTCAGCAAAGCGCTGGCGGCCATGAAAGCCGGAACACTGAAGCCCGGCCAGAAAAACTGAGGCCCGGGGCCGCTGGATTGGTTATCAACAAAGTGCCGTTTAATTCGTATTTTCGCAAAAATGCCCGGCGCATGATTTTCGATAACCACAATCGTCCCATCACCTACCTCCGGCTTGCCGTGACGGACCGCTGTAACCTGCGGTGCTTTTACTGCATGCCCGAAGAAGGCATCAAGTACCTGCCCAAACACCAGCTGCTGACCTACGAAGAGATGCTACGGCTGGTGCGGGTGCTGGCGCGGCTGGGCGTATCGAAGGTCCGGATTACGGGTGGCGAGCCGTTTGTCCGCAACGGCCTGATGGAATTTCTGGAACAAATGGCGGCGATCGAAGGGCTTCGCGACTGGCACATCACGACCAACGGCGTCCTGACGGCCCCGCACGTGCCCGACCTCGTACGGCTGGGCGTCGGCTCGGTCAACCTCAGCATCGACACGCTGGACCGCGAACGGTTCCGGCTCATCACCCGCCGCGACGAGCTGCCCGCCGTGCAGGGCACGCTGGATGCACTGCTGGAACAGCAGGTGCCGGTCAAGCTGAACGCGGTCGTGATGGAAGGAAAGAATACCGAGGACATCCCGGCGCTGGCCGAACTGACGCGGCACCACCCGGTCGAGGTGCGGTTCATCGAGGAAATGCCGTTCAACGGCGAAGGGAGCCACTACCCGGTGCTGACCTGGACTTACCAGCGCATTCTGGACGAACTTCAAAGGCTGTACCCGAATCTGCAGAAACTGCCGGACCCCGCCCATTCAACTTCCTATCTGTACCAGATACCGGGCTATCAGGGCAACATCGGCATCATTGCCGCGTTCAGCCGGACGTTCTGCGGCAGTTGCAACCGCATTCGGATGACCGCCCAGGGAACCCTCAAAACCTGCCTGTACGACAGCGGCGTGCTGGATGTGCGGGCCCTGCTGCGGAGCGGCGCCACCGACGACGAGCTGACGGCCGCTTTCCTGAAAACCTTTGCGCACCGGCCCAAAAACGGCTTTGAAGCCGAACAGCAGCGGGCCCCGGTGTCGGAATCCATGTCCACCATCGGCGGGTAGCGAGCGGATGGGTGGTTGGCGAAAGCCGCCCCCGAATTGTTTATCCCGCTCTTATTGGTAAAATTGGCCCGGAAAGTTAACTCGGGTTTTCAATGGACCAACTTCTGCTTCTTTTGGGCATTGCCGGACTGCTGATCGGTCTGGCGGGTGCCGTTCTGCCGCTTCCCGGCCCGCCGCTGAGCTATGCCGGGCTGCTCTGCCTGCATTTTTCCAATTATGCCGAATTCAGTACGGCGACGCTGGTCAGCCTCGGACTGGCGACGGCCGTCATTGCGGTGGCCGATTATTACGTCCCGATCTGGGGCACGAAGAAATTCGGCGGCACGGCGGCCGGGCAATGGGGGTCGATGATTGGGTTGTGCGTCGGGTTCTTCGTCATTCCGGGCATCGGCATTTTCCTCGGCGCTTTTCTGGGCGCTTTCATCGGCGAACTGATTGCCGGAGCGCCGTCGGGGCAGGCCATGCGGGCGGCTTTCGGGTCGTTTGTCGGTTTTCTGGCCGGAATCGTCATGAAAGTGATTCTCTGCCTGGTCATGATTGTGGTGGCCGGGGTGGAGCTTTGGGACTATTTCTACTAAGACCAGTTGTTCAGCCCCGCGCTCGTGGCGGCATTCAGTTCATTCTGTAGCTGCAGGATGCGGACCCGTTCGAGCTGGCTGCGCTGCCGGGCCAGTTGCTGAAGGGCATCCGCATTTCCGGCCGCATCGGCGCCGCTGATCACAGCATCCGCCACACGATCCGATTTGCTGAGCCGTTCGGCGCCGACCACCGCAAAAATCAGCAGGCCGACCTGCTGGATGCGCTTCCAGTCAGCATTCCAGGCGGTCAGGTCCCGGATGCCCTTCTGATAAAGCCCGTAAGCTACCCGGTGCACGACCCAGACGACGCTAGTATAACTGAGAATGCCCCAGCGGTCGCGGCCCGGGGGAGGCGTATGCTGGCTGATGTGCGTACAGACGGCCTCCACGGCGCTGGCGAGCCGGGGATCACTGCCCGGACGGGCCGCTGCGTCGGATAATTCATGGAGGGTCCGGGCAGACGATTCGTAAAAATAGCGGACGCTGTTGTACAGGGGCCGAAAAAGCAGTTCCGGCATCATCCGGCCCAGATGCTCTTTCACCTTATCCCGGGAGCGTTCGAGTTCTTCGGTCAGCTGACTTTCGTACCGGCGAATGACGGACTGGCTGTCCGGCGCGGCGGGTGTCCCCAGCATTCGAATGAATTTCTGGATCAGCGGGTGGTCCGCGTAGCGAAACGACCGGGCCTCCTGGAGCAGACGACCGCATAAATTCTCGTTGTACAGGTCTTTTTCCAGCGTCGGCATCCGTTCGTTGAGGAAGGCAAGGACGGCCCCGCTTTCGTCCTGCACCCCTTCCAGGTCCTGCCGCGTTGTTTTTTCCTTTTCAAGGATTTCGTTGATCCAGTACGTTTTTTCTTCTTCGGACAGCGGAGAGCCGCTTTTTTTCCTTTCCCGCACGTAGACACTTACCTCAAACAGCCCCAGAAGCTCGTTCATGCGGGTGATGGCCTGAGCGCCCGAAAACTGGTCAATAGAGAGGCTCAGGTAGGAGGTCAGCACCATTTCCAGATAATTCAGCCCTTCCTGAAGTTCTCCGTTGAAGCGGATTTCCTTGATCTGCTGACCATCCGGTCGCCGGGGCATCGGTGTATCGTCGAGCACGACCGGAACGACCACCTTGTTGAGTCGGAAGGAAGTCTGAAGTTCCGCCTGGACTCCCTCGGAGGCCGCTGCTTCCTTCGACCAGATGAGCACAACCACGTCCGTTTTCGCCAGCGACTGGTCGATGGCGGCCTGAATGGGCTGTCCGGGCAGGAGCTGGGCGTAGTCCATCCACACCGTAAAGCCGGATTTTCGGAGACGCTCCATGGCCAGGTTCGCCGCGTATTTGTTCTGCCAGGAATGAGAGATAAAGACGTTCATAGCGGGAGCCGGTTAACAAGCTGGAAAGAAAGGTATGTATTTGATTTTGAGATGACAACTATTTTTTGCCCGCCGGGCAGAAGACAAAATTCGACCGCCGCCGGTTGGTAGTCAATCCCCGGAAAGGGGGAGTCGCCGCCCGCCGAAAACGGCCCTGGGCGGCGTTGGTTTAGTCGTAAAAGGTCGTAGGGGAAGAAACAGAATCTTGGCTTTGGCGGGCGCGCTTGACCGGGAAGGAAGAGGACAAAAAAAGCCCCGTCGGCTGACGGGGCTTGTCGATCAGGCATGTTGCCGGTCGTGAATGCCTTCCCTAAGTTCCTCCAGCATCTTGCGGTTGAAAGCCGGAATATCGTCGGGGTTTCGGCTGGTAGTCAGGCCCTGGTCGGTTACGACTTCCTGATCCACCCAGTTGGCCCCGGCGTTGCGGAGGTCGGTCTGGATGGACGGGTAGGAGGTAAGCGTTCTGCCCCGCACTACATCGGCCTCGATCAGCATCATGGGGGCGTGACAAATCGCCGAAACAGGTTTGTGGGCTTCGAAGAAGTGCCGCACAAACTGCACCGCTTTCGGTTCCATGCGCAGGTGGTCCGGGTTCATGACGCCGCCGGGCAGCAGTAGCCCGTCGTAGTCGTCCGGGTTCGCCTCGTCCAGCGTCCGGTCGACGGGGAAGGAGTCGCCCCAGTCTTTTTCGTCCCAGCCCTTTATCTCGCCGCCTTTGGGCGCAATCAGATGCGTTTCGACCCCGGCTTCCTGCAAAGCCTTGCGGGGCTCGGTCATTTCGACCTGTTCAAAGCCATCCGTGAGCAGAATGGCCACCTTTTTTCCCGCCAGTTTCTGTCGATTTTCCATACCGTTCTTGAGTTAATGTCTACTTAGTCAACCCATGATGTCGGCGAATGTTTGTGCCAGAAAGGGAAAGCCTCGCTTCCTGATATGAAACTTTGTATCTTTCGTCTTTTCCAAAAACAGGCATGTACTCACCGAGCGATCTTGAAAACTTACGGGCGGCCAGCCAGCTTTCGCCCGACAATGTCCTCTTACGCAAACTGCTGGCCGACGCCCTGCTGAAGACCGGTCGGGCGGCGGAAGCCGAAACCGAATACCGGGCGGCGCTCCGGCTGGCACCCGACGATACGGCCCTCAAACTGGGGCTGGCCCGGGCTTTTCAGCAAAACGGCAAAACCGACGCGGCGCTGGTCGTCCTGGAAGACCTGATTCAGCAGAACAACGCCGAAGCGTATCTGCTGTCCGCCCGCCTGCTGCTGGCCCAGCGCCAGTTCGCCGAAGCCCGTGACCACTACCAGCGTGCCTGCCTGCTCGACGACCGGCTGGCGGACCCGGCTCTGGAGGCAGAACTGGCGGTCGAAACGGACCGGATTCCGCTCGCGGCCGGACCGGAGGAGACCGGCGAATTTAGGCTGGAAAGTCAGAAACCAACGATTTCGTTTGCCGACGTGGGCGGCATGGACGCGGTGAAAGAGGAAATCGCGCTCAAGATTATCTTCCCGCTCAAACACCCGGACCTTTACAAAAGCTACGGCAAGCGGACCGGCGGCGGTATTCTGCTGTATGGCCCTCCCGGCTGCGGCAAAACCTACCTGGCCCGGGCGACGGCCGGCGAAATCAGCGCCTCGTTTATTTCGGTCGGCCTGAACGATATTCTGGACATGTGGATCGGGGCCAGCGAACGTAATCTGCACGATGTCTTCGAACAGGCCCGTCGGCAGGCTCCGTGCGTGCTGTTCTTCGACGAAGTGGACGCGCTGGGAGCGAGCCGCAACGACATGCGCAAAACGGCCGGTCGCACGGTGATCAACCAGTTTCTCGACGAACTCGACGGGGTACGCCATGCCAACGACGGGGTGCTGGTTCTGGCCGCGACCAATACGCCCTGGTACCTCGACAGTGCTTTCCGGCGACCGGGGCGCTTCGACCGGCTCATCTTCGTGGCCCCGCCCGATGCGTCGGCCCGGGAGGAAATCCTGCGTCTCCAGCTGCGCGAACTGCCCGCCGCCGACGTGGACGTAACGGCCGTTGCCCGCAAAACCGAAACCTTCTCCGGAGCCGACCTCCAGGCCGTGGTAGACCGGGCTGTGGAGCGGAAATTGCTGGAAGCCATGAAGGCGGGTCGCCCCGTGCCCGTCACAACGGCGGATTTGCTGGATGCCGTCAAAGCCCATCGCCCGACCGTGCGGGAGTGGTTTTCGTCTGCCAAGAATTACGCCCTGTACGCCAACGAAGCCGGTCAGTACGAACCCGTGCTCAGTTTCATGAAAACGCAGAAGTGGCTCTAAACCTGCCGGGGCTAATCTCAACGCTATAACATAAATCCTGTCAGGACTTACGGCCGCTGACAGGGGTAGAAAATATGCTCACCGAACCTACACTCGAACGCGGCCGACTGCTGTACAGCCAGGGCCGCTACCATCAGGCCCTGACGGCCTTCAGGAATGTACTCACCGTTGATCCGGGGAACCCGGAAGCCATGCTGATGCTGGCCTATACCCTCATCCAGCTGGAACAGCCAGCCGAAGCGCTGGACGTTGCCAATGATCTGCTCAGGCAGTGGCCCGACCAGGCGGTGGTGCTCGACCTGAAAGCCCGCGCTTATCTGGGCCTGAAGCAGCCGAAGGAAGCCCTGCGGAGCGCTCAGGAAGCCATTCACCTCGACCCGTCCGATGCGGACTACTGGGGGACGGCCAGCCTGATTCACTATCAGGAAAAAGATTTCAGCGATGCCCTGCACCATGCCGAACAGGGCCTGCAGCTGGACCCCAGCCAGGAAGTCTGCCTCAATATCCGGAACCTTTGTCTGGCCAAACTCGGCCGGTCCGACGAACTGCCCGTTTCCATCGAAGAAACGCTGGCGGAAGACCCCGGCAGCGCCTTTAGTCATGCCAGTGCGGGCTGGGCGCTGCTCGAAAAAGGCGACCACCGGAAAGCCCGGGAGCATTTTGCCGAAGCCCTGCGCCTTGAACCCGGAATGACCTGGGCCGAGGCGGGTATGCTCGAAGCCCTGAAGGCCAAAAATCCGCTGTTCCGGATTTTCCTGAAGTATTATTTCTGGATGGCAAACTTGAAAGGCCAGCAGCAGTGGGCCGTCATCATCGGTAGCTTTGTGGGGATCCGCTTCCTGAATTCGCTCGACAGCTCGGTGCTGGCTATCGAACTGGCGCAGGTGGCCGTGATGCTGTTTGTCTGGCTGACCTGGTTTGCCGATCCGCTGTTCAACGTCCTGATGCTGGCGGACGCCCAGGGGCGACACCTGCTTTCGGACCGGAAACGGGCGATGTACCGGTACGTGGCTGTTCTGCTACCCCTCAGTTTTGTGGCGGCGCTGACGGGCTATCTGGCCGAATCGATGAACAGCTTCGGGATGGCTACGCTGTTTCTGGGCGGCCTGATGGGGCTCGGACTGGTGCTGCCGCTCAGTGCCTGGATTGAGGCGGATATTTATAAAAATCGCTCCCGACTCCGGCTGATGCTTTTCATCATGAGCCTGACGGCCGTTGTGGCCCTCGTTCTGCTCATTGGCGGCAAGGGCGAAGGAATGATTCTGTTCAACCTCTTTACCGTCGAATTGATCCTCTTTATGTTCTTCCGGAATTTTCTGCTTATTGAAAAGAACGATTAACGACGCGTTTGCCGACTATGAAAAATCCCCGCCAGAGCCTCTGGCGGGGATTTTTAGGTTATAAGGTCGCGCCGGACGACTGCCGGACTTTCCGGCGATTCCCCGCCGGGCGGGAACGGGATTCCAGCGTTTTACAGGCTTTCTGCCGTCGTCCCCACCAGACGAGGAAGCCGCTGACGGGCAGCGAAGCCGAAAACAGACTGGCAAAGAACGCCAGTATTTTGCCGGGAAGCCCCAGAACCTGCCCCGTGTGCAAATCGTAGTTGGTGTGGCGGAAAAGCTCCCCTTTCGTGAATCGGTCGTACCGTTTTTCGTGCAGCACCGCTCCGGTATACTGGTCGAAGGTCAGCATGTTGTATTTGCGGTAAATGGCGGATTTGTCGTACCGGACCTGGACGCGGATGGTCGAGACGGAGTCGGTGGGGAAGTAGACGTAGGATTGCTCGCCGCCCGGAAACTGCCGGTGAATCTGGGCAAACGCCCGGTCTACCGGAATGCTGGCCGCGCCGGGCTGGTAGGTGGAGAAAACCTTGCTGCGGTCGCGGGGTTTGCCGTCGAGGAGGTAGAAAATGCTGTTTTCCCACCATTGCCAGGCCCAGACAAGACCCGTCATGGAGATGACCAGCAGAAAAATCAGGGCGTAAAAACCGCCGACGCTGTGCAGATCGTAATTGACGCGCCGCCAGCGGGCATTCCACTTGATACTGAACTTCTGTTTAAAGGCTTTTTTGTAACGCGGCCACCAGAGAACAAGTCCCGAAAGCAGCAGAAAGAGGTACATCAGCACCGAAACGCCGACAATTCGCTTGCCCACCTCACCAAGCAGCAGGTTCCGGTGGAGCTGCTCGACCACGTGAAAAAACTCCGTTTTCTCCTCCTGAACGCCCAGTACCTGACCCGTGTACGGATTGACGCCAGCCACCTTGTCTTTTTTGAGATGAACCAGAACGGCGCGGTCGGGGCGATGCTCGATGGTCATGGATTCAATCCTGGCGTCGGGAAGCTGGCGGTTGACGGCCGCGGCAAGTTGGCCGGGCGTCAGAAACGGCCGGGACTCGGCCGTTACGATCCGCTCATTTCGGTAAAAAAACAGCCGAAGTTCTTCCTCAAACACGTACAGACAGCCCGTCAGACTTACAATCAGAACAACCAGTCCGGAGGCCAGACCAAGCCAAAGGTGTAACTTCCCTAGAATCTGTTTCATACGAGGCTGCTTTCGTCTTTGCGTTGGAATGCGAATGGAGTCGTAAAAGTGGCGTTTAATTAGAATAATTCAAAATAATTGACCGTTTTGTTTTGAATGGTTCTAAATAGACTCTAGGTTTGTAACCGAATTTGACCTCGGACAAACCAAATCCAGATATGATGAGTAAGCAGGTTCTACTGACTGTACTGTTTACGTGGGTAATTTTCGCCACCGCCTTTGCCCAGACGTCCCGGCTCGAAGGACGAGTGTCGGATGCCCAGAACCGGCCGGTTGTCGGCTTCAGCCTCCAGCTAAAAGGCACCCGATACGGCACTGTGACGGACAGCGACGGGGCTTTCCGGCTCACCGACCTGCCCGCGGGCGAATACCGGCTGCTTGGCTCAGGGGTCGGGTTCCGCCGCTTCGACCAGGCCGTGCAACTGACGGACGGGCAAACGACCACGCTGGCGCTGACCGCCACCGAGCAGATGGAAGAACTGCAAACGGTAGAAATTACCGGTCGCCGCGAAACGGATTACAAAACCGACCTCTCGTTCGTCGCCACCAAAACGGCCACGGCGCTGAAGGACATTCCGCAGTCGGTTAGTTACATCACCAAAGAACTGCTTCAGGATCAGGCTATTTTCCGGCTCAACGAAGCTGTGAAGAACTTCAGCGGGGTCAACCAGTTTTCGTTTTACAACGACCTGACCATCCGCGGGCACCGCGTATCGGGCGGCGACAACTACGCGTCGCTGGTCAACGGGCTGCGGTCGAACTCCAGCTTCTGGAAGCAGAATCTGACGCCGCATCTGGAACGGGTGGAAGTCATCAAAGGTCCGGCTTCGGCCCTGTTTGGCAACACCTCGCCGGGCGGCACCATCAACCGGGTCACCAAAAAACCGCTGGACGAAGCCCGGCAATCGCTGAGCTTTTCGGTCGGTAGTTTCAATACGTTCCGGTCGCTGGCGGATTTTACCGGACCCATGAACGAGCAGAAAACGCTGCTGTACCGGCTCAATCTCGGCTACGAGAACGCCATGAGCTTCCGGGACCTGCAATACGATAAAAACCTGATTGTGGCGCCGTCCGTCACGTTCCTGCCCAGCGACCGGACCCGCCTGAACTTCGATGTGGTCTACCAGAACTCGAACGGCCGCCTCGACCGGGGGCAGGCGGTGCTGGGCAACGGCGACCTGTACTCCGTCCCCATTTCCCGCTCGCTCAACCGCACCAACGACTACCTGAAGGAAGAAACGTACAACATCACGCTGTCGCTCAACCACCGGTTCAACGAACACATCAGTTTCAACTCGGCCTACATGAAAACGGGTTATGAGGAAGACCTGCTCGAACACCGCTCGGCGAACACCTACGCCAAGGACGGAGCGGGGCAGAACATCCCGAATCTGGTGGAAATGCAGGTGTTTATCCGCCAGCGGCGCTGGTTCGACGACAATATTTCCAATTATTTCAACCTTGATTTTGCCACCGGCAAACTGGCGCACCGGCTCGTGATCGGCTACGATTATGCGCAGCAGAAACTGGCTCCCGGCGGCTCGCAGCTGGTGGCCCGGGGCTACCGCAACGCCGCCAATACCGGCGCAATCAACACCTTCAATCCGGCCAGAGCCAAAGATTACCTGCTCGACAGCCAGGGGGCTCCGGTGCCGAACGTGGCGCATTTCAACCTGACCGAGGCGAATCCGTACTACATGGCGGACATGAGCAAGTACTTCTACAGCCGCACCGATTATCCGCCTACCTTCTACTACACGCAGGGCTTTTACGCGCAGAATCAGATGAGCATCGGCAAGCTGAAGGTGCTGGCGGGCTTCCGGCAGGATTATTTTACGGAAGTCGTTGAGTACAAAACGGCGAAAGAGCGGAAAGTGAAGCAGCAGGCGCTGATTCCGCGGCTCGGCCTGGTGTACAGCCTGACGCCCAACATCAACGCCTACGCCACCTACGTGAAAGGGTACCAGCCGCAGGTGGCTACCACGATTGCCAACCCGAACGCGGGCGGCCCGTTCGACCCGCTGGTGAGCCGGCTGGTGGAAGGCGGCTTCAAGAGCGAATGGTTCGACAAACGCCTGAACGTGACGGCTTCGGTCTACAACCTCGAACTGAACGGGACGCTGTACCCAGCCAACCAGCCCAACCAGCCGGACCTGCTTACGCAGGTTGGGCAGGAAGTGGCCAAAGGGGTCGAACTGGACGTCATCGGGCAGATTGCCACGAACTGGAACGTCGTGCTGAACTACGCCTACAACGACGCAACGATCACCCGTAGCACGACCGAAAGCCAGATTGGGCAGCAAAAACCCAATGCGCCGAAGCACCAGGGCAATTTCTGGACGAAATATGTGGTAAGCAGCGGACCCCTTCAGGGTATCGGCATTGGCGTGGGCGGTAACTTTGTCGGGAAGCGACTCACGTCGCTGAACACGGCGCAGAGCACGCCCGCCTACGAGGTCTTTAACGCGGCGCTCTATTACCAGATGAAGAAGTTTCAGATTCAGGTCAATGTCAACAACCTCGCGGACAAGACCTACTGGGTGGGCGGCTACGACTACATCCGCCTGTTCCCCGGCGCCCCACGAAATTTCCTGGCCACGGTAGGATACACGTTTTAATAGTCGTAAACAGTCATAAGTCGTAAACGATGCTTCGCTGATGTTGAATTGAGGCGAAGCGCCGCTTACGACTTATGACTGATTACGACTATTTTTCCCCCTTAAACACCTTGACCATAAACACGCATTCCTGGAGGCGTTTGATCTGCTCTTTGCGGGAAAGGCGGGCGAGGGTGTTTTTGTTGTTAATGCGAATCGAGCTGCCTTTCAGCGAATCGGTCGGGATGGCGGCGATGGCACGAAGGAGGTAATCCGTTTTGATGGCAAACGTGGCGCCTTCGGTCAGGGTCTGTTTCCCGCTGACGATGCCGATCACGTTGCCCCGTTCGTCCAGCAGCGGCCCGCCCGAGTTACCGGGGTTGACGCTGATGGCTACCTGATAAGCCGTGGTATCGCCCCGGTAGCCGGTTCGTGAGCTTAGGTAGCCTTCTCCGTAAACGACCTCATCGCGGGGGAAACCAAGTGTATAAACCCGTTCGCCCAGGTCGGAGGAAACCGCACTGAAAGCGTACGGCAGGGTATTGCGGCGGCGGAAGGTCGTGTCGTTGCCTACTTCCAGAATCGCCAGATCGTAGTTCTGGTCGGTGTAAACGACTTTCGCCTTGTAAATATCGCCTTTGACGCTCTGAACGTAAACCGAGTCGGCGTCGCGGACAATGTGCGTATTGGTCACCAAATACCCGTCCGGCGAGAGCAGAAAGCCCGTACCGGCTACCTGTCCGGGGTTGAGCTGCAGGGCCCGCTGCCGGGCGCTGATGTCGTTGAGAATCGCGTTCTGCGACTGCCGGATGGCGTTCAGATCGCGGCGGAGCATGCTGTACTGCTGGCTCTGCTGCTGGCTCGACTGGTAAGACTTGTAGAGCGACAGCGTGGCGAAGGTCGAAAACACGGCCACTGAGGCCGCCACGGCCAGCGTGGTGCGGTAGGTCTGCCAGAGCGCCCGGATGCCGGTGGGTTTCAGCGGCTCCACGGGAGTTTCCAGTTCAGCGCGAACGGCGTCCATGTCCATCGACTGGTGAATCTGCTCCAGCTGCTGCCGGAAGGCATTCCGCCGGTCGACGAGCCGCATGGCGTCCGCCAGCTGCTGCTGTTCACGTACTTTCTGGGCCAGTAACGGGTCGGCCTGGCAGGCGGCGTCAAAATGCCGCCGCTCGTCGGGTGTGAGTTCGTCACGCACCCACCGGTCGGCCCAGTCCCGAAATTGTCCTTCTGATTCCATCACTCAATCCTCTTTATACACTGAAAAGAAAAATCGCTTCAAGCGCATCAGGCATTTATATTTCTGATTTTTCGCGTTATCGGCATTGGTATAGCCAAACTTGTCGGTGATTTCCTGCATCGACAGGTGGCGTACGTAAAAATCTTCGAGCAGCGTCCGACAGGGCTCGCCCAGTTTTTCGAGCGATTCACTCATCAGGTCAAACTGGCGGTCGCGGATTTCGTGCTCGCTCAAGTCAGCGTCAACCGAGACAAAGTCATCGGTATCTTTCAGAAAATAGCCGCCTCCCGGCTGGCCATTGCGATTACGGTGGGAGAGTTGCTTAAGCCAGAGGCGTCGGCAGACCGAATACAGGTACGTTTTCAGTTGCGCCGTGAGCACCAGCGTTCCGGCCGACAATTTCTCGTACACCACAACAAGCGCTTCCTGGTAGATGTCTTTGGCGTCGTCTTCCGTGCCGCTGTTGTTCAGTACCAGATGCAGCACCATCGGAAAATATCGCCTGTACAGCTGGGTTAATGCCTCTTCGGAACCATTCGCCAGACCGGTAATCAACTCATCATCGGTGAGTTCCGACCGGGCTGGGGTGGAGCCGCCGCGGGGCGAACCTTTGCTTTCATTCATCGTTACTCTCTGTTGCTTTATACCGCAGCGGCGAAAATGTAACCCAAAAAAAATATAAAAATTTTTTCCCGAAGAGCGGGTTACCTTTTCCGGCGGGGCGTATTAAGGACGGAAATTCACTAAAACTTTAAACATTTCCTACAATGAAAGGTCTTGTAAAATCAGCTTTCTTTGCTCTGACGGTTGTTGCACTGGCTTCTTGCGGCGGTAACAAATCTGAATCTACGGAGTCTACGACGACTACGGATTCAACGGCTATGTCTTCTGACTCAGCTATGATGTCTACGGACACGACGATGGCTACGGATTCAGCTTCTGCTACGATGTCTGCTGACTCTGCACGCTAATTCTTTCGATAAAACGAAATAAAGAAGCCCCATCGCACAACTGCGAGGGGCTTTTTTGTGGACTCTCTGCCGGATACCGCCTCAGTCGTCACCGCTGACATTCTGCTGGGCACCAATGACGGCAAGTTTTGCCGGTTTTCCGGGAACGGCGATGGCAGGCTGCCTGCTAAGGTCCGAACGCTTCAGAATGAGTAAGTTGCTGTTCTGCGGATCGGTCAGGTAAACAAATTTCTTTGTGATGGTCATGTCCGGTTTTACCTTGGCCGCCGGGTCAATCGCCCCAATGATTTTTGCTTCACGCCGCGCCACGCCCGTGCGCCCGTCATGGACTTTCAACGTGCCGTCGTTGAGCAGGGCAAAAACCTCCCGCCCTTCCTTATCCACTTTGAACGTATGGAGCTGGTCGGTAACAACCACCGGCGTCAGACGGTTACCGGAAACATCAATACGGTAAACACCAAGTTTGGCGGTGTATCCATAGAAGGCGTCCGCTACGGCATCGTGGACAATCGTTCCGAACCAGTTTTTTTCAAATTCTGACGGATAGGGAATGAGCCGCTGGCTGCCGTTGCTCTGAACAACCAGAACCCCATCCGTAGTGCCAAAAAGGGCCGTCTCGCCGTTTCCTGCGTCACCGTGAATGCCGGTCACCGCCTGTGTGGCTTCATGCACGACAGTGCCGTTGCCGTCCACAATCCTAACTCCCTGCGGAAGAGAGCCGGTGATAGCCGGATTCTTTTTTGTTACCGCATACGTCCCGTTGCTGAAAGCAACCAGAGCCCCATGGTGCGGAATATCTACTTTGACGGTTTTGGGCTGAACGGCCGTCGCGTGCAGGTCGGTTTCCCGAAATAAAGTCATGGAGCCCTCTCCATCGTTGAAAATAGCAATATTGTCACCCATTGCGTAGACGTGCGTCGGTTTGAGCGCCGAGGAGGTCGCGGCTGCCCATTTGGGCGTACCTTTCACATCAGCATGGTCGCCATGATCGACGATCCCGCTGTCAAAAAACTGGACAAAGTCATTGGCGTAGTTGACCAGAACCGCATAACGGCCGCTGGCTGTAGGGTAGACATTGCTGCCGCCGAATCGGGCCGTAAACTTTTCGGACGATTGTTTGGACGGATTCACCAGCGTGATTTCACCGGATTCGGCATCCGTAATCAGCAGCCGGGTAAAAGCGGACTCGCCTTTGTTCGTCGGCTCTACTTCATCGACGTTGTTGCAGGCTGTCGATACAAAGACCAGACCAGCTACCACGCTGAGTCGCAAAAAGGAAGATAGGTGCTTCATAAAGGAGATAGAAGTTATAAATGCAACTGTGTTGCAAATATGGTTAAATATTTAATTGCAACAAGGTTGCATTTCAAGGTTATCAAAAAAAAAGCCCCTTGCACTAAGGGGCTTTTTGGGGACTGCTGAACTTAAACCGTGTACCGGAAGTAGGACCATTCGCTCCATGGGAAGTTGCGCCCGCCCACCTGCGCCCGCACCCGGAAACGCCCGCGCTGTGCCCCGACAAAAGGCTGGCTGAACGAGGTGCCCGTAATGCCCGAGCGGACCAGAAAGGCGCTGCCCGCCTCGGCGGCCCATTTGCCGCTGGCTACCGCCCCGAACGCGTCAATCTCCAGCGTATAAGTAGCTCCGGGAATGTTGACCGGCGTCCAGCTGTAGGTGGTGTTGCGTGGGAAGTGGTTGAAAACGGTTTCGGGCGCCGGGGTCTGGAGTTGCGGCACCACCCCGGACCACCAGTTGAGCGTCGGGTCGCCCAGAATAACCATGCCGTAGAACCAGCGCCGCTCGTCGAGGTTGTGGTCGGGACCGATGGATTTCCACCAGTCTACAAAAGCATCCCCTACGTTTTTACCCGCGCCCATCGGGTTATAAAAGTTTTCGAAATACAGCATGGAGCCCGTTTTGGTGCTGCCGACCGCCACCAGACCGTTGCTGTTTCCGCCGCCCGCCTTGTCGAAAATGTACCAGCCGGCCATGTATTCGGCGTCGGTGTACCGGGCGTTGCTGCAGGCAAAAAGGTTGTAAAAATACCCTTTGGGCGGCTTTTCGTCCCGCAGGAACGTGTTGGGAACCCAGTCGCTGCCGTCGGGCTTTTTGAACGAATGACCGAACGGGTTCGAGTGGGCACCGATCTGCACCCAGCCGCGAATGTCCTGTACCTCCGATTTATAGCGGGGCCCGGTCGTGCTGGCCGGTGCCGTGATGACCTCAATATTGGCCGCCGGAATGGTGCCGTCGAGGCCGCAGTCGCCAAACCCTTCCCAGTCGTCGTCGATCAGCGTCAGCGCCGAGCGCGAATGACCCAACTGGCCGACCCGGAAGCGGTGGTTACGGTCGAAATAATCAATGAGCAGCCCCACGTCGTTGCCCCCGGCGGTCGGCGTCCAGAGGCGGCCAATCCAGATTTCGGGCGCTACATTGCCCGTATGCTGGCTGTATTTGCCGTCGGCGTCGGTATCCGACCAGGTGCCCGTCAGATCCATGTAGAACAGGTCGCAGGGAAATTCGGCGTGGGCGCCGTAAAAGTCGTCGTCCATCTCGAACCAGGGAACGGCCACGCTGCCCACCAGCAGGGCTCCTTTCAGGCCGTCGTAACTTTTCAGAAAATTCCGCAGGTGCAAGGGGCGGCCGCCTTTGATGGTATACACGTCGGCGAAGTAACCGTCGTAGGCCAGATCCACCACATAACGGTTCAGTCTTTCCTTGAGCGCGTTGTAAAGATCAAAATGAACGGCCACAACCATTTTTCCCTTTGGAAAATGAGCGGCCGAGTAATTCTGGTAATAGCGAATATCAGGCGGAAAAAGCGGATGGGGCTGGCCCACAATTTCCATATAATTAAACCATTCGACGGGGAAACGCTTCCGGAAGGCGTCTACATCAACCAGCCTGATTTTGTCCTGGTCGATGAATTCGAGGTTGCGTACTTTGTCGTACCGGATTTTGAAGCGGTTGGCATTCTGAATCTTCTGAACATTGAGGGAGGAGAACGGATTTTGCTTGCCCATGATGGTCGCCTGTGTTAAGGGTAAATGGAAGTGGTTTTTCGGGTCACAACCGATGGGGCAAAACTACCGGACCCGCCGGACTTGAACTAGAGTAAAACTGCTGAAAATCAGCGGGAAGTAATTGTACGCGACCAGCGCGTAGATTCATAGTGTGATGAGCCGTTCGGTCGAGTGAGCGATTGAGTGATTGGCGGAATAAGTGATTGCGTAAAAACCAGCGGAGCTAATCACTCAATCACTCATTCACTCAACCATTCAGTTAAGCGCCTGATAAACCGCCATGCGGAACTTACGAACGAATTCGGTGTAGTGGGCGTAGGGCTGGACGTTCGTGAAGACGAGCATTATCAAATTTTCTTTCGGGTCGATGGTGTATTCCGAACAGTACATACCGCCCCAGGTGTAGGAGCCCGGCGTGGCCTGATCGCCGTAGTGCGACCGTTCGGTAATCAGCTCGAAGCCCAGCCCGAACTTGTCCCGCCGCTCCCAGACCTCCGCCTCGCCGATCTGGTTGGCCGTCATCATCGCGATGGTTTTTCGGCCCAGAACCCGGCGCCCGTTGAAAGTCCCGCCGTTGAGCATCATCTGGCAGAATTTCGCGTAATCTTCCACCGTGCTGACCAGTCCCGCCCCGCCGGAGAAGTACGTCTTTGCCCCGGCAACCGGGTAAGTCCGGTAGTCGTCGTTGGTGTGGCGGGTGAGGGGTTTGTCCGTGCTGCCTTTCGAGTACAGTTCGACCAGCCGGGCGGCTTTGTTGTCCGGCAAATAAAAATGGGTGTCGTTCATGCCGAGCGGTTCCAGCACGCGCTCGCGCAGGGCCACATCCAGCGGTTTGCCGGACAGAATTTCGACGAGGCGACCGATGATGTCCGTGTTCAGGCCGTAGGTAAAGACTTCGCCGGGGTCGTTCGTGAGCGGGCGGGCGGCGAGGCGGTTGACGACGTCCTCCAGCTTATCCGGTTTCAGCGAGTTGAAGAAGGGAACGCTGAATTCGGGGCGGGTTTGCAGCGGGTGTTCGTAGGGAATGCCCGCGTTATGGGCCAGCAGGTGCCGGATGGTGATTTCGCGTTTGGCCGGGCGGGTTTCGTAGGTTCCCTTTTCCTTGTCCACGCTCACCAGCACTTTCGGAGCCTTGAAGGCCGGGATGTATTTGGAAATTGGTTCTTCGAGGACAAATTTCTGTTCTTCAAACAGCGTCATCAGCGCCGTCGTGACGAGGGCTTTGGACTGCGAGGCAATTCGGTAAATATCGTCGCGTTTGAGCGGCGTTTTCTTCTCCAGGTTGCTGAATCCGAACGCTTTGTAGTGCACAATCTGGCCGTTGCGCGCCACAAACGTCACGGCGTTGGGTGCAATGCCCCCGTCGACAAAGCCCTGCATCAGTTCATCGAGGCGTTTGAGCCGGTCGGGCGCAAACCCCGCGGCGGCGGGCGAAGCGGCGGTCTTGAAAGCCTGCGGAGCAGCCATGACGGGCAGTTCGGGCTGGGCGAAGGCAAGGGCCGGGGCAAACAGGGCGACGGCCAGCTGTTTTACAGGAAATCGCATAAGGGCTTAGGGAATTACTATTGGCAGATTAAAAGATCGCGCGGACAGTCCTTGCGGTGTTTTCAAAACTCAATACTCACCTCCAGGTCGGGTAGCACAGCATCTCCGGTCAGCACCACCGACGAGCCGGACCGGATTTCGATGGAGCCATCCTCCCGATAAATGTACGCCTGCTTTTCCAGACGGTCGATTAGCCAGGCCGACAGCCGTTTGTCAATCGCTTAGCCACTCAATCACTCAATCACTAATTCGCTCAATCTCTCCCGGGCCGGATTACGCCTGCGCCAGCTGGTACAGCACCGCCATTCGCACCGCTACGCCGTTTTCGACCTGGTCGAGGATGATGCTGTGGTGCGAATCGGCGGCGTCGGAACTGAGCTCGACGCCCCGGTTGATGGGGCCGGGGTGCATCAGGACGATGGGCCGGTCGAGGTCGTCCAGCATTTTTTTCGTGATGCCGAAATAAAGCGAATACTCCCGCAGCGACGGAAAATACTTGATCTGCATCCGCTCCAGCTGAATCCGGAGGACGTTGGCCACGTCGCACCAGGCGAGGGCCTCGCGTACGTTGTGGCTGACTTTGACGCCCAGCGCGTTGATGTAGGCCGGAATAAGCGTGGTTGGGCCGCAGACCATCACGTCGGCGCCCAGTTTTTGCAGACAGAAAATATTGGAAAGGGCCACCCGCGAGTGCAGAATATCGCCGATGATCGCCACGCGCTTGCCCGCCACGTCGCCGAGCTTCTGCTGAATTGAAAACGAGTCGAGCAGGGCCTGCGTGGGGTGCTCGTGGGTGCCGTCGCCGGCGTTGACGACCGCCGCCGGGATGCGGCTCGACAGGTAGTGCGGCGCGCCGGGACTGCTGTGGCGCATCACGATCATATCGACCTTCATCGCTAGGATGTTGTTGACGGTGTCCAGCAGCGTTTCGCCTTTTTTTACCGAAGAGCCCGACGCCGAGAAGTTGACGACATCCGCCGAGAGCCGTTTTTCCGCCAGTTCGAACGACAGCCGCGTACGGGTCGAGTTTTCGAAAAAGACGTTGGCAATGGTAATGTCGCGGAGCGAAGGGACTTTTTTGATGGGTCGGTTGATGACTTCCTTAAACTGCCCGGCCGTTTCCAGAATGAGTTGGATGTCGTTTTCGGTCAGGTTTTTAATGCCCAGCAGGTGACGAACGCTGAGTTGCTGCATGATGGATTGCGGAGGAAAAGTTTGGCAAAGATAGCGTTTTTTGGAAACGAGGAATGGGTATCTCGCCGTTGTCAACCGAAATCCGTTCAACCGAGACAAAAAACTCCTTACTGGCGGCACGACCGCCGGGTCGTGCCGCCAGCAGGCTTACCGCCCCGTGGTCTCGCCGCTGTCTTCCAGCACCACGCAGCCGTAGGCCGGAAGCTGGAGTTTGCCGTCGCGAATCCTGGCACCGCCCGCCGTGTCGAAGGTGATGCGCTGGCGGCCCGCTTTCTCGCCTGGGTAGAGCACCACGTCCAGTTCTTTTTTGGTCAGGTTGTGCACGACCAGCGCCGATCGGTTGCCCGTTTTGCGGACAAAAGCGATAATGCCTTTTTGCTGAATCGGGCTGGCTTCCAGGCTGCTCAGGTTGTCGTTCAGCACCGGATGGCTGTTGCGGAAGCGGATCAGCTTTTTGTAATGGTTCAGCAGGGACCCGGCGTCCTTTTGCTGCGCCGAGACGGGCCGTACAGTTTTGTCCGTCGAATAGCGGGCTTTGGTCCAGCGGGTCTGCTGCGGGTCCGACTGTCCGTCTTTCCACAGGAACGGCTCGCGGATGTATTCGTCCGGCTTCACGCCCAGCATGCCCAGCTCTTCGCCGTAGTAAATGTACGGGTTGCCCGACAGCGTCAGCAGCAGGTTGGCCGCCACTTTCAGGTGGTTCGGATTGCCTTTCAGCACGCTGCCGATGCGGTTCTGGTCGTGGTTGGTCAGCATGGTCGCGTCGATGAAGTTGGGATTGACCTTAGCAAAAACGCCCCGGTTGTGCAGCAGCATCTGGATAATATTGACCGAATCGCGCTCTTTCGGAATCAGCTCCTGTAACCCGAAGCTCAGGTCGAAGTTGAAATTGGCCTTCAGACCGCGGAAGTAGGGGGCGATGTGCTCGGCTTTCGTCCAGACTTCGCCGACGGTATAGACGCCCGGTTTGACGGACTCCATTTCGCGGCCAAATTCTTCCCAAAACGCGTGGTTTTTCGGCTCCTCCCAGTCGGGGTAGATGTGGCGGGCGGCATCCAGCCGGAAACCGTCCACGCCGACCTCGGTGAGCCAGAACTTCCCGGCTTTATAAATCTCCTGCCGGACTTTCGGATTGTCGTAGTTCAGGTCGGGCATGCCTTCCCAGAACAGGGCGTAGTATTTTTCGGTAAACGGAGCGCCTTTGGCCACGTGCCAGGGCGTCCGGATGCCCGTGTCGGCCGTGCCTTCGCGGGTGGCGATGTTCAGCGAATCAATGTCTTTCTGATTCATCCAGACGTAAAAGTCGTGGTACGGATTGTCCTTGCCCTTGCAGGCTTCGACAAACCACGGATGGCGGCTGCTGGTGTGGTTGATGACAAAATCCAGCAACACTTTGATGTCGCGGCGGTGCGCTTCGGCCAGCAGGCGTTTGAAGTCTTCCATCGTGCCGTATTCGGGGTCGATGCCGTAATAGTCCGTCACGTCGTATTTGTGGTACGAACCGGACGGATTGATGGGCATCAGCCAGAGCGCCGACACACCGAGGTCTTTCAGGTAATCCAGTTTGGAGGTCAGGCCGGGCAGGTCGCCGATGCCGTCGCCGTTGGAATCACAGAAAGCGCGGACAAAAACTTCGTAATGCACGCCGGTCTGCCCGACGGGGGTCTGCCCGACGGATTTTGCCGATTTGGGAGCCTTCGCAGGCTGCGCCGCCAGTTGGGTTATCATGCAAACCAGAAGGATGAGGCTAATTCCTAAACGTTGAACCGTTATCATGAGTTTGAAAGAGGGGGAGGAAGTCAAAAAATTGGGCACGGCAGGAGTCCCGCCGTGCCCGCTATTCATCACAGGTTAGAAAGTAAGCGCAATCAGATTTTGACCATTTTGTACGTCGGCTTGTTGGCATCCGAGAGGTCGAGCGTGATCTGGAAGGTACCCGCCGTCACTTTGATGTTATCGCCGCCCGCGTCCAGAACGCCGTCGGCCTTAGTGTCGCCGTAGTTGGTGCCCCAGTCGTCGTTCAGACGGAACTTGATTTCCCCGGCTTTCAGCGTCACGCGGTCCAGCACAAACACCTTGTCGATACCCGTCGGGTAGAATTTGGCATCCGGGCCGTTCCAGCCGTTCGGCGCAGCGTCGCCCACCACGCCCCAGGGCTTGATGGTTTCGATGGTGTACTTCAGTTTGTTGTAGTCAACCGTGACGAGGTAGGTTCCGGCGGCCGCGATGCGGATGTTGTCGCCGCCCGCTGCCAGCGTGCCGTTTGAGCCGCCCCAGTTGGTGCCCCAGTCGTTGTTCAGACGGATTTTCAGGTCTTTTCCGCCCACCAGCGTCACAACCGCTTTCCAGGTGTCGGAGGTCGGGTCGTAGGCCAGCGGCACATCCGGACCGTTCCAGCCGTTCGGCGTGGCGTCGCCCACCAGACCCGGCGCGTATTTCTCAACTTTGTAGTCGAACGTGCTCGTATTGAGGGTAATGCGGTACGTGCCGGCCGTTACCTTGATGTTGGCTCCGTCTTTCTCGGCTTTGCCGTCGGCGCCGTTATCGCCGTAGTTATTGTCCCACTTGTTGTCCTGGCGGAATTTGATTTCGCCGTCTTTCAGCGTTACGTAGGCGGCCAGTACTCCGGCCTTGTCGGTTTTGTAGAAAGGCACATCCGGACCGTTCCATTCGTTGACCGTGGCGTTGCCCACGATACCCCAGTTGGTGCTCAGGTCGAGGCGGTCGAGGTACGGCGTTACCTTGAAGGTTTTCACCGGCGAAACGATCTGGGTTTTGGTACCCAGCACCGACTGCACTTTGACATCAATGTCAGAGGCCACCGCCACCGGCAGGCCCATGTTCACCAGCAGGGTGTTCAGTTCGCTGGTGGCAAACGTTTTGACCGTATCCCGACCGACCGCAATGATGGCTGCTTTGGAAAAGTCGCCGCCTTTTTTGTCAATCAGAATGGAGTACGTCGCCGCCGCTTCGTAGCCGTAGTTGGGCTTGGCCCAGGAGATGGTCAGGGCTTTGGCGGTGGGCGTTTCTTTGTTGAGCACCACGTTCTGGCCCGAGAGCGTCGGCGTTACGGCGGCCTCCGGGTTCAGGACGGCCCGAATCTCATCTTTTTCGCACGAAGTCAGCAGCACCGCCGCAACCATCGCTCCGAAAAGTTTAGTATAAAGAGTTTTCATGGTTTTCGTATAAGGTTTAAAGTTTAGGGTTTATAGTTTATAGTGGCCCGCCTTAGTGATTGCTTTGCCCGTCGGCGAAACCTGGCAAAGCGAGGCAATCGCTGTATGGACCACTCTAAACCATAAACTATAAACCCTAAACCAATCAATAATTCGGATTCTGCTTCAGGTTCGGGTTGGCGACGACGTCGGAGGCCGGAAGCGGATAGAGGTTGCGGAAGCTTTCAACGCCCCGACCTTCTTTGGTGCCACCTTTCCACGGCCACAGGTAAGCGGTTGTCGTGAATTTGCCGTAGCGGATGAGGTCCGTGCGGCGGTAGCCTTCCCAGTACAGCTCACGGCCGCGCTCGTCCAGAATCTGGTCCACGCTCAGCGTCGTCAGGTTGCCTCCGGTGCTGCCGTAGGCCCGCTGGCGAAGCTGGTTCACGTAGCCGAGGGCCGTAGCCACGTCGCCGCCCGTGCCGCCGCGCAGAACCGCCTCAGCGTAGGTCAGGTATACGTCGGCCAGGCGGAACAGGGGGAAGTCCGTGTCCGGATGCTGGAGGTTCGGGTCCGAGCCGTTGGCCCCGGCTTTGGTCCGGTTCGACCACTTCGTAACGGCATAACCGTCCGTAAAGACCGTCACGTCGTTGATTTCGAGGCTCTGGCCAGCCGTGTAGAACATGGCCCGCTTGTCGGTCCCGCCGGTCGGGAACAGGTTGACCAGCGATTTGGTGGTCCGGATACCGGCCCAGCCGCCGTTGACTCCGAAATCAGCCGCTTTCATGCTGCCGCCGATGGGCGCGCAGACCAGAAACGTCGTTCCGCCCCAGGTCTTGGTACGGTTGCCGTCGAAGGTAATCGGGAAGATAATTTCCCGGGAGGTGTTGTTGTCGGCTTTGAACAGATCGGCATAGTTGCCTTCCAGCGCATACCCGGCGTCGATCACCTTTTTGCTGTAAGTAATGGCTTCCGTGAATTTCTTCTGACCCGTATACACTTCGGCGTTCAGGTACAGGCGGGCCAGCAGCGTCCAGGCGGCGGCTTTGTCGGCGCGGCCGTACTCGTTTTTGCGGGCGTCCACCAGCTCGGTTTCGATGGCTTTCAGCTCCGATTCCACGTAGTTGAACAGCTCCGTGCGCTGAATCTGACGCGGCAGGTTTGAGCCCACAGCGTCGGTCTCCGTCACGAACGGCACGTTGCCGTACAGGTCGAGAGCGTGGTAGTAGCTCAGGGCGCGCAGGAAGCGGGCTTCAGCCCGGTAGGCCTTGATGTTAGTGGCGTCGGTACCGGAGATGCCGCGCTCGGCCAGTTTCGCATCCGACGATTCGCGGATAAACTCGTTGGCCAGCGTGATCTGATAGAAAATGCGGTAGTACAGGGCGCGCGTGAAAACGTCGGCCGACGACCAGTCCATCTGGTGGAAATCCTGAATCGTGTTGTCGTTCCAGGCGATCACGGCCTCGTCGGTCGGCAGTTCCTGGGCGCTCCAGAGCTGACGCAGGTAGTTCGACGCGCCTTCGTCCACACCCTGGATGTCGGGCTTGCCCGCCGGGCCGGACTGACCCGTTACGGCCAGACCCGCATAAATCTTGGCCAGCACCTGCTGGTAGCCGGTCGGGGAGTTGTAGACCGTGGCCGACGTAACGTCGTTGAACGGCTGGCGGTCGAGATCGTTCACGCACCCGTTGAAGGCCAGCGCCGAAGCAACCAGACCAGCGGTGATGAAGCTTTTACGAACGGATATTTTCATTGATTCGGTTTATAGTTTATGGTTTAGGGTTTACAGTTCATGGTTTATAGCGGTCCGCCGCTACGATTGCTTGCCTTTTGTAACTTTTCGAGGGAGGCAAAGCAACTCTAAATCTTAAACTGTAAACCCTGAACTGGTTTTAGAAATTAACATTCAGGCCGACTGAGTAGATGCGTGGGCGGGGATAGACGTTGTTGTCGATACCACCGGCCACTTCCGGGTCGATGCCTTTGTACTTGGTGATGACGAAGGCGTTCTGCACGGTAGCCGTTGCCCGGACGTTCAGCTTCTTGTACACATTGCCGAAGTTGTAGCCCAGGTTGACGTTATCCATGCGGACAAACGAGGCGTTCTGGATGTAGAAATCCGACAGTAGCTGCTTGTTGGTGAAGCCCGTTTCCAGTACGTTCGTCGAGCGGTTGACGAGGAAGCCCGTCGAGTTGTACAGGTCCTGCATGACGCCCATGTTGGAATACACGTTGTTGTAGACGTAGTTTCCGAAGTTGCCGCGCATCACAAAACCGGCGTTCCAGCGCTTGTAAGTAGCCTGCGAGCTGAAGCCCAGGAAGAGCTGCGGCTGCGGCGACTTGTAGCGGTAGCGGTCGTCGGACGTTACCTGTCCGTCGCCGTTCCGGTCTACGTACACACCTTCCAGCGGCTTGCCGTCGGTGCCGTACACCTGCTGGTACACGTAGTACGAGAAGGTCGGGAAGCCCACCGAGTGAACCTGGGCCGTGTTGCCCGTACCGCCGCTGATGCCGCCGACTTCCACACCCTGGAAGTTCGGGTCTTTCACCCGCGTCAGGTTCGTGATTTCGTTCTTGTTGTAGGTCAGGTTGAAGTTGACGTCGAGGCTGAAATCTTCGCGCTGTACCGGCGTCGTGTTGATGCCGAATTCGATACCGCTGTTGCGGATGTTCCCGACGTTGGTCAGAATCTGGTTCGTGAAGTTCGAACCGGCTGCCACGGGGATGACGCTCAGCAGGTCGCGGGTTTCCTTGTAGTAATAATCCAGCGTACCGGAAATGCGGCCACCCAGAATACCGTAATCGATACCGGCGTTGTAGGTGGTCGTTTCTTCCCACTTGATGTTGGCGTCGTACCCTTCCGGACGGTAGGTCAGCACGTAGCGGTTGCCGAACAGGTACTGGGCCGTCTGCTCACCCGGCGTATAGCGGGCCAGGTACGGGAAATCCTGTCCAACGTCCTGCTGGCCGGTGATACCGTAACCCAGACGCAGTTTCAGGTCCGACAGTACCGAAACGCCTTTCAGGAAGTTCTCTTCCTTGATTTTCCAGGCGAAGGCCGCCGACGGGAACGTGCCCCAGCGGTTGTCCGGGTTAAAGCGCGACGAGCCATCCTGACGCAGCGTGAGGGTCAGCAGGTACTTGTTGTTGAAGGTGTAGTTGGCACGTCCGAAGAACGATACCAGCGTGTTCTGCGTCTTGAACGGAACCCCGGCCGGCGTCACCTGCGCCCCTTCGGCGTTCAGTACCGGGTAGGCCGGCTGCGACCGCAGGAAGTCCTGATAAGAGTAACCCGCCGTAACGTCGAGGCGGCTGCGGATGGCCGACAGGTCTTTAACGTAGTTCAGGTAAAATTCCAGCGTTTTGTTGGTCTTTTCCTGCGAGTATTGCGTCCGTTCGCCTTTCTGGTTGAAAACCGAAGCAGCAAAGGCCGGGCGGAAGCGGAAACCTTCGCTCGACGACACGTCGAAACCGGCGTTCAGGTTGGCGCGCAGTTCGGGCAGGAAGTGGAATTTGTAATCCAGCTGGATGTTACCGATGCTGCGGCGGGCCGTCGAACGGTTGTCGTTCAGTTCGAGCAGGGCCAGCGGGTTGCGGGGCGCCAGGTTGTTGGGCTTGCCGGCATTGTCCAGAATTTCGTAATAACCGCCGTACGCGTCGTTGCCGCTATAGATGGGCAGCGTCGGGTTGAAGGCCACTGCCGAACCGATAGCGCCTTCTTCGGCGAAACGGTTTTTCAGGATCGTCCCTTTCAGGCTCAGATCGACCTTCAGGTGGTTGTTCAGGAAGCGCGGCGTCAGGTTTAGCGAAGCCGAGTTACGCTCCAGATTCGAGGTTTTCAGGATACCGTTCTGGTTCAGGTAGCCGTACGAGATGCGGTAGGGGAGGATACCCAGCGCACCGCTCACGCTCACGTTGTTGTCTGTGCTCAGCGCCGTCTGGAAAATCGCGTCCTGCCAGTTGGTATTGACCGTTCCCAGCAGGGGCGAGAGCGTCGCCGCGTTGGGCTGGGCTTTCACCACGTCGGTAAACTGCTGGGCCGAAAGCACGTCCAGGTTTTTGATTTTCTGCGAAACCGTGAAAATCGAGCTGGCGTTGACCGAAATCTTGTTGCCGAGCGCGCCTTTCTTGGTCGTAATCAGGATAACGCCGTTGGAAGCGCGTGAACCGTAGATGGCCGTCGCCGAAGCGTCTTTCAGGACCGTGAAGGTCTCGATGTCGTTCGGGTTGATGAAGCTCAGCGGGTTGGACGCACCGGATACGCCCGTGTTGTCCAGCGGCACGCCGTCGATCACGATCAGCGGGTCGTTGTTGGCGTTCAGCGAAGAACCACCGCGAATCCGGATCTGGCTGCCCGAGCCCGGCGCGCCGGAACCCGGCGTGATCTGCACCCCGGCGATTTTACCGGCTACGAGCTGTTCCGGGTTGGTGATCTGGCCCTGCTGGAAGTCCTTGGCCGATACTGTGGCGATGGAACCCGTCAGGTCCTGCCGACGCTGCGAGCCGTAACCGATGACGACCACTTCCTGGAGCGACTTGGCGTCGTCTTCCAGAACTACGTTGAGTACCGTCTGGGCACCCACGGGAATTTCCTGTGTAGTTTTGCCGATGAAGCTGAAAATAAGGGTAGAGTTAGCCGGGATGTTTGCCAGACGGTAATTTCCGTCGACATCCGTCTGGGTACCCTGCGTCGTTCCTTTGATAACGATATTCACTCCGGGAAGGCCCGTGCCACTCGTTTCTTTCACGGTTCCGGTAATAACTCCGTTCTGGGCAAACGCCTGAACGCTCAGCAGGGTCATCACCAGCAGACAAAGGCGACGAACTGCCGTTGCAGCGGGTAAAAAAAGCCGCAAGGCTCCTTTTGCTCCCATCTGGAACTGTAAGAAGTTCTGATTCATGTGATTAGATTTATGCAGGTAATTTTTGCTATAGCCGGTTACAGCCATTCAACAATTTCCTGCAATAATACCATGTCGCAGGATGGCTGTCGTTCCACTTTACAGAATTGTTAAGAAATGTTAAGCGGGAAGATAGATTTGAGGATAAAGCACTGAAGTCTAGAAGGTTAAGATTGCAGAAATGCAATCTGGTGCGTACCACTTTTGTAAAATGGCACCCATTTTCCGGCTACGAGTCTTCCCGAACGGCGTTGAAGTATTCGCTGGGGGTTTGCTGGGTAATTTTTTTGAAGGCCCGGTTAAAGGCGGTCTTAGAATTAAAGCCGGCTTCGTAAGCCAGACTGAGCAGCGTAAAATTCCGAAACTGCGGGTCGTCCATCCTCTTTTTCAATTCCTCTACCCGATAAAAGTTAATAAAATCAAAAAAATTCTTCTCGAAACCTTCGTTGATGACCTTCGACAGCACGTGGGGCTGCATCTTCAGTTTGGTACTGAGTTCGTGGATTGTCAGACTCGGGTTGGTGTACGGCTTGTACCGTTTCATGTACCCTTCCACCTGCTGCATCAACGGCTGAAGGTCCTCCAGCGGCTCCTCCGAACGCAGGGCCGTTGTGGCCGCCATCGCCGGTTGTAAGGCTGGTTCCGGACGGTCGGGCGTCCGTTCGGGCTGCGGCGGAACCGGCGGCGCGTCGGGCACCATAGGCACCGTTTCCTCAAAAATGCCCACAGACTCGGGCTGCTGGACCTTGAAGATTTCGGGCTGGTGAATGGCGAAATAACCCAGAAAATAGACAATGGTGGAAAACGCCAGCCAGATCAGGTCTGTGCTCTGCTCTGTCGCCGAAATAATGTCAAACGAGATGAGGCGGCTGGCCCCGACGAGCGCAAAGGTGAAGAGCCAGAGCACCAGACAAACTGCCTGAATGAGCTGCACCGTATTCAGGTACTGCAGATTCTGTTCGAACGAATAGCTGGAATGGTATTTTTCCCGGTACACCTTCAGGGTCCGGCGGCAAAGCAGCCAGTAGAACGTACTGACGGCCAGCCCCAGAAAACCGCTGACCAGAAAAAGTGTCATCACATCCCAGTTCTGGTTGACGATCTTGATCTGAAACTCCTTGTCCTTCATGAAAAAAAACGGCAGGTACACCAGCACCTGCAGCACCGCCGGCAGCAGGTACAGCCACCAGCGGAAGGGCTTTCCTTCTTCGCGGAACAGGAGCTTCCGGATGTAGATGTAAAACAGCGGCGGGTAGGTGAAATAAATAAAGTCCGGCAGCAGGAGCAGCTTGGTATATTCCTGAGCCACATCGCGATAGCTGCTCACGACTTTCACCAGCAGCACCAGCGAGGAAACCGCAATCAGAGCCACCAGCCAGCGGTTGGCCTTCTGGTTGTAGTTCTGAATGGTCGGAATGAAAATAACCAGCAGCAGGCCCTGGAAGGCCGAAAACAGGAGCAGCAGGTCGTAGAGCGAATAAAAATTGAACGTCCCCGACAGGTCTTCCCAGCTTTCGATCCGGACTTCAATCGCCTTGTTATCGATATTCTGGTGGCGGAACAGCATGCGGTTGGGCCGGGCCTTGCCGCTTTCCCGCCCTTCGACCGAATCCCAGTCGCCGCGGGTGAACTTGTATTCGAGCTTTTCCTCGTCGGTGTAGACGGTGACGCGGTAAGTTCCGTCCGGATAGCGGCGGAGCTGGATGTTTTCGTCGCCGGGGTCCCAGCCGTTGAAATTACCGGTGATGAACAGCTTGGCGTCGTGCGGCGTATTGGCGGGAATTTCCCGAATCACGAACTGGTAGCCGGGTTTCTGCTCCCAGCCGTCGATCGTCAGTCGCAGCCGCTTCCCGGAATAGGCCCGGTCGTACACCCGGTTGGGCCGGTTGCCGCCGCGGGCGTTGCCTTCGCCGGTCATCGAGCTTCCCTGGGTGAATTTGTATTCGAACTGCGTCAGCGAGTCGGGTAAGGTGATGGTATAAACGCCGTCCGGTCGTTTTTTGAGCAGGTATTTTGGGTCGCCGGGGTTCCAGTTGTTGAAATCACCGGCCACAAAGAGACCTTTCGCCGTTGCTGCGAGCGGCGGGTATTTCACCACTTCAATAACTACCTGCGCTTCGCCCACACTACACCAGCACCACAAACCGACGATAAGCGCAATTAATTTATGCTTCATGAACGCAATAGCTACCGATCTTTCAAAGATAGACAAATCAGGGCACAGTCGTAAAGCGGGATCGGCAGGGAAAGGCCCTATCTCTGCTACATTAATCGCTTTATAATTAGTTCGGCCGCTAGCCGTTGACAAGCAAATCTTGCCTATTTCATGGAAATAGCTATGCCAGACAGCCTTTCCAAAATGAAAAGCCTAAAGAGGGAGCCTACTGGTTGAGGGAACAGATTGGTACAGCGTCTAACGCGGCAAATCTGGGAAGGAAGCCGGAATACCTCCAGGCCGGGTTACTGGAGAAATAACAAACGGCACCCGGTAACGGGTGTCAATTAATCTCAGGGGGATCAATTCTCGAATAATCCCCCTGAGAATGGCAGAAAGAGCGGACAGCATTACCCGCTCGTTATAACCGGAAAAACTTACTGCTTCATCACCTTCCGAACCATCTTCTGGTTGCCCTGCCCGATGCGCAGGAAGTACAGGCCGGTCGGCAGCCCCTGCAGCGGAATGGCCTGGCGCAGGCTGTCGGTCGTTTTGGCGGCGTTCAGGCTGCGGAGCGTGCGGCCCGTTCCGTCGGTGAGGGTCAGGTCAACCGGCCCGCGGTAGGCGCTGCGGATGGTAAGGTCCACAAAGTCCGCCGTCGGGTTGGGTGATACCAGCACGACTTCCACGCCCGGTTCGACGGCCAGCACCGGCGGGAGCGGCGCGCCCCAGGACACCAGCCCGGCCTCCGGCGTCGCCAGCTTCTGGGCGGTATAAATATGGAATTCGCCCGGTTGCAGAATGCCCGACTGCGCGGCGCTCGTTACGTCCAGTTCCTGACCCGAAAAGTAGTCGTACCACTTGCCCGTACGCGGAAAACCGTAGGTGACCGCCTGCGGCTGGGTGTCGAAGTTGCCGATGATGAAGACCGGATTCGTGGCGTCGTTGAGCGTGATCCGCTTGACCAGATTGGCAAAATCCAGCGCGAAGTCCGTCGTCCGGAAAGCGGGCTGGGTCAGTTTCAGCTTGATGAGTTCCGAATAGACGCGGTACAGTTTCCGGCGGTTGGGGTCCTGCTGGTACTCCCAGCGGGCGGGCTTCGGGTCTACGCGGCAGTTGTTGTTGATGGTGCCGTCGGGGCAGCGGTTGATGGACTGGTCGTAGCCCAGCTCGCCGAATTGCCAGATCAGCTTCGGACCCGGAACGGGCAGGAAGAAAGCCGCCGCCAGCTTGGCCCGGTCGAGGGCGATGGGCTGGCTGCGGAGGTTATAATCCCCATCGACCTTGCCGTTCTGGAGCACATCGACCATCAGCCGCTCCTCGTCGTGACTTTCCAGATAACCGACCACATGGGGATTCTGCCAGCCACGCCGTTTGTACGAAATCCAGTCCGGATTGGCGTTGTAGCCTTTGGCTAGGGTTAGGTAATCGTGGTTGTGGTTGCCCCAGAACAGCATGCCGTAGTCGGCCAGTTCTTTTTCTTCGGTATTGTCGGCAAAGTGTTCGAGCATCACGTACGCCGTTTTGTCGTAGGCGCGAATCCCGTCGTAATATTTTTTCCAGATGGCCACCCGGCTGGCGTCGTAATTGCCCCAGGCACCCACATCGCCGCCGGTGACCTTCTGCGTGAAGCCTTTCGAAAGGTCAAACCGGTAACCGTCGAATTTGAATTCTTCCAGCCAGTAGCGGTTGACGCGCTCCGCAAACGCCTGTGTAGCCGGACTTTCGTGGTTAAAATCGAAGAACACGCTGAACGGGTGCGTCGCCTGCTGGTTGAAGAACGGGCTTGTGGCCGAGGGCCGGTTGTTGTCCCAGTACATTTTCACGTACGGAAACTCGTAATCGGCCTGGTTGAGTACCATGTCCAGAATGACGGCCATGCCGTTCTCGTGGCATTTGTCGATAAAGGCTTTCAGGTCGTTTTTGGAACCGTAAATCTTATCCGGCGCAAAGTAAAAAATCGGGTTGTACCCCCACGAACTGTTGCCCGAAAACTCCATAATTGGCATCAGTTCGATGCAGTTCACGCCCAGCCGCTTCAGGTAGGCGAGGGTGTCGGACACGGTTTTGTAACTCTGCGTTCCGACAAAATCCCGCATCAGCAGTTCGTAGACCACCATGTTTTTCGCATCCGGCCGCTGGAAGTTCGTCACTTTCCACGGATAAGCGGGCTGGGCCGTCTGGAGGACGGATACGATGCCGCTGGCCCCGGCCGGGTACGGCTTCAGGTTTGGATAGGTAGTGGCGGGAATAAAACGGTCGTTGTTCGGGTCCAGCACCTTGTCGGCGTAGGGGTCGGCCACGGCCAGGGTGCCGTCCACGAGGTACTGAAACGCCACCTCCTGCCCGGCGGTCAGGCCCGTCAGTTCCAGCCAGTAGCGGTTACCGTCGGGGGTACGCTTCATCAGGTACTGCGGCAGGGCCTGCCAGTTGCTGAACTCGCCGATGGCGTAGACGAAAGCTTTCTGCGGGGCAAAGAAGACGAGCGTCGCCCGGTCGTTGCCCGTGTAATTGATGCCATCTTTCAGACCCGCGGGCAGCGCCTCAACGGGCGGAGTGGGGCGGACGGTGAAGAAAAACGTGTCGGCCGCGGTTTCGGTGGCCGTCTGGGCGCGAAAAACGACCGTCCGTCGCTGGCCGGTCTGGGTGCCCGCGGCCAGGCTGAAGGCCAGCGTGTCGGCATTGCTCTGGGTAGCCACCGGGTTGTTGTCCAGCAGCAGCGTCAGCGTCGATTTCTGCGAAGCCGCACCGCGGAACGGAATGGAAGCCCCCGAGGCGACGAAGAAATTCTTCTCGGTTGGCGCGACGCGCGAAACGCTCAGTTTGTTTTCGTACACCCGGACGACGAAGTCCTCGGTCTGGGCGGTGCCGTTGCCGCTTTTCAGGAGCAGTCCCATTTTGACAATCGGTCGGCCCACCGGAACGTTGAAGTACGTCCGCGGCACGAACTTGATTTGCCAGCGGTCGTTGCCCAGCGGCGTCATTTTGCCCGGCTCGAAGGGTTTGGTGAAATCCGTCTGTCCGGTGGGCTGGAATTCGAAGGCGTTGGCCGCTTCGCTGGTGCCCGCTCCCGACCAGAGATACACGTCGCTGGTCTTGTTCAGCAGCCCGGCCGCGCGGGGGTCTTTGGCCTGCTTCAGATCGAAGATGAGGGTGACTTCCGCATCGGCCGTCGGGAAGGCCGGGGCCGTCGTGACCGCCTGACCAAAGCCGGGTATCGACCTTAGGAGCAGGAGGAAGATCAGTAAAGAAAAATGTTTCATAGGTTAGCTTTATTCAGTCGGCTAAAATACCGCTTTTTCAGACAAGAACAGATGCGCCCGGATGCCAAAGTGGGCAAACTTTGAGGAAGAGGACAGAAAGTAAAGCGGGCGGCCATCGCTCCAAACTTTGTGTATTTTGCGGGCAAAAAAACGCCATGCTCTCTGTTCAGGATGCCGCCCGCCACATCAGCCAGTACATTTTACCCCTAAAAACCGAACTCCGGAGCCTCGAAAGGCTGTCGGCGGCCTGCGTGCTTCAGGAACCCCTGACGGCCGACCGCGATTTTCCGCCCTTCGACCGGGTTACGATGGACGGCATTGCGTTTCAGTACGCCCGTTTTGCGGAAGGAAAACGCACGTTTCGGGTAGAAGGGAGCCAATTTGCCGGACAGGCAAAGACTGAATTGACCAATCCTTCGGGCTGCCTCGAAGTGATGACCGGGGCCATGCTGCCCGCCGGAACGGATACCGTGGTCCGCTACGAAGACGTCGAAATGACCGGCGAAATGGCCCGCATCACCATCGAAACCGTGCAGGCCGGGCAGAACATCCACCGGCAGGCGGGCGACCGACGGGCGGGCGACCGGTTGGTGGAGCCCGGCACCCGTCTCGGCCCCGCTGAGATCGCCGTCGCCGCTTCGGTCGGAAAGGCGGAACTGCGGGTGAGTGCGCCGCCCCGGCTGGCCGTGGTCTCGACCGGCGACGAACTGGTGGCCGTGCGCGAAACGCCCGCCCCGCACCAGATCCGGATTTCGAACGCCTACGTGCTGAGAACCATTTTGCAGCGGGCCGGAGCCGAGGTGGTTACCTTCCACGTCGCCGACCGGGCCGAAGAAATGAAGCAGGTGTTCGGTCGCCTGCTGGCGGACTTTGACGCCGTGGTGCTGAGCGGCGGCGTGTCGGCCGGGAAGGCGGATCTGGTCCCATCGGTGCTCGAAAGTCTGGGCGTCCGGCCGGTGTTCCACCAGGTGGCCCAGCGTCCGGGTAAGCCGTTATGGTTCGGTGCCACGGCCGACCGCAAGCCCGTTTTCGGACTGCCGGGCAATCCGGTGTCCACGTTTCTGTGCGCCTACCGGTACTTGCTGCCCTGGCTGAAAGCGTCTCTCGGAGAAACGCCCGCGGCGGCGCCTGTCGCCCGGCTGGCCGAAGACCTGACGTTCAGACCGAAGCTGACGTATTTTCTGCCGGTGAGCCTGACGCTGTCGGACGGGGCGGTCTGGCAGGCATCTCCGCTGCCGGGAAGCGGGTCGGGCGATTACGCCAACCTGCTGCGCTGCGACGGTTTTCTGGAATTGCCGCCCGACCGGGAGGCCTTTGCCGCCGGAGAAATTTTTCCGCTCTGGATGTACCGGTAAAATGCAATTTTTCTAATGAGGAATGTGTTTTGCAATCGTGACACACCTTGCATTCATACTCACGTTCTGGACTTATCTCTCAGCCGTTTGGCAGTTGAATCCGGGCGTCATTGCCTTTTCGCAGGACCCCATCCGGACGCCAAAACCGGCTTTTTCCATCGCGGCCGTGGACGACCAGCGGCCGGTCAGCGCTTCGCTCGGGACCCTGCTGACCGGGCCGCAGCAAACGGTAGCCGCCCGCTTTCCGGAGAGCCTGGAACGGACACTTTCGCAGGTGCTGAAACCCGGTTTTCGGGCCGACAGTGCGCGTGTGCCCGTGGTGGTGCAGGTGCGGACCTTTGCCTACAGCGAACAACTGCGCCCCGACGGCCGGATCGACGGCTCGTTCAAGATTTCGCTTGCCTTCAAAACGTTCCGGGATCAGAAGCTGGTCCCGCTGACGTCGTACACGAACGAAACCAAATACGTCCGCTCGGTCAGCCAGACGGCTCCGCTGGGTGGGGTGGCGCGCCGGGCGGTCGAAAATGCCATGAACTACCTGGCCGACTGGCTGCCGGCCAACCGCGAGGCCACGGCGCTGGTCAAAGGCGTCCGGTTTGTTTTTAAGGATTATACCCAGAATCTGAAAGACAGCGATACGGTCTTTTACAGCCCGAAACGCCCGCTGACCTGGGCTGATTTTGGGGGCAAACCGCGGCCGGGCAAAAACGGAGCGGCGGTGTTTGCGTCGTTTTCCTACGAAGGCAAGCCTCGCTGGATCAACGGATATCTCCAGGTCGAGTTGACGTTTAAAACCTACGTGCAGAAAAGCATGTCCTGGGTCAATCCGTCCCTGGCGGCGGCGGACCATAACGGCTATTATCTCCTGCACGAACAACGGCATTTTGACTTGGTTAAACTGGTGGTTGAGCGGTTCAAGCAGCGGATTCTGGTTGACGACGATATGGACGCCGAGGACTACAGCAGCCGGCTTCAGTTTCTGTATCTGGATGCCTTCCGCGACATGAACCGCCGCCAGGAACAGTACGATGCCGAGACGCAGCACGGCCTCCTGCCCGGCGAACAGGATCGCTGGAACCGCAAAATCATGGACGAACTCCACCGCGCCGAAGAGCAGACGCAGGGGTTGCTGTCCAGTAAGTGGGTTCAACGTTGAAGGTTGAAGGTTTAAAGTTTATGGTTTATAGTTGAACGCATTTGGGTGTAGAAGCCTTTTGTCGCATAGCGACCCAATGTTTGTAGAAAAGGCGCAATACGCTCCGCGTGCCGTAGGTACGCCACCCTCAGGATTGTAGCCTACCTACGGCACGCAAAAGGCCATCGGGCCCTTGAAGGCTACAAACATTGGGTCGCTACGCGACGGCCAACCGCAGAAAATGTCCACAACAACGCCACTCCAAACTTTAAACCCTAAACTCAAACTAAAAAGCTTAAACCATAAACTATACTCTCCAAACTCTAAACTATAAACTCCGACCCGAAACCTCCCAACCTTCAACCTTAAACGTTCAACATTCAACCCCCACATTCCATGTCTTCATTCACCGAACTTATCAAAGGCGACGAACCCGTGCTGGTGGATTTCTACGCCACCTGGTGCGGCCCCTGTAAGGCGCTGGCTCCGATTCTTCAGGAATTTGCCCGTCGTCAGGAAGGAAAAGTCAAAGTCATCAAAGTCGATATTGATAAAAGCCGGAAAGCGGCGACGCAATACCGCATCCAGGGCGTGCCGACCCTAATTCTGTTCCGGAAAGGCCAGATCGTCTGGCGGCAGTCGGGCTATATGCCGCTGGCCCAACTGGAAAAAACGGTGCAGAAAATCTTGGGCTGACCGGCGGAGAATTGACTATTGAATGATAGCTGTTATATTTGACAGTAAAACTTTCAATGGTCGATTCTTTGTATGAAACAGACTTTCCTAAGCCTTTGGCTGATAATCGGTTTGCTGGCGGCACCCCCGCTGTTGGCTCAGACCGATTCCACCCAAACGTCATCGACGGAAGAACTCAATTTTGATGAGTTCGGGGATGCCGACGATAAAAAGGTCAGAACCTTCTGCACCCAGAAAGTGCTGTACCTAAGCCCGACCAAGCTGATTTCGGTCGGCTACGAAGGTCAGGGCAGCTTTGATCTGGCGGCCTACGGAGCGCACGACAATACGACGGCCCTGCGGGAGCAGGAAGCGCCGGTTCGGGGATACCGCGGGCTGCGGCTGGGCTTTAACTCGCCGGTGATTTCCCGCTCCAGCTTTATCCTGAACCTCGGGCTGACCTACTGGAACACGGGCCTCCGTGACCTGCAGACCGAGCGGTCGCGGTTCTTCAACGCCCTCGACCACGGATTGCGGAGCACCGGCATCAACGCCACCGTCTTCAAGCCCCTCGACAACCGGCACTTCCTGATTTTCCAGGCGAGCGCCGACGTGAACGGCAACTACCGCCGTCTGGACGAACTGAACATCGGGAAATCGACTACGTACAGCGGCACGGCCATCTACGGCTGGAAGCCCGACGACAATTTTATGTGGGGACTGGGCCTGACCCGCACCTACCGGGCCGGTCAGCTGTTGCACATTCCGGTGCTGTTCTACAACCGGACCTTCAATCAGAAATGGGGTGTGGAGGCCATATTCCCGGCCCGCGTCAATCTGCGGCGCAGTTTCGGGACGCAATCGCTCCTGATGCTGGGCTATGAAATCGAAGGGAATGCCTACTATCTCGGCCGCGTCAACGACAGCGACCTTTTTGTGCGTCGGGGCGAGCTGAAACCGCGCATCACGTTCGAGCGGCAGCTGTCGGGCTTTGTCTGGCTATCGGCCCAACTGGGCTACCGCTACAACTGGCGATTCGACGCTTTTGCCACGCAGAACCCCGCCCGAAACGAAAAGCCAATCTTCGAAAACCGCCTCGGCAACCCGCTCTATTTCAACGTAAGCCTCAACCTGGTAAGCCCTTAGCAGAATTAAAAGTGAAAAATTAAAAGTTAAAAGTTAAAAGTAGGGCTCTGCCATCTCAAATCCTGGATGTGCAGAGCCCTACTTTTAACTTTTAATTTTTCACTTTTAACTATTTTTCTTAATCTGCCGCTTCCACACGTCTGTCCGGCCGAAGAGGGAAACGCCGATGAAGCCGCGGACTTCGAGGGTGTTTTCGTCCACCAGTTTCATTTCGCAGGCGTAGTCGTTGCCGGTTTTGGGGTCGTAGATGCGGCCTTCTTCCCATTTGCCTTCGCCTTTGAAGAGGAAGTCACGCAGGTTTTCGAGGCCTTTCAGGGGGCGGTCGCGAAGTTTTTCGTCCGGGTTGTTGATGTCCGTTCGGGGAGTTCCGTCGGGGTTGGTGGGCACTTTCAGCCAGACGATCCGGCCAAAGTACTTGTCGCCTTTTTTGTAAATCTGCACCATGCCGGTTCCTTCCCCGTTTTTCCATACACCCAGTACCGCATCCGGATTGGCCCAGGCCGGGACGTGGAGAAACAGCAACAGCAGACAGCCAAACACCCAGTTTACGCGCTTCGTCATATTTCTGTGATTTTTAAATTGATGGGGTAAAATTATACTTACTAATTTAAAAGTAAAACTTTTAGTTTGTAGACGACAACTTTTGAGTTGTTTGCCTTTTTTCTGAAATAAACAGGATTATAAAGTAGGGGTAGCGGGAGGTAACAGTGTCCTGAACGCACCGGGTCGGCCGGCCGGCTGCGGCTTTTTCTCTGAAAGTTTTTTACATTTAACGACAACACGAACCTTCTCTACCATGCAATCCGCGCTTCCTTCCTATTCGTCGGTCGGACAATCGGCCGAACGGGCCGTTGACTGGCGACTCGGCATTCCGACCTACATCTATGCCATTGTCTTCTCGTCGCTCTGCATTGTGTGGGGGCTGCTCTGGGACATCATGTGGCACATCAGCATTGGCCGTGACGGGCTTTTTTCGCCGCCGCACCTGCTGATTTACGTCGGCGCGGTCGTCGCGGGGCTGTTTTCCGGCTTCAAGATTCTGCAACTGACTTTTCTCAGAAACCACCCCGGACGGGCCGAATCGGTGCGGTTCTGGGGCGTTTTCCACGGTTCGCTGGGGGCGCTTTTCTGCGTCTGGGGCGCGATTGCCATGCTCACCTCGGCCCCCTTCGACGACTGGTGGCACAACACTTACGGGCTGGACGTCGAAATCCTGACCCCGCCGCATACGGTGCTGGTGCTGGGCATGATGATGGCGCAGTTTGGTGCCATGATCGGGGTGCTGGCTCTGCAAAACCGGAGCCGGGAAGGACTGATCGAAAACAAGGGTCGGGAAATGCGACTGCGCTGGCTGTTCACGATTTCGGCCGGACTGCTGCTGAGCGTCCTGTACACGCTTTTTTCGGAAAACATGGGCCGCTGGGCTTCCCACGATTCGGCGTATTACATCACGGCTGCGGTCATCTTTCCGTTTTTTCTGCTGGCGGTCGGTCGGGCGTCGCTGCTGCGGTATCCCATCACGAGCATCACGGCCTTTTACATGCTGACCATCCTGATTCCCAACTGGATTTTGCCCCTGTTTCCCGCCACCCCGCGTCTGGGGCCGGTCATGAACCCGATCACGCATTACCAGGCGTTTATGTTTCCGCTGCTGCTGCCGGTGCCGGGCTTCGTGCTGGATGTACTCATGCGGCGCTATTCCGGAAAGCTGAACGACTGGCTGCTGGCGGCGCTGACCGGGGCCGCCTTTGTGGCCGTTTTTGGGGCGGTTCAGTGGAATTTTGGCGGGTTTCTGCAAGAATCGCCCTACGCCCGGAACGGATTTTTCCTGAGCGATGCCTGGGCGTACGACAACGATCCGAACTGGCCTTACCGCTACAAATTCCACCCGTACTGGGGCGATACGGTGGCGCAGTTCTGGCAGGGCATCGGCATTGCTCTAATTGCGGCGATGGTCTCGGCCCGGATTGGGCTGCTGTGGGGCAACTGGATGAAACGGGTTCAACGGTAAACAGGTGGGAATTAAGAGTTAAGAATTAAGAATTATGAATAATTGGAAAAGCGGGCTCCTTGCCCTTATCATAACTGCTCTTTTTTTCTTTCAACTGGTGAATCCGGTTCTGGCGCATGTCGGTAGTCCGGGGGTGCTGGTTCAGAAGCAGGCGGGCAAATACCGGGTGCTGGTCAGTGTGGAGCCGCCGGACGTGGTGCCGGGGACGGCCAAAGTAACGATGATTGTTGAAGAAGGCCGCGTGAACGCCGTGCTGGCGCGACCGATCTACTTCCGGACGGGCGACGAAGGCGCGCCGGTGCACGACGAGTTGAAAGCCGTTGAGAAAGGCCGTTTCGAAGGCGTGGTCTGGTTCATGGACAGCGGCTCGACCTCGGTCGAACTGCAACTCGACGGGCCGGACGGGAAGGCGACGGTGGTCGCTCCGGTGGTGGCCGTCGCAACGGCCGTACGGACCATGCCCGCCGGAACCGGGGCCGGGCTGGCGGCGCTGGGACTGCTGCTGGTGGTGCTCATGATTACCATCGTGGGGGCCAGTCTCTCCGACGGCACCCTCAAACCGGGACTGGCGCCGCCGACCGCTTTTCGCCGCAAACGGATGGTCGGTATGGCGATCGGCACGGTGGTGATGGTCCTGATTCTGGCGGGCTGGCGAAGCTGGTGGAATGCCGAAACGGAAGAGTATCTGAGCTTTAACCTCTACAAGCCGATGCCCATGACGGCCAAAGCCGTGCCGGAAAACGGGACGGTAGCCCTGACGCTCACGCTGGATACCACCGGATTTGCGCACAACTGGCAGCGCCGCCGGGCGCTCAGTTTCATGGTGCCGGATCACGGCAAACTGATGCACGCCTTTCTGGTTCGGGTGCCGGGGCTGGATGCTTTCGCCCATCTGCACCCCGACCGGCGCGACACCACGCATTTTAGGTCGGCTTTGCCCAATCTGCCGGGCGGAAAATACCTGCTGTATGCCGACGTGGTCTACCGAAGCGGCTATACCGAAACGCTGACCGACACGGTGGAACTGCCTTTTCTGAAACAATCCGCCGCGCAGGCCGCCGCCCGGAAGCCGTCCGACGCCGACGACAGCTGGCTTCTTACCGAGCCTATGGGCGTCAAATCGAACGCGGTAGGCGTGCCGCACCTCGACGACGACATGGTGCTCTGCGGAAAACCCGGTGCCAGTACCAAGCTGGAGGACGGCAGTACGATGTTCTGGAACGACAAGCCGCAGACGGTGCAGGCCGGTAAACTGTACACCCTGAAGTTTGCCGTGGCCGACGAGCGGGGCAAACCCGCGCCGCTGGAGCCGTACCTCGGCATGAACGGCCACGCGGCCATTATTCGTTCGGACGGGACGGTGTACATCCACCTGCACCCCGTCGGGACGTATTCGATGGCGGCCGAAGAGTCGATGACCGGCCGCATTGCCGACACCAGCCGGGCCTTCCATTTCCCCGACCCCAAACGCTTCCGCGACAGTGTAGACACCTTCGTCGCCAGCCTGAAAACCATGCCCGAAGCGCAGAAAAACAAGCTGCTGATGGCCGCTATGCCGGGCATGAACCACGACATGAAAGTCGCCAACATGGTCGCGTTCCCGTACGCCTTCCCGCGCTCCGGCCACTACCGCATCTGGGTCCAGGTCCGCCGCCTGGGCAAAGTGCAGACAGGCGCGTTTGATGTACAGGTAAAGGACTGACTGAATGATTGAGTGACTGACTGACTGAATTGCTCCGTTAAGCTGACCTCTGCGGAGCAATTCAGTCACTCAATCATTCAGTCATTCCAAAGGAAAGTACATCCGTTTCAGCCACAGGCTCAGGCCATCCAGGCCGGGGAAGAGGACGCGTTCGTTGATGTTGGCCTGGTCGAGTTTGTCGCGGATTTCCCATTTGAGGCTGGCGGGAACGATGATGCGGCGGCACAGGTCGGGATGCGATTCCAGCCAGGTGTCCATGCCGATGGCGGGGCTGGAAAGGACCGAAAACATGGCGTACTGGTTCACGATGCGGTCGTCGAGCGAAGGAGGTTCGAAGAATAGAGCGAACGGGTCGGCCTCGCCGGAAAGCCGGTCGAAAGCCACCAGCGATTCGATCTCGGTTAGCATTTCCACCGTAAAAATATCGGCTCCTTCGCAGGTCAGCTTGTTCTTCAGGGCTTCGGGCAGGCATTCGTGCGCCCGGCGGTAATTGACGCACCAGATCAGGCCATCCCGGTCGTACATGTCAATGGACGCCGTCAGAAAGTGCAGGGCCACCAGCGGCGAAAAGGTCCAGTCGAGCAGCCGCGTGGGCAGTCCGTGGTGCTGGGCCACCGAAAGCCAGTGCCAGTACGAATCACGCTGCACGACATCGCGGTGGGCGTATTTTTTGAAATTCCGGAGAAGGTGCCCTTCCAGGTCGGCGTAGTTTCCCCCGAGCCGCATCAGGGACGTGGCCAGATTATACTGAACATCGGGAAGGCCCCGGAAAGCAAACGGCGAGCGGAACCGCCGGATGTCGGGCATCCAGGCCCCTTCGTAAAGGGCATCCATCAGGTCATTCCAGCTCGAAATCCGGGTCTCCTCCATGCGTCAGTCCATTTCTGTACTGGACCAACCTGGCTCCCCGTGCTTTTGTTGAAAGTAGCCTCCGAAAGCTATTTACTTTTCCCGAAAAAAGGCAGATTTTAGCGGGAAACCGACCCTGACCATGAAATCGTTGTGCTTCTTCTTTCTGATGCTGCTGGCGTCTCCGCTCCTGGCGCAGCCGTCTTCCCCTGTAGGCATCCAGCTGTACACGTTCCGCGAACAGTTCAAGGCCGACGTGCCCGGTACGCTGGCGAAGGTCCGGGCGATGGGCTTCCGCGAGGTCGAAACGGCGGGAACGTTCGGGTTGCCGGTGGCTGAATTCCGGAAGCTGCTGGACCAGAGCGGCCTGAAAGTAATCGGCAGCAGCGCGGAATTTGCGGATCTGGAACGCAATGTCCCGGCCGTCATCCAGCAGGCGAAGGCGCTGGGAGCGAAGTACGTCACCTGTTTCTGGATTCCGCATAACGGCGATACGTTTACCAAACAGGACGCCGACCGGGCCGTCGAGACGTTCAATACCGCCGGGCGGCTCCTGCGCGACAACGGCCTTTCGCTCTGTTATCACCTGCACGGCTACGAGTTTCAGAAGTTCGAGAACCGCTCGTTCTTTGAATATTTTGTGGAGCAGTTCGATCCCAAATACGTCAATTTTGAAATGGATGTCTTTTGGGTGAAACACCCCGGACAGGACCCCATCGTGCTGCTGCAAAACTACCCCAAACGCTTTCCGCTCGTTCACCTGAAAGACCGTCGGCCCGGCACCCCCGGCAACGCCACCGGTCAGGCGGATGTAGAGACGAACGTCGTGCTCGGTCAGGGCGACATCGGCATCAGCGACATCATGAAAGCGGCCCGTAAGGCCGGGGTGAAGCATTTTTTCATCGAAGATGAGTCCTCGCGTTCGCTGGAGCAGGTGCCGCAGAGTGTGGCGTTCCTGCGGACGGTGATGTAAGCCCAAACCGTCATGGCAACGTTCCGGAAGTTTCTGCCCGGCTTCAGGGCCATCTGTCTCACCATCGGAATCCTCGACGTGCTGATGGCCGGAAGCCTTTTTGCGAAGGGACTGATGGTCAGTATGGCCGAATTCAGAGTGCCGCAGCCTACGCTCGATTCCCCGCACTACCACAACGCCATTGAGTGGGTCTACACGCACATGATCGTGCTGGGGCTGGTCCTGATTGTGCTGGGTCTGTATGGCGAAGGGCAGCGGTTCAGGCGCTGGATGGCAAGGCTGCTGTTTGTCGTTCACGCCTATTACACCTACCTCGATTTCCGTTATTCCGATTCAGCGCTGGGCAACGGCCTTTACCAGGGCCCGGCTTCGGTTTTTCCGGCCCTTTTCGGCTTGTTTGCCACGCTGCTTTTTCTGCGGCTGGTAATCTGGGAAGATGAGCCCGTGGAGAAACGGGAGCGTGTCACAGCTTAACGTCAGGCTACCGCTGGGTTGCGGTGATTGGGAAATAACGGGACGGAAGAATAAGTACTTATATGGTCGTTGCTAATGGACAAAATACCGAATTCATCACGGACCGTTTGCTGTATCAATTCCTCAATTGAGAGTTTGAATTCGGGTGGCTTGCTGCCTACTTTCATTTTGATGGCAATCTCAAAAAAACTGACCTGCGAAACCCATATTTCGTTTGTTCCATCTTCTATAATCAACCGAACCCGTTCCGGCAGCAGCGTAGGGTCTTTCTGGAACCAGAGCAACACCTGGGTATCAATTAAGTAGGCAGGCATAGGCAGATTACATGTAATCCTTTAAATCATCCAGAGGCTCGTTAAAGTCATTCGGCACGTGGATTTGGCCTTTCAGGGAGCCTCCAACGCGCCTTGCAGGCTTTTCAACTTCTTCCAGAAACGTAACCATGACTTTTACTTTTTTTGCGTTGGCGGCGTTTCGGTCCATTGAATCTGGCCATTCTCGTAGATGCCCGCGGTGGTTGTCAGCATGGTTTTCGCTTTTACCGTTTACCTAAATATAACGGATACGGGCTTATTTTGTGCCTTTTAGACTCGTTTGAGAAACCGAATCCGCACGCACCCGCCGCGCTCGCAGAAACCGCTTGAGCTCGCTTTCCTCAAAATTCGGAGCGGCGGGGTCCATGCTGCTGACGCGGATTTTGCCGGAGGCGTGAATAAACTCGTTGTTGCCGATCCACATTCCGACGTGCACCACGCGCTCGGGCTTGTCGGCCGTGGCCGGTTCGCCGAAAAAGAGCAGGTCGCCGGGGCGCAGGCTGGCGAAGGTTTTGCCCGGCGTTTCGACGGTTTCGCCTTCGTGAACCTGTTGCGAGGCGTCGCGCGAAAGCGTCTGCCCGTTCAGGAAGTAGACCGTTTTGGTGAAGCCGCTGCAATCCATGCCTTTGACGGACGTGCCGCCCCAGAGGTAGGGAATGCCCATGAGCCGTTTGGCCGTGCTCACCAGCGCCTCCTCGGTGGGTCGGGCGGTCTTCAGCCAGTCGGCGTACCGCTTCGCTTCCGCTTTCGCGACGTAACCGCTGCGCCCGTCGGGGTACCGCACCCGGAAAAACCGCTTTTCTTCCTTCTCCAGAACGAGCCGATTGCCCGCTACCAGATCCGAAACCGTCTGGGAAGCCGTGCTGGGTTCGGAATAGCAGAAGCCGAACGGACTTGTGTAAATGATCTTTTCGGCCTGTTCCCAACGGTCAAAATTGGCTTTTTTCATGCGTTGCAGCCCGCCGAAGTCCACCCAGGCAATGTAGCGGTCGGGCGTTTGTACCAGATACCAGCCCCGTTCCTTGTCCCAGACCCGCAGCGGCATGCCGAGCAGGGCCTGCGTCGCCAGTTCGGCGGCCTCGCGCGGATTGGAGCGGAGGTTGGCTACCGAATTGTTGACGATGGCGTAGGTTTCTTCGCCCAGCACCGCCGCGGGCAGCACGTCGATGTGGTCCTGAACCAAAAGGCCTTGGGCCGAAAGGCGGGCCAGCAAGGTCTGGCGGGCTTCCGGCAGATTCGTTTTCCCCGTCAGCCGCCCCGCCGAATCGGCAGAAATCTGGAAGATGGCGACCCGTTTATCCGGCGCGTACTGCTGCCGGACGGTTTCGATGGTGCCGGAAATCGACTGGGTAAAGCCTGCCAGGGGAAAAAGAAAGGCGACGAAAAGGGAGACGAAGCGTGTCATGGAATAGGCAAAATAAAGGGCAAAAATAAGCGGAGTCCGGAAGAATTGCACCATCGGGAGCCGGACGGCAAAAAAGAAGGCAGAGCGCCCTTGCGAACGCTCTGCCTATTGATGTTGTGGATAGAATGAAAAAGTGCCTAAAAGTAGGATTTCTGGTTATATCGGCAAGCCCGTTGGCTAAAAACAGGAATTATTTTTTCGCCGTGAACTTGATCGTCAGCTCTTCGTTCGTGTCCGAATCCTTGCTGCTGAGGTTGAAAATGATGTTTGAGCCGTCGGCATCACCAATCCGTTCGCCTTCCAGGAACAGGCCGTACACCTTGCCGACCTTCTTTACTTCCAGGTCTTCCAGATCGAACTCCAGGTCTTCCGAATCTTCCATTTTGAGATTGAAAGCCAGGTCCACCTTGTCGGTGCCGGTCGCTTTCAGAACGGTCGTGCCCGCAGCGACCGTCTTGCCGTTCTGCACCTGCGGCAACGTAGGCAGGTTGTAGTCTTCGCCGTTGATTGTCAGGTAGAACGATGTAAGTTTGTACGATCCGGCGACCGTGGCGGCGGCTCCTTTGCTGCTGTTGGTCGGGGTCTCGGTTTCGGGTTCCGGCGTAACGTCAGCTTCTTTTTTGCAGGCCGTAAGCGAGGCGAGAATGAGCAGGAATGCGATTAACTTTTTCATAGCATTTGTTGTGTGTGATAGTTTGTGTTTGATTAACGATACAAAGCTATCACCACCCTGCCCGGCGGCCAATCGGACCCTGCGTGAGTCGTTTATTTTACCGGTTTAAGTGTATCATACGGAACCTGAAACCGGGACAGGTCCGGCTTGCGCGACCGCTTCCGTTTGACTTCCGCATCGTAGATCACCCGGCCCAGATTGGCCATAAACGGAAAGCCAACCGAGTCGTAATCGTATTTGTCGTCGTTGAAAACGCCGTCCGAATTGCAGGAAATAACGGCCGCGAGCATGAACTCGACGCCTTTGTCGAAATCCACAATGTACGCATTGTCAATAAGATAGCCGTAGGCGTCGCCCACTTTGTTGAAAATCCGAAGCCCTTTCGGAAAGGGTCTTTTGTTGTCGCCGGTCAGCAGAAACTTGCAGTAGCTGTCGTAGTAGGTTGAGTCGTATTTCGGGAAGGTTGTTTCGCGCGGAAGCTGGGACAGGTACTGGTAAAGAAACCGGTAATCGGCCTCGGTGAGGTTGAAACGGCGGCCGGCCGGCACGGATTCCGGAAAGAGCACGGCCTTCAGCATCTCCTGCTGCTCTTCGAGGGCGAAGTAGTTTTTGTCGGTAAAATCGAACGGCTGCCGAACGAGCGAATCGCCCCGCAGGTAGCCGATGCCCCGTCTGATGGGGGCCTGTGGCCGGTACACCTTGTCGCAAACCTGCGCGGACTGGCTGTAGACGGGCCTGTTGTCTTTCCCCAGAAAGCGAACGGGGTTGGTATGCCGGTTCTGGTCGGGCGTCATCGGCAGCGACAGCCGGTGGACGATGCGCAGATCTTTGTAGCCTTTATGGTACAGCCGCTCGTTAAAATCACACTGGCCGATGAATTCATAAAGTCGGTTAAAGGCGTCGTTGTCGCTGACGAGCAGGATTTTTTTGCTGTAATGCGCCACGGAAGGCAAGCCGCTGGCCGCGGTCGGGTCGGTCCGGACGGCGGTCTGGCGGGCAAAGGCCGAGTCGGTCAGCATGGGCGAGAACTTGTCTAGGCCCGGTTTTTTCAGCTCATTCAGTTTTTCCAAAGCCAGCAGCACGGCCGGAAATTTGACGGTACTGGCCGGGTAGAAATACCGGTTTTTATCCACCTTATACCGAAACGTTTTGAACGAAGGCCGGTTCTGCGCGTCGCGGTCGATGCGGGTGTACAGAATCTGCACATCGTACTTGTCGGGTTGTTTCAGCACCGTGCCGAACAATTCCGGGCTGGCCCGGAGGATATCTTCCAGCGACCGTTCTTTCTGGGCAAAAGCGCCCGTCCGGACCGTAAAAAGAAGGAGTAGACAGACAAGCAGACTGGCAGGTTGTGGCTTTCTAAAATAAATATTAGCAAAATATTGACTCATTTGTCAGACAAGTATTTATTTGTGTCAACCCCGTAACTCAACGTCACCGTACCGCATGAAAACCTCGCTTAACACCCTGCTCAAGGGTGAATACCTGATTGTCCAGCAGTCAGGCGGCTACACGCAACTTACCAAAAAAGCCTGGCCGGTCAAACTCATTGTCGCCCGCACCGATGCCCGCCGTCCCTGCCAGCCGGGTTATTCCATCAGCTCCGCGTTCATCCACAACCAGCGCATCCAGCTGAACATCGATCTCTACCGCCACCCCGACGTTCCCGACCGCTTTGAGTTTGCGCTCGATGGCGCTTTCTACAGCCTCCAGGTGGGGGCCGGTGCCGCCGACATCAGCGCGATTGACTGACCGTTTGCGCAAACCGGCCGACCGCCGTTCCCAGCCGACCGAGATCGTCCGGCGTATGCAGGGCGCTGATAACCAGGCGCGTATTGGGCTTGTCGGCGGGTGTTGGATAGGCGAACTGGTAGATGAGAATGTCGTCGTCCAGCAGACTGGGATACAGCCCGTCGTGCGGGGTGTAAAAGACCGGATAACCGGGAATATGCGCAAAAAGGCCGGTTGTGTCGAGCAGCGACTCCGCCCGTCGGATGTTTTCATTCAGCCGGCCATAGGCGTTCCGGTACAGGTCTTCCGCCCGGACAAAAGCCGCCAGATAAGCGGGCGAAATGGGCGAACAGGCCCCAAAAAACGCCGTGTGCCGGATCGCCGCCAGCGTTTCGGAATCGCCCAGCACCACGCCGCCGGGTAGCCCCAGGGCTTTCGCCAGCGAAGCCGTTATGAGAAGCCGCACGTTTTCCCGCTTCGGAACCAGGGCGGCAATGCCGCTGCCGTCCGGCCCGATGACGCCTAGTCCGTGCGAATCGTCCACCAGCAGCGTGATCTGCCGGTCGGCGGGGAGGTGGGCTACCCAGTCGAACGGGTAGGCTTCCGACCGCACGGCATCCAGCGAGTTGAGGGCGATGACCAGGTGTTCGCCCGCCGCCTCGACCAGCCGGGGCACCTGGGCCGTCCATTCGCCGAAGGAGAGCCGGGGCAACTGCGTCCGGGCGTCCTGCCAGATGGCCGGGTGGGCGCCGGGCGCATACAGAAAGCCGTAGCCTTCGGCCCGCAGATACTGGACCACGACCTGCCCGGCCATCATGCCCGACGACATGGTCAGGGCGGTTTCCAGCCCCGCAAACCGGGCCAGCTTTTCCTCCGCTTCTTCGTAGATGCCGAGTCGCAGATTCCCGTTGCGCGACGAGCCGAAAACGGTGCCGTACCGCTCCATGCTTTCGGCGAGCAGCGCCCGGAAGGCCGGGTTCTGCGCGATGCCGAGGTAGGCCGTGCCGCTGAAGAAAAGGTGCTCCCGCCCGTCGAACTGGATGGTGCGGCCGGGAAGGTGATCAATGGTGTACATCTGAACTTGGATTACGCTGATTAACGGATTGACTTTGATGGTTGCAGGCGAATGGGTGCCTGATCTCGGAGGCAGGTGCGGCCTGAAAAGCGGAGCATCCTGGTAAATCCGTTAATCCGTGGAATCCCGGTTCAGACGGGCGCCGGTGCCGTTTTCCGCCGCGTAAATTACCCGGCCGAAATCGAACGTCACGCCGGTGGCCGGGTCGTTGGTGATGAGCAGCGTGCCGTCCATGTCCACGTAGTCCAGCAGCGGGAGCAGTTGACCGATGGCCGAAATGCCGACGCTGGTTTCGTTCATGCAGCCGACCATGACCGTCATGCCGTGCCGCCGGGCAGCCGCAATCATGCGCCGGGCGGGAGTGAGGCCGCCGCACTTGGTCAGTTTGATGTTGATGCCGTGAAAATAGCCCGCGCACTTGTCCACGTCGCTTTCCACAATGCAGCTTTCATCGGCCAGGACGGGCAACGCACTTTCGGCATAAACCCGTTTCATACCGTCCCAATCGGTGGCTTTCAGCGGCTGTTCGATGAATTCGACACCCAGTTTTTTCAGTTCAGGGGCGAACGCGATAGTCTGTTCGGCTGTCCAGGCGCAGTTGGCGTCGACGCGGAAAGTGGCGTCCGTATGGCGGCGGAGTTCGCGGATGATGGCCAGGTCGTCGGACGTCCCGAGCTTGATTTTGTACAGCGGCCAGGGCAGTTCCTGCATTTTGGACACCATTGTTTCGACCGTGTCGATGCCGATGGTGTAGTTAGTCATCGGAAGGTGGTCCGGCGAAAGTCCCCAGCGTTCGTAAAGCTTTCTGCCTTCGCGTTTGGCGACGAGGTCGTGGGCGGCTTCGTCCAGCGCGCACTGGGCAAACGGGTTGTCCTTCAGATGGGGATGCGCCAGGTCCCAGAGGCTTTCGGCCGTTTTCCAGTCGTCGGACTCGATCAGCGGACGGAGGGCTTCGAGGGCCGCCACCATGCTGTCGAGGGTAATGCCGTAATATTTATTGGAAGTCGCTTCGCCAAAACCCCGGAAATGGCCGTCCTGCAACTCGACAACCAGCGTCGGCTGCACGTCGCGGGAGTCGTGGGCGATGGTAAAGGTGTGTTTTAGGCGAAGGTCGAAGCGGTGGAAAAAAAGGCGCATGGCGGGTTGGTGTTCGCAGATTTCGCGGAAAATTACAGGTTATTTGCCAGACGAACCAACGAGACTTTGTTTTCCAGACTTGATACGTTGAAGTTGATGAGGAAGCCGAGCTTTTTTTCGGTCAGTTTCAAATACGTTAAAAGTTGTTTGTAATGAACGTCGGTCAGGCTTTCGACGGATTTGACTTCGATGATGACACGCTCCTCGACCAGGATGTCCAGCCGGAATCCGATGTCAAACCGGAGGCTGTCGTAATGCATGGGAATGCCAGCCTGGGTGCGGATTTTCAAGCCGGATTTTTGTAATTCGTAAGTCAGGGCGGCTTCGTAAACAGATTCCAGAAGGCCGGGACCTAAGTGGGAATGTACTTTGAACGCCGCGCCCCGGATGAGATAGGAGAGTTCGTTTAGTGTTTTTTCGGTGGGCATGGGAAATGATTTTAAAGTCTGAGCTTTTGTTTTTCTCGCAGATTCTCGCTGATTTCTAGGGCGCAGATTCTCGCTGATTTCAAGGCGCAAATTCTTCTGCGAAAATCTGCGCCTTGAAATCAGCGAGAATCTGCGAGGAACAACCAACCCGTAAGACGACCCGCTTCCCCAAAAGTAACCGAACCAAATAAGTCACCTTCCCGTTACCCAAGCGCCCGGTCAACCCTTGTTTATGCGCTTCCTTTTACCGTTCCTTTTTCTTGTTTGCCTGACAAAAGCCGCCGCTCAGCCGCTCCTGGTCGCGCCCACCGATTCCACCGTTCACCTCGACGGCCTGCTGAACGAGTCTGTCTGGCGGCGCGCTCAGGTAGCGACCGACTTTACGCTGAATTTCCCCAACGATACCGCCCGGGCCTATAACTCCACCGAAGTCCGCCTGACCTACGACCAGCGCCACCTCTACATCGCCGTGATCTGTTACGACCGCGACCCGCAGAAACGCTACATCGTCCGCTCGCTCCGCCGCGATTACGACTGGGACACCAACGACAACATTTCCATCTACATCGACCCCTTCGGCGACCGCACCAACGGCTTTACGTTCCAGTTTACGCCCCTGGGCGTCGAGCGCGAAGGGCAGATGTTCAACGGCGAGGAGGTGGCGTCAGAGTGGGACAACAAGTGGCGTTCGGTGGTTCGCCGCTTCCCCGACCGCTGGCAAGGCGAAATGATGATTCCGTTTACGTCGCTGCGTTTCAAAAAAGGCGCTCAGCAGTTTCTGATGAATTTCGCCCGCAACGACGTGAAGAACAACCAGCGGAGTGCGTGGCGGCGGGTGCCGATTGCCTACAGCGTCTCGGCCCTATCGTTTGCCGATACGGTCCGGTTTGCCACGCCGCTCCCGCATCCGGGGGCCAATATCTCGCTGATTCCGTACGTCACCGGCCGCGGAACGGACATTTACAGCCGCACCGCTACGGGTCAGCCGCTGCGCAACGCGGACGGCCGCTACCGCACGCGGGAATTCGGCTCAGACGTCGGGTTCGATGCCAAAGTCGCCATCACGCCTTCCCTGAACCTCGACCTGACCGTCAACCCCGATTTTTCGCAGGTGGAAGTGGACCAGCAGGTGACGAACCTGAATCGGTTTGAGCTGTTTTTTCCGGAACGGCGGCAGTTTTTTCTGGAAAACAACGACCTCTTCGCCAACCTCGGCTTCGAGCAGACGCGCCCGTTTTTCTCCCGCCGCATCGGCATCGGCCGCGACACCACAACGGGCCTGATTGTCCAGAACCCGATCCTGTACGGAGCCCGGTTGAGTGGAAAAATTGACAAGGCCTGGCGAATTGGGCTGCTCAACACCCGGACCGCCCGGCAGGCCGACCGGGGCATTGCGGCCCAGAACTACACGGTGGCGATTGTGCAGCGGCAGGTTTTTGCCCGTTCCAATGCGGTGGCATTCGTCGTAGACCGGCAGGGTGGGGGCGGGGCGAGCCCGTTTACGCGGGTGGCGGGCGGGGAATTCAACCTGCTGACCGAAGACAACCGCTGGTCGGGGAAGGTGTGGCTGCACAAGGCTTTCCGGGCCGACATCCGCAACAGCCGTCCCTACGAAACCGCTGCGCACGGCCTGTTTCTGAACTACACCACCGAAAACTGGGAGCTGGAGTGGGCGCACGAATACGTGGGACGCGACTACCGCATCAACGACGTGGGTTTTGTCGCTCGCGCCGGGCAGTGGGGCTTTTTTCCGAAAGCTTCCTATAAATTTTACACGAAGCGGCCGGGGCACCCCATCGTCAGCCACGGACCGGGCACCGAGGCGCGCATTTATTACGGTCTGAACGGCCGGCTTTACGACCGCGAACTGGATTTTTTCTATGACGTGACGCTCCGGAACACAACCCAATTCGGGATCGGCCACTATAATTATTACACCTACCTGTTTGCCCCTTTCGACCCGACCAATTCCGGCGGCCGCCCGCTTCCGTCGAGCACGTCCTACCGGTCACGCGGCGCGTTCTGGTTCTTCAGCTCCGACCGGCGCCGACTGCTGACGCTGAACGTGGAGGGCTGGACGGGGACGTATTTTCGCGGAACGAATTTCAATCTGGTGCCGGTGCTGAGCTACCGGTTTCAGCCCTACGGCTCGCTGGCGGTGGCGGCCGAGTACAACAACATCCGGCAGCCGGAGCCGTACCATTCGCGGGCGTTCTGGCTGGTGGGCCCGCGGCTGGACCTGTCGTTCACCCGTTCGCTTTTCGTGACCACCTGGCTGCAATACAACGAGCAGGCCCGCAACGTGAACCTGAACAGCCGTTTGCAGTGGCGTTTCAAGCCCGTCTCGGACCTGTTTATCGTGTACACGGAGAACTATTTGCCGCCCGCCTTGCCGGTGAAAAACCGGGCGCTGGTGGTGAAGTTGTCGTATTGGTTGAATGTGTGAGGTTCACTTCTCAGAGAGCTGTTTCTCGTAGATTAACGCGGATTTCTAACGCAGATTTTCGCAGAAAAAATCAGTGAAAATCTGCGTTAGAAATCCGCGTTAATCTGCGAGAGATACTATCAAACATAGCCTGAAGATACGCAAAAGCCAGCAAAATGAAGGTTCTTCATTGGCACAAACTCCGTCAAACTGCCTTCGCCGCGTACCGCACCCCCCGCGCGGCCACGCCCAGCGCCACGGCCATCACGCCGCCGCAGAGGAGGCCAATCGTCGGGGCGCTCAGGTGCATCTGGGCCTGACCGGACGTATACGCGCCGATGATGTCGCAGAGGTTGACCAGCGCCATGTAGGTCGTAAACTGGGAGCCTTCGACGTGGCGGCGGCAGAGGGCCATCAGCAGCGGCATGCTCGCCACGCTGAAGATCGGGTCCATCAGCGTCCAGAGGACCAGAATGCTGCGCGACAGCGTCGGGTCGGTCCAGTACGGACTCAGGAGGTTGAAGACGAAATAACTCAGGCAGTTGAATACCATCACGACCAGCAGTAAACGCGCCGGTCCGAAGCGGTCGGCCAGCACGCCGCCGGTGAGTACCACGGCCAGAATAATCCCGGTGCCGAGCGTTCCCTGCAGAACCGAAACGTCGGTGTCGGCCCAGCCCAGCCGGCTGATGAGGTGATACGAATACGCTCGGTTGAAGACACTCACGCAGGCATAATAGGCCAGCATCGGCAGAAACAGCAGCAGGCTCCGGCGGGTCGTCAGGCCCCGGAACAGTTCGCGGAAAAGCCAGTTCAGGGCGTGGTTCTGCCGGATGCTCCGCGGACGCACCACCGCATCCGGCGACGAAGGGACCGGCCGCGCCTGCGTCGGCAGCAGGGCGTCGTCGGACTGCTCCTTGATGAAAAACGTCAACACCGTAAACGCCAGCAGCAGGGCCGACTGCACGGCCGCCGCAAACGTAAACCCTTCGTTCCGCATCAGGTACGAAAGCAGCGCCGCCCCCAGCGAAATGCCCGACAGAAAGCCGCCCCGCATGAAGGCGTTGATCCGACCCCGCTCGCGTTCCGGAATCACCGAAATTGCCAGAGCATCCACGCTGGCATCCTGAACCGACGCAAAAACGCTGTGGATGAAAAGAACGACCGACAGCATTCCGATCTGCCGTACCGGGTCGTCCACCAGCAGAATGCCCAGCGAGGCCAGAAAGGCCAGAAACTGCGCCAGCAGCACCCACGGCCGCCGCTCGCCCATCGCCGACCCCTGATATTTGTCGATGACCGGCCCCCACACGAACTGAATCGCCCACGGAAAGCCCACCACCGCCGCAAACTGCCCAACCGCCGCCGAAGTAAGTCCTTTCGCTGTCAAATAATTAGCCAGGGCATACAGCGCAAAACCGGCCGGAATGCCCTGCATGACGTACAGGTAAAAAAATGTGACGTAGCGCAACGGGCGGCTGTCGCGGAGACTGAGTGGATAGGGACGGGTTGCCGGGAGGGAAGCCTGCATGAACGGATGTGGATTATGTCGCAAAAACGATTTGTTCGGAAAATGTTTTGCCCCAGAGAATAAATTCCTGTTAACGACACTGTTAAATGATTGTGTTTTTGCGGGTAAAGCGTCAGCCGTGATTGGTTGTTCTTTATTTTTCCAGTAAAAATGTAGCCGATGAACACCCTCGCCCCGCCCGAAAATCCACACCGCCTGTCCGCCGACGAACTAGAGCGAACTCTGCAAACAGCTCCGCATACCGGGCTGACCACCGACGAAGCCCGCCGCCGCCTCGACGAACTAGGTCCGAATGCTCTGCCCGAAGCGGAACGCGAAAGTGCCCTGGCGATTCTGCTGAGGCAGTTTACCGGTATCATTGTCTACGTGCTCGCCGGGGCGGCGGCCATTTCGTTTTTTCTCGGCGATACAGTCGAAGGGTACGCCATCATCGCCGTCCTGCTCATCAACGCCGCTACGGGTTTTATTCTGGAATGGAACGCGTCGCAGTCGATGGACGCGCTTCGCAAAATGGACACGGCCCCGGCACGGGTGCTGCGCGACGGTCGGGCGCAGGAGATTTCATCGGAGGAGGTCACGCTCGGCGATATCCTGCTGGTGGAAGCGGGCGATGTGGTGGCTGCCGACGCGAGCCTGTTCGCCTTCAACCAGTTGGAAGTGGATGAGTCGGCGCTGACGGGCGAATCGCTGCCAGTGCCCAAGAATACCGATCTGCCGCCGGACGATGCCCCGCTGGCCGAGCAGCACAACCGGCTGTTCAAAGGGACGGCTGTCACGGCGGGCAACGGGCGGGCCATCATCACCGGCATCGGGGCCGGTACGGAGTTGGGCAAAATTGCCGCCCTCGTCGAGAGTGCCGAGCGGACGGCGACCCCGCTGGAAGCCAAACTCGACGCGCTGGCGAAACGGCTGATCTGGATTACGGTCGGACTGGCCGTGCTTTTTCTGATTGCGGGACTGATTCGGGGCGAAGAGGTCCGGCGGTTGGTCGAAACGGCCATTGCGCTGGCGATTGCGGCCATTCCGGAAGGCATGTCGGTGGTCGCCACCATTGCACTGGCGTACGGAATGCTGCGGCTGGCCCGCAAAAAAGTCATCGTTAAGCGGCTTTCGGCGGTGGAAACGCTGGGCGGGACGGACGTTATCTTTACCGACAAAACCGGCACGCTGACCCTCAACCGCATTCAGGTGAACCGGGTGCAACTGCCCGAAGCCGCCGCCGAAGTGCGCGTGGAAGAGCGGGCGGAAGCCCTCACGGTGCTCAACGGCGACGAAGCCATTGCAGGGCACGACCTTTTCGACAGGCTGGTGCAGGTCGGCGTGCTTTGCAACAACGCGAGTTACGAACCGGCCGAAGAAAAAGAGGTCGGCGACCCGGTCGAAGTCTCGCTGCTGAAATTTGCCCTGGCGGCGGGCGTCGATCCAGAGCAGGTAAACGGGCAGTTTCCGCGCCGGGCCGAAAAAGCCTTCAGTTCCGAAACCCGCATCATGGGCACGCTGCACGAAACCGGCGGGCGGTATTTTGTGGCCGTCAAAGGCGCGGTGGAGGAAGTGCTGGCCCGCTGCGCGCCGAATGGGAAATCCGTGGATGAGTTTGTGGCGATTTCCGAGCAGTTATCGGCCGAAGGACTGCGGACGCTGGCGTTTGCCTACCGCGAAACCGACGAGCGCCTGGCCGACGATTTTGCCGATAAAGATCTGACCTACCTCGGCCTGATCGGCTTTCTGGACCCGCCCCGCACGGAAGTGACGCCCGCCCTAGAAGCCTGCCGCCGCGCCGGTATCAAAGTCATCATGGTGACCGGCGACCACCCGGCCACGGCCCTGACCATCGCTTCCAAAGTGAAACTCATTGAACCCGGCGAGGAAATGGCGCTGACGGGCCGCGACCTCAAACCGCTCACCGAACTTTCCGCACAGGAAAAAGAACACATTCTGCGGTGCCGGGTTTTCGCGCGGGTGAGTCCGGGGCAGAAACTGGACATGATCGACCTCTACCAGCAGGACGGCCACATCGTCGGCATGACGGGCGACGGCGTCAACGACGCCCCGGCGCTGAAAAAGTCCGACATCGGCATTGCGATGGGCCTGCGGGGCACGCAGGTCGCCGCCGAAACGGCCGATATGGTGCTCAAGGACGATTCGTTTACGTCCATTGTCCGGGCCATTGCGCAGGGGCGGGTCATTTTTGAGAATATCCGGAAGTTCATCCTGTTCCTGCTTTCGTGCAACCTGAGTGAGGTGTTTGTGGTCACATTCGCCGGATTCCTGAACGTCGGAACGCCGCTGCTGCCGCTGCAGATTCTGTTCATCAACATCGTGACGGACGTTTTTCCGGCTCTGGCGCTGGGCGTCGGGCGGGAGAACGAGGCGCTCATGCACCGTCCGCCCCGCGACCCCAAACTGCCGCTGCTGTCGAACCGGGACTGGCGGGAGATCGGCGGCTATGCCCTGGTGATGACGGTCTCCGTGCTGGCGGCGTTCTGGTACGCCACCCGGCAACTGGGCATGGATGGCACGACGGGCAACACCATTACGTTTTACGCCCTGTCGCTGGCGCAGCTACTGCACGTCTTCAACCTGCACTCCGAGCGGTCTTTTTTCCGGAACGAAATCACCCGCAACCGGTTCATCTGGCTGGCTCTGGGGCTGTGCATCGGCATTTTGCTGCTGACGTATTACGTCCCCGTGCTGCGCGACGTGCTGTCGATTCAGCCCCTGAACGGGCCGGCGCTGGAACTGATTGGGGCGGCGGGGATCGTGCCGCTGCTGGTGGTTCAGGTGGCCCGGATGGTCAGGGGAAACACATAAGCCTGTCCGTAAACTTAATCCGGACGGTCAGACCGATTGTCCGGCTTTTCCGTATCTTGCCTTATGACCATTCCTCCGCTCGACCTCATCCTGCTTCTCGGTGCCATTCAGGGTTTGATCCTGGCCGGTATGCTGTGGTTCAGTCGGGGCGGCAACCGGCTTTCCAACCGGCTGCTGGGCACGCTGATCGGCTTTCTGGCGCTGATGAGCTTTGCGGTCGGCGTACCGGTGAACAACGTTTACCTCAGCCATTTCATCGATCTGGCTCCGCTGTTCAACGCCATGCCGCTGGGGCCGCTGATCTACTTCTACACCCGGTCCGTGCTCGATCCGACTTTTCGCCTCGGGAAAGCCGAACGGCGGCATTTTTACCCCGTCGTGCTGGACTGGGGCGCGCCCCTGATCGGCTGGACGTTTATCTTCGGACTGCTGCTGCGCAAGTTTCCGATGCAGGACGGGCCTTCGTGGGGCAACGTCATGACGGAATACAACATGTACGTCGATATTCCGCGCTGGGTCTCGATGACGGTCTATCTGGTGCTGGCCTGGCGCTGGCTGGCCCGGAAAGCGCCGGAAAGGCGCGAAGGCGATGAAGAGGCGCGCCGGAACATCCGGTGGCTGCGTCAGGCGCTGACGGGTCTGCTGCTTTTTCAGGCGATCTGGCTGGTCCATCTGGTGCCGTACATTCTTCCGGGGACGCGGTCGGCCCTGCTCGACAGCGTGGGCTGGTACCCGCTGTACATTCCCATCGCGATTCTGATTTACTGGATGGGCCTGAAAGGATACCTGCACGCCCGCCGCCATCCGGTCGAAAAGCCGTCCCGGAAAACTGTCGCCACGACTTTGCCGCCTGAACAGGTGGACAAAACGGTCGGGCAGCTGCAGAACGCCATGCAGTCGGAGCGGCTTTACCTGGACCCGGAACTGACCGTCGAGAAGGTGGCCAGAACGCTGCAACTGCCTCCCAAAACGGTGTCGTTCGTCCTCAACCAGCACCTTCGGAAGAGCTTCAACACGTTTGTCAACGAGTACCGGGTCGAGGCCGTCAAGCAGCGGCTGGCGACTTCGGCCAGCGAACACCTGACGCTGACGGGCATCGCCTTCGAGTGCGGTTTTAATTCGCAGGCCACGTTTCAGCGGGTGTTCAAGCAGATGACGGGCGTGTCGCCCAGAGAATTTGCCGAATCTGCCCCCGGAAATACCTCTCAAATCCGGATTTGAGCAGACCGATGGGCCGTTTTTCGCCTGTTTTGTGCAAAAAACAACGCTTTATGAAATGGCTCATCTGCCTGCTGTTCCTGCTTCCGCTGGGAAGCCATGCTCAATCCGGAACCGACCCGCTCTCCACCCGCATCCTGCAACCCGCCGACATGCAGGCCGATTTCCGGTATCTGCGCCGGCTACTGGAGGAAACGCATCCGGGCCTGTACCGGTATACGCCGAAAGCCGCCATGCAGGCCCGTCTGGACAGCCTCGACCGCAGCCTGGACCAGCCGCAGCCTTTTTACCGCTTTTTCAAAACGGTTTCGGCGCTGATGGCCGACATCCGCTGCGCCCACACGCACGCCCTGCCGTCCAAAAACTGGCTGGAGCAGTTTAACCGAAACCTGAAAACGATTCCGTTTTTCCTGTTTCCGTTCGAAAAGCGTTCCTATGTGCTCTTTAACGGCACGTCGGACAAGACCATCCAGCCGGGTTTTGAAGTGCTGAGCATCAACGGGCAGCCGATGGATGAGATTCGGCAGCAGGTGTATCGGTACTACTGGACCGACGGCTCCATCGAAGCGTCGAGGTCGTCGGCGCTGCGCGGGGAGCTGTTCTCCCTGTTTTATTACTGGTACCTCGGCCAGCCCGAAACGTATTCCTTCACGTTCAGAAGCCTGACGGGCGATACGGTACGGTTCGAGGCCCCGGCCAAACCATTCCGGTCCTGGCTTCGGGACGTTAAGAAGAATCCCGTCAACAAACAGATGCTGGCCTGGTATAATAAAAAGAAGCCGAAGCATCCCTGGCGGCTTTCCTTTCCGGAAGATATTCCCCAGACCGCCTACCTGCGCTTCGATGGATTTGGGGGATACGGGGCGTCGAACGGTGAACAGGCCGTCAGCACCTTCCGGAAATTTATGGACGAAAGCCTCGAAAAAATGGCAAAAAAGGACGTCCGAAACCTGATCGTCGATCTTAGGGACAACCGGGGCGGCTGGGACAGCCAGGGAATCGAGCTGTTTACCTACCTGGCCAAAGGCGATTCGGCCGTGCCGTATTACACCCGGCAGCACAGCGTGACCGACAGCAGCGAGTTTCTGAAATTCTCGGACCTGTCGGAAGAGGACCGGAAAAATGTGAAGAATGAACTCATTCCCGAACCCGACGGGACCTTCACCCTCAAGCAGGGCAGCGATACCCGCGAGCCGAAACGCTACGAGCCGAAACCGAACCGGTTCCGGGGCAAGGTGTACATCCTGATGAACGGCCAGAGCGTATCGACCGCCTCCGAGTTTCTGGCCGTGGCCCACGCCAACCGGGTCGGCGTCTTTATCGGGGAAGAATCCGGCGGGGCCTACGAAGGCGGCAACGGCAGCAGTTTCATCAATCTCGAACTGCCGAAATCGGGCATTCAGGTCAGTACGCCGCTGGTGTATTACCGCAACGCCGTGCCCGAACCGGCGCAGCCGGGGCGCGGAACGTTTCCGGATCATGCCGTGCCGACCACGATAGTCAACCTGCTCGAACACCGCGACGCACAGGGGGAATTCGTGAAAAAGCTGATTTTGAAGCCGGAAACCGGAACAACCACGGTGCAAAACCGTTGAAACGGTTACGGCGGCTGGTTTGTCGTCTGTGAACCCGCCGTTGAAACGGCGGGCTTTGTCCATCGATGAACCGAAAAAAAGATGAATCAATTTCTGTTGTACGGGGCCAACGGCTACACCGCCGGGCTGATTATCGAGCAGGCCGCGTCGTTTGGCCTGACGCCCGTGCTGGCGGGCCGCAGTGAGGAGAAAATCCGGCCCCTCGCCGAAAAGCACGGTCTCTCGTACCGCCTCGCCGACCTGACCGACGCGGCCGCCCTCGACCGGGCGCTGGACGGCCTGCCCGTCGTGCTGCACTGCGCCGGACCGTTTTCGCGCACGGCGGCCCCCATGCAGGAAGCCTGTCTGCGGACGGGCACCCACTACCTCGACATCACGGGCGAAATCGCCGTGTTCGAAACGGGCGCGGCCCTCGACGCCCGGGCCCGGGAGCGGAACGTGATGCTGATGTCGGGCGTGGGCTTCGATGTGGTGCCGACCGACTGCTCGGCCCGTTTTCTGAAGGACCAACTCCCCGACGCCACGCATTTGCAGCTGGCTTTCGCCAACGTCGGCGGCTCGGTCTCGCACGGCACGGCCCTGACGGCGGTCGAAAACCTGGGTTCGGGTGGGTTTGTGCGGGAGGCCGGCGTGCTCAAGCCCGTTTCCAATGCCGAAAAAGTGATCGAGGTCACCTTCGCCGGGGGCCGAAAGCTCTACTGCATGACCATTCCGTGGGCCGATCTGGCAACGGCTTACCGCACGACCGGCATTCCCAACATCGAAACGTTTATGGCCGCGCCCCAGGCGCAGATTCTGGGAGCCAAAGCCCTGAACTGGCTCGGCCCCCTTCTGAAAACGCCGCGGGTTCAGAACTTTATCCGAAACCGCATCGACAGGGCGCTGACCGGACCGGGAGCCGAAGCCCGTCAAAAAGCCCGGACGCTGGTCTGGGGTCGGGTGTGGAATGCCGCGGGCGACTCGGTCGTGACGCGGCTGGAAGGGCCGGACGGGTATCACCTGACCGCCCGGACGGCGCTGAACATCACGCAGAAAGTGCTTCAGGGCAACGTTAAAGCGGGTTTTCAGACGCCTGCGGGTTTATACGGCGCCGACCTGATTCTGGAAATCGAGGGCGTCCGGCGGGTATAAGGACAAGCTGAGGAAACCAAAATGACCTGGGCGGGCGTTAGTAGCCCTATGAAGCAACTGATCTGTGGCCTGCTGCTGCTGGTCGCGACGTCCGGGTGGGCGCAAACCAGCGGTGAGGCCTTCTACCAGAAGTACGAAAGCGTCCTGCAAAATCGATTTGGCAACGTAGCCACCCGAAAAGAGCTTTTGTACCTGCTTGAAAGCATCATCGACCACCGGCATCTCGAAGTCGATTACAACCAGTATTTCCGGCCGGTACGCACGCCGCTGGCCCACCACCTGCACCAGCAGCAACCCGCCCTCAGTCTGGCGCATTGGAAATCCGCCCTGGTTTACCCGCTGCTGCGGTTTGTGCTGACCAAAACGACGCCGGTTCCGGACCGCGCCGCGGGCAATTCGGCCGGACAAAAGCTGGCCGCCGGGGCGTTTGCCTATCTGGGCGTGCCGTACGGATCACCCACCTTCAACCGCCAGACCAACCGCGGAACCCTCGACTGCTCGGGCCTCGTCCGCTACGTCATGGAAGACATCGGGTTACCTTACCGGGGCGGGAATGGCTCCCGGGCGGTGGCCGGACTGGTTTCCAGCCCGGATTTTAAAACCGTCACCGGAGACCCGCAGCCCGGCGATCTGCTGGTTCGCAAACACAAGAACAACCAGTGGTCGCATGTCGGCATTTACGTGGGCGACCGGCAGCTGATCGAAGCGCCGTACAGCGGGACGGTGGTCCGGACGACGCCTTACCAGGCCGGGAAATGGCACCGGATTCTGCGCTACGCCCGGCCCTGACGGCCGCGTCCGTAACTTTCCCGGGGCCTCGGCAGTTCTGTTGGGAGTATCATCAGCACTATGAGCCGCATCCACACCCTTCACGATTGGAACGTTACCCCCGAAGAAGCCGTCGCCCTGCAGCAGCGGCTCCGAAGCCAGATTCGCATTCAGCCGCTGGAAAAGCCGGTTGAGCTGATTGCCGGATGCGACATTTCGTTCAATAAATTCGAAACAACCGTCTACGCGGGCATCGTGGTCATCCGGCTGGACACGCTGGAAACGGTCGAAGAGGCCGGGGTGGTCAGCGAAACGACGTTTCCGTACGTGCCGGGACTGCTGTCGTTCCGCGAAATTCCCTCCCTGCTGGAAGCCTGGGCCAACCTGAAGCAGCAGCCCGACGTGGTCATGTTCGACGGGCACGGCATCGCCCACCCGCGCCGGATCGGGATTGCGGCTCATGCCGGGCTCTGGCTCAATATCCCGACGTTCGGCTGCGGAAAATCGGTGCTGGTGGGCAAATACGACGAACCGGCCCCCGAACGCGGGTCCTGGTCGCCCATGATTCACCGGGGCGAAACCATCGGGGCCGCCTTACGGACCAAAAACAAGGTCAATCCGGTGTACATTTCCCCCGGAAACCTCATCGACCTGCCCTCGGCCCTCGACCTGACCCTGCGCACCGACGGTGGCTACCGGCTTCCCGAACCCACGCGCCGGGCGCATTTGCTGGTCAACGCCCTGCGGCGGGCGCAGGGGGCGGAGTCGACTGAGAAGCCATCGGACTAACAGGGCGGGCACGCTTACCGGGGGATGAAAAGCACCAAAACAGCCCTTTACTTCCTGCTAAAAGCCGGATTCGCCAGCGGCATGTTGGCCCGCACTTCTGCCCGCCACTGCTTCAGTTTTTGATGGAGGTCGCGGGTTTTGGCGGGCTCGCGGGCGCTGAGGTCGGTGGTTTCCGAGAGGTCGGCGGTCAGATTGTAGAGTTCGGTTCGGCCGGTTTCAAAATGCTCAATCAGCTTGTAATCGCCTTCGCGAATGGCTCCGGACGGGGCGCTCAGCTGGTTGCTGAAGTGCGGGTAATGCCAGAAAACCGGGCCACGCGCCTGCGTCTGGGCGGGATTGCGGAGCAGCGCGGCGAAGCTCCGGCCGTCCGGGAAGGGGGCTTTGGGAGCGCCAAGCAGTTCCAGCAGGGTGGGAACAAAGTCCGTTCCGGTGAGGTACTGACTCGTGACGGTATTTTCCGGAATGACGCCTTTCCAGCGCATAATCATCGGCACCCGGATGCCGCCTTCGTACAGATGTCCTTTCCACGAACGCAGCGGGGCGTTGTCGGTGGGCGCCGGACCGGCCTCCGGCATGCCCAGTCCCCCGTTGTCGGAGGTAAAAATAACCAGCGTATTGTCGTCGAACCCGTTGGCCTTTAACTGCTGCAAAACCCGGCCGATGCCTTCGTCCATACTCAGTAGCATGGCGGCATAACTGGGGTTGTACTTGCCTTTGAAACGCGGATAGCGGTACAGAAACCGGCCCAGCTTGTCGGCGCGGGGCACCAGCAGAATATGCGGGGCCGAATAGGCCAGGTACAGAAAGAACGGTTTCTGCGCCGTTTGCTGGCCTAGGAATTCCAGCGCGTAATCGGTGAGCTTGTCGGTCAGGTACTCGTTGCCTTTGTCTTCAAAAACGGGTTTGTTGGCCGAACTGATGCCGTAATTGTAGTAATCCAGCCCGTTTTTGCTGATCTGCCGTTCGTAGTCGAAACCTTGCGCGGTCGGCGTCAGCGAATCGGCCGAACCCAAGTGCCATTTGCCGACCATGCCGGTGGCGTACCCCAGCGCTTTCAGCCGTTCGGCCAGCGTAACCTCCGAACCGGGCAGGTAAGGTCGCCAGGGTGCCGGACGGAGCGGAGAGGCCGAATCGACCCGGTCGCCGACCAGAAAGTTGGTCAGGTGCAGGCGGGCCGGGTGCTTGCCCGTCAGCAGGGCCGCCCGCGAGGGTGAGCAGACCGGGGCCGCCGCATACGCCTGCGTAAACCGCAGTCCGTGCCGGGCCAGCGAGTCAAGGACGGGCGTTTCGTTGAACGGATTGCCATAGCAGCGCAGGTCACTATAGCCCAGGTCGTCGGCCAGAATAAAGACGATGTTCGGGCGGCGAACGGCCGGCCGGGGCTGGAGGGCAGCGCTGATCAGGACGGCCGACAGCAGCAGCAGCAGGAGAACAAACGAACGGTGCATGCTCTCTGAATACAAATCCGGGCCGTGATCTACTCATGGAAGAAGGGGACGGTCGGGCGAAGGACGCTGCCTGGGCAGATGGTTCCTCCGGCGTAGGGTTACCGGTGGCTAAATAGCGTAGTTTCCACCCTTGTCAGGAGCCGGAAAGTCCTGTAACTTGCTCTAAATCCAGCCCTTAATTCGTATGGTAACTCAATCCAGACCCGTTTCCGGAATGGTCAAGGTGCCCGACCAGCGCTTGACCGCCAATTTTTCCCTGCACGAAATGCTTGCCAGCCAGGCCGCCGTCCGGAACAACTACACCGAACAGTTTCAGCCGCCTCTGGACGTGATCGAAAGCCTGCGTCAGCTCTGCCAGCACGTGCTGGAACCCCTGCGGATGAGCCTCAACAAACCGGTCATCGTCACCAGCGGCTACCGCTGCCCGCGGCTCAACGCCAAGATCGGCGGTTCGAAGACCAGCCAGCATATGCAGGGAGAGGCGGCGGATATCTACGTGCCGGGCATGAGTGCGGAGGAGCTTTTTCAGTACATCCGCGCCCGCAAACTTCCCTTCGATCAACTAATTCAGGAATTTGACGACTGGGTACACGTGTCTTATTCCAGCGAAAAGAAGCAGCAGGTCCTGCGGGCCGTGAAGTCGGTCAAAGGAAAAACGCAGTATCTGACGGCCTGAAAAAGAACGACCCGGCACTGTGCCGGGTCGCCAGACTAAAAAAGGGGAGGCCTAGTTCAAATGCCAGCGGCTGTAATTGCCCATCAGCTGGCGAATGTCTTTTTCCAGTTCCGCCAGCCGGGTCTGCTTCTGCCGGTATTCGTGGCGGTAAAAATCAAGAATGGGTAGTTCGTGGTAGCGCAACGCCTGAATTTGCTCCTCCAGCGCGTCCAGCCGACTTTGTTTTTCTTCCGGATCAGCCCCTGAATTGACGTATACGCGCTGACTTCTGAGCCTGTCTTCGAGTACCGATAATTCTATTTCTTTATGTAAATACTGAAGTCCTATATTTTTAAGTTGTTTAATACGCCGCTTCACTTCCCGATGCTCAGTAATCAAGCTTTTCAGTCGGTCGTGATCCGGGTAAAAAGGGTAGAACAGATACATATCGGCAATTTTCCAGGTCAGAGAAATTATATTCAGTCTTGAGACCGGAAAACATCAAAAATGTCACATTCCCGATATGGGCCTTTCCCGAAAAAAGTAGTTTTTTGCAGGATAAAGCCTTTCTATTTAAATCGGCCTTAGTGGCTTATCTCTTTATTCGCATGACGTATTTTTCAGGCCGCCGGGTGCTGGCAGCGGCAGGACTGCTACTGCTGGGGCTGAACGCCGGGGCGCAGACAGGGACCGAGGCGCTGCTTCCGGTCAAAATTTCGGCCACAGCCCTGCCCAAAAGCTGGCGGTGGATCGGAGCCATTTCGGCCGCACCGGATGCTTCCAGCTTCACTACCAAACCCGGTACTGCCTACCTCCTCGGCGGACGGGAACCGCTGAACGTGCTGCAGGTCAACGACGACTTCCGGATGCGCTTCGACGTGATGATGACGCAGGGGGGCGACGTTGAGCTGTCGCTGCCCAACGGGTCGACGCTCAGTCTGCTGCATTCTCCCGATCTGAACCGGATTCTGAAAGCGCCGGGACTGTGGCAGACCGTCGATCTGCGCTACCGGGCGGCTACCGGCGCGCAGCCCGCCCTGCTCGAAAAACTGGTGATCAACGGCGTGACCGTACGCGAAGACCAGCGACTGGCCCCGGCGAAGGCGACCGGCAGCGTGGCGCTTTGGTCGCCCAATGGCTCATTGGCCGTCAGGGACATGGCCTACCAGATTCTGTCGAACCGGCAGGTGGCTCGTCTGGGAAATGTCCGCTATAAACTCTACGAAGGCGAGGCCGAAAAAGCCGCCGATCTGAGCGCCAAAAAGCCGCTGCAGGAAGGCACCCTGCCGGCCATCACGCACGAAGTGGCCTACGGACAGACCAAACGCTATTCCATTGTGTACACCGGCGAACTGGAGGTGCTCCAGGACGGCCCGCTGACCTTCACCGTCCAGCAGGGCGGCATCGCCGGGATTCAGGTGGACGGGAAAGACGTGATCGCCCCCACCTACGCCGACCTCGGCCAGCCGCAAACCGCCCAAACCACGCTCAAAGCCGGTAAATACCCGGTGACAGTGTTTTTCAGCCGCTCGTGGCCGCGTCCGGGACTGGGCGTGTTTGTGTCGGGACCGGGCACGCGCCCGCAGGCCCTGCACCCGCAGGCTTCCCTGCCCGAACCGGACCCGGTGGGTCTGATCGCCGTTCGGGCCGCCGACCGTCCGTCGCTCATCCGGTCGTTTATTCAGTTGCCCAACGAGAAAAAGAAACGGACGCACTGCCTGTCGGTAGGAACACCTGCCGGGCAGCACTACACGATGGACCTCAATCAGGGAGCCCTGCTGCAGGTATGGAAAGGTGATTTTGCCGATGTAACCGAAATGTGGCACGAGCGCGGCGAACCGCAGTTGCTCAAACCCATCGGAACCCTCGTTTCGCTGGGCGGACAGCCTACGCTGGCGGCTCTGAACGATGCCAACCAGGTGTGGCCCGACAGCCTGAACGACGAAAAGGACTTTCTCTACAAAGGCTGGAAACTCGACGCCGACGGCTATCCAACGCTGCAGTACAGCTACCGCGGGGCCGCCATCAGCGATTTCATCAAACCCATTTCCAACGGGCTGTCCCGGACGCTGACGGTAAACGGCGGCCCCGGATTGTACTGCCGACTGGCGGCGGGGAAGGATGTGGAAGAGGTCCGGAAAGGATTGTATGCCGTAGACAACCACAGCTATTACATCCAGCTGGACCCCAAGGCCAAACCGGTCATTCGCAACAACCGCGAACTGCTGCTGCCCGTCAGCAATGGTACCATTCAATACTCAATCATCTGGTAACCTTTGATTAACTTTGAGATTCCCTGACGCCGCAAACGAGTCTTTTGCCGTCATCGGGATTGTCAGAGAGACACAGAGATGAAAAAAACACTCCTATTTATATCTTCTCTCCTCATCGCCGGGGCGACGCTGGCGCAGAATCGCCCGATGACGGAGAACGATTATTACCGCCTCGTCACGCTGCCTGTGCCCGAAGGAGTTTCGCTGGAAGTGGGCGGCATGGCTGTCCTGCCCGACGGTCGGCTGGGCGTCAGCACGCGCCGGGGGGAGGTCTGGCTCATCAGCAACCCTTATATGCAGGGCAGCCGCCAGCCGCAATACAAGCGTTTTGCCTACGGTCTGCACGAACCGCTCGGCCTGAACTACCGCAACGGTGTCATTATGGCCACACAGCGCGGGGAGGTGACGCGCCTGCTGGATACCGACGGCAACGGCGAAGCGGACGAATACCAGTCGGTGGTCAAATGGCCGCTGTCGGGCAATTACCACGAGTACAGCTACGGCCCGGTGAACCTGCCCGACGGCGATATGCTGCTGACGCTCAACCTCGACTGGATCGGCTTTGGCGCCAGTCTGGCCAAATGGCGCGGCTGGATGCTCAAAATGAATGAAAAAGGGGAAATCAAACCCTGGGCCACGGGTCTGCGTTCGCCCGCCGGGTTCGGTGCCCTGCGCAACGGCGCGATTTTCTACACCGAGAACCAGGGCGACTGGGTCGGCTCGGGCCGGATGACGCACCTCGAAGAAGGCGATTTTGCCGGAAACCCCGCCGGTCTGCGCTGGTCGTCGGAGCCCGGTTCGCCCCTGAAACTAAAGCCGGAAGACGTGCCGAGCACCGGCAAACCGATGCACGAGGTCGCCAAGACGATCCCGAATCTGAAGCTTCCGGCGGTCTGGTTTCCGCACACACTGATGGGCATTTCGACTTCGGATATTGTCGAGGACACGACGGCCGCCCGCTTCGGCCCGTTCGACGGGCAGCTCTTCGTTGGCGATCAGGGGCATAGCAAAATCATGCGCGTATTTCTGGAAAAAGTGGCCGGCAAGTACCAGGGCGCCTGTTTTCCGTTCCGCGAAGGCTTTATGTCGGGTATTCTGCGCATGCGCTGGGGGCTCGACGGCTCGATGTTCGTCGGACAGACCAGCCGGGGCTGGTCGGCCACCGGCAAGGCGTCGTACGGCGTACAGCGCCTCGTCTGGACCGGAAAGACGCCGTTTGAGATGAAGGCGGTCCGGTCGATGCCCGACGGCTTTGAGGTGGAGTTTACGCTGCCGGTAGACAAAACCGCCGCCGCCAATCCGGATGCCTACAGCCTGAACAGCTTTACGTACAAGTACCACAAGACCTACGGCAGCCCGATCGAAGATGCCAAAGCGGTGCCCATCCGCGGCGTGGTGGTGTCGGCGGACGGCCTGAAAGCCCGCATCGTGGCCGATACGGCGCTGCGCCAGGGCTATATCCACGAGATCAAAGCCGAGGGTGTGAAATCGGCGGACGGTCTGCCGCTGCTGCACACCTTTGCGTATTATACGCTCAACAACATTGCTCCCGGCGAGCCTATGGCGATGGCCCCGCGGCCGAAGCACAACCACGACATGATGGCCATGGCCTCGACCAAACCGGCCGTGGCTCCGGCCAAAGGCAAACCGGCGGGCAAGGCAGGCGCTGCTTCCCCCCAGGCCGCCAAACGGATTACGGCCCAGCCCGCCGACTGGACATCCGGCCCGGATCAGGTCATTACCATCGGCACCAAACCGGGACTGAAATTTGACACCGAGCGGGTAGAGGTGAAGGCCGGAAGCCGCGTGAAGTGGGTGTTCAACAACAACGACGACATGCTGCACAACTGCGTCATCGTGAAGCCGGGCACCGCCGTGAACGTAGGCAATGCCGCCCTCAAGCTGGCCCTGAACGGCCCCAAAATGCAGTACGTCCCGGCGGTGGGCGAGGTGCTGTACCATACGAACCTGCTCGAACCGGAAAGGGCCGAAGCCATTTATTTCGTGGCTCCGACCGAACCCGGCGATTACCAGTTCGTTTGCACCTTCCCCGGCCACGCAGGCCTGATGCAGGGCATTCTGCGGGTACGTTAAGAAGGATTGTCTGAATCGATTGACTCAATGAAGCGGTGTTACGTTCTGTGACACCGCTTTTTTTCTATCTTACCGTTTCAACTGTCCATACCTTTATGATACGCAAAGCGACGGAATTCAGCCGGGAAGAAATTCTTTCCCAAAAAGAAAACTACGAGTATCAGCCTAAATTGACGGCTAAGCTGCAACTGAAAAATGGCCCGTTTTCGCAGGAAACAATCAACGAAATTGCGCTTTGGAAAGTCAACCGGTATGCGCTGCTGGAAGAAGAATTGATCAGCCAACTGAATGAGCTGGTTAACCTGAAACCCGGACAGCACCGGCAGGCCGAAGGCGTTTTGCGCAAACTTCTCCAAAAAGAGACAAAGGGAGTGGATTTGCCGATGGCCTCGACGATGCTGCGTTTCCGAAACCCGGAAGTTTTTCAAATCATTGACCGGCGGGCTTATCGGGTACTGATGGTAAATGTTGATAAATACAATCTTTACACGGCCAGTTCAGTTGATACAAAAGTGAAGACATATTTTGAATATCTGGATGAGTTAATCCGGTTCTGCGCCGACAAAGCGATTCCGTTTACCGAAGCCGACATGCTCCTGTATCAGCTCGACAAAAAATACAACACTGAACCCATATATTAAGCTTCCGTTCGTTACCCGGGAACAGCTTATTCCTTTTCCATGAAGTTTACCACTGCTTTACGCATCTGCATTTTTTTTCTGGCGGTCCTCCCGGCCGTCCGCGCCCAAATCCGTCCCGACAGCCTTGCCAACCGCATTCCGGCCCATCTGCGGGCCATTGAACGGGCGCCCGGTTCCACGGCGCTGGGGGCGGTCTATTACTATGGTGAACAGCGGCTCCGCTCGCCTTTTTCCCTCGAAATTCCTTTCTACGAACTGGGCGATCCGGAGGTGCGGCGACAGTACCGGGTTTTCAAGACGTTCAACTCCATCAGCCAGCTGACGGCCCTGGTGCCGCTCGGCTATCTGCTTTTTCAGCCCAAAAACCAGCGCGTCCGGACGCGGGAATACTGGTACGTTTACATCGGCTCCATCGTGGCGTCGGTGGGGCTTTCCATCGGGGGAAATGTAAAAGTGTCGCAGGCCGTGCGCCGCTACAACAAGGTGCTTCTGGAAAAACGCCTTGGCGTGTCGATGGCCCCGGTTCCGGCCACGGGCCGGACGGCCGTAGGCCTCGGCGTGAGCGGTCGGTTCTGACGGACGAACGGGCGGGGTGTCTGTCCGGTTTCGGCGCACTGGCAGATAAGGCGTTTTTTTGTATCTTACGTTCTCTCAACGCCTTATCCCATGAGCCATACGCACGAAGAAGAAAACACGGACCTGATTTTTCGGGAGTTGTTTCCGCCTGAGGAGGCCCGGTTCTACACCCGGCCGGTCCGTGGGCTGCCAACCGAACGCATCGCTTACTGGTCAATTGCGGTTTCGGTGCTGTTGGCCGGGGCCCTGGTAACCTCGTGGTTCGTGGAGAAAAGCCGACCCGTGCAACGTTCGGCGCCCTCCCTGCGTATGGACAGGCAGGTCGGAACGGAGCCGGTGGGAGCGCCGCCAGCCAAACGAAAACCAGCCGGAGCGTCACAGCTTTGAAAAAAACGCTATTTTGCTCCTAGTTTTTACGCTTGTTCCCAACTGAATGAACCGATTTGCAGCATCTTTCCTTCTCAGTACGCTTCCGTTTGCTCTTTCTGCCCAGTCGATCGTGCAGCGTGACCCGGCCATTACCCAACTGGTCAGTGAAGTTTCCGCCGACAGCCTGCGGGCGCACGTGCAGGGGCTGGTGAGCTTCGGCACCCGCCACACCCTCAGTACCACGACCGACCCCAAACGGGGCATCGGTGCCGCCCGGCGGTGGGTCCTCGGCAAGTTTCAGCACTACGCCCGGCAGTCGGGCGGACGCCTGACGGCCACCATCGACACCTGGACGCTGCAGCCCGACGGCAAGCGGGTGGATAAGCCCACCGAAATGGGCAACGTCATGGCTACCCTGAAAGGCACCGACCCGGCCGACAACCGCGTTTTTCTGGTGACAGGCCATATCGACAGCCGCGTCACGAACGTCATGAACCGCGATGCGGATGCTCCGGGGGCCAATGACGACGGCTCGGGAACGGCAGCCGTGATTGAACTCTGCCGGGTGATGAGCAAGGCCAAGTTCCCGGCTACCATCGTGTTTGTCTGTGTCAGCGGCGAAGAACAGAGCCTGCTCGGCGCGGGCCACCTGGCCGAACGGGCCAAAACCGAAAACTGGAACCTCCAGGCCGTGCTCAACAACGACATCATGGGGTCCAACAACAGCAGCGTCACCACGCCCGGCGAAACCAAAATCATCGACAACACCCGCCTGCGCGTCTTCAGCGAAGGTTTACCGGCTTATCAACTGGCCGACCGGGCGGCGGGCATCCGGCAGCTGGGTTCCGAAAACGACGGACCTGCCCGGCAACTGGCCCGGTACGTGAAGGAGGTCGGCGAACGGTACGTCGATCATCTGGAAATAGTCATGATCTACCGCAACGACCGCTACCTGCGCGGCGGCGACCATACGCCGTTTGTCGAGCGGGGCTTCCCGGCCGTTCGTTTCAGCGAAATGAACGAGAATTTCGAGCACCAGCACCAGGACCTGCGCACCCAGGACGGCATCGAGTACGGCGATTACACCAAATTCATGGATTTCGAGTACCTGAAGAAGAACACCGCCGTCAACCTGGCGTCGCTGGCGAATCTGGCCAAGGCACCGGGCACGCCCGAGACCGTCACGATGGACGTTCGTAACCTGACCAACTCTACGGCTCTGTACTGGCAGGCCCCCAAAACCGGCAAAATCAAAGGCTATTACGTGCTGATGCGCGAAACCCACTGGCCATTCTGGCAGAAGAAATTTTATACCGAAAAGCTGGGCATGACCGTTCCCTATTCGAAAGACAACTACTTTTTTGCCGTCCAGGCGGTGAGTGAAGACGGGAACGAAAGCCTGCCGGTCCTGCCCAAAGCCAATCTTCGGTAACTGGGTCAGAAAATGGGTTTTGGTGACCGCTGGCATTTATTTTTTTGTACATTACGAGTAATACACACGATTTTGTTCAACCCCCTGATTAGGTTTTTTATGAAAAAGTTGGTTTACCTGTTAAGTCTGGTGCTGGTGATGGCCGGACTTAGTTCCTGCGACAAAGATTCCGATCCTACTCCGCCACCGGCCATCGTGGGCCGCTGGGAATTGAACCGTGGGTTGCTCAGCGGTTTTGCGGCCCCTAATCAGGGATTGAACGGCAACGCAATCGACCTGTATATGCTCGAAGGCTACGGCTCACGCATCGATATTTTTGAGGACAAAACCTTCAACGTCAACGTCCGCCAGACGGTCGTGGTGGACTTTCAGGGCACCTGGGAGTTTGCCAATGACAAACTGACCCTTACCTACGACGACGGCACCGATCCGGAAGAATATACGTACACCAAAACGGGTAACATCGAGGAACTGTCGAGCACAGTTCAGAACTACGCGCTGGATAGTACAACCCGGGGACGCATTCAGGTTTTCTACCGGAAATAGGAAACGGCCCTCAGCGGACAGCCCCGGCACCCAAACGCCGGGGCTTTTTATGTCCGGAGAGCGCAAAAATTATTCTGTTTGCTGAGTTGGAATACATTTTGTGCAGAGTCTGACAGTAACTTGACTTAACACAACGTATGAAAGCTTTAGTGAACGGACTTCTCCTGCTGGTGATGCTGGTGGGGCTTTTTGGCTGTAACCCGGATAAAGACCTGCTTCCCGCTGAAGAAAAGAAAGATACCATCGCCGGCGAATGGACCCTGGGCCGGATTCGCTTCAGCGGATTTCCTACGCCTTACGAAATTGAGAACGGCGACGTAGACCCGGCCCAGTACGGCATCGAAGAACGGATTCGCCTGCATAGCGACAGCACCTTCGTCCTGACCCAGCGCACGGGGGAAATCACCGATTTTGACGGAACCTGGAAGTTCACCGGCCAGGACCTGAAACTACAGTACCGGCAGGGCGTTCAGGAGCAACTGACGCTCAACAGCAATAAAAACTCCGCCCAGCTGATTTCGACGCCCTACGAGGAGCAGGATACGCTCGTCAATCCGACAACCAAAAAGCCGGAAGTCGTCAAATACCAGGTGCAGTTTGTGTACGAGCGTAGATAATTGAGTGAATGAGTGAATGAGTGATTGGGTGAGCGGAGCGGCTTTTCTATGGAGGCAACGCCACGCAATCGCTCATTCATTCCATCACTCAACTAAAAAATCTTAACTTGGGCTGCTAACCACCTCCTCACAGCCCATGAACACGCTTTCCCGTCGAAACTGGCTCCGTCACGGGGCCCTCCTGACCGCCGGTCTGACCGCCGGCCTTCCCCGCTGGAATCCGGCCGCCGCCAACGCCCGCCGCGAACAGGCTCTTTTTGAGGAGTTTGCCCGCCTCGGCCTTCAGCCGCCTGCCCTCAAAGCCCGGATTGCCTTTAACGAAAATCCGTACGGTCTTTCGCCGAAAGCCAAAGAAGCCCTGCTGGCCGCCGCCGACGCAGGAAACCGCTACGCGATGATGGAAACCGGACAGCTCAAACAGCTTATTGCCGAACGGGAAGGAGTAAAACCGCAGAACGTGCTGCTCTCGCCGGGTTCCTCCGAACTGCTGGCGGCTACGGCCGTTTACTACACGGGCAGCGCGGCCAAGGGCGCGGGCGGAAAGATTCTGACCAGCCAGTTTACCTACGACGATCTGCTGGAATGCGTTCGGGCCTTCGGGGCGCAGGTGGAGGCGCTGCCGCTGAAAAACTTTGGCTTCGACCTGGCGGCGATGCGCGGCAAACTAACGCCCGACACCAAACTCGTTTACATCTGCAATCCCAACAATCCCACCGGCACCGTGCTGCCTCCGGACGAACTGACGGCCTTCTGCCGCGAAGTGGCCCCCAAAGCGCCGGTCTTCGTCGACGAGGCGTATATCGATTTTCTGGAGCCGAAAGACCGTCCGCAACTGCCGAAACTCATCAACGAAGGCCTGAACGTGATGGTCGCCCGGACGTTCTCCAAGATTCACGGCTTCGCAGGACTGCGGCTGGGCTACGCCATCGGACCGGCCAAACTGGTCGAGGACTTCAAGCGGTACAGCCGTTCGGAATGGGATGTGTCCGTGACAACGATCATGGCCGGCATCGCCAGCCTACAGGACGAAAAATGGCAGATGTACTGCCGCGCCGAGAACACCAAAGGCCGCGAGACGCTTTACAAAACGCTGAAAGCCTTGGATTACGAGTACGTGCCCTCCGGGGCCAACTTCGTGCTGTTCCCCATTCGCATGAAGCCCAAATCCTTCGAAACCGCCATGTTCCGGGAAGGCATTATGGTGTCCACGCGCGAACACGACCGCCAGCCCTTCTGCCGCGTCAGCATCGGCAACGAAGCCGAAATGACCGCCTTCGCCAAAGCCCTTAAGGAATTATAAATTAGGAGTTAAGAGTTAAGAGTTAAGAGTTAAGAGTTAAAAGTTAAAAGTTGCTCCGCTTAGCCAGATTTCTGAATCAGCAGAGCAACTTTTAACTCTTAACTTTTAACTCTTAACTTTTTAAAGTCCAAGAGCCAGGAAGCCTCCGTCTACGGCGAGCGTTTGTCCGGTGATGTAGCCGGCGGCGGGGAGGCAGAGGAAGGCGGCGGCGGCGGCGACTTCGGCGGGCTCGCCCACGCGGCCCATCGGCGTGCGCTCCAGAATTTTCTGAAGCCGTTCGGGGTTGGTCAGGACGGGTTCGGCCAGCGGCGTCCGGATGTACCAGGGCGCTACGGCGTTGACCCGAACGCTGTCCGGCGCCCATTCGACGGCGAGGTATCGCACCAGCTGGTCGAGGGCGGCTTTGGTGAGGCCATAGGGCGAGCCGCTGCCCACGTGCCGGAACCCGGCCACCGACGTGATGAACACCACGCTGGCCTGTCCGGAAGCCTTCAGCAGCGGGTAGGCGGCCTGCGTGAGGTCGAAGGCGGAGCGGAGGTTGGTGTTCAGGATGTGGTCCAGCTCGCCGGGCGTGTAATCGGCAGTCGGCTTGCGGATGTTGGTGCCGACGTTATTGACCAGAATATCCAGTCCGCCCCAAACGGTTTTAACCGTTTCCAGCAGGCCCACAGCCACACCCGGCTGGCTCACGTCGGCGGCCAGACCCTCAACCACAAAGCCCTGTTGCCGGTATTCTTCCACTTGTTTTGCTAAAAGCACAGCGTCGCGGGCGACAAGGAACACGCTTGCGCCCAGTTCAAACAACTGCCTGACGATTGCCTCGCCAATGCCTTTGGTGCCGCCCGTGACGAGCGCACGGCGGCCGTTTAGTTGCCAGGATGGATTCATGAAAATCGTTTATGGTTTAAGGTTTAGCGTTTAAAATTGCTCCGCCTCAATGAGAAGTCGGTAAAGAAGCGGAGCAACCTTAAACGCTAAACAATAAACTCTGAACATTTGCGGGCAAACTTACGAAGAGCCGCCCGTAGAATTGCTTTTGGCAAAGCGTCGGGGGTTTGGTAATTTTAGCGTTTTGCCGGGGCGGGGTTTCTTTTTCTCGCAGCGGCGAACCGTCAATCTGCGGGAAAAACAACCCGAAAACCCAACAATAACGTAACTCCTTATCACAATATGATTAACCTGAAAAGGCTGCTAACCGGCGCCGCACTGGCCACCACCCTCTGGCAGGGTAGCATGGCCCAGAACAAGTCGCGACCGGAAGACGTCCAGACGTTCACGCTCAAAAACGGCATGAAGTTTCTGGTCCTCGAAGATCACTCCATCCCCAACGCCAATTTTTACGTATTCTGGAAAGTCGGCTCCCGCAACGAGGTGCACGGCATTACCGGCCTGTCGCACTTTTTTGAACACATGATGTTCAACGGGTCTAAAAAGTACGGCCCGAAGCAGTTTGACCGGGTGATGGAAGCCAACGGCGGCTCCAACAACGCCTACACGACTCAGAACGTGACGGTATACACCGACTGGTTCCAGAGCGGGGCTCTCCAGACAATCTTCGACCTCGAAGCCGACCGGATTGCCAACCTGTCCATCGACCCCAAAATGGTCGAAAGCGAGCGGGGCGTGGTGCTTTCCGAGCGCAGCACGGGCCTCGAAAACAGCAACTACCGGCTGCTGAGCGAACTGGTTCAGTCCGTGGCGTTTGTCGAACACCCGTACATGTTCCCCGTCATCGGCTTTGAGTCGGACATTAAAAAATGGTCGCAACAGGACCTGGAGACGTATTTCCGGACCTATTACGCGCCGAACAACGCCGTGGCGGTCATCGTCGGCGACGTGACGCCTGCGCAGGTCCGGAAGCTGGCCGAGCAGTACATCGAGCCCATCCCGACGGGTAAACTGCCCGAGTCGCTGCGGACCGTAGAGCCGCCCCAGAACGGGGAGCGCCGCGCCGTAACGTACAAGGACATCTCGACGCCCAACATCCTGCTGGCTTATCATACGCCCGAAAACAGCCATGCCGACTACTACGCCCTCGACCTGCTGAGCAGCGTGCTCACCGCGGGCAACTCGTCCCGACTTGTGAAATCGCTGGTGATGGACACGACCGTGGCTTCACGGGTATTCAGCAACCTCGGCGAAGGCTTCGACCCGAACCTGTTCACCGTCTACGCCGTAGCGGGCAGCGGCGTGTCGGCCGAAGCGCTCGAAAAAGCCGTTCTGGACCAGATCGATAAGGTGGTGAAGGACGGCGTGACGGACAAGGAATTGCAGAAGCTGAAAAACCAGAAGCTGATGGAATTTTACCGGACGATGGAAACCATCAACGGCAAGGCCAACAGCCTCGGCACCTACGAGCTGTTTTTCGGCGATTACAAAAAACTGTACGAAGCGCCGTCGCTCTACGAAAAAGTGACGAAAGAAGACATCCAGCGCGTAGCGGCCAAATACCTGACTACCCGCAACCGAACCGTAGGCCACCTTTTACCCGAAACAAAACCCGCCGCCGGAGCCAATTAAGTCATCCTATTCATGAAAAAAATAGTTTCTCTTTGCATCGCCCTGCTCGTGACCGGGGCGGCCGTGGCACAGACGTTTAAAGTGCCGCCTTATCAGAAATTTAAGCTTAAAAACGGCCTGACGGTGTACCTGATGGAACAGCACGAAGTGCCGCTGATCAACGTGTCGGTGGCGTTCGATGCGGGTTCGGTAAAGGACGCGGGCCGCTACGGACTGGCTACCATGACCGCCGAGGCCCTGCTGTTCGGCAGTTCGAAATACACCAAAGCGCAGATTGAAGAAGAAACCGAATACGTCGGGGCCGACCTGAGCACGTTCGCCGGTCGCGAAGTGGCCAAACTGACGGCCTCGTTTGCGGTGAAAGATGCCGATAAACTGCTGAATATCATCCAGGACGTGGTGACGAAGCCCGCTTTCGACCCGGCTGAGTTTGACAAGTACAAACAGCGGCAGATCCTGAGCCTGACGCAGCAGAAAGAAAGCCCGCGCTCGGTCATTGGGTCGTACTTCAACCGCTTCATTTACGGCGAACACCCGTACGCCAATCCGCTGTCGGGCACGCAGTCGACGGTGGAGAAAATCTCGGTGGCCGACGTCCGGGCGTTTTATCAGAAAGAGTACACGGCCGACCGGGCGGCCATTGCCGTCGTGGGCGATTTCAATTCGGCCGATATGAAAAAGCGGCTCACAGCCCTGTTCGGCGGCTGGAAAACGGCGGCGGCTACCGCCCCGAAGCTGGCCGAGCCGGTGGTGGCGTTCAACGAAAACCGGCTGCTGCTGGTCAACAAGCCGGACGCGCGGGAAACGACCTTCATGATCGGCGGCAAAGGCATCACGCAAAACAACCCGGACTATATTCCGGTGGTGGTGGTGAACACGATTCTGGGCGGGCGCTTCACGTCCTGGCTCAACGACGCCCTGCGGGTGAACTCCGGCCTGACCTACGGGGCCAACAGCCGCTTTGCCACGTTCAAAAACAGCGGTACGTTCGCCATTTCGACCTTTACCAAAACCAGCTCGACCACCGAGGCCGTAGACCTCGCGTTACAGGTCCTGGACAGCCTGCACCGGACCGGAATTGACGCCAAAACGCTGGAATCGGCCAAAAACTACATCAAAGCCGACTTTCCGCCCCGCTACGAATCCGCTGGCGAACTGGCCAATCTGCTGACGGACATGTTCAGCCTCGGCTTCGACGAGTCGTTTATCAACAATTTTCAGAAGAATGTTGATGGCCTCACCCTGGAGCGCACCCGGCAGATCATCGACACGTATTTTCCGAAAAAAGCCCTGCAATTTGTCCTCATCGGCCGGGCCGACGCGATTCGGGATAAGGTGAAAAAGTATGGCAATCTGACGGAGAAGGAGATCAAGACGGAAGGGTTTTAACCCTGCGCAGTCTCCGTAACGGGCTTACGCTTTGCTCAGCATCGGGCGAGGCGTAGGCCTTTTTTATTAGGCTTTACTTTCCTTTCTGCCGCCGTCGGGCCGCCTCCCGCTTGGATAACTCCTGAAACAGCACGGTTTCGGGCCGCACGGCTTCGTACGTCTGCTGGTTGGTCAGGGCGGTGCCCTGGTCTTGCCCCTGAACGGCAAAAACGGGCTTTACGTGCTGGAATTTGTAGCTTGTCTCCTGCGTGCCGACCGTTTTACGGGCCAGAAAATAAACCGAAAAAAACAGTGAGGGCCCGCCCGTAAAATTCTCTCCGCCAATCAGGCCGATGGGCTGGCCTGATTCCACCACATCGCCCGGTTTGACCCAGATCTGGCCTTTTTTCAGCTTGTCGTAGCGGGCAAAAGTGCCGTCGGCCTGGAAAATTTCCACAAAATTGGTCTCGCGCGAAAACCACAGTTCCTGTCCGGCCGGTTCGACGGCGTCGCGGAGGTCGGAGACCGTGCCCCGGCGGGCGGCAAAAATCGTGTCGCCGGGCTGAAGTTTAAAGGCCAGAGAATAAAAACCCTCGGCCCGTTCTTTCCCCATCGCCTCACCGATGGGCTTTGTCTCGGAGGCCAGCACCTTTTTCCCGGTCGCTACGGGCAGCAGATAGACGAAGTCGGCGGGGGCCTTGCTCATGAGCCGACCTTTGTAGGACGTATAGGAATACTGAAAAGACGGCTGGCCGTTCGCGCTGGCTTTCAGGGTGAACAGGCGCCCCTGCCCCGGCCGGACGGCACCGGTGTAGGGCAGCGAACAGGAACAGGTGAGGCCCTGCAGACTCGAAAAATTGACGACAACCGTATAATCGCAGTAATTCGAATTGACAAAGGAAGACGTGTGATCGTTGGTCGAGGCGTCCCGCGTGTAACTGATCTGGACGCGGTCGCCCTGGGCGAAGGCCGGAAGCCAACCGGACAGCAGGAAGGCAAAAAGAAAAGAGAGCAGGCGCATGGCGGTAAGGAAAAGTGGTGCTCAAAACTGCAATTATCCCCGAAAATCGAAATTGATAAAAATCATTTTGAGTTAACGGTAGCCGTGCTAAACAAAACCGTTCGCGCCAGTCCGGCGGAGGGTTTAAGGCCGTTTTCTGATAATTAGGCCTCCGAACGGTTAAGTATTCTTCCTTTCTGTCTTTTATGCTAAATTCAGAGGTTATAGCCCATACTTGCCAACTCTACTCATGATGAATTTGCTACCGGTGCGATTCACCCGAAAAGCCGCCCTGCTGTCGGCCGCGGGTCTGCTTGTGGGAGGAACGCTCATCAGCGCCTACCAGAACACCAATCCGGGGCTGGGGTCCCGGCCTTTTCTGACCGAATTCTTTGCGGGTCTTTCCGACGATGACAAGCACGACCCGAAATATGCCGTTGCCGCTCTGGACGTAGCGCCCGGCCTCGAAGCCACCCTGTTTGCGGCCGAGCCGATGCTGACCAACCCGACCAACATCGACGTGGATGCGCGCGGACGGGTCTGGGTTTGCGAAGCCTATAACTACCGCCCCGCGATCACGGGCAACCCGACCCACCAGGAAGGCGACCGGATCGTGATTCTGGAAGATACGAACGAAGACGGCAAGGCCGAAAAACAGACGATTTTCTACCAGGGGCCCGAACTCCAGTCGCCGCTCGGCATCTGGGTGCAGGGCAAACGGGTCATCGTCGCCAACAGTCCCAATATCTACGTCTTTACGGACGAAAACGGGGACGATAAAGCCGACAAAAAAGAGATTCTGTTTACGGGTCTGAGCGGCGAGCAGCACGACCACGGCATGCACACCTTCGTGTTCGGACCGGATGGCAAATGGTATTTCAACTTCGGGAACGAAGGCAAACAGATTCGGGATAAAGACGGCAAACCGCTGTTCGACCGCTCGACGGGCCGCGAAATCGACACGAAAAACTACCGGCAGGGCATGGTCTTCCGCTGCAACCCGGACGGGTCGGAAATGGAAGTGCTGGGCCATAATTTCCGGAACAACTACGAAGTGGCGCTGGACTCGTACGGCACCATGTGGCAGTCGGACAACGACGACGATGGCAACAAGGGCGTGCGCATCAACTACGTGATGGAGTACGGCAACTACGGCTACACCGACGAAATGACGGGCGCGGGCTGGCAGGCCAACCGGACCAACATCGAACCCGAAATTCCGCGCCGCCACTGGCACCTCAACGACCCGGGCGTGGTGCCGAACCTGTTGCAGACGGGCGCGGGCTCACCGACCGGCATCATCGTTTACGAAGGAAAATTGCTGCCGAAACAGTTTCAGAATCAGGTGATTCACTGCGATGCCGGTCCCAATGTGGTCCGGGCGTATCCGGTGCAGAACGACGGGGCGGGGTACAAGGCGGAGATCGTCAACGTCCTGCACGGTGCCCGCAACCAGTGGTTCCGTCCCTCCGACGTGTGCGTCGCGCCGGACGGTTCGCTGATGGTATCCGACTGGTACGACCCCGGCGTGGGCGGCCACCAGGCGGGCGATCTGAACCGCGGCCGGATTTTCCGCGTCGCTCCGCCCAACACGCCTTACCGCATGCCGAAAGTGGACCTGACGACGACGGCGGGCGCCATCGAAGCCCTGCAAAGTCCGAACATGGCGATCCGCTACACCGCCTGGAACAAGCTGCATGACCTGGGTGCCGGGGCCGAAAAAGACCTGGCTAAATTTTACAAATCGGCGGCCGATTCGCGCATGAAAGCCCGGGCCCTCTGGCTGCTGAGCAAACTGGACGAGAAAAAGGCCCGCAAACACGTTGAAGCGGCCCTGAAAGACGCCGACCCCAACCTGCGCATCACGGCTCTCCGCGCCGCCCGCCAGCTGAAAGGCGACGTGACGCCGTACATCCGGCAACTGGTCAACGATACCGACCCGCAGGTCCGCCGCGAGTGCGCGCTGGCCCTGCACCGCAACAACACCCCCGAAGCGGCCGACCTCTGGGCCCAGCTGGCGATGCGCCACGACGGCAAAGACCGCTGGTACCTCGAAGCCCTCGGCATCGGAGCCGACGGGCAGTGGGACCGCTTTTATTCGGCCTGGCTGAAACGCGCCGGGGCCAACCCCATCGGGACGGAAGCCGGAAAAGATCTGGTCTGGCGCGCCCGGACCAAAGAATCGGTACCGCTGCTGGCTCGTCTGGCCGGTGATCCTCAGACCGACCTGAGCCAGCGGCTCCGGTACTTCCGGGCGTTCGACTTCAACCCCGGAGCCACCGAGAAATCGAACGCGCTGCTGAGTATCCTCAACGCCAATCCGAACGACAGCCAGATTACAAAACTGGCCCTGCGGCACCTCGACCCGGCTTTTGTGAAGCAGACGCCCGCGGCAATGGCGTCGCTGCAAAAGCTGATGGACGAAGTGTACGGCATGCCGGAGTATATGGAAATGGTAGGGCGCTACGAACCGGCTTCCGAAAACCAGCGGCTGATGCAGCTGGCCCTCAAAAAATCAATGGAAGGCATGGGTCGGGATGCTTCCCGGCAGTTGCTCAAGCAGAACGGGGCACCGCTGGTGATGGAGGTGATCAACGGCAGCGACGCCGAAGCAGCCTCCAAAATGGTGATGGCCCTCCGCATGGTCGGCAGCAAAGAATCGCTGGACATGCTGAAAAGTGTGGCGCTGGACGAAAAACGGCCCCAGCGGCTCCGGATGGACGCGACCCGCGCCCTCGGTGGCAGCGGCAGCGGCGAAGACCTGGTGATTGCCCTGCTTAAATCGGGCGACATCAAAGGCGATTACAAAAAGGCGGCCGTGCAGGGCGTGAGCAACGCGTGGCGGCGCTCGATCCGGACCGAGGCGGCATCTTTCCTCGACGTGCCGGCAACGGCGGAAGGCAAGAAAATGCCCGCCATGACTGAACTGCTCGCCATGAAAGGAGATGCTGGCAAGGGCGTCAGCATTTTCAAGAATAATTGTTCCGTCTGCCACCAGGTGAACGGGGAAGGCATGGATTTCGGGCCAAAGCTGTCGGAAATCGGCAGTAAATTGCCGAAAGAAGGCCAGTACCTCGCCGTGCTGCACCCGGATGCGGGCATCAGTTTCGGCTACGAAGGCTGGGAGGTAAAGTTCAAGGATGGCAGCACCGTAACGGGTATTGTTTCCAGCAAGACCGAAACGGACCTGCAGATGAAGTTCCCCGGTGGGGTAGTGACCAATTACAAAATGGCTGATGTCAAATCGATGAAGCAGATGGATTCGTCGATGATGCCCTCGGGCCTGCACGAAGCCATGTCAACCCAGGAGCTGGTCGATCTGGTGGAGTACCTGGCGACGCTGAAGCGCAAGTAACGGTTTGCCTGTCTGATTCGCCTGCCGTAAGTGGCTGAAGTAACGGTCAGTCAGGTTGAGCAGATTCGTTTAAAATGAACTAAGTGACTTTTATCCAGAACCCTTTTTTCCCATGATTCGCAGAGATTTTGTAAAAGCAGCTCTGACGGCTACCGGTGCTTCGCTGACGGGAGCCGTTGCGGCCTCCGATAACTGGCATTCGCAACCGGCCTCGCTTCCCAAAAACAAGTTCAAGCTGGCCTACGCGCCGCACTTCGGTATGTTTGAAGGCCATGCCGGAAAAGACCCCATCGACCAGCTGCGATTTATGGCCGATACGGGCTTTACGGCCCTGGAAGACAACGGCATGATGGGCCGCACGCCCGAAATGCAGGAGAAAATCGGGAAGGAACTGACCCGCCTCGGCATGAAAATGGGGGTGTTTGTCGTCGATAAAGGCGGCAACGGCGCCAATACGCTGGCGGCAGGAAAACCCGAATACGTGGACATTTTCCTCAACGGCTGCAAACGGGCCGTCGAAGTGGCCAAACGCTGCGGCGCCAAATACATGACCGTCGTGCCCGGCGACTTTGAGCGGAACCTGCCCATCGGAATCCAGACCGGGAACGTCATTGATGCCCTGCGGCGCGGTGCCGACATTCTGGCCCCGCACGGACTCGTCATGGTGCTGGAACCGCTAAGCGACAACCCGAACCTGTTTCTGCGTACCTCCGACCAGACGTACGAAATCTGCCGCGCCGTCAACAGTCCGGCCTGCAAGATTCTGTTCGATGTCTACCACATGCAGAAAAACGAAGGACACATCATCCCGCACATCAACTGGTGCTGGAACGAGATTGCCTATTTTCAGATTGGCGACAATCCGGGCCGGAAAGAGCCGACGACGGGGGAGATCAACTACAAAAATGTCTTCAGACACGTCTACCAGAAAGCCAAAGCCGACAACAAGGAGTTCATCTGGGGCATGGAACACGGCAATTCCAAACCCGGCAAGGACGGCGAACTGGCCCTGATTCAGGCGTACGTGGAGTCGGACAGCTTTGCGGTTTAAATAAGAAAACCGGGTGAAAGCCCGGTTTTCTTATTTTATAGAACGACTACCGAATTTTCGTCAGCAGAAACGCCGCTGGCCACAAATTTGTCGGCTTCCTGGTCGTTGGCCCACTTCTCGCCGTCAATCAGGTAGCGGAATTCATATTCCTGACCTACAGGTAGTTCGATGATGGCTTTGTATGAACCATCTTTCTGTTTCTTCAGCGGAGCTGCCGCCGCGTCCCAGCCATTGAAGGACCCAACCACGGTTACGGTTTTGGCACCATTCACAGTTTCGGCCGGCAGGGAAAACGTCACTTTGCAAATCGTAGGCTTGCTCTTAAGGTATTGTTTCGTGAGCGGCATATTCAGGAGGTTGTTTGGTTAACGGTTACAAAGTTATACCCCTTGCCCATACAAGGCAATGTACGTCAGTTGATTAGGGTTTCAACTTGTTGGAATTGTCCAAAGACGTATCAGGCATTCTCCTAATTATGCCTTAATTTACTGGATTTTGTCATTCGTAAATTTATCAAACGGCCCAGTTATCCAACGGGCAGGCCTGGTGGCGCCACTTCCGGCCGTGCCACCAGGCCTGCCCGTCCTTTCTGCTAAAGCCGCCCTTCAAACGGAATAACCAGACGCACGCTGACGTTCCGCCCCATGCCGTAGACGCCCCGCCGACCCGTGGCCGGATTCACGTCCAGGTACTTCAGACGGCTCTGGTGGCTCTGGTAGCTCACGTCGAAGAGGTTGGTCGAGGCGACATAGACCGAAAACAGCGTCTGTTTGCTGCGGCCCACCACGTCGCCGCCAAAACCGAGGCCGAACAGCGTGTAGGCTGGTGTCGGGGTTTCGGTATTGTACGCCAGCAGAACCCGGTTCTGCTGCTGGTTCACTTCAAGGTCTGCCGAGATGTAGACGTTGCGCAGACCGCCCTCCCCGGTAGCCCCTTTCCAGCGGTCTTTCGTCAGGCGAACCTGCGTAATCCAGCGGGGAGCTGGCATGAAGGGCAGGAATTTGGCATCGTCCGTGCGGGCGCTCAGGTTGCGGGCGAAAACCGACGAGAAGCTCTGCGTCAGGCTGAACCAGCGCGCTCCGGCCGGATTGAGCGTAACCGTAGCCTCCAGCCCCTGCAGGCGCGCGTTCCCCTGCGTGTACCGGAAAACCGGCACGCCGTCGATGATCGAGTCGGCACCCATGCGGGTCTGCACCCGCTCCGAATAAGTGTAGTTCCGGATGGAGTTCTGGAAGATGCTGAAGTCGGCGTACACGCTTTTGCCGTCGTAGGTGGTGCCGAGGTCGCCCTGAACGGCCACCTCCGGAATGGCCTTCAGATTACCGATTTCGTACCGGAACGTGCCCGCGTGTTCGCCGTTGGACGAAAGTTCGGGCACGGTCGGGGCGCGGAAACCGCGGGAAATGTTGGCCCGGACGGTCCACTGCGGCGTCAGGTTGTACACCCCGCCGAGGCTGCCTGAGATGTTCTGATAGCTTTTTTCAAAACCGGCAAACCGGATGGTTGCGCCCGGCGTCGGGCGGGGCTGGAACCGGCCTTCGGTGTCGATGTAAAGCCGGTTGATGTTCAGCATACGCAGATCGTAACGCACACCGCCGCTGATTTTCAGACGCTCGTAGCTTTTCTTGGTAAAGACAAAAACGCCGTTGTCGAACAGTTCGTAATTCGGATACAGCGTTTCAAAACCCCGGTTGGTCAGCGTCTGGTACATGCCGTTGGTGCCGATAGTAGTCTCCCAGTTCTTGCGGGGCGCCAGGTTGTAGCGGGCGTCGTAATAGCCGGTCTGGAGATAAAAGTACAGGTCAGCGACTCCCGGACGGAACACGTTGGCGTATTCGAGGCGGCGGTTCTGGGCGTACGACACGTTCAGCGACATCGAACTTTCGCCCATCTGGACGTAATTGTTCAGCGATACCTTGTAGTTGTACAGATTCTGCGAGTTGGCCGGGTTGATGACCCGTCTGTTCAGTTCACTTTCCGAAACCGGCACATCGGCTTCCGTCGTGTCGTTTCTGGCGATGGTTTTGGTAAACTGGCCCCGTTCGTTGCGGGTGCCCGTCACGATGTTGAAGCGCTGGAAGGAGCGGAGGAAATGCAGCCGGGTGTAGCCCCATTTTTTGTTGAGGCCGATGTAGCCGTTAAAATTGAACGGTTCTATGAAGCTCGACCCGTACACGCGGCCGTCTTCCGGATTCCGGTAATTTTTGGCGTCTTTCCGGCTGGTCTGCAGCAGCCACACGAAGCCGTTTTTGTTGCCCGCCACCTGAGCCGACAGGCCCAGCATGTTGTTGTTGGTCAGATACTGGCCCAGCACCCGACCCACGATTTTGCCTTCCTCGACCGGCCGGGGCGACAGAATCGACATCACCCCACCGAGGCCGTCCGAGCCGTACATCAGGCTGCCCGCCCCGCGGATGATTTCGTAGCGGTCAATCGAGTATTCGTCCACCTGAATGCTGTGTTCCTCGCCCCACTGGTTGTCTTCCTGCCGCACGCCGTCGTGCATCGTGATGACGCGGTTGAAGCCCAGGCCGCGGATGATGGGCTTGGAAAGACCCACGCCGGTCGAAATCTGGGACATGCCGGGCAGTTTGGCCACGGCGTCGATCAGGTTGGTCGAGGGCGTTTGCAGCCACTGGATTTTGGAAAGCGCCGCAATCGGAATCGGGCTTTCCTTGATGATCGTTTTGGTCGAGGAGCCGGAAACAATCACTTCCTCCAGCGAATTGACCGCATTTTCCATCACAAAATCGACCTTCTGGCTGCCCGTCAGCTGGACTTTCTGAATGACGGTCTTGTGGGCCACGTAGGATACCTGCACCGTGAGCGAACCCGACGGCAGATTGGTCAGCCGGAAGTCGCCGTTGACATCGGTGGAAGCACCGGAACGCAGTTCCGGAATAAAGACGGTCGCCCCGATGACCGGCTCCCGGCTTTCGCCGTGAATGACGCGTCCGGTCAGGGTATGCTGGGCCAGCGCGGAGGAAATGGCAATGAGGTATAGGCAGAAAAATAGAATCTTTCGCATAAATGAGAAGGTGAGTAGGGAAGAAAAGATGGAATCGCAGCGGTAAGCGGGACAGGCGGAAGCAAATTCCGCTGAACCCGGTCAAACCCTGCAAAATAGCCTTATTCAACCTACCTGGGGTGGTCCGCGAAGCGAAAGAAACCGGACGATGGTCCGGGAAAAGGGCGGAACATACAGCAGCACGCCCGTTACCGGAGCCGTCATCCGGACGGTAAGGGTCAGCAGCAGAACGGCCGGGGCCTCAAAAAAGAGGTTCGTGACCGTATCCAGCCAGAAAAGCTCATGCGCCGTGTGCGTGTTGGGCTGGTACGGACTGTTGCCGACCGGCCAGTACGGGTGCGCGTGGGAAATGACCCGTCCATTAGGAAGTTTGTGCGCGTGCCGGAACACAATACCGTTCACCAGCATCAGGCTGAAGACAATCAGCAGAATGCGGGCAACCAGGCGTCGGTAAGCCGGCAGGGAAAGCATAAGCGGTTTTACAGAATCAGGATGTAACTTTTCTGGTACAACAGCAAAGATATTTAAAAAATTTAGACGAGTCTAAATTCTGCGATTAAAAGTAGCAGACGATTCAAAATTACTTTTTCGAATAATGATTCCGGAAAGCAGACCAATGCTTCGGGAAGTGGTTGTATCAAAAGTGCGTAACGATCACACCTAACTCACATTCCTACAATGCGAAACATTGCCATGCTCGGCTCCGGCTTTATCGGCCGCTTTTATGCCGAGTCCATCCACGGGCAGCGCGGCCGCGACCGCGTGGTGGCCATCTACGCCCGCCGCGAAGAATCCGCCCGAAAATTTGCCACTGATTACGGCTGCTCCTTTTACGCGACCGACATGGAGGAGGTCATCGCCCACCCGAGTGTCAACATGGTCTGCATTGCCCTGCCGAACAACCTGCACGAACAGGCGGTCATGCTCTGTGCCAAACACCGGAAAGATGTGGTCTGCACCAAGCCGCTGGGCCGCAACGCCGACGAAGCTCTCCGCATGATGCAGGCGGTGGAAGAAGCCGGTATTTTCGGCGGCTATCTGGAAGACCTCTGCTACACGCCCAAGTTTCTGAAAGCCCTCGAAAGCGTCCGGAGCGGGTCGCTGGGCCGAATTCTCTGGGCCAAGTCCCGCGAAACGCACCCGGGGCCGCATTCGGACTGGTTCTGGGACAAGGAGCAGGCGGGCGGCGGCTGCATGCTCGATCTGGGCTGCCACTGCGTCGAGATTTCCCGGAATTTTATCGGAAAAGACATCCGCCCCGTCGAGGTGATGTGCTGGGCGGCCACCCAGGTGAAGCCCATCGACGCCGAAGACCACGCCATTGCGCTGGTGAAATACGAGAACGGAGCCATCGGCCAGTTTGAGGTGAGCTGGACCTTCCGGGGCGGCATGGACCTGCGCGACGAGGTGATGGGCACCGAAGGCACCATCTGGATCAACAATTTTCTGCGGACGGGTTTTGAAATGTTCACCACCGGCAAAGGGGCCGATTACGTGGCCGAAAAGGCCGAATCCAATACCGGCTGGCTGTTTCCGGTCGGCGACGAGGTGAACGATCTGGGCTACAACCACATGTTTACCGACATGTTCAACGCCGCCGAGACGGGCCGCCGGCCCACCGAGACGTTCTACGACGGCTACGTGGTCAACGCGGTACTGGATGCGGCCTACCGCTCGGCGGAGTCGAAGCAGTGGGAGCCCGTTCGCCTGCCGGTCTGGCGCGGCCAGGAGGGCCTGAGCCAGCAGTCGACGCTGGTGGACTACGACGAGCAGCACTACCTCATCAAGGAGGAGGTGACCCACGACGGTCGCCACAAGATCATCCTGAAGGAAAAAGCCAGCGGGCGCATTGTCGAGCGCGATCTGGCCTAGTATACGTCGGCCGGGTGACTCCGGAAGGAATCTACCCGGCCGACGAAAAGAAAAATTGGGGCCAATTGATTGATAATCAATACGTTTTATAAACGTACTGAAGGTCTTCGGCCCCGCCCGGTATGGCCCGTTTTACGGGCAGTCGGTCGGCATTGTAGGTGTACGTAAACTCGCTTCGGGCCACGAACGCCTGCGGTATGGGCGTCCAGTCCGCATTGACGTACCCGACCGGGTAGAACTCTCTGCGGACGAGGTTAGCCCGTTCGAAGGCCTCTAGATTGGGGCTGATCAGATACCGGCCGTAGAACGGGTTTATGTTGGTGTCGTATTCCCGTCGTTCGAGGCCGTAGGTCAGGCTGGCGGGTTCCTGAAGGTAGCAATCCATGCAGGTAAAGCCGATCTGACCGTTTCGGGAGTAATTCGTGGACCGGATTTCGGTCTTGGTGGGCGAAATCCGGTTTACCTCGCTGACCGTCACGTGCAGCGGGTTGGGGAAAAAAGTCCGTAAACCGGCAAAGCCGTACTGTTTGAGGCGGATCAGGTTGCCCTCTGCGTCATATTCGTAATTCTCCTGCGAAACCCGGATGGGCTGCCCCGGTGGAGTGACGGTATAGTACGTCTTCCGACTGACGATCTGCCCTTTGTTGTTAAAGTGAAACTGGTAAAAACTGCCCGTCACGGGCGGCCGGTCGAGGCCCGGCTGGAGCTGCTCGAACCCACGCACGCTGTCAGCCTGGTAGGTAAATGGCAATACCACGAGCGTCCGCACGCTGTCCGGGAGCGAAAAGCGGCGGACAGCCACGGGCAGGTCGTCAGGGTTAAATAAATAATGATTGACAAACCGCACGGAATCGCGGGTCTGAATGACCCGATCGATGCGGTACCGGGGTTGGTTAAAAACGGGTTCGGCGTGGTCACGACAGGCAGGCAGGATGACTGTCAGGCCAATCCAGAAAATGGCGTAGCGGAGGATGGCGTACTTTTTCATGGCGATGACGTGGATGAGTAGTCAACAGAATAACAACTCAAATGTAGCAGCCGCTCCCCCGGCTCTGTATGATTCCTGTCACCTGGTAGCCTGTTATGCGTTGAGCAAACGGCTGACCGGGCCCAGTCCTCCCCAGCCTCAAGCCTGTCCCATTCCCTAAAGTTTTAGCGCGGTTTTTAAAGCTCTGGTAAGCAGGCTGTACATTCGTACTGGAGCCGACGCCAGCCTCCTGTGAACACTTATGCTTACAGAGCGAAAGCTATCCCTGCTTGATTTTAGTTACTTGCCCGAATTTGCCCGGTTTGTGTTGACGAACCATCTGGACGAATTTGTGCAGGAACAGATTCAGCTTTCCCGTCAGATTAACCTTTCCATGCTTCGGTACTTCGAAGCCCTGCCGGAAGCGCAGTTTCAGGCCCTTGCCCGCCAGGGAGCGACCGAGTTTTTGACCTATTTCATTGAGAATCGCGCGGAAGAACAGATTGAAACCGCGCTCCGGCAATGGCTGAGCGACAGCCTTCCGATGGTGGGCCGCAACCAGATTGTGGCCGAAGACATCACCCAGGTAAGCTTCGTCCGCAAACAGGCTTTTCTCAAACTGCTGCCAGCCTATACGTCCGACGTTCAGAAGGCCCTGCGCATTGTCGGCGAACTGGATGTCTTCACGCTGGAAACCGAAACCCGTTCCACCAATTCGTACATCAACCTCCTCAACAGCAAGCTGCAGGAAAGCGAGCAGACCCTGCGCGAAGGCATCGAACTCTACAAGCAGTCGCAGGCCCTGACCCATATCGGCAACTGGCGGTGGTATATCACCGAAAATTACGTCCGGTGGTCGGATGAAATGTTCCGCGTCTACGGACTCGAACCCCAGTGCGAGCGGGTGACCTACGAACGTTTTCTGGAACGGGTCCATCCGGAAGACCGCGACCGGGTACAGACGTATATTCAGAACGCCCTGCAGACGGGCCAGCCGCTGGAATACGTGCACCGGGTGATTCTGCCCGACGGCCAGGTCCGGTACGTGCAGGCAAAAGGGGAGGTGCTGCTGGACGAAAACGGGGTCGCCGTCGAAATGATCGGCACCGGGCAGGACATTACGGCGCGGCAGCTGGCCAGCCTCGAAATCGAAGAGAAACAGACGTTTATCCAGAAACTGACCGACGCCGCTCCGTCCATTATCGCGTCCTACAACATCAATACCGGCCAGTATGTGTTCATCAACCAGGCCGTTGAAAAACTGCTGGGCTACGCGCCGGAGCAGATTCTGTCGGCGGGGGTGATGTTTCTCCTCCAGCTGGTGCATCCGGAGGATCTCCGGCCCATGCAGGAGGCGAACGAAAAAGCGCTGGCCGCCGCCCATCAGACCGTGGATGGGCATTACGTAGACCCGATCGAGGAGTTCCGCTACCGGATGCGGCACCAGAACGGCGAATACCGCTGGTTCGAGACCTACGGAACGGTCTTCGACCGCAACCCCGACGGCACCGTGGCCCACATCCTCAACATCACGCTCGACATTACCGACAAGGTGGAAGCCGAGCGCAAAATCGCCGAAAAAACGCTCCAGATCGAACAGTCGAATACCAGCCTCCGCGAATTCGCCTATATCGCCAGCCACGATCTCAAAGAGCCGCTCCGCAAGATTTCGACCTTCGGCGACCGGCTGCGGGCGATGGAACAGGACCGGCTCAGCGAGGAGGGAAAGGTTATTCTCGACAAAATGATCAGCTCGTCCGGCCGGATGCAGTCCATGATCAGCGACGTGCTTTCGGTTTCGCTGATTTCGGCCGATAAAGCCTTTGAAATGGCCAGCCTCCAGGTCATCCTCGACGACGTCATCCTCGCCCTGGACCTTCAGCCGGAGCAGCGGGTGCTGGTCGAAAATGGCCCGCTGCCCAAAGCCTGGATCAACCCGCGGCAGTTCCGGCAGCTGTTCATGAATCTGCTCAACAATTCACTCAAGTTTGTCCGCGATGGCGTACCGCCCGTCATCCGGATCAGCCATCGCCTGCGCCTGCCGGAAGAGGTCGAAGGGCAGGCGCTGATGGCGGCCGCCCGCTACCACGAACTCACCTTTGCCGACAACGGCATCGGCTTCGACAACCGTTTTGCGGGCCGTATTTTTGCCCTTTTCGAGCGGCTGCACGGCAAGAGTGAATTTGAAGGCACGGGCATCGGCCTGGCGGTCTGCCGGCGCATTCTCGAAAATCATGGCGGCCTCATCCAGGCCAGCGGGGTCGTCAACCAGGGGGCTACCTTTGTCCTCCTGTTTCCGGATCTGCATCCCTGAAGGTGAAGCGGCCACGGCTTCAGAAACGACCGTGCAGCGTGTAGTGCTCCGTGTGCGCGAAGAGCGAAGAATAAAAGACAAAATCGGGCCGGTTGGTGTCGATGCGTTTTTCCAGACGCACCACCGGGCTGCCCTCGGCTACATCCAGCAGTCCGGCAATCCGTTCGTCGGCGGCCAGGGCCCAGATCTTTTGTTCGCCGCCCTTCACCAGCAGCCCGTATTTGGACCGCAACAGATCGAACAGGGAGCGGTTCTCGAAGCGCTGCCGCGTAAAGCCGGGCAGGTGCCGGTTCGGCAGAATCAGTTGTTCGAAGAACACCGGCTGGCCGTTGACCGCCCGAACCCGTTCCAGTCCGTAAAAACCCGCCTGCACGTCGCTTTCCGGGGGCGTAAAGAGCATTCCGTCCGGAAAATTAATGAGCTGCGGCTTGCTCACCAGCGTGGTCGTGATCTGGGTTTCCCGTTTATCGATGTTCCCTGTATTGGCCAGCCGCCCGACAATTGACATCACCCCGAGACCAATTGGTAGCGGCTGAACGATGCTTCCCTTGCCCTGGTGCTTGCGGATGTAGCCGTCCTGCACGAGCAGCGCCAGCGCCTGCCGGATGGTAGGCTGCGTAAGGCGATATTGGTTGTAAAGGTCTTTTTCGGACGGCAATAGGTCTCCCGCCTGAAAATCACCGCGGATAATCTGCTGGCGAAGAATTTCGTACAGGTGCTGATACTGCGGTATTTTCGTGGGTTTATCGTTCATAAGCATAAGTTACGCGGACAAGTTATAAAACGAATTACGCATCAAAAAGCAAATTTGTTGTTGGGTAGATTTCTTTTATTAAGTACTTATTATAAAGAGTTGCCGGGATTTACGGGATAAATCTTACCTTGTATGGCTAATCAGACTGCCTTATGAACGCACCGTGGCTGACGCAGAAACGCCTCGTCATCGTCGGGGGCACCACCGGCCTGGGACTTTCGGCCGCCCGCGCTTTCATCGGGCAGGGCGCGCGGGTGGTGGTCGTGGGCCGCGACCCCGAAAGCTGCCTCGCCGCCGAACAGAGCTTTGACGGGTCCGGACTGGCCCTGTGCGCCGATGCGGTCCATCCCGACACGGCGGCGGAGGCCATTCGGCTTTGCCGCGAGACGTTCGGCGGCTTCGACGGCCTTTACCACGTGGCAGGCGGCAGCGGACGGCGTTTCGGCGACGGCCCCCTGCATGACCTGACGCCGGAAGGCTGGACCTATACCCTGAACCTGAACCTGACGTCGCTCATGCTTTCCAACCAGGCGGCGGTGCGGGCATTTCGGGAGCAGCAGACCGGCGGCACCATCCTCAACATGGGGTCGGTGCTGGGCTTTCGGCCCTCGCCCGGTCATTTTTCCACGCACGCCTACGCCGCGGCCAAGGCAGCCATTATTGGATTTACGAAATCGGTCGCGGCTTATTATGCCGATAACAATATTCGGGTCAATGTGCTGGCTCCGGCTCTGGTGGAAACGCCCATGGCGCAGCGGGCCGCTACCGACGAAGTGATCATGGCCTTTATCCGAACCAAACAGCCGCTTGACGGCGGACGCATCGGCCAGCCCGCCGATCTGGACGGAGCCGCCATTTATTTTATGTCCGACTATTCGCGCTTCACCACCGGGCAGGTGCTCGCCATCGACGGCGGGTGGAGCGTCTCGGACGGACAATTCGCCCAACTGTAAACGTGTATGCAGACCATCGGAATTGACCTCGGCGGAACCCGCATCAAAGGCGTTCTGATCGACGCCGCCACCGGCGAGGTCCGGCAGAAAACCCTGCTGCCTTCCGGCGATGAAAACTGGAAAGAACGGGTCGCCGAAGCCGTTCAGGGACTGAAAGCGCTGGCGACCGGCCCCGTGCAGGGAATCGGCCTCTCTGCTCCGGGCCTGCCCACGCCCGACAATTCGGCCATTGCCTGCATGCCGGGACGGCTGGCGGGGCTGGAAGGGCTGTCGTGGTCGGACTTTCTGCAGGAGCCGGTGCAGGTGATCAACGATGCCCACGCGGCGCTCATGGCCGAAGCCCGCTACGGAGCGGCCCGCGACGTCCGGCATGCGCTCATGCTCACCCTCGGGACGGGCGTGGGCGGCGGGTTGCTGCTGAACGGCGAACTTTATCAGGGATTTTATCAGATGGCCGGACACCTGGGGCACCTCACGGTGGACGCCGACAGCGAGCAGCGCGACATCACCGGCGTGCCGGGCAGTCTGGAAGACGCCATCGGCAACGCGACGGTCGGGCGGCGGACGTTCGGGCGTTATGGTTCAACCTACGAACTGGTGGAGGCTTACCGACAGGGCGAACCCATCGCGACGCTGGCCTGGCTGACTTCGGTGCGGCGGCTGGCGGCGGCCCTTGCCTCGCTGGCCAACGCCTTTTCGCCGGAGGTGATGGTGCTCGGTGGCGGCATCTGTACGGCGGATGAAGCCCTTTTCAAACCGCTGGCAACGTTTATGGATATTTTTGAATGGCGTCCGGCGGGTAAAAAGACGGACATCCGAAAAGCGTATTTTGGAGAATGGGCCGGGGCCATCGGCGCGGCCGGATTTATCACAAACTCTCCCTCCGCAACCCGCCCCTCATCCGTCCGAACGGAGATGGAACGGACGGACGACTGACAGACCAGAGACTTTATGACAATCATTGAACAATATCTGGAAAAATGCCGACACATTTTGCAGGTGGTCGGGCAGCAGCAGGCGGCGATTCAGGAAGCGGCACGGTGGTTTGCCGACACGATTCTGGCGGGCCGGATGGTACACGTTTTCGGCTCGGGACACAGCCGGATCATGGTGGAGGAAATGTGGCCGCGCTACGGTTCCTTTCCGGGTTTCAACCCCATTGTCGAACTGTCGCTGACGTTTCACAACCTCGTCGTCGGCGCAAATGGTCAGCGACAGGCGATGTTTCTGGAAAACGTGCCCGGATTGGCCGAACGGATTCTTCGCAACTTCGATATTTCGGAGCAGGATTCGGCGCTGGTCATTTCTTCTTCGGGCTGCAACGTCGTGCCCGTCGAAATGGCGGAGGAATTCCAGAAACGGGGCGTCAAAGTGGTGGGCCTGATCACGCAGGAACATTCCGACCAGAGTACCAGCAAACGGAAAGACGGCCTGAAACTGAGTGATTTTGCTGATCTGGTGCTCGATACCGGCGCGCCCGTAGGCGACGCGATGGTCCATGTGCCAGGCCTCGATACGCCCGTCGGGCCGGGGAGCACGGTCGGCGGCGCAATGCTGGTCAACTGCCTGAAAGCCGAAGTTGCCCGCCTGCTGACCGAAGCCGGGCAGCCGCCCAAAGTCCTCACGGCGGGGGCTCTCGTCGGTTCCGAGCGCGCCACCGAACTCTTTGAAGCCGCCTACGACGAACACGCGCACCGGCTGGCCCGCCTCTACGCCCAGGTCGGCGTTCCGTCCCCCGTCAGCCTCAATTTTTAATTCTTCATTCATAATTCTTAATTGTCCAATGCAGCCCGTACCCATCCGCACCACCGTCGTCGGCAGCTACCCGTTTCCCGGCTGGCTGGAATTTGCCACGCAGAATCTGGACAAATTCGGCCCGGCCGATATTGAGGAAATGGTGGAAGACGCCGTGGTGGCGGCCATTCACGACCAGACCACCGCGGGCCTTGATGTCATTACGGACGGCGAACAGACCCGGCTGGATTTCAACCTGTCGTTCTATGGCTACCTCAAAGGCATCGAACCCAACCACGCCGAGACCCGCAAGTTCGGCCCGGCGGCCCACGACCAGCGCGGCAAGCATTCCATCGTGGCCGAACTGACCGCCCCGGCCGGACTGGGAGCCGTGAAGGAATTTCAGCGGCTGCAAAAACTGGCCCCGTCCGGCCCGACGCTGAAAGCTTCCGTGCCCGGTCCTTACACACTCAGCGGCCGGATGTTGCCGAATGCTCACTACAAGGACCGTTACGAAATTACCGAAGCCCTGCTTCCCATCGTCCGGAAGGAACTGGAAGACCTGGTGGCGGCGGGCTGCACGGAGATCACCGTGGACGAACCGTCGATGTCGTGCTATGCCTACAAGGAGGATACCCGGCGGTTTGTGAATATTTTCAACCGGACGGTCGCGCCGGTGGTGGGCAAATGCCGCCTGTCGACGCACCTGTGTTTCGGCAATTTCAAAGGCCGCCCGGTAGGATTTCGCAAAATTCATCCAATGCTGCCCGATTTTCTGGACCTGTCCGTAGACGAAGTGCACGTGGAAATGGCGAACCGGGAATTCGACGAAGTGGAACTGCTTGCCGAATTTGCGCAGAAGATGGACGTGGCCGTGGGCATTGTGGATGTCAAAAACTATTACATCGAAACCGTGCAGGACGTGGTCGAGCGCATCCGCAAGTGCCTGAAATACGTCCCCGCCGATAAACTGGCCGTTGCGCCGGACTGCGGCCTGAGCCAGACCGCCCGCTGGGCCGCCAGGCAGAAACTGGTCAACCTGGTGGCAGGAGCGAGGGAGGTGAGAAAGGGGTAAATGATTGATTGACTGAATGACTGGCTTCGCAATGCTAAGGTCAGCGAAGCCAACCAATCAGGCATTCAGTCATTCAGTCACTCAATCATTCCCACCGAAACCTTATCCATTCGTATTGGTTTTAGTACCAATAGGATAACTCAACGTGAGTATGGACAAGGTTTGTGAAGTTTCCTGCCTGATTCCGTTCTACAATGAAGGAGAACGGTTATTTTCTGTTCTGGAAACAGTAACGCAAGTAGAAGATATAGCAAAAATAGTCTGCATCGACGACGGGTCGGAGGACGATAATTACCGCATTATTCAGGAACGGTGGCCGCAGATTTCGGTCGTCCGGCAGGAAAACCAGGGTAAAACGGGAGCCATCAAGCGCGGTCTGGCCGAAGTGGATTCGGAATACGTGCTGATGATGGATGCCGATTTGCAGAATATCCAACTGGATGAACTGCAGCGCATTGTGGCGGCCGTGCGGCAGGGCTGCGACGCCGATATGGTCATTTTCCGGCGGCTCTACGCCGAGTGGTTCGTCAAGATGAACCGCGGCGACGTGCTGCTTTCGGGCGAACGCATCATCCGGCGCGAGGACCTGACCGAGATCCTGAAGGAGCCGGTAGAAGGTTTTCAACTGGAAGTAGCCATCAATGAATACATGCAGCAGCACCGCAAGCGGGTTCGCTGGGTGCCCTGGTCGGCGACGAATACGTACAAAATGGACAAACGGGGGCCGCTCGAAGGCTTCTGGAAAGATTTCCAGATGTACGCCGATATTCTGCTGTACGTCGGGCTGAAGTCGTACTTCCGGCAGGTCGCCACGTTCGCGCGGAAACCGCTGCGGCTGCGCAGTCGCCAGCCGTTTTACAAACGTTTCAGAAATGCTTATCAAACCTCTTCAACAGGACGAACCGTTACTGGCTGATATCGAGGCGGCCCGCAGTGACCGCGATTCCCTGCATATCTGGTGGCTTGGACAAAGCGGCTTTCTGCTGCAATGGTCGGGCCACCATTTGCTTTTTGACCCCTACCTGTCGGATTCGCTGACGGAGAAATACCACGATACGGACAAACCGCACGTCCGGCTTTCGGAACGCGTCATTTTTCCCGGCCATCTGGGAATGGTGGACGTGGTGACCTCCAGCCATAACCACACGGACCATCTGGACTACCACACCCTGTATCCGCTGATGGCCGCCAACTGGCATATGCAGTTTGTCATTCCGGAAGCCAACCGGGAGTTTGTGAAAAAGCGCCTGACGTATCTGGAAAGCGAACCCATCGGCCTGACGGACGGACAAACGGCGCCGGTCGGGCCGTTCACGTTTCACGGCGTCCCGGCGGCGCATAACGACATCGAGCGGGACGAACAGGGGCGGTGCCGGTTCATGGGCTTTGTAGCGGAAATCGGGCCGTACACGGTCTACCATTCCGGCGATACGCTCTGGTACGACGGCATCGTGGAGATGCTGAAACCGTTTGGAATCGATGTCGCTTTTCTGCCCATCAACGGCAACCGGCCCGAGCGCCGCGTCGCCGGCAACCTGAACGCGGAGGAAGCCGCCCGGCTGGGCCGCGAAATCGGCGCCCGGCTCGTGATTCCGCACCATTACGACCTCTTTGCGTTCAACACGGCCGACCCGGCGGAGTTTGTACGGGCCTGCGAGTGGGAGGGAACGCCCCACCGGGTGCTGCAACTGGGCGAGCGCCTGACGTACGCGGCTACACGTCCAGTTGCCGGATAACCTTGCACGGATTGCCCGCCGCAAAGACATTGGCTGGAATATCCTTTGTGACGACGCTGCCCGCGCCGATGGTCGTGTTTTCGCCAATCGTCACACCCGGACAAATCACCGCACTGCCGCCCAGCCACACGTTGTCGCCGATGGTGACCGGGGCCGCCAGCTCAGGGCCTTTGATGCGTTCGGAAGCCAGCAGCGGATGCGTGGCGGCGTAAATCTGGACGTTGGGGCCCATCAGCACGTTGTTGCCAATCCGCACCTCGGCGCAGTCCAGAATGATGCAGTTGAAATTCATGAACACGTTGTTGCCCAGATAAATATGGCAGCCGTAATCGCAGTGGAACGGGGCCATGATTTCAACGCCTTCGCCCAGACTGCCGAGCAGTTGGGTCAGAAGCCGTTTCCGGGCCGCGACGTCGGCATGGTCGAGCTGGTTGTAAGCGCCAAACAGCCGCCGGGCGCGGCTGCGCATGTGCAGCAACTCAGGATCAGTAGCCAGGTACAACTCCCCGGCCAGCATCTTTTCGCGCTCGGTCATGTAAAGGACGAATACAGGTTTTGCCCTGAAAATGCGTTAGTATTGAAAAGCGAAGTAAGATACAAATTTGAGTATATACCGGTCGGCCATTCTCTTATTAACTTATCCACAAACCTCATTTGCCATGCCTTCTCCTGCCCGCTATAAGTCTGTTATCTACAAAGCCACCAGTAGCCTGCTTTTCATTCTTCATTGTTCCTTATTCATCCAAACGTCTCTCGCCCAGAAGCCGAATTTTAAAGTTCAGGTCGTTGATAACCAGATCAGCATCGGCTACGGACTGGCGATTGGCGATGTGGACGGGGATAAAAAGCCGGATATTCTGCTGGCCGACCAGAAGGAGTTTGTCTGGTATAAAAACCCCGGCAACCGCACCGGCACCTGGAAACGGCACGTCATGGCCCGCAATCTGACGCCGCAGGATAACGTTTGCATTGCCGCCCGCGACCTCGACGGCGACGGCCGGGTAGAGGTGGCCGTCGGCGCGGGCTGGAATCCGGCCGAAACGGGCGATTCAACCAAATCCGGGGCCGTATTCTACCTCCTGCGCCCGAAAGATGCCACGCAGCTCTGGGAACCCGTCCGCCTGCCCGCCGAAGTAACGACCCACCGGATGCGCTGGGCCAAGGTGGGCGGCAATCAGTACCAGTTGATCGTGGTACCGCTGCACGGCTTTGGCAACAAAAACGGCGAAGGCCGGGGTGTACGGGTGTACGGCTACGAGTTTCCAAAAAATCCGCGCGGTGGCTGGAAACGCCATCTGGTCGACTCCACGCTGCACATGACGCACAACTTCGAAATCTGGGAGGAAGGGTCGTTTACGGGCGTGATTGTGGCCGGGAAAGAGGGCGGAAAAATTCTCGAATGGAAAAACAACCGCTGGCAGTACCAGCCCGAAGAGGCCGCCCGGCTCGCGCTGGACATGCTGACGCCCAACGGCAGCGGAATCGGCGAAATCCGGCGGTTCAACAACGGCAGCGGGATTGCCACCATCCAGCCCATGCACGGCGATATCCTGCAAATTGAAACGGGCTATTACTCCGTCAAAACGCCCCGCGCCGACGTTTCCGAAAAGGAAATCAGCGTTCTGAGCGACGAACTAAGCCAGGGCCATGCCTTGGTGACGGGCGATTTTCTGAAAATGGGCACCGACCAGATCGTAGCGGGCTGGCGCAATCCGAATAAGAAAAAAGAAGTCGGCATCCGGATGTTTGTGCCGCAGAAAGATGGTCCCTGGCAGGAATACCCCGTCGATGACAGCGTCCGGATGGCCTGCGAAGACCTCCAGGCCGCTGACCTCGACGGCGACGGCAAACTCGACCTGATCGCCTCGGGGCGGGCGACGTTGAACGTGCTTGTTTATTGGAATGATTGAATTTTGAGTGTTGAATGATTGATTTGCTTCACAAATTCTAACTCAGCGGAGCAAATCAATCATTCAACATTCAAAATTCAATCAATCTACTGTGCAATCCGTCGGCAGCCGGTACCGGGTTCCGTACTGGTTAATCCAGGCCAGGAGGCGCTCGACGTCCTGGGGCTGGAAGAGTTCGGTGCCGGGATTCATGGTGGCTGCGCTGCCGCAGGCGACACCCTGCCGAATCATCTGGCGGTAATCCCTGCCCTGCGACAGGGCCCAGGTCATGCCCGCAACCATGCTGTCGCCCGCGCCGACGGTGCTTAGCTTTTTGACCGATGGGGCCGGGACGTGTTCGCAGAAATCCCGCGTGACGAGCATGGCGCCCTGCGGGCCCATCGAGACCACGACCACTTCGCAGTCGCCGCGTCCGATGATTTCCCGGGCTGCATCGTCGATGTCCACCGTTTCCAGCGTTTCCACCCCGACCAGGGCGCATAGTTCATTCAGATTGGGTTTCAGCAGGAAAACGCCGACGTTGGCGGCTTCAAACAGCGGCTGGCCCGAAGTATCGAGGATGAAACGGGCACCGGCGTTCTGCACCGCCCGGGCAATCCGGGCGTAAAAATCTGTGGACACCCCGTTGGGCAGGCTTCCGCTCGCGACCACATAAGCCGGTTTGAAGTCAAGGGACGACAGGGAGTCCAGCCAGCTTTGGGCTTCCGAAGCCGAGAGCGTCGGGCCGGGGAGGTTGAAGCGGTACTGCGCGTTCGACTCGGTTTCGGTGACGGTAAAATTCTCCCGGGTCCATTCCTGCGTTTCGATGATCCGGTACGAAATACCCGCCTTCCGCACCAGATCCTGCAAAAGCTGTCCCGGCGGCCCTCCCGCCGAAAACAGGGCCAGCGAATCGCCGCCGAGTCGTCTCAAGGCTTTCGAAACATTGAGTCCGCCGCCGCCTGCGTCGTAGCGGGGCGGTGCGCAGCGTAATTTTTGTTCAGGAACAAACCGGTCGACGGTCGTACTTTTATCGATAGCCGGATTGAGGGTGATGGTCAGAACGTCGAAATTCATTCAGTTATGAAGTAGCAGTTAAGAGTTATGAGTTTACTACCGGAGCCGCGAAGCTAATTTATAACTCATAATTCTTAACTCTTAACTCAATTTATTCCGCCGTAGAAATCTGTCCGCTCACGTTGCGCAGGGCCGTAGCGAGGCTCTGGAGCTGGGTGGTGATTTCGCCTTCCGAGCCGGTGTCGGCGCTGAATTCGGCCACGCTGGTCGCCAGCTTTTCGAGAATGTCGTGAATATTTTCCGACTGCGGCGTGGGATTGTCGAGGGCCTGCCGGAGCTGCTCCAGCTGGTCGGCCATCGCCGTTACGCGCGTGTTTTCACCCTGCCGCAGCGACTGAATCCACTGATCGATGAGGCTGGTGCCTTCCATCGCCGACACCGAAACGCTCCCGTTGCTCAGGTTGGCGATGGTTTTGTCTAATAAACTGGTTGTTTCTGAATGGCTTTCCATGAGTTGAATGATTGAATGATTGAATGACTGAATGACTGAATGACTGAATGACTGGCAGGCAAAAGATCACTACAGTCATTCGGTCATTCAGTCAATCAGTCATTTTTACAATGAAATCGCAAAAACATGCACCGCTTCGGCCAGCGGGCGGAGCTGGTCCCGGATGTCGGGCTGGGAATTCTGGGCAACAACGCTGAGCTGGTCCGACATGTCGAGCATGATGGTCCGGACCGTAACGGCGTCGGGGTTGCCGCTTTCGAGCTGGCTGCGCAGTTCCTGAAGCGAAATCCGCAGCTGCTGCGACTGCGGGGCCTCCGCCAGAACGTCGATCCAGTAGTCGATCAACAGCGGCCCGTCCGTCGGAACGATGCTGGTCACCCCGCCGTCGTTCAGCGCCGAAACCGTGTTGTTGATCAGGTCTTGTGTGGGATTGGAGTCCATAAATGACGTTGAAGGTTGAAGATTGAAGGTTGAACGTGAACGAGTGGGAAGCGCCTTTTGCCGCCTTCAACGTTCAACGTTCAACCTTCAACGCATTATAGCTGATCGCTGAACGTCCGGAGGGCCAGGGCCAGCTCGTCGAGTTCGTTGGTATAACCGCCGCCGAGCGACTGCGAAAGCGAACCGGTCTGGTCGGCAAGGTTGGCCAGCAGGTATTTGAGCTGATCCGACGGCGGATTCGGCATTTGCAGCAGCGACCGCAGTTGCATCAGGTTATTGGTGACGGAACTGGCCTGGTGCGAGTCCTGGAGGACCTTCAGCCAGTCGTCGATCAGGTTGACGCCCTCGCGGGGAGCCATATTGTCTACATCAGCAGTTTGCAGCGTATTGAGCGTTCCGTTGAGCGCATTACGGGTTAACGAATTCGATGGCATAAGTCAAAATTGAGTTATGAGTTAAGAGTTATGAGTTAAAAATTAGAAGTTATCGATGGCTCTTTTCAACAACTCATAACTCTTAACTCATAATTCATAACTGATTTTAGGCGATTTGATTGGCAAAATTGCGCAGGGATTCGGCCAGCGTTTTGAGCCGGGCCGGAAACTCACCGCCGGCTTCGGGCAGCCAGTGCTCGGTCTGCTGCGACAGGGCCAGCAGAATTTCCCGGAGCTTGCGGTTGTCCAGAAGCGGGTTCTGGAGTTCATCCCGGAGTTCCTGCAGTTTGTTGGCAATGTTTTCGGCTTCCGACGTTTTGAGGGACCGAAGCCAGTCGTTTATTAGGGAAAGCCCTTCAGGAATAGACGTATCGAACGGACCGCCGTCGAAAGCCTGTACGGTTGAGTCAATCAGGGTCGTCGCCGTTGAATGCGGCACCTGTGAATGCGAATGGTTGGACATAGTCGGTTTTCTGTTTTGTGGTTTTCGGTTTTCAGTTGGTGCCTCCCGTTTTGGTTCTTCTCCCGGACTGTAACCCTGCCGGGCCGCGTCAGGGAACGCGAAACAGAAAACGGACAACCGAAAACAGACAACTTATTGCTTGCTGCCTCCTTCGTGAACGGACGTTCCGGGTGTGCGGGGATCGGTGCCGGAGTTTTCGGAGCCTTCTTCCGTGTCGGAGCCGGTGCCGTAGCCCGAACCGTAGGAGCCGCCACCCTGATGCCCTTCCGTATCCTCATCGCCCGGACTGCCGTCCTGGCGGCCCATCTCCGGGGCGCCCGCGTTTCCGGTGGCGCTGCCCGTATGGGTTTGGGTAAATATCTGGGCCCGGCCTCCTTCAACCCGGCCGTTGCGGCCCGCCAGGGTATCGCCGAAGCCGCGCAGGGCCCCGGCCAGCTCGCGGAGCCGGGCGTTCACCTTGTCGTCCTCGGCTTTGCCGACGAAGCCTTCCGCCTGGTCCGCCAGCTCCGCGAGCAGGGCGTCGATCTGGGCCGTATCGGGGTTGCCCGCCTGAAGCTGTAACTTAAGGGCGCTGAGCGTGCTGGCGACCGGATTGGTGGACTCGTCGCCGCTGCGCAGGACCGTAACCCAGTTGTCGATCATCGAAATGCCGTCCATCGCCGAGACGGACGTAATTTCACCGTTAAAAGCCTCCACCGTAGAGTCGATGAGGCCCGTTTGTGTCTGTGTAGTTGCCATAACGTTGGTTGTAAATGCGGGGCATGCGGAATAACAGGAAAACGGGCCAAGTGGTCGGCCTCCCGTCGGTCAGTGCATTACTTGGCCATTGCCCTGCTAAAGTCTTTCAGATTGGTGGCTAGATCGGCCAGATGTTGCCGGTAAGAACCCGTAGCGTTCTGGGCCACTACTTCCGTCTGGTTGGCCAGATCCCGGAGCAGCAGCTGAACGGCTACCATATCACCGCCGTCGAGGGCATCCCGGAGCTGTTCGAGCGGAGCCACGAGCGTGGCCCATTCGGGCTGGGTCCGCAGAATGACGATCCAGTCTTCCACGAGGTTGACCCCTTCGTCGGGCGTTGTGCTGGGAGCACCGCCGCCAAGCGAGTCGTTGGTGTCTTCCAGCATCGTATCTATTTTCTCACGATGTGCCATTTTGCGTATGTTTGTGGTCGTATGTCAGAGAACAGGTCCAGGCTTGGTTTGTTTATGGATTTAGTAGGTTACTGACAAAAAACTATCAAAAGTCCGCCCCTGCACAACGCCTGATTGTATGGACCCAACCCGTCTGCTTCCGGAAGTACAGTACCAGTTCGCCCGCAGCGGAGGCAAAGGCGGTCAGAACGTCAACAAGGTCGCTACCAAAGCCGAACTTTACTTCGATGTGGCCCGCTCGGCCCTGCTCAGTGAGGACGAAAAGGCGACCCTGCTCCAGAAACTGGCGGGCAAACTGACCACGGAAGGCGTGCTGGTGCTCTACCACCAGACCGAACGGAGCCAGCTTGCCAACCGCGAGAAAGTGACGGAGAAATTTCTGGACCTCGTGCGGAAGGCGTTCGTCCGGCCGCGTCCCCGAAAAGCGACCAAACCCGGCCGCGCCGCCCAGGAAGAACGCCGCAGTGAGAAAAAGCGCCGTTCGGATGTGAAAGAAGCCCGACGGCGTATCGACTATTAATCGAATCGGCTATACGTCTGACTGTGTTACCTATACGTTGACGGACAAGCAAAAAACTGACCTCTCCGGAAAAGTCCGTCCGGTTAGTTTTGCGATACAGTAACATAGGATAAAACGGTATTGAACCGTACCTATAACTTCTCTCTGTCTTTCCTGAAAATAGCCGGCCATTGAAGGGCCTGGTCTATTCCTGCAATAGTAAATAACATTTTTCACCGTATCCAATGAACGCGGCTTCTGTTCAAAACCTGCCTACTGCTACCAATCTTGCCATGCGTCCCAACCAGCCCGAATGGGAGCAGGCGATGTCTGTTTTTTACGGTAACTTCTACCACATTCAGCTTTTGCTCGAAAAAGCGGATCAATATAAACCCAACCAGGTAAACGAGTTCAGACGGATTCAGGAACTGATGATGATTGCCCTGACCGAACTGCACGACGATCTGGACTGCCCGATGTCCTCGGCCCGGATGCTCGTTCGCCATACCGATATTATCAATTCTCTCAACGGTCGTGTGGCCGTTGTTCTGGCGCACGCCTGATTCCGAATACTCCTGACTACTCAACGTTATAAAAACTTTGTGAAGGCTGCCGCCACCCGGCGGGCACCCAAGCAACTTTATCCCTTTCTGCCGGAATTGTTCCGCGGAAAGGGATTTCTGCTTTATTACAGCCGCTTAGTCAAAAGCTGGCTTGAAAATTGCCGAAACTGGTATATATTTCTTAGAACAACTGAACGACTCTTGCGATAAATATGCTGATTATCAATAGGTTGTATATTTTTCGGCCCCAAAAGGGCTGAAAAACGCACAAGTCGAATATGGAAAACGATTACTGGAGTTCATGGCAAAAATTCTCCTGATAGAAGACGAATATCAGCTTCGGGAAAACATCGAAGAGTTACTGGTCCATTCGTACCACGATGTCACGCCCGTGGGGAATGGGAAGGAAGGACTGGATATGCTCGAAGTGTTTACGCCGGACCTGATCATCTGCGATGTAATGATGCCCGTGATGGACGGCATTGAGTTTGTGCGTCAGATGAAACACAATCAGCTTTTTCGGCATATTCCCGTTATTTTTCTGACGGCGAAAGTGGCGCAGGAAGACCGCATTACCGGCCTCAAGTCCGGGGCGATCGATTACATCACCAAGCCTTTTCTGCGGGAAGAACTGTTGCTGAAGGTGGAAAACATCATCCGGCTTAAAGCGGAAGTGACCGCCACGGCCCTGCAGGAACAAACCGCCGACGACCCCGAACTGTCGGTGCAGTTTGTCAAACGGCTGACGGCGGCGATGGAAAAGCATTACCAGAACGAAGAGTTCCGGCTCGACGACATGGCCGAGGAACTGAGCATGAGCCGCTCGGCCCTGCAACGGCATCTGAAGCAGTACTACCAGAAGCGATTCCACGATGTACTGACGGATTTTCGCCTGCGGAAGGCTGCCGAGTACCTGCTCAAAACGGATTACTCGCTGCAGTACATTGCCGAGAAATGCGGCTTCAGCACACCGGCCTATTTCTCAAGGACATTTAAGGAAGCCTATCAGACAGCACCGCTGCGCTACCGGACGCGGCACCTGACCGGCTCCGTTTCGGAAAATTAATGTGCCTGGACCCGCTGGTCTTTTGATTGTATGGTTATTTCGGATGTATGTCGGCAGCTCCTGGATGTCATGGACACCGGGCTGCTGGTTGAGGATGCCGACCGGAAAGTGATTCTGGTCAACGAAACCTTTTGCCAAATCTTCAACCAGCCGTACCCCGCGGACTGGATTCTGGGCAAAAACCACCTGGACTATCTGGAAAGAAACTCCCTTCGGACGCCGGCCATGCGGGGCTTTTACGAGCAGGCCCTCGAACTCAGCACCCGTCCGGAGCCGACTACCTGCAAGAACATCGAACTGAAAGTGGGCCGACTGGTCGTGCTTTTCAGCTACACCCCGCTGTTCGAGGACGGAAAGCCAAAGGCCCATGTCTGGCAGTTCCGCGATATAACCGAAAAAAGCATGCTTCGCTCGGAGCTGCGTTCCCAGAGCGACTTCTACGAGACGGTGCTGGACAACGCCCCCGTCGATATTACCGTGCTGGACCAGGATTTCCGGTTCCGGTACGTCAACAAGCACGCCATCAAAGACAATGCGCTGCGGGAAATGGCCCTGGGCATGACCGAAGGGGAGTACGCCGAGGCCCGCGGACAGGGCCGTGCGTTCGGGGAGCGCCGGACCCAGTATTTCCGGCAGGCGGCCGTCCAGCGCCAAAGCATCAGCTACCTCGAACAGACGGAGGTCGGCGGGACGGTACGCAATATTTTCCGGCGCGTGATCGCCTATTTTGACCACGACAGCCCCCTGCCGCAGTACTACGTCGGGTTTGGACTCGATGTGACGGACCTGACCGAAACCCGGGAAAAGCTGGAACTGCTCAACGCCGTCCAGGCCAATACCCTGCAGTCACTGCCGATCTGGCCTTATTCCATCGAGTTCCGGGACGGCTCGGCTCCGCGCCTGCTGTTCGTGCGCGACGAAATGCTGAGCTTCATCTCCGGGGCCAGCAAAAACAAAATGATTCAGCCCATGCGCTGGTTTCGGGGCATCCATCCCGAAGACCGCGCCATCGTCCGCATGGCCATTTCGCTCATCAAATCGGGCGAAAAAATGCAGGGAGCGATTGATTTCCGCTGGTATCTGAAGGATTTTGGCTACATCTGGCTGCGCAACTATTACAAGGCCGTTCCGCAGCCCGACGGCTCGCTGATGCTCTACGGACTGGTCAACGACGAATCGCGGCTCAAAGCGAGAGACCGGAAGCTCGCCCGTACCGAAAGCGATTTCCGGATCATGCTCGACAATCTGGACGTGGAGGTCTGCGCTTTCGGCTCGGATCTGCGGCTGATGGCCGCCAATTCGAATTTCAACCAGATTCACCAGCTGCTCTACAACAAACCGGCCGAAATCGGAAAACACATCTACGATGAAAAAGAGCCGATTTTTGCCGATGAAGAATGGAAAGCCCGCGTCGAGCAGGTCCTGCGCGGCGAACCGGTAGACCGGAATGTGGTCCGGAACTACGCCGGACGAAGCTATTATTTCAAATGCGAACTGCGCCCGATTTTCTTCGAAGGGGAGGTGATCGGCGCCACTTTTGTCCGCTACGACATCACCGATGTCCGCAACTACGCCAGCGAACTGGAGCAACTGCTGGACAAGCTCCGGGTTACCGAATCGCTCTTCCAGCAGATTTCCAGCAACACCAGCGATTTGATCTGTCTGCACAATCTGGACGGCCGGATTGCCTACGTTTCGCCTTCGTCCACTTTTTTCATCGGTGTATCGCCGGAACACCTGATCGGCATTGACCCTTACCAGATGGTTCATCCCGACTTCCAGGAGCAGGTTAAGCGGAGTCACCAGAAGATCGTGCGCGGAGAAACGACCGGAGGGACCGGCCAGATCCAGATTCAGCTGGTCCGGGTGGACGGGACGAGCCTCTGGGTGGAAATTCAGTTTACGCTGGTGACCAACGCGAAGGGCGAGCCGGAAAGTATACTTACCGTCTCCCGCGACATCATGCACCACAAGCGGATTGAGGAAGAAATGAAAATGGCGTTGATGAAAGAACGCGAGCTGAACGAGATGAAATCCCGCTTTGTCAACACCATTTCCCACGAGTTCCGGACGCCGCTGGCCACCATGCTGACCAGCGTCGATTTGCTGGAGTTGGTGTCAGACTACATCGAAACCCCGCGGACCAAAGACAAGGTGCTGCGGCATTCGGGCATTATCCGGGAGGAAATCCTGCGGATCAACGAGCTCATGAACGAAGTGCTGCTGCTCGGACGCCAGCAGGCCAACACCATCGTTTTCCGGCCCGAGCAGGTAGAGGTGGTGAGTTTGTGCAAAGAGGTCATTGCCAAGACGTTCCGCCACAAGAAGCTTCAGGTCCGGCTGGATTTCAACTCGCCTGTCACCGAATTGCCCTGGCGGCTGGACCGGACGCTGATGACCCACGTCATCCGGAACCTGCTTTCCAATGCGGTCAAATATGGGGGAGGTGCAGATAAAAACATCCTCTTTGAGCTGGCCGTTAAAGACAAATCGCTGATCCTTTCCATCACGGATTTTGGCATCGGTATTCCACCCGAAGAGATCGACCGTCTTTTCGAACCGTTTTTTCGGGCCTCCAACACGGGAACTATTTCCGGAACAGGAATCGGACTTTCGCTGATCAGGCAGTTTGTGAAGATGCATGGGGGCGAAGTAAGTGTTCGGAGCCGGTTAAATGAATCGACAACATTTACTGTGACCTTACCCGTGCTATCCCATGAATCGTATCCTGTTGATTGAAGATGAAGCCCAGTTGTCAGAAAATATAGCCGAACTGCTCGAACTGACCGGATACGACGTCCAGGTGACCGACCGGGCTGAGCAGGGAGTGGAAATGCTGTTTCAGAATCCGCCGGATCTGATTCTCTGCGATGTGTCGCTGCCCGACCGGGAGGGCTATTATGTCCTTGAGCAGCTGAATGCTTCGAGTCTGGTTATTCCGTTTATTTTCGTCTCCGCCCGCGTCGATACCCAGGACATTCGCCGGTCGATGGAACTCGGAGCCGATGACTACATCATGAAACCGTTCAATACACCAGACCTGCTGGCGGCCGTGAAGGCCCGTCTGCTGAAGTACGGGCGCATCCGCCGAATCCTGCTGGGCGAGTAGCTACTTGCGGTGCTGTGTCCGGTAATGGGCTTCCAGCAGGTCCATGCCGAAGTCGTTGGTCAGATCCCGCACGACGGTATGGACGTGATTGGCCGCGTTCTGGCTGTTGTCGTATTCAATCAGAATCGTAGGGCCGTGAATGCGGTAATACTGCCCCTTGCCGGGTCCGTAACCCGGTTCGCGGTCGCCCAGCCAGGCGAAGGTCAGGGCGTCGAGTCCGGCCTGCCGGAGCTTTTCCAGCTGCTGGTTTTTGAGGGTGACGTGGTAGTTGTTCAGATAGGTGGTCAGGAGGTTCAGAAACAATTCCTGCTGTTTTCGGGTCAGTTCGCCGTACGAAATACCTTCCCGTTTTTCGAGGGAAACTTTGCGGCTGTTGCCGGTCAGAATGTCCGCCGGGCAGCTGGCCGAGAGCACCGCTTTCTTCAATTGTTCCTCGGTCAGCGCCTGAAGCAGGCTGTACGCCCGGGCCGTTTCCTCACTTAAGGTCTCTTTTCCCTTCTGCGGCACCTCCGCCCGGACAATCCCCGGATTGCTGCCCAGAAAGGTGGGGGTAAGTCCCGCCACCTGGTTGTTCACCGACGAAAAGTTAAGCGAAATATGGTGCCCTTCGAGCCGCCAGCCCCAGGGTTCCGTGCCTGCCGGATCGCCGAAAATCGTGACGAAATAGTTGTCCGGATCGCGGTATGTATCGTCGGTTCCCCGCTTTTCGACGACCCGCAGCACGTTTTCCAAATCCATAATGGACGTGATTTTCCCGTAACCCTGCTCGCTGAGAGTCGTCTGCACGAGGTTCAGCGCCGCTTTTCGCTGGGCGTCGGTCATGTTTTTCATGGTGAGGCCGTTGCGGGCGCGGGGCACAAAAAACCAGTTGAACCGTTCTTCGTCCGTGAAGGCGTAGGTGACTTTCTGCCGCTGTTCGGGCGAAAGCGTTTGCAGAAACTGCCGGGCAGCCCCGGCCATGCGCGGGACAACGGACTGGGCCAGCGTGCTCATACTCAGCAGCAGGAAGGAAAAGAGAAGACACCGGGTTTTCATGCCTGAGAAAGAAGGCGTTGGCCGAAAACTACCGGGAGAAAAGCGGAAAGTTAGACGGAGGAACGTTCGTCCGCGAGGGCTCGCGGACGAACGGCAGTAACGGGCATTACCGCACCTCCGCAAGTTCCTTCACGACCGCCATCGGCGTTGACTCGACCTTACGCCGGTACTCCGCCCAGTCTGATTTGAAGAATTTGTTCACCTTCGTCAGCGTGTCGCGGGTCAGGGTTTCAGCCTGCTCGATGAGTTCGTTTTCCGTGCGCGTCGGCGTCTCGGCAAGGCGACCCAGCACGTACGTACGGGCTTCCTGCAGTTTGCCGGTGGGCGTCAGCATGTACGGCGTGCCGTAGCCCTGTTTTTCGGCCCTTTTGCCCAGAATCGACTCGCGGACCACTTTGATGGAATCCTGAACCGACTTCGTGGCTTTTTGCAGGGCTTCAAACTCCTTACCCGGACGGTCTTTCAACTGAGCCGTCATCAGGTCGGTGGCCTCCTGGGCTTCCTGCAGGCGGTCGGTGGCCTCGGTCAGCTGCCGGGCGACGGTGTTCAGCCGTTCGGCCAGGGTGCGGCGGGCCAGCACATTTTCGCGGTTGAACGGCACGCGCGGGTCCGGATTGACCGTCAGGAAAGTGGAATCTCTGGCCCCGGCGTAGGCAAACACGAGTTTGTAACGCCCCGGCAGCACACTTCCGCCTCCAGGCTCAGCGGCGTTCGGTTTGGGTTTGGCACTGCCCGGCTGACGGACGCCCCGTTCGCTGAGGTTCCAGGTCAGGCGCTGCATGCCGAGGGCCGAATCGGGCACCTGTTGCAGCGTGCGCACGAGCCGGTTGCTCTCGTCAAAAATCCGAACGTATAGGGTATCCGTTTTGGCGGCCGGTTTTTTGGCCGAATCCGCTTTGGCGGTTGCCGTTGCCGTGGCGCTGGCCGGAAGAGTCGTCGGGAGCGTGGCCCCGGTTTCCTTGTTCTGGGTGGTGGCGCGGCGGGGCTTCCGTTCGGTGGTGGTCGTCACGGTCGGCGTCGGCTTGATCGGCGTTTTGGGCCGGATGTAATACGTCAGGTTTGCTCCCTGCGGGCGATTGGTGGCCTGGTACATATTGTCCGTGTCGTTGACGTAACCCGGCGCCATGCGGTAGTTGACCAGATAGGCTGGGGCCGGTTCGAAGGCCAGCAGCGGTTTGTCGAGCGTCGTCACTCCCTCTTTGGCCAGCTTACGGAGCGGCCGGATGTTGTCGAGGACAAACAGCGCGCGGCCGAACGTCCCGATCACCAGATCCGCTTCGCGTTCCTGAATGGCGAGGTCCATGACCGATACCGACGGCACGCCTTCTTTCCACTGCGACCACGTTTTGCCTTCGTCAACGCTCACCCATAGGCCGTGCTCGGTTCCGGCAAACATCAGGCGCGGTTCGGTTGGGTCCTGCAGAAAGCAGAGCGCATAGCCGTTCACGTCCTTGTCGTCCACCAGCCGCGTCCAGGTCTGGCCGAAGTCCGTCGTGCGGTAGATGTACGGAGCCATGTCGAGGGTATTGCGGTAGTTATTGGCCACCACAAATGCTTCCCCGGCCCGGTGGCGGGAGGCGGTAATCTGCGGAATCCAGGCTTCTTTGGGCAGGCCCGGCAGGCGGTCGCGGAGGTTGTTCCAGGTTTTGCCACCGTCGCGGGTCAGTTGCACGTTGCCGTCGTCGGTGCCGACCCAGATCACGCCCCGTTCGAGCGGGCTCGGGGCAATCGTCAGAATGGTGTTGTGGTTTTCAGCGGACGTGATGTCGAGCGTCAGGCCGCCGCTCTGGTCCTGCTTCTGCTGGTTCGGGTCGTTCCGGGTGAGGTCCGGCGAAAGCGTTTCCCAGGTCATTCCCTTGTCGCCCGACCGGTGCAGGTGCTGACTGCCGTAGTAAATGCTTTTCTTGTTGAAGGGGTCGAGGGCAATGCCGGAGTTCCAGTTGAAGCGCAGACGGGTTTTGGCGTCCGGTGCCGTGGGTTTGATAAACGTAGAACGGCCGGTCTGCTTGTCGTAGCGGGCCAGACTTCCGCCTTGCGACATGGCGTACCCGTACCGGCTGTCCTCCGGGTCGGGAATCACGTCGAAGCCGTCGCCGTACAGCACCACGTTCCAGTAGTAATTGCGGATGCCGCCGTCGGAGAAAGTGTAGGCCGGGCCGGTCCACGAACCATTGTCCTGCAAGCCGCCGTAGATGTTGTACGGAACGTCGTTATCGACGTTGATGTGGTAGAACTGCCCGATGGAAATGCCGTCCGGGAACGCCCAGGTTCTGCCCCGGTCGCGGCTGATGGTCACCCCGCCGTCGTTGCCGTCGATGATGAAGTTCGGGTTTTCCGGGTGAATCCAGAACGCGTGGTGGTCGGCGTGGACCTGTTCCAGCGTCGCGATGACTTTGAACGACTTCCCGGCGTCTTCCGAGACGGCAATGGGCTGGTAGATCATGTACAGCCGGTTTTCGTTTTTCGGATCGACAAATATTTCGTTGAAATAAAACGGACGGTTGGTCACGATGGACGGCTCTTCCGTCACTTTTTCCCATTTTTCGCCCCCGTCATCCGAGCGGTAAAGTCCGTTTTTCTTAGCTTCGACCAGCGCGTAGATCCGGTTGGGCATGCTGCGGGACACGGCGAGGCCGAGCCGACCAAAATCGCCTTCTGGCAGGCCTTCCGCCTTGCCTTTCTTCGACCACGTTTTGCCGCCGTCGTAGGTGATGTAGAGGCCCGAACCCGGTCCGCCCGAGGTGAAGTCGTGCGAAGTACGCCGGTGTTCCCACATGGCTACGACGAGTTTCTGCGGGTTGGAAGGGTCCATAAACATGTCGGCAACCCCAGACCGTTCGTTAGTGAACAGGACCTTTTCCCAGGTGAGACCGCCGTCGGTTGTCTTGAAAACGCCGCGTTCCGGATGGCCGGCAAACGGATACCCGATCACCCCGGCATACACCACGTTCGGGTTGGTGGGGTCGATCAGGATGCGGTGGATGTTCATGGTCTTGTCCAGGCCCATTTTCTTCCAGGTCCGGCCGCCGTCGATGGATTTATAGATGCCGTGGCCGATGTTGATCGAGTTCCGCGGATTGCCTTCGCCGGTTCCGGCCCAGACCACGCTCGGGTTGCTCTGCTGGACGGCGATGGAGCCGATGTTGATGTTCGGCTGGTCATCGAAGACGGGCCGGAAGGAGACGCCGCCGTTCTCGGATTTCCAGACACCACCCGAGGCGGCTCCGACGTAAATAATGTCCGGGTTGCTGACCACCGCGTCGATGGCCGTGATCCGCCCCGACATGACGGCAGGACCGATACTTCGGGCTTTTACCTGCTTGAACACGCCGGGAGGCAGCGTCTGGGCCATAACCGGGGAGAGGGACAGCCCCATTAAAAGAAGGGGATGAAGTAGTCGTTTAAGCATTGCGAAAAGGATACATTTTGGTAAATGTACTAAATAAAGGGGCAACTAAAACGGAAAAGCGCCGGAAGAATGCAGTGCTTCTCCGGCGCTTTTCCGTTTGGAAAATCGTCAATAGACTTACTTCTGGATGGCCAGCTTGGTGCTCTTCCGAACGTTCTCGCCCTGCAGGACGATCATGTACATACCGGCCACATGCCCCTGGTCCAGCGTTACTTTGGTTTTGTAGATGCCGATTTCGTGATGCTTGTTCTCGACCAGCGTTTGTTTGTGCTGGCCCTGCAGATCGACGAGCGCCACGCCGGCGCGTCCGGGCGTCAGAATGCGGTAGGTAACCTCAATGGGGCCACTGGCCGGATTCGGCCGGACGGCCAGACTCTCGTTGGCCGACAGGGCATTGTCGAGGCCGATGAGCTGGCCGTTGCTGGCGGCTACGGCCTGTTTTTGCTGGTTCAGCGCGTCGACCAGTTGCGGCGCGACAAACTTGACCACGCTCTGAAGGCTGTTCTTGCAGTAGCGCTGCCGGGCCTGAACGTACGCTTTGACCGGAGACTGGATGGACATCTCGTTGTTAATGTTGCTCCCGTAACGCGTCAGAATTTCCTTCTGAATCTGCTCGTTGGTGGCCACAATCCGGACTTCGCCAGGCTTGTCGGTTGCCGGAAACGAAAACAGCGGAACCGGAACGCCCGCGCTGACGGAACCTACTTCTACCGCCTGCGGGGCCATGCCGACCTGGTGTACGGCCAGACCTTCCAGAGAAGCGAGCGGGGATTTGCCGTGGGAAAGGAAGAGGTCGTTGTCAAAGACGAAATCCGTCCAGACCCCGTTGATGTTGGTAATCTGCAGTTTTGAATCGCGGCCCGCGCCGGGTTCGGGGGCGGTGTAGCCCTTGGGAGCGACAATGCTGAACTGGGCGGTAACCAGCCGGTGGGTAGAACTGGTCGAGGGAATGTACCAGGCCGTCATCCGATTCGTCGCTTTGTCGAAAGTGAGCTGAAATTCAACGGGTTGATCCGCTACGTTGACGCCCACACATTGGGCTTGGGCACTCGTTCCAACTCCCGAAAAGGCGGCAATCAGCAGCGATTGTCCCAGAAGGAGCGCCAGGGTGTACAATTTTTTCATGGAGAAAGTGTCTTAAACTGTGTTACTTGTACACGCAATATAGGTAGTTTGCCTAATTCTCCAAAAAAAAATAGCAACAACTAAAGGAAGGGTATAAAAAATCCCGATCAGGGGCGATCGGGATTGGGTTGGCTAGAGTTCGCGGAGCCGAATGTTGCGGTACCAGACCTTTTCTTTAGGGTTGTGACTCTGCAATGCAATCTTTCCCCTGGCGTGTGGCGTAGCGTACGCGAGGCTGGCAAATTTGCTTTTGGCGACCCGGGCCTTCCAGTCGTCGCTGCCGTAGTGGTACTCCACCACTTTGATGCCGTTGAGGTAGTGCTCCACGTGGTTGTTGTTGACCACAATCCGGCCCCGGTTCCACTCGCCGGGCGCTTTGGAGGCGTTCATATCCAGAGGGTCATGCATGTCGTAGTTGGCCCCGGAAAGCTGGTTGTTGTTCAGCTTCATGAGCTTGCCGCTTGCATCGCGCCACTCAAATCCTTTGTCGTCAATGATCTGATATTCAGGTCCGGAATGGTAGGTTCGTTCGTAGTTCGGCGACTCGATGATTTTGTACAGGACACCGCTGTTGCTCTTGGGCGGAATTTTGAAGTCGAATTCCAGCTCAAAATTTTCGTAATCCTTGTCCGTCACCAGATCGCCGCCGGAGCCGTCGGAGGTCAGGGTGCCGTCTTCAATCATCCAGCCGATCACTTTGTCTTTCTGGTAGCTGTGCCAGCCCGAAATCGCTTTGCCGTCGAAGAGGCTTACCCACTTGCCGGGCTTTTTACCCGGACCGGTAAAGGCAAACGTGACGGCTAAAAGAAGGGAAAAGGTCAATTTTCTCATATTGCGCAACGGTTTAGATCTGCCGCTAAGCTATGAAAAAATTGAATGATAGGTAGACCGATGGGTTGAATGGTTGATAGGTTGAACGGTTGAATGATTGAATAAGCTCCGCAAAGTCCGTGTAGGGCTAAGCCTGATTAATCATTCAATCATTCAATCATTCAGATCACATCTCCCCGCGCGGCTTCCGGATCGTTGTATTTCAGATCCAGCTGGTCCGTCGATTTCATGTCCGACGGGGCTTCGGCGGTGCTGTGTTCCTGCATCGGGCCTTTCTTGATCGAACTTTCGTCCATCGTTTCGCGCGGCTGGTTTTCCATCTGGGCGGCTTCCTGAGGCCGTTCGCCGGGCTGGTAATCCGAGTCAACCGCGTCGGTGTCGTACGGGCGGGCCGAGGGGCCTACGATGCCGTCTTCCACCATGTTTTCGTCCGCACCCGGATCGGAGGGCGGCCCCGGCTGCAGACCCGAATAGATCGACGCCTGGGGTTGCTTGCTTTCCTCGGGGGAAGTGTTTTCGGGTGCCATGAGAATGTGTTTTTAGCGTGTAAGGTTGGGGGTTGAACGTTCAAAGTTTAACGTTTAACGCGGTTCGTCGCTGCGTGACACGGCCTCATTGCTGACTTATCGAATGAGGCGGAGCAGCGGCAGCGTTCAACCTTAAACGTTCAACCTTCCACCGATTATCCATTGTTTACTTCATGCGAGCGGCCGGGTTGCGTCGGGTCCGTAATTTCCGGCTGGCCCGGTTGGTTGGTGCCGGGCAGCGGCGTGATTTCGGGCTGCGGCGGCACGGGAGCCGGGGGCGTCGGCGCGTCCGGGGCACCGGGAATCGGCTGGCTCGGGTCCGGCGGCGTCGGAATCATCTCGCCCGTCGGTACATCCGGATTTGGATTGCCGTAATCCGTCATGTCCATCGTCGGCGGGCCCATCGCCGGGTCGCGTTCGAAGGTGTCGTAGGTGCGGCCCATCGGACCATTGACGGCCATTTCTTCATCGTTGGCGAACTGGTCCATCAGGGAATCCGGACCAATGCTTTCGGTGTTGGCTGTCGGGACCAGTTTACCGTCCACGAGTTTTACCATGTGGGTTTCGGCCTGATCGCTGCTGAATTTATCGTCGGCGTGTTCGGGATTCATCAAACCCGCCTGTCGGCTATCATGAAATACGTTGCCTTCCATACGTTTTGTAAAAACAGTTATGAGTTAGGAGTTAAGAGTTAGGAGTTAAGAGCGGTTCACCGCAACGGCTGGCTCATTACTCATAATTCATAACTCTTAACTCATAACTCATAACTGTTCCAAAGGTTTGTCGGACCCCTTCAGCCCAGCCGCCGGACGATCAACCCGTTGACCAGTTCGAAGAGAGCGACGGGCTTGAGCGTCCGCCAGTTGTCGAGGTCGTCCAGGGTGCCGCCGAAATTCATGTAGTAGTCCAGACGGTATTTTTTCCATTCCCGTTCGACAAAATCGCGGGTCATGATGGCCGCAATCCAGCCGTCTTCCACGTCTTCAAACCATTCTTCGTAGTAGCTGTCGTCCGAGCCGTGGAAATTCAGAATGTTCTCACCTACCAGGATAAATTTATTGATATTCTTGTCTACCAGATGGTCGATCACGTGCCGTTTGAGGTACATGATGTCGTTGTGCAGCGTATCGTTCCATTCGCCGAAGAGTTCGATGACGACAAAACGGCGCTCGTAGTCGGCAAACAGAATCTTGATGTACAGCGTTTCCGAACCAATCTCGTCCCAGAGGGGATGAATGTAATAGCCGTAAATGTCATTTTCGTACTGATTCATGTTGTACGTACGGCCGAAAAACGGCGATTGGGGGTCGTCGGCCGCGACGTAATATTTTTCCCAGTTGTAAAACGGCTCGATGTCCTGCATGACAGCTAATCCTTGATTTATTTTACCCGAAAGGCGGGGCCACTGCCATTTCGCTTTCGTAGTAGATAACGAGCCCCGGCGCATCCTGTTTCGAAAAGTGGTTTAGGATTCTGTGAAAGAATGCGCTAATTACGGTTCTTCCGCCCTGACTTAGTGTATGGAAAGACTGCTAAAGTTGATCGAACAGGTTTCGCCCCTGCCGGAAGCGGCCCGGCACGACCTGCAGGCCTGTTTTCACCCGGTCCGTTTGCCGAAAGGCGAATACTTCGTGCGGGCCGGCGAACTGACCTATGCCGTTGCGTTTGTGCAGGAGGGCGTGCTGCGGGCGTTCATCACGACCGGCGACGGAACCGAATACAACAAGACCTTTTTTGCCGAGGACGACCTGCTGGCCGTTTATTATTCTTTCCTCCAGTCCCGGCCCAGCCATCTTTCCGTTCAGGCCCTGACCGCCTGTACACTGCTGGTTGCCGACTACCGGCACCTGGAAGCGCTCTACGACCGCCACCCGGCTCTGGAACGGTTTGCCCGGCGGCAGGCCGAATGGCTGTTTGTGCTGAAAGAACAGCGGGAAATTGATCTGGTCCTGCTGGATGCCGCCGCGCGCTACGAAAAATTTCGCGCCGAAAACCCGGACCTGGAGCAGCGCATTCCGCAATATCACATTGCCTCGCACCTCGGCATTACGCCTACGCAGTTGAGCCGCATCCGGGCGGGGCGGCTCCGGCCGGAAAACACTGCGCAGTAACCGAATTTCTTTACCTATGTAAATGCCCGTCGAAAGAGCAACGCCTTCTTTTGCTGCCTGAACGACAATAATTTATTTAGACGGTGAAACTGACAGGCAATAAAATCATTTTGACCGGAGCTACCTCGGGCGTCGGGCTGGCGCTCCTCGAACGGCTTCGGGCCGAGGGAAACCGGCTTGTCGCCATCGGGCGCAACCCGGAACGAATCGAAGCGCTGCGGCGGCAGTATCCGGACGTTACGTTTTTGCGCGGTAATCTGGCGCTGGCGAGTGAAGTCGCGGCTTTGGCGGACGAACTCCGGCGCCATCATGCCGATGCCAACTGGCTCATCAACAACGCGGGCGTGCAATACAACTACGTTCTGGGCGAGACACCGGCTGACCCGCAGCGCATTCCGGGCGAAATCGGCACGAACCTGACCGCCGCCATCCAGCTCTGCGAAGCGTTGATCCCGTCGCTGAAAACCAAAAACGAGGCGCTGATTGTCAACGTCACCTCTGGACTGGCGCTGTCGCCGAAACGTTCGGCGCCGGTGTACTGCGCCACCAAGGCGGGCCTGCGCCTTTTCACCAAAGCCCTGCGCTACCAGCTGGAAGGCTCGTCGGTGCGGGTGGTGGAACTGATGCTTCCGCTGGTGGACACGCCCATGACGGCGGGCCGCGGACGGGGCAAGCTCAGTCCCGAGGCCGTTGCCGAGGCTTTGATGGATGGACTGCGAAAAAACAGGAACGAAATTTATCCGGGTAAGGCCGCCATTTTTCGGCATCTGCACCGGTGGCTGCCGGGGCTGGCCGACCGGATGCTAAAGAACGGCTGAGTCGGGTTCGGCCACGGGCTGTTTCTGGTACCGCCGCCACGCCAGCCAGCCGACAACCCCGATGCAGGCCGCGAACCAGTAGAACGGCAGCCGCAGATCGATCAGCGACAGCCCGCCAAAAACGAGCGTCGTGACGAGGCTGGCAAAGCCGTTGAGCGCCTGGTTAATGCCGAAGATTTCGCCCCGGTCTTCGTCGGTGGTCTGGTGAGCCAGCAGCCCTTCGAGCAGGCCCCAGATGAGCGAAATTGTCAGACAGTCAATTGTGATGACGATATAAAGCCAGACCAGCGAACCGCCTACGTTGGCATACGCCAGATGAACGAACACACCGACGATGGCGAAGACGATCACCCAACGCCGCTGGTTGATGCGGTCGGCGAGGTAAGCGTAGAAGATGAAGTTGATAAAAACGCTCAGCAGCCCGAAATACATGAAAAAGTAGGCGATGGCCCGGGCATCCATCCGTAGTTCGCCGAGGCTGGCAAAGGTCACAAAGTAGTTGTAATAGCCCTGACTCATCATCAGGACGTTCTGCATCAGGATCAGAATCAGGATGCCCGGCCGGGTGCGGTCTTTGGCCACGAGCCGCTGCCAGAGGGCGGCCACGTTCAGCGATTGCCGGACTTCCGCCCGTAGCTGGGCCGGGTCGGCCGGGGTCCGGTTGTGATGCGTTTCTCCCAGCAGGAAAGTCAGCAGGATGTTTACGGCCGACAGCAGAACGGCCATCCGCACGATGACCGTCGCCTGGTTGGGGCCCGCCACATCGAAAACCGTCAGGACAATGCCCGCGACCATCGGCCCCAGCACGAAGCCGAACGAGACGATGGTGCCCTCGATGCCCATGTTCCGAAACAGATGCTCTTTGGGCGAAATATCCGTGATGGCCGAGCGGACGGTGGCGTACATGCCGTTGGTCAGGCCGTCGGTCAGGCGGTTGCCGAAAAAGCCCCAGGCCCGGACCGGCAGGAGCAGCATGTCGGCCAGAAACGTTCCGAGGGCCGACAGCCGGAAGATGGGTCGCCGCCCGTAACTATCCGACAATTTGCCCAGCAGGGGAGCCGAAAACAACTGAACGCCCAGAAATACGGCCGTACCCAGCGACAGCCAGAGCTGCGGCCGGGGAAGACCTTTCACGAATTCCGGCATAATGGGAGCAATCGCCGACCCGACAATAACGTCGAACAGGATGATGGCGTAAATCAGGTAAAGGCGGCGGTCGTTCAGCATCAGGAAATAATTTGACCGTAAAGTTCCCGAAAATCCTGGTTCCGTCCGCTTTTGTAATAGTCGGCATGGTAGCGGTCCAGGCGGGTAAAGACGCTGATGAGCATCTGCTTTTCGGCTTCGGTCAGAATATGAAACCCGATTTGCGCCACTTTGTCCATCTCGGGTAGGCAGGTTTGTAAGGTTTCGATCCCTTTTTCGGTAATCCGGACCCGTTTGGAGCGCCGGTCGTGCTCGTCGGGAAACTCCTCGGCCAGCCCTTTGGCCATAAGTCGTTTGATGATGTCGATGCCCGACGGGAATTCCGACAGCATTTCATGAATCAGCTCGCTTTTCTTGGGCGTCCCCATCTGAGCCAGCACGATCAGGTACACCGCATCATCGATATTGGACAGTTCCAGCGGCTGCATGGCCTTTTTGGAATAGAAAGACATGTACCGGATCAACCGGCCGAGCAGCGCACTGATGCGCGATTCGGGCTTCATCACAATGGCATCCGTGACGGTAGCAGTCAGCTCCTTCGGTTCGGTCACCAGCTCCACCCACTTGGCATTGACCGGATTACCGCCCGGCTCCGGCGAATTACCCGTCCGGTTGGTTAAATAATAGGTGCAAAAAGCGGTCAGGTCGCCCTCCGGTTGTTCCCGGTCGAAGGCGGCCCATTCCTGTATAAGGTGCAGAAGTTTATCTTTTCCACTGTCCATATTACTACGAAACTATACTTTATGCCTTAAATTTAACCACAAAAGTTACGAAAATAAAATAAATATTGTGAAAAACTTGACACAAGTTATGGATACATAGTTTATTTGTAACGAAATCATACAAAATTATGGTGGCTGAACTGAAAGGGGCCGGGAAGGAATACAAAATGGGCGATCAGACCATTGTCGCCCTGCAACCCACCACGCTCCAGCTGCACGAAGGGGAACTGCTGCTCATCATCGGGCCGTCCGGTTCGGGCAAAACGACGCTTCTGTCGCTGCTGGGCTGCGTCATCTATCCGAGTTACGGGGACTTGTGGGTCGATGGGCAGCATGTCAACCGGCTGAAAGAAAGCGAACTGGCGCGGCTCCGGCTGAATACCATCGGCTTTGTATTCCAGAATTTCAACCTGCTGGCCCCGCTGACGGCCGAACAGAATGTGCTGATGCCGCTTCAGCTTCAGGGCGTTCCGGCCGCCGATGCCCGCCAGCGCACCGAACGGGCCCTGGCGACGGTGGGCATGACCGACCGGCGTCGCAACCTGCCCCGCGAACTGTCGGGCGGACAGCAGCAGCGCATTGCCATCGCCCGGGCGCTGGTCACCAATCCGAAACTAGTGCTCTGCGACGAACCGACGGCTTCGCTCGACAAAGATTCGCTCGGGGTGGTCATGCACGAACTCCGGCAACTGGCCGACGGCGGGAAATCGGTAGCCGTGGTCACCCACGACCCGCGCCTGAAAGAGTACGCCCACCGCATTGTGGAGGTGGACAACGGGGCGGTGCGGGAAGTGAGCGGCTTTCACGATTAGCCAAAGCCCAAACCTGACAATGATTACCAGCACGATGACTCAATCAATTCACGCATGAAAAAGCTATGTATCGGGGCGCTCGCCACTCTGTTGCTGACGGGCTGCGGCGGGGAGGCTGAAAAACAGGACCAGCCGGACTCGACGCGCACCGTCCGGACGCCCGCCCGCGTCGATCAGGTGCTCGGCATCGCCGTTATCGAGCCGCAGAACCGCATTGCCGCCCTGTCGGCCGAAACCGGCGGACTGGTTCGGGAGGTACGGGTGAACATCGGCGAAAAGCTCACCAAAGGTCAGGTGATTCTGACGATGGACAAGGCCCTCGAAGCCGCCCAGCTCAAACAGGCCACCAGCAAAATCAGGACCCAGGAGGATGCCGTTGAAACGGCCCGGCAAAACGTCCAGACCCTGCGCGTTCAGCTCGATAAGGCCCGCGCTGACCACCAGCGCAACGAAACGCTGTTTCGCGGCAATGCTCTGACGCAGAAGGAACTGGACGATTCCCGTTACCAGATCACCAACCTGGAACAGCAGGTCCGGGCGGCCGACGCGCAGGTAAAGCAGGCCCAGGCGCGCATCGGCGAGCTGCGGGCCGACATCAATTATTTCAACACCTCGGAAAGCAAGAAAGTGGTGCGCGCCCCGGCCGACGGAACGCTGCTGTCGCTGGATGCGAAGGTGGGGCAGTACCTGTCCGGAAACCAGTCCATCGGCGATTTTGCCCCCGCCGGACCGATTGTGGCCGTAACCGAAATCGACGAGCTGTTTGCGCTGCGGGTAAAAGTGGGGCAGAAGGCCGTTATCCGGCCGCAGGGCAGCGACGAGACGCTGAGCACCGGGACGGTCGTTCTGGCCTCGCCCTATCTCCGCAAAAAATCCCTTTTCGCCGACAACGCCGCCAACCTTGAAGACCGCCGCGTCCGCGAAGTACGCGTCCGCCTCGACAACCCGGAAAAAGTCCTGCTGGGAGCGAGAGTGGAATGTTTGATAGATACAAAAATGAATTCAGACAGAAATGAATAATGAATAATGAATGAGAGCGGCAGACTGCAACGAAAGCATTGCCGACAGCTTAAAGACCAGCCTTTCATTATTCATTAAAAAAACGTCATGCTACGAACCGCTTTCAACTTCATCAGATACGACCGGCCGAAATCCATCGGCGCGCTGGCGGGCATCGTGATTTCGGTGTTTCTGGTCGGGCAGCAGGCGGGGATTTTCATCTTCCTGACCGATGCCATGAAAAGCATTGTCGCCAACAACAGCGGCTACATCTGGGTGACCGACGAAACCACGACCAACGCCAACCAGGTGTCGCCGCTGGACGTACGCATCGGGCAGGAAATCGCCTCGCTGCCCGGCGTGGAGCGGGTGTACCCCGTGGTGATCGGAGCCGGCGGGGCCAAGTTTGCCAACGGCACGACCGGCGGTTTTTCGGTCGTGGGCTCGCAGGCCCCGGATTTTGTCGGCGGTCCGTGGCGGCTTTATACGGCCAAACCCGGCGACATGCTGCCGGAGGGCGCGGTCATCACCGACTTCTACGATTCCAAAGCCCTCGGCGGTCTGCAGCCCGGCGACTATTTTGAAATCAACGGCAAAAAGGTGTACAACGCCGGACTGACCCGCGGAACCCGCAGTTTCGGAGGCGGCCTGCTGGCGTTCACAACGATCGAACGGGCGCGCTACCTGACCAATTTCCGCAGCGACCGGGTGTCGTTTTACCTCGTCAAACAAAAAGCGGGCATCGTGCCGGACAGCGTCATCCGGGCCATCAACCGCAGCATCAACGGCGTGCGGGCGTGGGAAGCCGCCGTGCTGGCCGAAACGACGGTCAACACGGTGCTGGCGACCAACGGCATTGCGGCCTCTTTCGGAAGCCTGATCGGGTTTGCCATTATTTCCGGACTGGTGATTATCGGCCTGACGCTTTATTCCGCCGCCATCGACCGCATCAAGGATTACGGCACCCTGAAGGCCATCGGAGCCACAAACGGGTACGTGAGCAAGCTCATTCTGTCGCAGGCGCTGCTGTTTGCGCTGGTGGGTTACGCCGTCGGGCGGGGCATGGTGGAAGGGTTCCGGCAGGGCATCGCCCAATCCGGCACGCTGTTCTTTTTTCCGCTCTGGTTCGAATTCGCCCTCTTTTTCGTGACCCTCTTTATCGCGCTGGGCGGCAGTCTGTTTGCCATCCGCCGCATCAATTCGCTGGAACCCGCAACGGTATTCCGGGGCTGATGTCAATTGAGTGAATTGGGATTGAGCGGTCTGCGTGGCGGCGATTGGAAAACGCGCGAAATGAGTTTAACACGAATCCAAAGGTGGTATGATGTACAGAATCGATAAAATTTTGGTGTTGATGGGCTTAACAAGTCTGCTGGCGGCCTCTCTCAACCTCTCAATCGCTCAATCGCTCAACCGGCTTTCCCTCGCCGACGCCCTCCGCCTCGCCGAACAAAACCGGATTGAGGTGAAAGTCCAGCAGACGCAGGTTCAGCTGGCGGGCAATCAGGAAGCGATTCGCCGGGCGGCCTGGCTACCACAGGTTAATGCCGGGGCGGACATCCGCTGGAACACGCAGATTCAGCGGAACATCATTCCGAATGCGCCGTTCGCCAACGGGCAGGACGTGGTGCTGCGTTTCGGCACGCCCATCAACAACCTGCTGAACGCCCAGGCCGAACAGAAAATCTACGACGCGCAGTCGCGTATCGACCGGCAACTGAACCAGACGGCCGTACAAACGCAGGAAGTCATTCTCGAACGGCAGCGGCAGGACATCCGGTCGCAGGTGACGGAGGCGTACTACGGAGCGGTTTTCAACCGGGAGAAACTGCGGCTTTCGGAAGCGGCCCGGCAGCGGGCGGAAGGCTACCTCGAACAGGCACGCACCCGCTACGGCGCCGGAACGCTGCTGCAAACGGACCTGAGCCGGTTTGAGTTGGATTTGCGAAACGCCGACCTGAGCCGACGCAACGACCAGCGGGACTACACGCTTAGTCTGGAAACGCTCCGCTACCGCCTGAACCTGCCCGACGGTCAGACGGTGGTGCCCGCCGACTCGCTGCGGCAGTTGTTCGGCCAGCCCACGCCGGTAGACGCGAATACCGCCGCCCGGCTGGAACTGAAGCAGGAAGACCTTACCCGGCAAACGGCCCTGCTCAACGGTCGGCGGCAACGGGCGCAGCTTTCGCCGGTGGTGTCGGCCTACGGAGCGTATTTTTTGCAACAACTGCACGACACGTTCAACCCGTTTGCTTCCGGGACGTGGTTTCCGTACAATTATCTGGGCGTGCGGTTGAATGTGCCGCTTTTCGACGGTCGGCAGGCCCGGCTGAACGAGCGTCAGAACGGGCTTCAGGCGCAGATCAGCCAGCAGAATCGCCAGCGACTGCAAAACGATTTCGACTATGAACTAAAAACGGCGCAGAACACTCTGGCCCAGGCCCGCGACAATCTGGCCGAAACGGAGCGCAACATCGCCCAGGCCCGCGCCATCCTGGCTATCGACCGCGTCCGTTTCGATGCCGGAACGCTGCTGCTGGCCGACTTCCGCAACAGCGAGTACACCCTGCAACAGGCGGAGAACAATTACCTCCAGGCCGTCTACAACGTGCTGTCCGGACAACTGGCGGTGCGCCGGGCAACAGGCAACCTGTAACCCCGGAACCTGTATCCCCGAAATTTATTCCGGGTGATTTTTAAAGCTCAACAGCTTGAGAACCAACCAGGGTAAGTTCTTGGGTACAAGCAATTCAAAGACTACCCGGAATAAATTCCGGGGGTACAGATTCCGGGGCGGTCATTTTTCAAACTCAATGATATGCTCCGACTTGTACTCGCTCCGTTCGGGCCGGATGTTCTTCACAAACAGCCGCGCCCGTTTGCCCAGACGCAGGCAGGTGTGCCTGTTTTTGATGTCTTCCGGCGTATTCATCGGCTGGAGGGACGGATACCAGAGGGTGTACCCCGGCCGGTCGAGCAGGAGCCGCGGCCGGGTCCAGTCCTGCGAGTTGTTGCCCGCTCCTAAATCCTTGTGCGGGTTGAAGGAAATATAGATACTGCTGCCTTTCCAGGACGTGCCCGTCACCTTACCCATCAGCATCACCCAGCAGTTGAGGTAGGTGTTCCAGCTAACGGACGGACCCCAGTGAAAGCCGCCGGTGGGCGAGGACGCCGGTCCGCCGCCTTCCGCCGCCGGGATTTGGAGCGCCGCCACCGGAGCGCCGATGCGGTCGTGGGCGGCGTTGAAGCCTTGGCCGTCCCAGCGGCGGGCTTTGCCGGACGGATTGTCCAGGTCGCTCAGGCGGATGCGGGCGATGCTGATGCACTGGCCGCTGGCCTCCTTTTCCCGGTTGTACTGCGCTTCGTTGTAGTCGCCCGGATACCCGTATTCTCCGTAAAACAGATACAGATAGTCGCCGCTGGCAACGGCTGAAGGGTCACCGACACCGCCCGCGAAGGTTTCGGAGGTATTGTGCGGTTTCAGAATAAGGCGGGGCTGATGATCTTCCAGAAACAGGCCCCGGTTCGACCAGCTCCGGCCGCCGTCGGTGGACTTCATGATTCCGATGCGCGGTACGGCGGCGGGCGAAGTCGGCCCTTTGAGGCCCTGAGGCCATTTTTCGTCCCTGTACCCGTGGCCTGTTTTGGGGTCGTAAGGCAGGGTAGAAGGGTAGTTTTCATTGTGGTAAACGGCGTAAAGCGTGCGGCCGGAGCTGTCGGCGGGCGACTGGTAGACCGTTTCGAACCAGACCGCCCCGTGCAGGCCCGGTTGACCGATGGGCGCGTTGGCGGGCATCCGGGGTTCTGTAAAATCGTCGGGTTTGCTCAGAAACGCCTCGTCGGCATTGCGGCCGTCGGCAAACTTCAGGTCGCGGGCGTTGCCCCAGAGCGGGTCTTCGCCGTATTTGCCCGGAAAAATCCGGAACGTATCGCCCACCCAGGCTTCGGCCATGTTGCAGTCCACGAACGAATTGAACAGAAATTTTTCGGCCGGAATGAGTTTGAACCGGGGATTGAAATCGTCGCTTTGGGCTTCTTGTTTGCCGGAACAGCCCGTCAGAGAAACGGCACCCGCCACAATCGAGGAGGCAAGCAGCGCGCGCAGAAAAGTACGAGGCATGCGGAGGGTTGCGGTTTAAGAGTTTTTGATAAACGGTCGCTATAAATCTAACAAAAACCCGAAGTTTGCAACCATCAAGCCAAGCCGAATCTCCGCCCTGTATGCCCCAGAAAGATTTTCTTGCCCTGCTGACCCGCCTGTTTCTCGGCTACCTTTTTCTGTCCGCCGGACTCTGCAAACTGACCGACGGCCATTTCGGACAACTGATGGGCCCGCCCGGATTCATCAAAATGCTGGAGCCGCACGGTCTGGGCGGGTTCGGGGTGTTTGTGGCCGTAACGCAGGTCATCACCGGCGCGCTCGTTCTTTCGCAGCGGTACAGCCTCCTCGGACTGGTGGCGCTCGTGCCGATGAACCTGAGCATGCTGGCCGTGACGATTTCGCAGAACTGGCAGGGTACGCCCTACGTCGATGCTGTATTTACACTGATGAACGGGCTGGTGCTGCTTTACGAGTGGAACACGCTGAAGGTTTTTGTGCTGCCGGACGCCGAGCGGCAACCCCTGCCGCCGCGCACAAACCAGTTTTTCCCGAATTTTCCGCTGGCTTTGGGCGTCGTCGGAGCCGCGGCGGTGGCGAGTGCCGTTGCCCGCTTCGATGCGACGCTGACGCTTTTTCCGGCCGTGGCCTGTTTTCTGCTGACCTACGCCAACGTGCTGACGTTCCGGTCGTTTACTGTTCTCGATAAAACGATTGTGCTGCTGTCACTGCTGGCGATTCTGTCGATCACCTTCGGGCACCAGCTCAAAGGGTTCCGGATTAATCCCATGCTGGTTTTTGCCGTCATGTGCTTATTGATTGTGGGCCTGCTCGGTCTGCGTCAGGTTGGCTTTTTTCGCCGGAAAATAGCGGCGCATCGCCCATAGACCCAGCACCGGCCCCGGCAGCAGCGCCCAGAACGAATACGCCGAGCGCGCCGGACCTTCCAGCAGCCACGCCATCAGTTGAATGGACGCAATGGTGATCGAAAAGCCGAGGCAGGTCACCAGCGTCAGGATGCTGCCGCGCACTTCCGACGGGGCGTGGGCCGAAACCAGGGTGGAAAACTGCGGTGAATCGCCCGCCGCCGCCGCCCCCCAGACGAGCAGGAAGGTCAGAAAAACCACCGGCGGCTGGTCGATAAACAAAGGCAGCGTCAGGATGCACAGCCCGGAAAGGAGCAGTTGGCCCGCCGCCACCCGGTGACTGCCCCATCGGAGGGCCAGCAACCCGCCGCCCGCACAGCCGACAAAGCCCGCCGCAATGCCCGCAAAAGACCAGAGCGACACGTTCAGCCCGGCGGCGGGATGAAGCGCCAGATACAGCGCCAGCAAAGTTGGCAGAAACGCCCAGACGGTGTACAGTTCCCACATGTGCCCGAAATACCCCAGTGCCGCCGAACGCAGCCGCGAGGGCCAAAAGAGCGTCCGGAGCACGTTTCGGTCGAGTTGCACGGACAGCCCGGCGGGCGGCCTGGAAGGAATGGCCGCGAACAGCAGAACTCCGCCCGTCACCGCCAGCAGACTGACGCCCAGCAGCACCGTCCGGTACGGCAGCGTAGCTCCGAGACCCCGCAGCAGATGCGGAAAAGCCGTTCCCAGCACCAGCGCCCCGACCAGAAACCCCATTGCCCGCCCCAGCACCGGCCGGAACCAGTCCGCGGCAATCTTCATCCCGACCGGATAAACGCCCGCCAGAAAGAATCCTGTCCCAAACCGGCTCAGCAGCAACGTCTCCGTTTGGAGCGGCCCAATCAAAATTGCGGCATTGGCGCCCGCTGCCAGAAGGACAGAAACGAGGAAAACCGCCGAAGCGGGGTACCGGTCCGACAGCGTCAGCAGGGCGTAAACCAGCGTCCCGGCGATAAAACCGAGCTGAACCGCCGAAGTGATCCACCCGCTGCCCGGCATCATCGGCAAATCCCGAAGAACCGCATTCCCCGCAAACCAAAGCGAAGTCCCGGCAAACTGGGCAAAAACAAGAATCAGAAGGCGGGAGGTAGTCAAGGGAGGTAGGAGGTGGTTAGGTATGAGGTAGGAGGTATAAGGTAGGAGGTATAAGGTGGGAGGTAGGAGAGGGCTTTCAGGTTATAACCTCATACCTATCACCTCATACCTCCCACCTCTTTCAATACGTTTTCGTCATGTCTGCGGGGATGGCGAGGACGAAATCCGCGAGGTTTTCGGCGGATTTTTCGGGGCGGGTGATGTCTTCGGATTCGAAGGAAGAAAGGGTAACGATCTTCAGATTCGGGTTCTGCTGGCGGAGGTACCAGACGATGCCTTCGAAATTTTTGGAATGGTAATCGCCGTTGAAATGTAGCATCGTTTTGCCCGGCGACCAGGCTTTCAGAATCCGGTCGGCCATCGTAGCGTCCTTGATGGCCTGGGCCCGGGCGAAATTCGCGGCGGCTTCGCTGGCGGCCCCGTGCGGATTCTCGTTGCCGTGACCGCCCATCATGCCGAGCATAGCCTTGTAGCCGGGCAGGTTCAGGTCAACCGTGAGCGGGAGGGGAGCAATGAACGCTTTTTCGTTCGCCGGCAATGGGTCCAGAGCCGCCAGTCCCTGCCGGGCGACGGTGCTGGCATACCGGCGCGGCACGTTGGTCGCCACGAACGGAATGGTGTTCTTTTTGGCAAATTCCACCAGCGGCCGGTAGTCGGTATCGTAATTTTGCCACAGCCGCACGTCCTTACGAAACTGTTCGTCGCTCAGCTGGCCGGACAGGTATTGCGTCAGGCCCGGCTGGTTGTCGGTTTCGAACATCTCGGCGCCGTAGATCAGCTGCGCTTTTTTGGCCGCGTACAGGTCTTTGGCCAGTTGCAGTTCAAGCCAGTGGCAGATGGGGTTGTTGTGGAGTTCACCGAACAGGACCACATCGGCTTCGGCGGCCTGTTTCAGCAATTTGTCGTACGAAGCGGGTTTAAGCTTCTGATTGTAAAGGACGTAGGCGGGTTTGTCGATCATGCTCAAAAAGAGAAAACAGCAGAGCAGCAGAACGTTTCGCATTGGATAAGTCTTTGGCATAATAACCAGAAAATGCGCCACTCGCTTCCCGGCGTTTTGAAATTTATCACAATTTTAGGGAGAAAATCCGCACCGCCACTGTCCGGCGAAAATACCGGTTGATTTAGAAATATGAAAGCGATTGGGAAACTGGCGACCCGCGCGGCCTTGCTGCTGTTGACAACCGGCCTGACAGACGAATGCCGGGCCCTGAACCTCGCTCCGGCGAAAGCCGACACCCTGCCCGTGGCCTCGGTTCAGCAACGCACCGACGAAATAAAAATCGACCTGCCGAAAGCCTCCGCCGGAGCCGTGCAGTACGTTTTTGAAGCGATTGACAAAAAGACATTGCAGCCGGTCCGGGCCACATTCCGCATCCGGACACCCGGGGGGCAGGTGCTGACCGGAACCAGCTCCCTCGAAACAAGTTTTCAGGCCATGCTCACGCAGGCGGGCGAAATGCAGGTCGAGATTCAGGCCGAAGGGTTCAATCCGCTTACGCGCCTCCAGCCCGTTGAGCTTTCTTCCCAGACCCGCCGTTTCATTTTTCGCGCTTTGCTGGCCCGCAACACGTCCAGTCTGGTTATTCGTCTCGAAAACCGGGAGTCGGGCGAACTGATGCCTACCGAAAAGCTGAAGGTGGTCAATAAATCGACGGGGGAAGAGGTGCCGGTGCTGCGCATTGGTCCCGGACGGGTCCGGCTTACCATCAAAACCGGCCAGCAGTATCAGGTTTCGCCCTCGATTGCGGGGTTTGTCATCGGCGGCAACGCCCGGATGCGGGTCGAGGACGGGCAGGAAATCACGCTGGGGATGATTCGCCGGGCAGCCGGTGCGCCCGCGGAAGACGAAGACTTCAACCTCACGACCACCACCTCACCCAGCGGTGAACCGGAACTCATGGTGACGCCCTCCACGCCCGTCGCCCAGACGGCAGGCAGGAAAGAAGAGGCGCTGGTCAAAACCGCCATTTCCGAAGTCGCGGCGGCGAAGCCCAGGCCCGTGGCGAAAAGTCCGGTTGTCAGACCCGCGCCGGTAGCCGTAGTGCCGCCTCCGGTAAAGGCAACGCCCGAACTGTCTGCCAAACCGACCATCGCCGAGCCGACCAACCGGGCCGTGCTGACCTCCGCAAAAGTCTTTTTTGACCAGAGCAGTTATCTGCTGCGCCCCGCCGATGCCGCACAATTGAACCGAATCGCCGGATTGCTGAAAGAAAGTCCCGAGCGCCGGGTCGAAATCACCGGCTACGCGGCCACCGGCGGCGACCCGCGCCTAAATCAGGCCCTGTCCGAAAACCGCGCCAAAGTAGTCGCCAATTACCTTTTCAATCAGGGCGTTCCCTTCAACCGGATGGAGAAACAGGCCAAAGGCCAGTCCGGAGAAGGCGGGGAAGAGGCGAGGAGGGTGGAGGTGAAGGTGGTGGAATAATTGAGTTTTGAATGACTGAATGATTGAATGACTGATTAGGCTCCGCACCCGGTCAACATGCGGAGCCTAATCAGTCATTCAATCATTCAATCATTCAGTCATTCAAAATTTTTATAGCTCCCGAATCCACACGTTCCGGAAGCTCACCGGGTTGCCGTGGTCCTGGAGTTTGATGGGGCCTTTGCCGTGGGCTTTCACTTCGGGCAGTCCGACAAAAGGCGTTGTGCCGCGGATGGCGGTGTGGTTCTGGACCAGAACGCCATTATGAATAACGGTGATGTACGGCGGGTGAATCATCAGGCCGTCCTTGTTGAAACGCGGGGCCGTGTACACCACGTCGTAGGTCTGCCACTCGCCGGGTTTGCGGCTGGCGTTCACCAGCGGCATCGACTGCTTGTAGATCGAACCCGCCTGGCCGTTGGAATAGGTCCGGTTGTCGTAGCTGTCCAGCACCTGCAATTCGTAGAGACCCTGCATGAAAATGCCGCTGTTGCCGCGACCCTGGCCGTTGCCAGCCACCTGCGAAGGCGAGCGGAACTCGATATGCAGCTGGTAGTCTCCAAATTCCTGCTTCGTCCGGATGTCGCCGGTGCCCCGGGCTACCGTGAAGGCTCCGTCGGCCACTGTCCATTTGGCCGCCGACTGCCCATCCTTGTCCGAAACCCAGTTATCCAGATTCTTGCCGTCAAACAGCACCACCGCGTCTGAGGGGGCGGTTACGCCCGAGCCGGTAGCGGGAGCCAGATTGCCGGGAGTGACCACCCGGGGGACGGGGTCCCAGATTTCGGTGGACTCCGGAGTTTGCTTGTTGGGCTGCGGTTGGGCGAAGGCCAGCCCTACGGTTGTGGCGATAAAGCCGAGCGTAAGCGAACGTCTTTTCATCGAGTAAATAAAAAAATTTAAAAAATATGGCAAGATTAACGTTCAAAGATAGGGTAAACCTTAATCGATTGCCCTTTCTGGCTAAAAAATGGTATATTTCCGGCTCAAATTAAAACCGTACGATGAGTTACTCCTACACTGCTTCCCTCTCCCAGCTATTGGCAAGGGCTGGCATGGTGTGCAGCGTCAGTCTTGCCCTGGTGCAGGCGGCGGCTGGCCAGTCAGGACCATTGCCCCTCAACGATTTAAGTGCCTTCAAAGCGCCCGGCAAAACCTGGCAGATCGTCGGCGATGTAGCCGGGGACATCAGCCAGAAAGAAGCGCTGACGACCGGCAAAGGCGCCGGAATCCTGGTCAATCTGCCCAATAAAAAAGACAAAGGAGCCGATCTTTTTACTGGTTTCGAGCACGGCGATCTGGATCTGGAGCTGGAGTACATGATGGCGCGCGGTTCCAACTCCGGCATCTATCTTCAGGGAAATTACGAATTGCAACTGCTCGACAGCTGGGGCGTCCGGAACCCGAAAGCGGGCGACAACGGCGGCATCTACGAACGCTGGGACGAAAGCCGTCCCGAAGGCCAGAAAGGCTACGAGGGCGTGGCACCCCGGCAGAACGCCAGCCGGGCTCCTGGCCTGTGGCAGCGGCTGAAAATTTCCTTCCAGGCCCCGCGCTTCGATGCGGGCGGCCGGAAAATCCAGAACGCCAAGTTCCTGCGCGTGGAACTGAACGGCGTACTGATTCATGAAAATGTAGAACTGGCTGGCGCGACCCGCGGCGCGATGGGCCCGGAAAAAGCGACGGGTCCGCTCCGGATTCAGGGCGATCACGGCCCCGTTGCCTTCCGCAACATCGTCGTTCGGAATTACGACAAACCCCGCCCCGAACTGACCCAGCTGTCGTACGAAGTGTACGGCGGTAAGTTCGACAAGGAGCCGACCCTGGACGGCACGCCTCCCGAGGCAAAAGGCACGGCCAATAACTTGACGGCGAGTGTCAGCCGCAACGAGAACGATTTCCTGATTCGGTACCAGGGCGTTATGAAAGTGAAAGAACCCGGAGAGTATACCTTCCGCATCAACAGCGCGGGCGGCGGCTACCGACTGGTCATCAACAACCAGCCGGTGACCAAGTGGGGGCAGTACGGCGGCGTGGTGAAAGCGACGCTTCCGGCCGGTGACCTGCCTTTTGAAATGCTGTACGCCAAAACGGTCGGGTATGTAAAACCCAACCTGGGTATCATGCTTTCCGGACCGGGCATCCGCGAGTATCTCTTCAGCGCGACGGGTTCTGAATTCGACACCGACGACACCGAGCCGATTCTGGTCGATGCTCCGACCAACACGATTCTGCGCAGCTTCATGGACCTGCCGACGCTCGGCCGCCGCACCCGCGTCACGCATGCCGTGTCGGTAGGCAGCCCGGACCAGATTCACTACACCTACGACATGGACCGGGGCACGGTGGTGCAGGTTTGGCGCGGCGATTTTCTCGACACGACGCCGATGTGGCACAGCCGGGGCGACGGTTCTTCGCGCCCGCGGGGCATGGTCAACCGCTTCGGACAGCCGGTCCTGACACTGGCCCGTCTGGCCAGCCCGCAGGCGGCCTGGGCGACCGACACCACTGGCAGCGGCTTCCGGCCGAAGGGCTACATGCTCGACGATCAGGACCGCCCGACGTTCCGGTATCTGGTGTACGGCAGCACCGTGACCGACGCGCTGCGTTCGATTGAGAACGGACAGGGTTTCCGCCGCGAAATGACCGTGCAGGGTCCGTCCGGTGATCTGTATGCCCGTCTGGCCGAAGGGGCCGCCATCGACGCCATGCCGAACGGCCTGTACGCGATTGATGGAAAAACGTACTACGTCCGCGTGGAAGACGCGGCCGGCGCGCAGCCCGTTGTTCGCGATGCAAACGGCCGCAAGGAACTGCTTGTGCCGGTGAAAGGAAAATTGGTTTACTCAATCCTGTTCTAAAAAATCTTGAACTGTGATTTCAATGATTCACTAGGATTGCCTTTGATTCAATTAGAATCATGATAATCATTGAAATCACCGTAAATCACAGTTCAGACATACCACTATGCAACACTCATATATTCGCCGCGCGCTGGGAGCGATGTTTACGGCGGCGGTAGTCTCCTCGGCGGTCTGGGCGCAGGAGTCACCGAAGGAAGAAGATTTCTTCAAAATCATGAAAGTAACGGCGCCCGAAGGAACCCTGCTCGAAGTGGGCGGTCTGACGGTGCTGCCCGACGGCGATCTGGGCATTGCCACGCGCCGGGGCGACATTTTCATCGTCGAAAACCCGACGAGCAAAAAGCCGTACTTCCGCAAGTTCGCGTCCGGGCTGCACGAGGTGCTGGGCCTTGTTTACAAGGACGGAGCTTTCTACTGCGCCCAGCGCGGCGAGCTGACCAAACTGGTGGATACCAACAAGGACGGCAAGGCGGACCTTTTCGAAACGGTGGCGGCGCTGCCGGTGTCGGGGCACTACCACGAGTATTCGTTCGGGCCGAAACTTGCGCCGGACGGATCGTTTTTCGTGACGGGTAACGTGGCCTTTGGTGACGAGGAATGGTGGCGGGGCGAAAGCCGGGTCCCCTGGCGTGGCTGGACCATCAAGATCCACCCGGATGGCCGCATCGAACCCTGGGCAACGGGCATGCGCTCTCCGTGCGGCCTGGGCGTAGTGGACGGCGAGTTTTTCTACTCCGACAACCAGGGCGACTGGATTGGCTCGGGCGGCGTCTGGCACGTGAAAAAAGGCAGCTTTACCGGACACCCGGCCGGGCTGAAGTGGACAAACATGCCCAATTCGCCGGTCAAACTGACGACCGAGCAGCTGTACGCCAAGGTGGACCCGCGTCAGAACAAAAACGCCCAGGGCCGGTACATCAAGCCCGAAAACGTGGTAAACGAGAATTTTGTAAGCCTTTTTGAACTGAAAGAACAGTTCCCGGAGGTGCAGACGCCCGCCGTCTGGCTACCGCACGGCATTCTCGGCATTTCAAACTCGGAGATTGTGCAGATTCCACAGGGGGCGTTCGGGCCGTTTTCCGGACAACTGCTGGTCGGCGACCAGGGGCAGAGCAAAATCTCGCGGGTAGTGCTTGAAAAAGTGAACGGGGAGTACCAGGGCGTAGCCTTCGACTTCCGCAACGGCTTCCAGTCGGGCGTCCTGCGGATGGCGTGGGCACCGGACGGATCGCTGTTCGTAGGCGAAACCAACCGCGGCTGGGGTTCGGCCGGGGAGGCCAACCAGGGCCTGCAACGGCTGGTCTGGAACAACCAGATGCCGTTTGAAATGAAAACGGTCCGGGCGATGCCGGACGGCTTCGAGATTGAATTCACGACGCCGGTCGACAAAAAATCCGCCGAGGATCTGGCGTCTTATTCCATCGAGTCGTTTGTGTACAAATACCACGCGGTTTACGGCAGTCCGGCCGTCAACAAGGAAAAGGCTTCGGTGAAAGGGGTGAAAGTGTCGGAAGACGGCCTGAAAGCCCGCATCATCGTGGATGGGATGCGCCGGTATTTCGTGCACAACATCACCCTCGACGGCGTGCGTTCGCAGGAAGGCTCGTACTCACTGGTTCACCCGACGGCCTATTACACGCTGAACAACATTCCGCAGGGCCAGAAACTGGCGATGTCGGAGGTAAGCACCCGTAATTCGGCTGCGGCTGTGGCCGAAACTCCGGCTAAAGCGGCTCCGGCCACTCCGGCGAAAAAAGGCGCTCCGGCCAAAGCAGGGGCCAAAACGACGGCGACCAAACCCGCCGCGCCGACTGCCAAAACGGGCGACGCGGTCGCTTCCGTGAAAGCTCCGACGCTGGACGAAATCAAGCCGCTGCTGAATCGCCATACGTGTACGGCCTGCCACAACGCCGAAAAACGGCAGGTTGGCCCGGCGTTCAAGGATGTGTCGAAGCGCCGCTATACCAACGAGCAGATTGTCGAGCTGATCTACAATCCCAAGCCGCAGAACTGGCCGGACTACGCGACCGAAATGCCGCCGATGCCGCAGGTTCCGAAGGCCGATGCCCTGAAAATCGCCGCCTGGATCAATTCGCTGGCTCCGGGGGCCAAAACCGCGTCCGCTGCAAAGGAGTTGAAAAGCCCGGACGGACAGTAAGTGGGCTTTTCGCAGATTACCGCAGATTTTGACCGCAGAGGTGCGCAGATTTTTCTGCGATAATCAGCGATTAAAATCAGCGGGAATCTGCGGGAAATAATTACCACAAAAAAGGAGTGCTTTCGTGAAGAAGGCACTCCTTTTCTATGTAAGCATAATCTTACTTAGACGAGCTCTTGCGGCTTGTTTTGCTTTCCGAGCCGTTGTCTTTACCGCGGCTCTGACCACCTTTTTTGCCTGCCTCGCGGGCGCGTTCCGGATCATCGGCGAAATTTCCCTTGCCTTTCGTGTTAGCCATGATTGTGCGAAGTTTAAGTGAATATTCGTTGAGTTGTACACGTGTGAATCCTTAAAACGATTTGCCGCCGGAATGTTTGCAATTTTTTTTGAATGGCCCGGAAAGCACAAAAGCCTGACTCGACAGCCAGGCTTTTGTGTTACGGCAGAGTAAAGGCACTTAACGGCTGGCCTTCATTGGGTGGCCTTAGTTGACCGTTGACCCTTCCTTAACCGGAATCGACACCGTCATCTGGTCCCAGGCAATGGTCACTTCGTTATTCTCCGGAGTAATGGTCATTTTCTCCACAACGGATTTGGCCGATTTAGCCGGAACTTTCACTTCGGCTACGTTCTGCCCCTTCACTTTTTCGTAATCGTAAGCGCCCCACAGACCGGTTTTGCTGTTCAGGATAACCGTCCATTCTTTTTCCGTCGGAACGGTGAACAGGGTGTACGTGCCGGCTTTAACCGCTTTGCCCCCGAAGGTCACGTCTTTGGCAAAGGTGATGGTCGTTGCCTCGTTGGCACCCGTCCGCCAAACCTGGCCGTAAGGAACGAGCGCGCCGAAAATCTGACGGCCGCGCTTTGACGGCTGACCATAATCGACCGAAACGTTCTTGTTCGGGCTGGATAATTTTACCCGCGGGCTCGGCGGCGTTCCCTGTGCAAACACGAACGATACGGTTGTTATTAGAAACAGGGCAATCAGGGCAAGTGATCTTTTCATAGCTGGTACTGGATTTGGGTTGAAAAACGGCCGTAAATAAAACCATTTTCCCGTTAACGTGCATACCGCTCATGGAACGTATAGAAAGCTTGATAAAAAACTTGGGCTTTTCGGTCGCCGCTCCCCGCCCGCAGCAAAAAAAGACGGCCTTTCGGCCCGTAATTATTTCCCGAAATTGTATTGCATAATGAACGCATTGTGTATTTTTACGAAACTGTTATGCGTGCATACTAACCTCAACCTGATTCTTTTATGGCTTCCTACTTCAGCAAACGAAACCTGAACTTCCTGCTTTATGAAGTTTTTCAGGCCGAGGAGTTAACCAAATATCCTTACTTCAGCGCCCACGACCGCGAAACGTTCACGATGGCGCTGGATTCGGTAACGCACATTGCCGATACCCTCATGCACCCGAGCCTGCGCGAGGTAGACCAGAACCAGCCCGAACTGAAGAACGGCAAGGTGGCGGTTCATCCCAAAATCCGCGAGTACCTGCGGGCGATGGGGGAAGCCGGTCTGATCGGCGCCGATTTTCCGTTCGAACAGGGCGGCCAGCAGTTGCCCGAGCTTATCAACTCGTCCATCGGCTTTATTCTGATGGCGGCCAACAACGGCATGATGTATACCGGCCTGACCGCCGGAGCCGCCCGCCTGATCGCCTCGTTTGGTAGTCAGGAACTCCAGGACGCTTACGTGGCGAATATGCTGTCCGGCAAATGGCAGGGCACTATGGCTCTGACCGAACCCCAGGCGGGCAGTTCGCTCTCCGACGTGATGACCACCGCCGAGCCTCAGCCCGACGGCGAATCCACCGCACCGGCGGACCGGCCGCGAACCTACAAAATCAAAGGACAGAAAGTGTTTATTTCGGCGGGCGAACACGATGCCGCCGACAACATCATTCACCTGATGCTGGCCCGGATCAAGGGCGCTCCCAAAGGCACTAAGGGTATCTCGCTGTTCGTCGTGCCCAAAACGCGCCTCGACGGCTCAGACAACGACGTGCAGCCCACCGGCCTTTACCACAAAATGGGCCAGAAAGGTACGCCCGCCCTGCACCTGACGATGGGCGAACGCGACGACTGCGTCGGCTATCTGGTCGGCGAGCCGAACCGCGGCCTGACGTACATGTTCCAGATGATGAACGAAGCCCGGATCGGCGTCGGGATGGCGGCGGCGGCAATTGCCTCGGCGGCCTACCACGCGGCTCTGACCTACGCGAAAGAACGTCCGCAGAGCCGCCGGCTGAACGAGAAAAACCAGCTCGATTCGCCCCAGACGACGATTATCAACCACCCGGACGTGCGGCGGATGCTGCTGTTCCAGAAGGCCGTCGTGGAAGGGTCGCTGTCGATCCTGATGGAATGCTCCCGCTATGCCGATCTGGCCAAAGTGCTGGAAGGCGAAGAACGCGAGGCTGCCCATCTGCTGCTGGAACTGCTGACGCCGATTGCCAAAACGTACCCGTCGGAGGCCGGGGTGCAGGCCGTCAGCCAGAGCATGCAGACGCTCGGCGGCTACGGCTACACGGAGGATTTTCCGGTGGAACAGCTTTACCGCGACATCCGCATCACGCCGATTTACGAAGGCACCACGGGCATCCAGTCGCAGGATTTGCTGGGCCGGAAGGTGACGATGCACAACGGCAAGGCGCTGGGTCTGCTGGCGCAGGAAATCGGCAAAACCATCGCCGAAGCGGCCACTTACGACGACCTGAAACCGTATGCCGGGCTGCTGGCCGAAGAAGGTAAGCGTCTTCAGCAGGTAACGATGCACCTGCTGGGCTTTGCTCAGAAAGGTGAAATCGAACGTTTTCTGGCCGACGCGACGCTGTACATGGAACTCTTCAGCCTGAACGCCATTGCCTGGCAGTGGCTCAAACAGGCGGTCGTGGCCCGCCGCGCCCTGCTGACCCAGAACCCGCAGGGCGACGAGCTGGCTTTCTACGAGAGCAAGCTTCTGACCATGAAATATTTCTTCCACTACGAACTGCCGAAAACCCTCGGCCTCGCCAAGCGCCTGACCGATCCGGAGGTGCTGACGATTGTCACAGAAAAACAGGTAGCGCTTTAAAAAAGTCGTAAGTCTGGAAGTCATAAGTCGTAAGTGCTTCGCCAGTTCTGTATTGAGGCGAAGCACTTACGACTTATGACTTCCAGACTTACGACTTTTTCTCCTACCTTTGCCCTGCAAACGGGCCTGCCTATGCCGCTGATTGAGCATTCTGATTACCAACCCCCGCAGTTTTTGTGGAACGGACATCTGCAAACGATTGTCCCGTCCCTCTTCCGGAAGGTGCCGGTAAGTTACGAACGCGAGCGGCTGACAACCCCCGACGACGACTTCCTGGACCTAGACTGGTCGGTAAAAACGGGGCAGACGAAGCTTGTCATCCTGTCCCACGGCCTCGAAGGCGATTCGACGCGGCAGTACATCGCGGGTATGGTGCGCCACCTGAACAACCACGGTTACGACTGTCTGGCCTGGAATTTTCGCTCGTGCAGCGGCGAAATGAACCGGCAACTGCGGATGTACCACAGCGGCGCCACGGACGACCTGGACACGGTGGTGAACCAGGCCGTTGCCAAAGGATACGAGGACATCTCGCTGGTCGGTTACAGCCTCGGCGGCAACCTGACGCTCAAGTACCTGGGCGAGTACGCCGACCGGCTGCCGTCGGCGGTTCGGCGGGCGGTCGTGTTCTCGGTTCCGCTGGATCTGGCGGCGAGTAGCGGCATGCTGAGCCGGGGCTTTTCGCGGGTGTATGTCCGGCGGTTCCTGAAACACCTGCGCCTGAAAGTGGAAGGAAAAGAAAAGCTCTTTCCGCAGCACATTTCATCAAAAAACTACCGCCGCCTGCGGACGCTGATTGATTTCGACAACCAGTACACCGCTCCGCTGCACGGCTTCGAAGACGCCTGGGATTATTACCGGCGAAATTCATCGATACACTTCCTCGACAGAATAAACGTACCGACGCTCGTCGTCAATGCGCAGAACGACCCGATGCTGGCCCCGGAATGTTTCCCGGAAGCGCTGGCCCGGAAACTTTCGTGCGTCTGGATGGAGTTCCCGGAAGAAGGCGGGCATTGCGGCTTTCCGCCGGCCGATTCAAAAAATGAAGTGTACTGGTCGGAGGAGCGGGCGCTGCGGTTTTTAAAGGAACATGCGTGAAAGGAAACGATTATGATACCCCAACAACACCTGGTCAGTCAGTTTTTTCAGACGCAGCCGGTTCGGCGGGCGTATCTGTTTGGTTCGCAGGCACGGAGCGAAGCCACCCCGGAGAGCGATATTGATATTTTGGTGGAGCTGGATAAGGAGGCAGACCTGTTTCAGTTTGCAGATATGATGATTGGTCTTCAAAATCTGCTCAACAAGAAAGTAGATTTGGTATCTGCGGAAGGCCTTTCTCCATACATCAAGCCCTATATCGATAGAGACAAGATTTTGATTCATGAAAAAAAAGCCGAGTGAGTTGACCCGGCTTTATCATATGCTTAATGCTATTGATGATGTTCAAAAATTTGTTGAGGGGGTGACTTACGAGGAGTATATGAATGATTATATGCGCCGTTTGGCCTTAGTCAAGTTGTTGGAAATCATTGGGGAAGCATCTGGTCATGTTTGAAAAGAATTACGACAGCGTTTCTCTGATATAGAATGGCAGACATTGACGATCGTTCGGCACATTCTTGTCCATGAATACTTTGGAATAGATTATAACGTCATTTGAAACGCTATTCAAAATAAAATACCAGCACTTCGTCAGAAACTTGAATTAGTGATTGAGGAGTATCCTAAAGAAAACGAGTGAGCTTTTTTATGCTGACCAAACCGATTGAACAGACGTATCTCGTCATTGATTTTGACAGCACGTTTACGAAAGTAGAAGGGCTGGATGTGCTGGCCGAAATCTCGCTGGCCGGAAACCGCGAGCGCGACCGCATTGTGGAAGAGATTAAAGCGATTACCGACCGCGGCATGTCGGGCGAAATCTCGCTGGCACAGTCGCTCGAAATGCGGCTCAGGCTGCTGCAGGCCCACCGCGACCACATTCCGGCCCTGCTGGAAGTGCTGAAAGATAAAATTTCGGATTCGTTCCAGCGCAACCGCGACTTCCTGATCGAAAACGCCGAGCAGATTTACATCGTGTCGAGCGGTTTCAAGGAATTCATCGTGCCCATCGTGACAATGCTGGGCATCAAGGAGGACCACGTGTTTGCCAATACCTTCCTCTACGACGACGAAGGCAACATCGTCGGCTGCGACTGCGACAACCCGCTGGCGACCGACAAAGGTAAAGTGACGCTCATCCGGAACCTTAACCTCGACGGGGACGTATACGTGATAGGCGACGGGTACACCGACTACGAAATCAGGGAATCGGGTCTGGCCAACCGTTTCTACGCCTTCACCGAGAACGTTATGCGCCCCAAAGTCATCGAAAAAGCCGACCACATCACCCCCTCACTGGACGAGTTTCTGTATCATAACAAGCTGAGCCGCAGCCAGTCGTATCCGAAAAGTCGCATCAAGGTGCTGCTGCTGGAAAACGTTCACCCGGTCGCGGTGCATCTGTTTGAAAAGGAAGGCTTCTCGGTCGAAATCCTGAAAGGGGCGCTGGACGAGGACGAACTGATCGAAAAAGTCCGCAATGTCCATATCCTGGGGATCCGTTCCAAAACGAACGTTACCCGCCGCGTGCTCGAAAACGCCAACAAACTGATGTGCGTCGGCGCATTCTGCATCGGCACCAACCAGATCGACCTTTCGGCCTGCACCGAGCGCGGCATTGCCGTCTTCAACGCGCCGTACAGCAACACCCGGTCGGTGGTGGAACTGGCCATCGGCGAAATCATCATGCTCATCCGGAACGTGGTGCCGAAGAGCAACCAGATGCACTTGGGCAAATGGGATAAATCGGCCAACAACAGCTTCGAGGTACGCGGCAAAAAACTCGGTCTGGTGGGCTACGGCAACATCGGCACGCAGCTTTCGGTCGTGGCCGAGGCGCTGGGCATGGAAGTGTATTTCTACGACATCGTCGATAAACTGTCGCTGGGCAACGCCCGCAAGTGCCGGACGCTGGACGAACTGCTGACCGTCTCGGACATCGTCAGCCTGCATACCGACGGCCGCAAGGACAACAAAAACCTCATCGGTGCCCGGGAATTCAGCCTGATGAAGAACGGCGTGATCTTCCTCAACCTGTCGCGCGGCCACATCGTCGATATTCCGGCGCTGGTCGATGCCCTTAAAAGCGGCAAGGTGGCGGGAGCCGGTATCGACGTGTTCCCCTACGAGCCCAAGACCAACAACGAGGAGTTTATCAACGAACTGCGCGGCCTGCCGAACGTCATTCTGACCCCGCACATCGGCGGCAGCACCGAAGAGGCGCAGGCAAACATCGGCAATTTTGTGCCGGGCAAACTGCTCGAATACATCAACAACGGCTCGACCTACGGCAGCGTCAACTTCCCCGAACTGCAACTGCCGCTGCTGAAGGCCTCGCACCGCCTGTTGCACATCCACGAAAACGTGCCGGGCATCTTGGCCAAGATCAACGCCATCTTTGCCAAGCATAACATCAATATTCAGGGCCAGTACCTGAAAACGACGGAATCCATCGGCTACGTCATCACCGACATCGCCAAGAACTACGACGAGAACGTCATCCAGGAACTGCGGGATATTGACAACACAATCAAGTTTAGACTTTTATATTGAATTTTGAATGACTGAATGATTGAATGACTGATTGGCTTTGCAGATTCAAACCCGGCGGAGCTAATCAGTCATTCAATCATTCAGTCATTCAGTCATTCCAGATATGAAGCAAACCTACTTCACCGCCGGGCCTGCCGAATTGTACCCTACCGTTTACCAGCATCTGCAAACCGCTATGGACGAGCAGATTGGGTCAATTTCGCACCGGAGCCAGAAATTTCGGGATATTTATCAATACACCGTTGAGCAGTTGCGGGAACTGATGCAGATTCCGCAGACGCACGGCATTTTCTTTACGGGCTCGGCCTCGGAGGTCTGGGAGCGGCTGGCGCTGAACTGCGTGGAGCACGAAAGCTTTCACCTCGTCAACGGCTCGTTTTCGAAGAAGTGTTACGACTACGCAGGCAGCCTCAACAAATTCGCCCACAAGCAGGAAAAGCCGTTCGGGGAAGGGTTCGATTACGCGGAAATCCAGGTGCCCGAATATGCCGAACTTGTGGCCCTGACCCATAACGAAACCAGCGCCGGGGTGCAAATGCGGACCGTGGACATGCACAAGCTCAAGCGCAGCCATGCCAAAAAGCTGTTTGCCGTGGATATGGTCTCGTCGGCCCCGTTTCCCGATCTGGATTTTGAACTGATCGACTCCGCCTACTTTTCGGTCCAGAAAGCCTTCGGGCTGCCCGCCGGACTGGGCGTGTGGATTGCCAATGAACGCTGTCTGGAAAAAGCCGAAAGCCTGAAGGCCGCCGAGCAGATCATCGGCGCGCACCACGACCTGCCGACGCTCTGGAAAGCCTTCAAAACCTACGAAACGCCCGCTACACCAAACGTGCTGTTCATCTACCTGCTGGGCAAAATCGCCAACGACCTCAACGAAATCGGCATCGAGGTCATCCGGCGCGACACGGAGGAAAAGGCGAAGCTGCTGTACAGGTTTCTGGAAACGCATCCGGGCTTTGAGCCTTTTGTGAAGGAAGAACGGCATCGTTCGCGGACCGTGGTGGTCGCCAACACGGTGAAGCCTTCCGCCGAAATCATCGCCGAGGTAAAGAAAGCCGGAATGGTGATCGGAAGCGGCTACGGAAAATTCAAAGATTCCCAAATCCGGATTGCCAACTTCCCCGCAACTTCGGAAGAGCAGATCCGCAACCTCATAACCGTGCTGGAACGGATGGATTAACCCGTCGGGGACGGGAATGGAACAGGAAATCGGACCTGTAGTCAGTCATGTTTTTGTCTGATAACAGGCCCGATTGTTGCTGTTGTCTGGGCCGGGCGCGTGTTGGCCCGTACAGTGACCGCTATGAAAGGAGTGCTATTTACAGAATTGCTCAATATGGTCGAACAGCGACATGGGTACGAGCTGGTGGACCGGATTCTGACTACAACAAACCTGACATCAGGAGGAATTTATACGGCCGTGGGAACCTACCCGGCGGCCGAAATGGAGGCGCTGCTGCAAACGCTGGCGGCCGAAACCGGTACTTCGCTGCCAATCTGGCTCAACGTTTTCGGACATCATCTGTTTGGGGTGTTCACGCGCTACTACGCCCATTTTCTGACCGGAGTTAGCGGCACCTTCGACCTGCTTCAGCAGATTGAAGGCTACATTCACGTGGAAGTGCGCAAGCTTTACCCGGATGCAGAATTGCCCCAGTTCGTGACGTCCCGACCCGAAGCGGATACGCTGGAGATGCTTTACCGCTCCGAACGGCGGCTCAGCGACCTGGCCTGCGGCCTCATGGAGGCGGCTTTTGCGCATTACGGCGAACAGGCTTCCATCACCCGAACGCCGCTGAACGCCGACGAGTCCGAAGTCCGTTTTATTATTCGCCAACACCGTGGAGTCTGACCTTGACCTGCTTCGGCGCCGTGTGGAGCGGGAACGGCTGGCCCGGCAGCAGGCCGAAGCACTGCTGGAACAAAAGTCGCTGGCGCTGCACCAGGCCAACGAGGAATTGCGACAGCTGAATGTCTCCCTCGAAGAACGCATTCAGGCGCGCGCCGCCGAACTGCACCGCAAAGACCGGCAGTACCGCACGCTGATCCAGAACCTGCACGCCGGGGTTCTGCTCGAAGACGAACACCGTCGCATCGTGCTCACCAACCAGTACTTCTGCGACCTGTTTGGCATCCCGGCGGCGCCCGAAGCGCTCGTGGGCCTGGATTGTTCGGACTCCGCCGGGCAGTCCAAACACCTGTTCCGCTGCCCCGAAAGCTTCGTCAAACGCATCGAAGAACTGTTGCAGGGACGGACGCTCTGCGTGGGCGAGGAACTGGAAACCGCCGATGGCCGCGTGCTGGAACGGGATTACGTGCCCATTTTTGATCACGAACAATACCTCGGACACCTCTGGCGCTACGAGGATATTACGGAGCAGAAACGGGTGCAGGACCTCATCCGCCGCAGCGAGGAAAAATACCGGGGTATCATCGAGAACATGGACCTTGGCCTCATGGAGGTGGACAATAACGACGTTATTCAGCGGGTTTATCCCCGGTTTGCGCAACTGACAGGCTACGGGTCGCAAGAACTCGTAGGCAGGCATGCCATGGAAATGCTGCTGCCGGGGCCGGAATACCGCCCGGTGCTGAATGCCCAGAACACTGAACGCCTCAGCGGCAAGTCGGGCGTTTACGAGGTGCCCATCCGGCGGAAAGACGGCCAGATTATCTGGGTCATCATCAGCGGCGCGCCCATTCTGGATGGCATGGGCAACGTCGTCGGGTCGGTAGGCATCCACTTGGACATCACCGAACGGAAACGAACGCAGGAGGCGCTGGAAAAGGCCCGGCGGGTAGCCGAAGACGCCCGGCAGGCCGAGAAACGGTTTCTGGCCAACATGAGCCACGAAATCCGGACGCCCATCAACGCCATCATCGGCATGACCCACCTGCTTTTCGACACCCGGCTGACCCCGGTTCAGCAGGACTACCTCCGCGGCATTGCCTCCTCGTCGGATCTGCTGCTGTCGCTGGTGTCGGATGTGCTGGATTTTTCGAAAATTGAAGCCGGCGAAATGCAATTGACCGAGTCGGAATTTCTGCTGCCCGAACTGGTCGGCGAACTGATGCAGACGTTCCGGTACAAAACCACCGACAAGCCGGTGCGGATACAGAGTTTTCTGGACAGCAGCCTGCCCCGGCGGGTCGTCGGCGACCCCACTTTTGTGCAGCGTATTCTGATGAACCTCGTCGGAAATGCCGTCAAATTCACCGAAAAAGGCAGTATCCGGGTCGAAGCGGCCCTGCTGGAAGAAGCCGCCGACCACATTACGGTCGAATTCAGCGTGGCCGATACGGGGATTGGAATTAACGCCGAAACGCTGCCTACCCTCTTCCAAAGCTTCCGGCAGGCCGGCCCGGCCCGAATGCAGTTGGGCGGGACGGGGTTGGGGCTGGCGATTGTTCGGCAACTGGTGCAGTTGCACGGGGGAGAGGTGTCGGTAACGAGCGAACCCGACCGCGGCACCACCTTCCGGTTTACGCTCCGTTTCGGACTTCCGGCCCAGCCGGGCACAGACGCGCCGGTTACGCTCCCGAAGCCGACAACCGGCCGTATTCGCAGCAGTCGGGTGCTGGTGGCGGAAGACAATCTGATGAACCAGAAGTACCTGACGGGCCTTCTGAACCGCTGGGGAATCCATTTTGAAGTCGCCCGGAACGGGCAGGAGGCGGTCCGGATGGCCGAAGAACAGGCGTTCGATCTGGTCCTGATGGATTTGATGATGCCGGTCATGGACGGCTACGAAGCGGTCGCCCGGATTCGTCGAATTTCCAATGGCAACCGGATTATTCCGGTCGTGGCCCTGACCGCCAACGCCTTCGCCGAAGAACGCACGCGGGCGCTGAAAGCCGGCATGAACGACTACCTGCCCAAGCCGTTCACGCCCGCCCAGCTCCGGAGTCTGCTGGAACGGCATCTGCCCGATAACGGTCCGGTTGTCGGCCCAGGAGTGCCCGAAACGACCGATTCTGCCGAAGTGATTCCGGTTCTTAACCGCGACGAACTGAACAGCCTGTACGGAAACGATACGGAATACGCCCGGATGATGTTTGATCTGTTTCTGGAAACCATCGTGCCGGACCTGCCCCAACTGAAGCAGTTGGCAAACGCGGCGGAACGCGAGGCGCTGGGCCAGTTGCTGCACAAAATCCGGCCGTCGCTGAGCATGGTGGGCCTTTCCCGGCTGGTGGAGAAAGTCCGCGAGGCCGAGCGCCTCTGTCGTTCGGAAGGCGACCGGGAGGTGCTTGTCCGCCAGGTAGAAGAACTCGACGGGCTGCTGCAGGCCAGCGTGTCCGCCCTGCGGCAGGAGCGCGACCGGCTGAGCCGGGCCGTTTAGGAAGGCCCCATCAGTTCGCCGGATTTGAGCAGGTTGTAAATGGTGGATTTGCCGATGTCCAGCTTCCGCGCCACCAGCAGCACATTGTTGTCGTACCGTTCCAGATACTGCCGGATGATGTGCCGGGTGTAGTCGCGGAGGGTCATTTCGGCCGTGGGTAACGCGGCGGGCCGGAGGTGAGGAAAGGTGATGTCTGCCGCCGTGATTTGCCCGCCCGAAGCCATCACGCAGGCGAGTTCGGTGATAGCCTTCAGTTCGCGCACATTGCCGGGGAAGGCGTAGCCGCCGAGTTTGGTCAGCGCCTCTTCGGACAGCCGGAAAGGCCCCAGTCCGTTGCGGCGGCTGTATTCATCGGCGAAGTGCCGCGCCAGCAGGGCAATGTCGTCGCCGCGTTCGCGCAGGGGCGGCAATTCGAGGGTCAGACCGAGCAGCCGGTAGTACAAATCTTCCCGAAAACGGCCCTGCTGCATTTCCTCCGCCAGATTCTTGTGCGTCGCGACCAGCAGCCGGAAGTCGGTTTTGATAAGCTGGTTGCTGCCCAGCCGCGACAGTTCCTGTTCCTGCAGCACGCGCAGCAGTTTGGCCTGCACCGCCGGACTCATTTCGGCAATTTCGTCCATGAACAGCGTACCGCCGCTGGCCTCTTCCAGCTTCCCGATGCGCCGGGCGACGGCTCCCGTAAAAGCCCCTTTTTCGTACCCGAACAGCTCGGCTTCGATCAGGTCCGGCGGGAGGGCGGCCACGTTCAGGGCCACAAACGGATGCGCCCGCCGGTCCGACGCCGCGTGAATCGTCCGGGCCACCACTTCCTTGCCGGTGCCGGTTTCGCCGTAAATGGACACCGTAATTGTGGAGCGGGCCGCTTTTTCCAATAAATGGAAAACTTTCTGCAGGGCCGGGCTTTGCCCGATCAGCGGACTGACCGGTTCCTGTTTCTGCCGAATCTGCCGCCTCAGTTGCTCCACCTCGCTGCGCAGCGCCTGCGTTTCGCGAATTTTTCCCAGCGTGTTGCGGAGCCGTCCGGGCGTGTTTTCGTCTTTGGTGATGTAGTCGTACGCCCCGCTATGGAGCAGCCGGACCGCCGTGGAGACATCTTCCTGTCCGGAAACGATAACGACCGGAACCTGCGGCCACAAGCGGGAAATGCGTTTTTGCAGCGTTTCGCCGTCTTCGCCCGGCAGCGAATAATCCAGGGTGATGACCGAAGGCGTTCGGCGGTGCTCGCTCAACAGGGCACTGCCGCTGCGAAAAACTTCGACGTCTATTTCCGGATCAAGGGCAAGATGATGGCGCAGGAAAGCCCCGTAAAAAGCATCGTCTTCCACCACAAAGACCAGAAATCTGTTTTTCATAATTTTCTGAAATCTGTCTGATAAAGGCAAAAACCTTTCCAGTTTTTGGACCGCTTTCCGGATTTTGGAAAAATCGCTTGAAGTGCCTTTTTGCAAAGGGCTAGTTTCTAGTTTGTTAGAGTGGGGCCTTTGGGCCGGTACTGTTTTTGCCAACCGACAGAGAGTAATAATTTTCTCTGTATGCTACCGATCATTGCCCTGATTGACGATAACGAAATGATTCTCCGGTTTGTGCAGCGTTGCCTGGCCGATTCGTACCGGACGCGGACGTTTGCTACGCCCGCCGAAGCCCTCATTGCCCTGGAGTCCGGCTGGTATCCGGATCTGATTATAAGCGACCTGTCCATGCCGGGTCTGGACGGATTTGCCCTGCTGGAGCGACTCAAAAACGACTACTGTCTGTCTGATATTCCGGTCATGATTCTTTCCGGTCAGGAAAATGCCGACGTGCGGGAGGATTGTCTGAGGGCGGGGGCCTGCGATTTTCTGCCGAAGCCTTTTCTGCCCGAAGACCTGAAAGAGCGCATTGCCCGGCAACTCGACCGGCCCGCCGCCCACGCCGTTGGCCTGCCGTTCAAGGTGCGCCGGAACGCCCGGGGCGTGAAACGAGTGGTGGATATTGCGGTGTCGTCGCTTCTGCTTTTGCTTTTGCTGCCCCTGCTGCTGCTGGTTGCCCTGCTGATTCGCCTTGACTCCAAAGGGCCGGTTATCTACCGTTCGCGGCGGGTAGGAGCGGGCTATCGGGTTTTCAGCCTGTATAAATTCCGGACGATGCGGCACGGGGCGGATGCTCAGCTGGCCCAGTTGCAGCACCTGAACCTCTACGGCGAAACGGCCCAGACCTCCGCCGACGAGGCGATTTTTCTCAAATTAAAAGACGACCCGCGCATCACCCGGCTGGGGCGGTTCCTGCGCAACACCAGTATCGACGAACTGCCGCAGCTGGTCAATATTTTCAAAGGCGATATGTCGCTGGTTGGCAACCGGCCCCTGCCCACCTACGAAGCCGAAAAGCTGACCACCGACGGCAGCGCCGCCCGTTTTATGGCTCCGGCGGGCCTGACGGGCCTCTGGCAGGTGACCCGGCGCGGGCGCGGCGACCTCTCCGCCCGGGAGCGCATCGAACTCGACAACCTCTACGCCACTCGCCACTCGTTCTGGCTGGACCTGAAACTGATGTTCAAAACCCTTCCGGCCCTGTTTCAGTCCGAAACGATGTAGCCCCCGCCCGGCTTGGATGTCAACATTTTCCAGACAACGGAGTTGTAGACAACAGTGACTAATGATTCAACTGTTATGAAACGATTTGTGCAAGCTGGAAGTATAATAGCGGCCTTCGTGTTGGTTTCGGCCACGACGCAGGCGCAGGAAACCACCACGGATTCAACCCGCCGCGATTCGCGCGTGCTGAGCGATACCACCCGGCGCGAAATCCGCGAAGCCGGGCAGGAGGTGAAGGAGGCCGCCCGGGAGGTGGGCCGCGATGTGCAGCGGGGAGCCCGCGAAGCCGGAGATGAACTTGGTCGGGAAGCCCGGGAAAGTGGCACGGAAGTCCGGCAAACCATCGACCGCATCAACCGGAACGAACTCGGCTGGTTCCAGCGCGGGGCCGGTTTTGGGGGCATCAGCCTCGGATTTGGTCCCGGCGACAGCGGCGGTTCCTACCTGTTTTTCAACCCGCGGCTGGGTTATTTTGTCCAGCGGGGACTGGCCCTTGGCCTGAAATTTGGCTTTGAAAACCGGATCAATACCAGTTACCGGGCCAGCCTTTTCGGACCTTTTGTCCGGTACTATCCGATCCGGAACCGCTTCTCTCTTTTTGCCGAAGGCGGCCTGAATTTCGGACGCTACCGGTCCAGCCTCGTCGGGCCGGACGACAAACGGGGTTTCAGCAGCATCAATCTGGGCCTGGGCTTCAGCTATCAGCTCCTGCCCGCGCTCGGCCTCGAACTGATGTACGACCACAATTACTACGACAAAACGCCCGAATTTGCCGGTCGCAACCGGGGCCCGCAAATCAAACTCGGCCTGAATTTTCACCTAAGCAGCCGGAGTTCGCGGTACGGATACAATTATTGAATGATTGAATTTTGAATGACTGAATGACTGATTAGCTCCGCAAGGTCAGAATTTGCGGAGCCATTCAGTCATTCAATCATTCAGTCAATCAGTCATTCAAATCTACCACACCACCGTCTGGCTTACTTCCGGCTTGTACAGGCGCTGGCCGGATTTGACGTTGAAGGCTTTGTAGAACGGGGCGAAGTTGGTCAGCGGGCCGTTGACCCGGAATTTGGCCGGGGAGTGCGGATCGACCTGGACGCGTACGCGCTGGGCCTCGTCCCGGATTTTTACGCGCCAGACCTGCGCAAAGCCGAGGAAGAACCGCTGGTCTGGCGTGAACCCGTCGATTTTTTCGTCACTTTTCCCCTGCTCCGTCAGCTTAAAGGCGTCGTAGGAGATGGCCAGTCCGCCCAGATCGGCCAGGTTTTCGCCCAGCGTGAGGCGGCCGTTCAGGTTCATGCTGTTCAGAACGGTGTACTTGTTGTACTGCTCGACAATCTCGTTTGCTTTCTTGTCGAACTTGGCGGCGTCTTCCTTTTTCCACCAGTCGCGGAGGTTGCCGTTGGCGTCGTACTGCCGACCCTGGTCGTCGAACAGGTGCGTCAGCTCGTGGCCGATAACCATACCGATACCGCCGTAGTTGATGGCGTCATCGGCGTCCTTGTCAAAGAACGGAAACTGGAGAATGCCCGCCGGGAAAACGATCTCGTTGAACGTCGGGTTGGCGTAGGCGTTCACGGTCGGCGGGGTCATCTGCCATTCCGTTTTATCGACCTCTTTTTCTACTTTTTTCAGGTTTTTGTTCCAGCTGTGGCGGCGCGCCTGCTGCACGTTGCCGAAAAAGTCCTCCCGTTTGATGGTCACGTCCGAGTAGTCTTCCCACTTGTCCGGGTAGCCGATTTTATTGATGATCTTGTCGAACTTCACCAGCGCCGTCTGCTTCGTTTCGGGCGACATCCAGTCCAGCTTTTCAATCCGGTTGCGGTACGCTTTCTGCAGATTTTTCACCAGCGTCTGCATCCGTTCTTTTGCTTCGGGGGTAAAATACTGCTCTACCCAGAGCTGTCCGAGCAGTTCGCCCAGATACGAATCGGTGTTGTCGGCCATGCGTTTCCAGCGGTCGCTGAGCTGCTGCTGACCGTTCAGGATTTTACCGGCAAAATCGAACCGGGTCTGCACGAAAGCCTTGCTGAGCAGATTGGCGTTTTCGTCGATGTAGCTGAAAGCGAGTTTATCCTTGATGACGTCGATCGGCGTGCTGGTCAGCAGGCGGCTGAGGGCCTGATAATAAGCGGGCTGCGCCACCAGCACGGTATCCGTCCCGACGGTCATCGTGTTCAGAAAGGTCTTCCAGTCGATGTTCGGCGTCTGTTTGTTGAGGTCGGCGACGGTGAATTTGTTGTAGTTCTGAATCGGGTCGCGCAGGTCGGCGGCGGGCTTGTGAGACTGCGCCAGCGCCGTTTCGAAGGCCAGAATACCATCTGCTTTTTTGCGGGCCGTGACCGAATCGACGCCCGTCAGCGTGAAGAGTTTGGTGATGTAGGCAACGAAAGCCGTCCGGACTTTTTTCGTTTCCTCGTCATTTTTGAAGTAATAATCCCGCTCGGGCAGGCTCAGGCCGGCCTGCGTGAAGTTGATCCGGTTGAGCGAACTGCGGCGGTCGTCGGGCCCGATATACATGCCGAAAAGCGCCCCGCCCCGGTTGGTTTCGCTGGCGGCCAGGTAGTTGAGCACCTGGCGATAATCTCTGAGCGCCGCAATTTTGGCGAGTTCCGGCTTCAGCGGCTGATAACCCAGTTTTTCGATGGTGAGGGTGTCCATCCCGCTGGCGTAAAAGTCGCCGACTTTCTGGGCCACGCTGCCGGCTTCGGCTTTGTCGGCGGCGGCTTTTTCGAGAATGCTTTTGGTTTTTTTCTGATTTTCCTCGTAAAGCTGGTAGAACGAGCCCCAGCCCGACTGATCACCGGGAATCGGCGTGTTTTTGACCCAGCCACCGTTGGCGTAGGTGAAGAAATCGTCGCCCGGCGCCACGGTAGTATCCATGCCCGATTTGTCGAAGAAGGTAGTCCGGGTTGGCTCTTTTTTATCCTGACATGCGGCGAGACTGAGCGTAAGCAGTCCGGCGGCCAGAAGCCATTGGGTTTTCTGCATGATGAATGGGTTTCTGTGTGTTTCCGGTAAAATACAAAGACGCCCGACTATTTTCCAAAAAAGGAACAGTCGGGCGTCGGTCCCGGCGGATGAGCGGTTTACTGCACCGTGCGCACAAGGAAGCGCACGACGAGGGCCGTCACGACCAGGTGCATCAGTTGCAGTAGCATAATCATGCCCGTGCGGATGCCGCTTAAGCTGAACGGCCCGAAAAACATGGCGACAAACACCAGCGCCGCAATGACGTAAAAGACCCGAACGGGCTGCCGGGCGATCCGAAGAAGCGCAAAGAATACCAGACCCGCTACCAAAGCCGGCAGCACCGACATGGTCACGACTTTCTGCAAATCGAGCGTCCGGCCGTCGGGCGTGGGGACAAACTGCCACCAGCCCTGCGAGTAGGCGACGTAATAGATCACGGTGTTCACCACAAAAGCGATCAGACCGGCTTTGGCGGCCGCCGCCAGCACGCGGCTTAAGGGAATGGAGGTGGTTAACGTTGCCATGAGAAGGAAGGTTTAGTCCGGTAAAATATCGGAAAAAAGAAGAAGGAATGTCAAGCCCGAAGCAGGAAAAATTTTTTGCAACCGACTGTTAATGAATGCGTTGACTAGGCAAAAGAACGGGGACTGAGGGATTCTTATGGCGCGCGAATGTGTTATGAATACGTGCGGTTGAATGAACACGCTGACGACCGCGCCCCTCTCGACGATATGACAGATACACGCATCATAAGCGAAGTTATGCCGGTACAGCAGCCGTTGCTGCGGCCGGCGAAGTTGTGGCTGCCCAAACGGGTTGTTTTCACGCCCGATGCTCTCGACGAACCGTTCGGACAGCAGATCTACGAGCGCGTGAGTGCCTTGAACCTGCCCATTGAGGTCAGCAAAAACAACCGCATTACCGGCCTGCGCGGGGCCGACGAACGGGAGACCTACCGGATTGCGAAGAACACACTGGCGGTCGTCAACGCCCCGCCGAGTGCCTTCCGGCTGCAGCCCATTCCGCCTTCGGCCGACTGGCAGATGAACCTGGCGGAAGGCTGTCCGGCGCACTGCCAGTACTGCTACCTCGCGGGTAGTCTGGCGGGTCCTCCGGTGATCCGGGCGTATGCTAACCTGCCGAAGATGCTCGCCAACACGGCCAGCTACGAGCAGCCGGGCCGACAGACCACCTTCGAAGTCAGCTGTTACACCGACGTTATCGGCATCGAGCACCTGACCGGCTCGCTGGCCGAGTGCATCCGGTACTTTGGCACCCGCGACGAAGCCCAGCTTCGGTTCGTGACCAAATACAATCAGGTCGAATCGCTGCTCGATCTGCCCCATAACGGCCAGACCCGCGCCCGCGTCAGCCTGAACGCCGAGTCGGTGGCGCGGCGGCTGGAGGGCGGGACGGCCTCAGTGGAAGCCCGTTTGCAGGCCATTCGGCAGTTGGCCCTGCCGAAAGAGCTGGGTGGAGGCGGTTACCCCGTCGGGCTGGTCATCGCGCCGATCATGCCTATTCCGAACTGGCGGGAAGAGTACACCCGCCTGCTCGACCGTCTGGCCGAAGCGCTTGACTTTGAGTGTGATATGAATGCGGAGTTTATCAGCCACCGTTTCACGCCCGGTTCGAAGGACGTGCTCATGCAGTGGTATCCGAATACGACCCTGGAGATGGAGGAAGCCACGCGGGCCGAGAAGCGCAACAAGTTCGGCGGCCGGAAGTACGTGTACCGCCCCGACGATATGCAGACGCTGAAGAAGTTTTTTTACGAAGAATGGCGCAAACGGTTTCCGTCCGCGCCTATTCTGTACTGGACTTAAGGTGTTTTCCCCGGGCTTCAGCCCGGGGAAACGTTATTCGATAAGATGTCCGACAAACTGCGCGCCGTTATCGATGACCACGCCCCCGCGCCGGAAGCCCAGCCCGCAGCCTTCTCCGGCAAAAAACACCCCGGCCTGGTAATACTGACCGGACGCATCTTTCGGAAACTCGACGTATTCCTGATAAATCCGGGTGTAGTCGCCGTAGTCGCCCGGCACTTCCTGGATGGCCCGGCCTGCTTCGTCGAGGATACGGACGTTGGCACCTTCCCGGCCGAAGAGCACTTTTTCCACGCTGGGCCGGTCGGTGAGCCGACGGGTGTCGGTTTTGAGCAGCAGCGGGTGGTAGGGATACAGGTCCCAGAGCACTTTCAGGATGTATTTGGACTGAAACAGCAGCGAATACGCCGGATTGAGAATGACCACCTGCCGCCGCCGCACCATTTCGGTCAGCATCCGGGTCAGGTCGGGTTCTTCGTAGCCGATGTATTCCCAGGGTATAAGCTTGAACCAGAAGTCGAATTTCTCGAACCGGCTCGTTTGCAGACTATGTTTGAAAATGCCCTCTTCCGCCGAAAATTCAACCTGATCGATGTATTCGAAATCGACGGTAAATCCGGCTTCGCGGGCGGCTTCGCCCAGAACGGCCACATTGGCGTCGTCTTCCGGAAAACCCCGCATGGCCGAAAGCAGCAGCGTAGGCTGTAAGTCGCTGTTCTGTCGTTTCAATTCGCGAAACTGTTCGATCAGCGACTCGTACAGGGCGTTGTACTGCAAGCCTTCGGCCAGGCCATTGGCCCGCAGCTGGGCATACTGCACCACCGCCGTTTCCGGAATGCAGGTGGCCGTATCGGCGTTGAATTCAATCAGTTTGATGGGGTCGCCATCCAGACCACCGGCAAAGTCAAAGCGGCCGTAAAGCTGGATATGGCGGTCGTCGTTCCAGGAGAGTTTGATCAGTTCGACCAGATTATCGGGTATTTCCAGTTCCCGAAACAGGTTGCGGTCGATAACATGCTGCCCGGCTTCCACAAACATGTTGAAAAGCTGGTTGGCGGCCTCGTTGTACGCTTCGGCTTCGTGGGCCTTCACCGGCACGACCTGGCTGGTCAGGTAGGGTAAGGTATCGGTTCCCAGCATCCAGTCCCAGCCGATGTTCCGAAGCTGCTGGTCGGGAGAGGTAGGAAGGTTTTTGAGGTGAATCATAGTTGACATGAGGGCATCGGGGAGGAGCACGAGCGCGAAGGTTCCGGCCCTGTTTTCGCTCAGGGCGGCTGCGCCCGGCGTATCTCCGCGTTCTCCTTCTTTTTGGTTAAAAGAACAAAGACGGTTTGGTTAGTAAAAAATAAATGCTCAGCCCTGCCAGCAGGGCGCTGAAACCTTCCCGAACGGGCCAGTCGGGCGAGAAAAAGATGCGGTTTTGCCGGACAATGGCGCGCGGTACACCCTCCCCGCTGCTCCAGAGCCAGCGGCTCCGAACCAGATTGGACGGCCGGAAGCGCAGAATCCGCCCGTCGTGGAAGCTCAGCCGCCGGTGGCCCCACCAGCCGGTATTGACCCGGGCGATGTCCGACCCGTCGGCATCCGTGATAAAGACCGTCGAAAGCCGGGATTGCTGCCGGAACAGGTACGTTCCGTGGCGCGTCTGCAGGGTAGCCCGCATCGGCTCGTCAAGCGTTAGGACCGCCCACGGCAACCCCAGATCCGGCGAAAAAATTTCGTAACGGACGGCGGGCGTGGGCCGCACCCATTCCAGCATTTGACGTTGAGGGACGAGCATGCAGCGAATGAAGAATGAACTGCGGCGGCGGGCCGCAATGAATAATTAAGAATGAATCGCGGCGGCGGACTATACTTAACCGGTAATCGGCGGACGGTACTGGTTTTCGGTAGTCCGGAGGGCGGCGCGTTCCTCTCCGAATGAGAAAAGTTACGTAAAAAACGAACACCGACGACGTTCATTGTTTGCACACCCCGCCGATCCACCGCCGCCCGCCACCATTCATTGCGGTTCGCCGCCGCGGTTCATCATTCATTGTTCATTATTCATTGCGTCCCGCCGCAGTTCATTAAGACGAAAAGCCCCGCGAGCGGCTGCCGCTGAAAAATCCGCTGCGGCCACCCGACGGACGGCTGATGCGCGACGAACGAACGTTGTCGTGAATCTGGGTGGAGCGGCGGTAGACACTCGGATTAGCATAAAAGCGGGAGCTGTACTGCTGTTCGTTCCGGTAGCGCGGGGCCGTCGAACGGCCGATCATGTAGCCCAGGCCACCCCAGAGCAGCACGTTGGCCAGTCCGCCGCCCGCGGGACCCATGTAGCTGTTGGGGTTGTTGAAATACCCGCTGGTGCTGGGGTCCGACTGCACGAGCCGCCGGGCCGCTTCCACGCTGAGCGTATCCCGGTGCCCGTCGGCGTAATTGACAATGGCGCCGGCCCGGCTGGGGTCCACCTGCACCTCATCCGTAATCCGGAAATCGCCCGGACTGCTCTCGGTGATGTAGGTTAGTACGCCCTGCCCGAAAGACGACTGGGACTGGTTAGGGTTGTCGTTAGTATCGTTCTGGTTCGAGCCGCAGCTTTGGAGCAGCACCGAGCCGTTGAGCAACGCCAGCGAGAGCGTTGTGCCGAGGGTGATGTCTTTCACCCGACGGATGATGGCTTGTTTTCGTATAGGTGTCATCGTGTTAATTTCGAACGAAATGTACTGACGAAACTACCGGCAGTACAGGGAGGTTACAATATTTTTCGGGACCAATGGTTCGCCCGTGGCCGGATTAGCTACGGGAAAGGACAGATGGCGAGGCATTTTATGGCTAACTTGCAGCGGAATCAGTCAGCATAGCCGCCTCTGTTAGCCGTCCATGACCACCGAAACGGACTTTCTTCACGCCTGCATCGAGCGCATTGCCCGCCTTCAGTCCGGCGGCGACCGGCACTTCCCGGCGGGCCTGTTTCCGTCGTTTCGCGGCAATGCGCTGTACGGCTACCACCGGCCGGATGCCAACCTGTTTTTCACGACCATCACGCTGTTTACGCTGCAAACCGTTGCTGAACAACTGCCGGAAGCGGACAGGCAGACGGTCGCCCGGATGAACCGGAAAGCCCGGCAGGCGTACCCGCTTTTCCGGAACCGGGACGGACTGGATACCTACAACTTTTACCAGACAAAACCCTCGCAGCATTTTCCGCACGGACGCCTGCTCCACCGCCTGGATCATTTCCGTTTGCCCGACGATGTGGACGATACGGCGATGGTCTACCTGACGACCGAGCCAACCGGCGGGCAACTGCATTTTCTGGCCGAAAAGCTAAAGCTGCACGCCAACGGAGCGACCCGCCGGATTCGGAATACCTACCCGGACTACCGGGATCTCCGGGCCTACTCTACCTGGTTTGGCAAAAACATGTACGTGGAATTCGACGCCTGCGTGCTGAGCAACCTGCTCTATTGCCTCTGCTACTTCAAGCTTCCGTTTAATCAACACGATTTGGATAGCCTTGCGTTCATTCGCTCGGTGGTCGAGACGGGGCGCTACCGGCGGGAGCCGTTCCGCTGCGCCCATTCCTATCCGCGAACGCCGTTGATTCTGTACCACGTGGCGCGGCTGCTGGGCACTTTTGCGCCGGAACCGCTGGAAGGCATCCGGGCTACGCTGGTCCGGGACGGCCTGTCGCTGCTGGACGAAAACCTGCCCGCCATGGACCGCCTGCTGGTCAGTACCGCGCTGCTGCGGCTGGGCGAGCGGCCCGGACCGATTGATGTACAGGCTATTGGCAGTGAAGAAATCCGGGCCTTCTCTTTCTTCATCGCCGGGATGCTTACGGCCTACGAACATCCGCTGCTGTACCGGCTGGCGGATTCTTCCCTGGTGCGCATGAACTGGACCTGCGAGGCGCACGCGCTGGCCCTGCTGGTTGAGTATCTGGTTTTAAAGGTGGAAAGAAATTATATCAGCTAGGACAAAGGGGAATGAATTAATTCCGTATACCCTGAAATAGGGCTTTGCATGGCGTCCCACCCGTCGCGTAGCGACGCAACCCCATGTTACGGACGGTGTAAGACCCTACAAATTATCGATCCCAAACCTTTTTCATATCTTCGGCGAATTGCCGGAAAAGAATCGGCGGGCGGCCAAGCAGGCCGGGCAGCACGTCCGTCAGGGTATCGGCCTTGCCCGCTTTCGAGACGGTGTAAAGGGCAATCATAACCATCACAAAACTCAGCGGAACCCCTTCCTGAATGCGTTTCCGCCAGAGAAAACGGAGGATGGACGGGTCTTTGTAGGTAATCTTCCGGCCCAGAACGGCGGTCAGCATATCGGCAATTTCGTAGTAGGTGAGGGCTTCGGAGCCGGTGAGTTCGTAGGCCTGGTTGAGGTGGTCGTCGGTGGCGAGCGCCAGGGCGGCGACTTCGGCAATGTCCCGCACGTCGATGAAGGCCGTCCGGCCGTTGCCCGCCGGAACGAAGATTTCGTTCCGCTCCTGAATCTCCTTCCGGTGCGTTGTGCTCAGATTCTGCATGAAGAAGCTCGGCCGCAGAAAGGTATAGGCCATGCCCGATTCCCGTAAGATAAGTTCTATTTTGTGGTGCGGCGTATAGGCATTACTTTCAACACCCTGAAGCGACAGAAACACGACCTGCCTGACGCCCGCCTGCTGCATTTGCCGGACAAGCGGGTCGAAGAATTTTTTGACATCAGCCAGCTGGGGTGGGCGGATTAACAGCACTTTTTCGACGCCTTCCAACGCCCGTTGGGTAGAGGCAGGATTGGTAAAATCAAAGCGGATCAGGTCGTCGGTCAGCGGTGCCAGTAGCGGACGGTCACGTTCGGGCTGCTGGGTGGCGGCAATCAGGAAGAGGTCTTTCCGTTGCGGAAGGCGGTTGAGGGCCTGGAGGGTTTCCAGTCCGACGTTTCCGGTTGACCCGGTAATCAAGACGCGTATAGGCATAACAGGAAGGCAAATGGAGTACGTTTCCCGCAGAAAAGACTTCTAAAACCGGTGGCTGCGGAATCGGGTTGTAAGAAACAAACGTTTGACCACATCCCCAATGATACATCAACAAACCATAGCGTATTTGCGAAACCAATACCAGCAATTGACCGAATCCTGCGAGCGTTACGCTTCTTTTTCCACCGACCCGGCCTTTGCCCGGATGCTGCTCCAGCAGGCCGCCCTGTACCGGCAGCTCAGCTCGGAACTCAGCAACCGAACGGTGGTAACGCGTGAACACCTGAAAGACACCATGGACCGCCTGGCGGCCCTTTACCTCCAGCGCGACGACGCGATGGTGGCGGGAGCCTGCTACCAGGCCATGAAGCCCCTGATCAATTACCTGCAGCGCATGCTGAGCAGCGACGGACTGCCCAAAGACCTCCAGCAGGTTATCTCCCGCCATTATTCGTATATGGACCAGCGGGCGAACGTGATGAAGCAGATGATGACGAGTGCGTAAGTAATAGCGAATAGTGAATTGGCGAATAGCGAATAAGCTCCGCAGGGTCTAGCACCGCGGAGCTTATTCGCTATTTGTTTTCAGAATATCGTCCGGCAGCAGCGGGAGGTACGGCAGCAGGAGGTCGGTTGAGTGAAAGGCGGACAGGCGCCGGAGCCGGTTGCGGATGGCGTCGTACTGCATTTCAACGTAGAAGGAATCGAGGGCGTAGAGCAGGTAAACGTAGTTGTCCTCGTACCGGTTGGCTAACAAGGACCCGCGAAAATAAAGCTGCTCCTGCTGGTGATCGTGGGGTAACTGCTGAAAATCGGATAGCGTCATTACGTCGGCCTGTCAGGTGGAGAGCCGAAAGGTACGAAAAAAGTCGTAAGGCAATAAGTGGTAAGAAAGTCGTAAGTCGATAAGTCGTAAGCGGCTCGCCGCTGAGGCGCTTTGCCAGTTCCGGCTTCACGCAAAGCACCACTTACGACTTACGACGTATTGACTTACGACTTTTTTACGACTTCTTTTTCATCTCATCCTTCCGCATGGGCATCGAGTCGATGAGTTTGAAGAGTTCGTCGGGCTGCATCACCTGTTTGAAGGTATGTTTGATTTCGCCGTCCTTGCCGAGCAGCCAGCCCTGAAAATCTTCGGACGGAACCAGCTTAAACTCGCTGTGGGTCAGGAACCAGCGGTCGGGCTCGGGCAGGGTATAACCCACGAGCACAATCACGTCGAGGTCGCGCTCGGCCATGCCCTCGGCAATGTCTTTGGGATGGAGAATTTCCTGCTGCTCGATGATCTGGTGCGGACCGTTTTCGCGGCCGTACAGCACCAGCACCCGGCGTTCTCCCTTTTTTTCTTCCAGAATCGCCTTCAGCGAAGTTCTAAGATTTGCGGTACTTTCCATATGTTGGGTCAATGCAATACATCCAATCAATACTGCAAAGAGAAACCAGCCCGTACGCATAGTGTTCGGTTTTATGAGGGTGTGGCATTCGCGCGTGCCTAGTACAGCGGTTCAGACCGTTCCAGCATCAGGATAGACGCCTGCGGAACGATGACGTAGTGCTCCCCTTCGTATTCGAGTTCGATGGCGTTCCGTTGCAGATACAGCGCCAGATCGCCTTCCTGCGCCTGCAATGGCATGTATTTGACGCGCTCCTCGGTTTCTTTCCACGGCTCGTCGTCGGTCGGAACCGGAATCGGGTAACCCGGACCTACCTTGATGACGTAGCCGCTCTGCACCTGTTCCTTCTCCTGCACCGTCGGGGGCAGATAAAGGCCGCTGCTCGTCCGGTCGCTGGGACTCTTGGGGCGAATCAGCACGCGGTCGCCCACCACAATCAGTCGTCTGAGTTTGTTGTCCGGCGTTATTTCCATCAGCAAAAATGTCAGTTTAAAGGTTTTGTTTTGGGTAAAACAAGAATCAGGCAAAAGCCGCGGGGAGGGACAAATTGACAGTTGCGGTATAGGTTCTCGCAGATGACCGCGGATTTTAGGCGCAGATTTACGGTTCGCCGTTGCGACGCAGATAAGAAACAAATCAGCGAAAATCTGCGCCCAAAATCCGCGCTAATCTGCGAGAAATAATCCCAGTAAAAGAATCAAGGCACCGGATCGTACCCGTGTCCGCCCCACGGATGACAGCGCCCGATGCGTTTGAGTCCCATCCAGCCGCCCTTCAGCGCCCCGTGTTTGCCGACGGCTTCAATCATGTACTGCGAGCAGGTGGGCGTGTACCGGCAGGCGTTGGGGAAAAAGGGCGAAATGGCACCCTGATAAAATCGAACGAAGGCAATCAGCAGGGTCTTCATGGGAGCATGAGGCTATCTGAAATCTTTGGCTATCTTTGCCGATAACTGAAACCGGCCCAACCGGGGCCATTGACAACACAGGTTTTCACGAATGCTGTCGTACATCATCTGGGACGTTAAGCCCGAAATCTTTGAAATTGGTTCCTTTGCCGTGCGCTGGTACGGACTTTTGTTTGCGCTGGGTTTTCTGGTCGGTCAGCAGATCATGATTCACGTTTTCAAGAAAGAAGGAAAACCGCTGGCCGATATCGACGCCCTGACGCTGTACATGGTCATCGCCACCGTCATCGGCGCCCGCTTCGGTCACTTCCTCTTCTACGAACCCGAGGTGCTGTTTTCCGACCCGCTCAAAGTCATTCTGCCTCCCTACGCCGGACTCGCCAGCCACGGAGGAGCCATCGGAATCATCACCGGCCTGTTCCTCTACGCCCGTTCGCGGCGAGGCTCGGGGCAGACGTTCCTGTGGGTGGCCGACCGCATCGCCATCACCGCCGCGCTGGGCGGCTGCTTTATCCGCCTTGGCAACCTGATGAACTCCGAAATCATCGGCATTCCGACGACCGTGCCCTGGGGATTTGTCTTTATCAACGACCCGACTTCGCTCCAGACGGGCAACCCGGCCTTCGACATCGTCCGGGCCACCGTGTTCGACGAGCGGCTGGGTGGTTTTGTGAACCGGCTGGTAACGGCCCGTCACCCGGCGCAGTTGTATGAAGCCCTTTCCTGCCTCGTTCTGTTCTTTATTCTGTTCTGGTTCTGGAACAGCCGCAAAGCCCGGACGCCCCGCGGCAGCATGGTGGGAATCTTCATGATCTGGATTTTTGGACTGCGGTTTTTCTACGAATTCCTCAAGGAAGACCAGGTCGCCTTCGAGCAGAACCTGACCCTGAACATGGGCCAGATTTTGAGCATTCCGGCCGCCCTGTTCGGGCTTTTCCTGCTGGTCCGCAGCACCTGGAACCCGGTTTCGAAAGAAGAAAAGGTGAAGATGCCTTAAGCAAACGCCGGATTGCCGCAGAACCCGCTGAACAGGCGGGTTTTGTGTTTTGGGGCCGGGCCGTTCCGGGGTCCGGTCGGAAGGTTATTCAGAAAGACTGACCCGACCGCTGGATTCCGTCCGTCCGCCGAAGTAATTTTGTAGACTTTTTTGGAAAAGAACCGGGCGGGTCGAAAGATTAGCCGCCTGTTTGCTATATCCGCCATTTTGAGAACGCTTTTTGCAGTGCCTGAGGCTGAATGCTCGTATCGCTACTCCTTTATCTGACATCCCTGGGGACACCCGCCGCACCACCCGATTCCACCGTGATTGTGCGCTCGGTGCGTATTGACGGCAATCACCGGACCCGTGAGCGGATTATCCGGCGGGAGATGGAACTCCGCCCGGGCGATACCATCCGGGTAGGGCAGCTGGCCGAAAAACTGGCCTGGGACGGGCGTAAGATTTCGAATACCAATCTGTTTATTACCGTCGATGTGGCGGCCGTTCCGGCCGATTCGCAGCGGATCGACGTGGAGGTGAAACTGAAGGAACGGATGTTTCTGTTTGCCTTTCCAACCTTCTTCCTGGCCGACCGGAATTTCAGCGAATGGTGGTACGAACGCAACCGCGACCTGCGCCGGACCATCTACGGCGGGCGGATGTACTACAAGAACGTGACCGGCAACAACGACCGCCTCCGCGCCATTTTGGAGTTCGGTTTTCTCACCCGCGCCGATCTGACGTACACGCTGCCGTACATCGACCGGGCGCAGAAGACGGGCATCAGCGTCGGAGCGTCCTACATCACCAACAAGGAAATTGCCTGGCGCTCGGCAGGCGACAAACTGGTGTATCTCCGCGACGAACGGCTGCTGCGCGACCGGTTTGCGGCGGGGGTGGTGCTGACGCGCCGGAACCAGTTTTACACCTTCCACCGGGCCGAACTGCGCTACAGCCGCACAAACGTTGCGGATACCATCGCCCGCCTCAACCCGGACTATTTTCTGGGCGGCCGCACCCGGCAGCGTTATTTTCACCTCGGTTACTCCTACATCTACGACCGCCGCGACAACGTGGCCTACCCGCTCAAAGGCTACCAGCTCGAACTGAACGCCGACCGTTTCGGGCTGTTGCCGACCGACGATTTACAGCAAACGGAGCTGCAGGGAAGCCTGAGCCGGTTTGTGCCCCTCAGCCGCCGCTGGTACTTCAGCACGATGGTCAGCGGCAAACTGTCGTGGCCGGAACGCCAGCCGTATTTCAACCTGCGCGGCCTCGGTTATCTGAACGACTTTGTGCGGGGCTACGAACTTTACGTCATCGACGGACAACGGTACGGACTGGTCAAAAATACTTTTCGTTTTCAGGTGCTGAACATCCGGAAGACGTTTAAATGGATACCCGTCCGGCAGTTCAGCACGGTGCCGCTGGCCATTTATCTGACGGCTTACGGCGACGCGGGCTACGTGCACAGTTCGCTGGCCAAACGGTACGAAAGCCGCTTTGCTAACCGCTGGCTGGGCGGTACGGGCCTGGGGCTGGACGTTGTAACGTTTTACAATGCCGTGTTTCAGTTTAATTATGCCGTCAACGGGCGCGGCGAAACCGGCTTTTATTTCACATATTTGTACGATTTGTAAACGCGGACGGAGCCTCCGCACCTGATACCAATGCGCTTTCTTACTTTATTCGCGGCCACTTTGTTGACGGTCAGCGCCTGCAATACCAAAAAGTCCGGGGATGCCGTGCAGCAGACGGATAGCACCACCCAGACGCAGCCGGCCACGGAAACGTCCGCCGACATCGAAGCGAGCGCCGACCTGCGCCGGCTGGTGGGCGAAGACACCGGGCTGTTCCGGGGCGTGAACCTGGGCGACGCCATTGCGGACGTGAAGGCAAAAGAAAAAATCGAGCAGTTCGAAACCAGTTCGAGCCACGTAGGCTACACGTTTGAGTACCCGAATCTGGAAAGCACGGACATTCTGTACTTTCACGACCCGGCGGGAAAAGTCAACAAGATTGACGTCGATCTGTATCTCAATGACCAGGCGTCGCTGACCCGGTACACGCGGGAATTGACGGACTACTTCAACCAGCGTTTTGGCAGGCAGGTGCCAAACGGGTCCGAAACGGTCTGGAATGCCCCCGCCGCGCGGCTGGTGATGAAAGACGTCACCAAGGGCAAGAACTTCGGCCTGAAATTTACCTTCACCGGGGCGGCCACCAACCTTTCGGCCTCGGCAAAGTAAGGCTTCATAAAAAATCAACCCCCAAAAAAGCGGCGGTCCGAACCGGAGTTTGTTGACTCACCCGGTTCGGACCGCCGCTTTCTATGTTTTGGAGCTTATACCGCTTTGTACGTCCAGCCGAAGATGTCCTCCGAACGGCCCGTGCGCAGGTCGTCCAGGAAGTGATACACCCGGCGGGCCACCGAATCTTCCGTCTGTTCGGGCAGGTTGTAATCCGTGCCTTCGTAGCCGATCAGGGCGTAGGGCGATACGACAACGGCCGTACCGACGCCGAACGCTTCCGTCACCCGGCCGTTCTGCAGGCCGCTGATGACCTCCTCGACCGAAACGGGACGCTCGTCGATCTCAACGCCGAGGTGGCGGACAATCTGCAGCACGCTGTCGCGCGTAACGCCTCTCAGGATGGTGTCCGAAGCGGGCGGCGTCACCACCTTGCCGTCGATGACAAACATCACGTTCATCGTACCGGACTCTTCGAAGTACCGATGGTCTCTGGCGTCGGTCCACAGAATCTGGTCGTAACCGGCCTGCTGGGCGAGCATGGTCGGGTACATCGACCCAGCATAGTTGCCCGCACACTTGGCGTAACCCACGCCGCCGGGGGCGGCCCGGATGTATTCCGTTTCGACTTTCACCTTCGGCGGCTTGGCGTAATAGGTCCCAACCGGGCAGGTGAAAATGCAGAAACGGTACGTTTTGGACGGAGCGACGCCGAGGAAGGTGTCGGTCGCGAACATGTACGGACGAATGTAAAGCGAACTGCCCGGCGTGCTCGGCACCCAGTCGGCGTCGGCTTTCAGCAGGGCTTCCAGACCGCCCATGAAGACGTCTTCCGGTAGCGTGGCCATGCACATGCGCTTGGCCGACTCGTTCATCCGGCGGAAGTTATCCAGCGGACGGAACAGGAGCACTTCACCCGCTTCGTTTTTGTACGCCTTCATGCCTTCAAAAATCGCCTGTCCGTAGTGCAGGGACGAAAGGGCCGGGCTTAGCGTGAAGTTATCGAACGGCACGACCTGTAGGTTGGTCCACTGACCATCCACAAAATCGGCCACGAACATGTGGTCCGAGAAGTGCTTGCCGAAGGGCAGGTTGTTGAAATCGACCTCCTCAATCCGGGAGCGTCCTGCTTTGCGCAGTTCGATGCTGAGTACGTCCGTAGTCATTGTTGTATCCGATAAGGTCCGCCCGATTAACCACCAAACGGGGCAGAGAGTTGATAGCCAGCAAATGTAGGGAATTTGAATTGTAGTTTATCGAATAAACGTGATTAACGAAGAAAAAAGTTGTCTTAACAAGTATATGGCTTTTTTCGGCGGATAAAGCGCCTCCTTCTGCGCGCCGTTTTGACCAGCTGATCCAAAACAGCGCGGGCAATACTTATGAGTAATACTTACCAAATTGACTCTCCGGCTGGATTAGAGATATGGTTGAAAAATGAGAATATATACTATTTTTTATAATTATTAAAATATTTTATAAATAAGGTTGCCAACCAACCATTTTTTATGATATTTAAGCGAGGAAGCACAGAACTTCCTTCTGTGCCAACCTATCCAAAACCTAACTTTTCAAGCTCTATGTACAGAAAACTACTCATGTTTCTGGCGTTGTGTCTTACTGTGACCCGACTCTGGGCGCAGGAACGACAGGTGTCCGGAACAGTCACGGACGAGGCAGGGCAGGCGATGCCCGGCGCCAACGTGGTGGTGAAAGGAACCACGCGCGGAACGAACACCGATGCCAGCGGTGCCTTCCGGATTGCCGTTCAGCCGGGCGCGGCTACGCTGACCATCTCGACGGTCGGCTACCTGTCGCAGGAAGTAGCGGTCGGGGCCGGTCAGTCGACGGTCAGCGTGACGTTACAGCCCGATACCCGGACCCTGCAGGAAGTCACCATCACCGGCGCCCTCGGGATTGAGCGGCAGGCGAAGACCCTGACGTACTCGGCCCAGCGCGTGGAAGGCCGCCAGCTGACCGAGGTGCGGGATGCCAACTTCGTCAATACCCTGTCGGGAAAAGTGGCGGGGCTGGTCGTCACGCAGGGAGCCGGTGGCCCGGGTGCCGCCGCGCGCGTGGTGCTGCGGGGTAACCGCTCCATCCAGGGCAGCAACAACGCCCTGTTTGTCATCGACGGGATGCCCATCGACAATTCGCTTGGCGGACAGGTCGGCAACGACTTCGGCGGGTTCAACGGCAGCGACGGCGCCGCCAACATCAACCCCGACGATATTGAGTCTATTTCGGTGCTGAAAGGAGCCGCCGCCGCCGCCCTTTACGGCTCACGGGCCGCCAACGGCGTCATTATGGTCTCGACCAAACGCGGGAAGGTTGGCCGGGTGCAGACAAGCCTCAATTCGGGTGTAGCCATCGAATCCCCGACGATTCTGCCGAACCTGCAGAACACCTACGGACAGGGCAACGGGGGAAATGCGGGCGACAAAGCCAGCGGCAGCTGGGGCGCGCCAACCACCACTTACCCCGACAACGTCCGGGACTTTTTCCGCAACGGGGTGTCTACCAACAACTCCATCGGCGTCACCGGCGGTACGGAAAAGGTACAGTCGTATTTTTCCTACACGCACAACTACAACCAGGGCCTCATTCCGAACAACGACCTGACGCGCCACACGCTGAACCTGCGCGTAAGTAACCAGATCAGCAAACGCTTCTCGACGGATGCCCGCATTACGTACGTCAATCAGCTGATCGACAACAAGATCAAGGTTGGCGAAGAAAGCGGCATTGTCATGAACGTGTACAAAATCCCGCGCAGCGTTGATCTGGCAAAATACGAGCAGTTTGAAGACGCCCAGGGCAACCCGACGTACTGGACAACCTCGTCCATCTACATGAACCCGTACTGGACGCTGAACCGGACGCTGAACAACGAACTCCGGAACCGCATCAGTGCCCTGGCCGTCGCCCGTTACGAACTGGCCGACTGGCTGACCCTGCAGGGCCGGGTGAGCTACGACCGCTACGACGACCGCTCGACGTTCAAGTATTACGACAAAACGCTGCTGTTTGCGCAGGCGGGCGGTTCGTACCAGGTAGCCACTTCCCAGAACATCGAACGCAACATGGACCTGCTGCTGCTGGGCAACAAGAAGTTTGGCGATAGTTTTGCGCTCAATTTTACGCTGGGCGGTTCGCTCAACGACCGGTCTTACGTGTACACCGCCACCAACGCCAACGGCCTGCTGGTGCCCAACAAGTTCGACCTTTCGTTTGCCAACAACCTCTCGGTAGGGACCGAACTGGTTCAGCGCCAGTTGCAGGCCCTGCTCGGAACGGCCCAGTTTTCGTACAAAGACTGGCTGATTCTGGACCTGACGGCCCGGAACGACTGGTCGTCTACGCTGCCGAAGCCGTATTCGTACTTCTACCCGTCGGTGGGCGCTACCGTGATTCTTTCGGAGGTCACCAAACTGCCGTCGGCCATTTCGTTTGCCAAACTGCGCGGTTCGATCACGCAGGTCGGTAACGATGCGCCGCCTTATCTGCTCCAGCAGACGTACTCCTTCGGGCAGGGCGGAACGGGCGGCTTTATTTCCCGCGACGACCTGAAAGCCATCGAGAACCTGAAACCGGAACTGACCACAGCCCGCGAATTCGGTGCCGATGTGCGGTTCCTCAACAACCGCCTTGGCCTCGACTTCACCTGGTACCGGACCAATTCCAAGAACCAGCTCCTGCGCCTGGGTCTGGCTCCGGCCTCCGGCTTCTCGCAGCAGTTCATCAACGCCGGAAATGTGCAGAACTCCGGAATTGAACTGACGCTGACGGGCAAACCGCTGTCCGACGCGAGCCGCCTGGGCTGGGATGTTTCGGTGAACCTCGCCCACAACGTGAGCAAAATCGTCGAACTGCACCCCGACATCAAGCGGGCTTTTCTGGGCGGCGGCTACGGCCGGACGGCCGGGCCGGTTGTGGAGGAAGGCGGCCGTTACGGAGACCTGTATGCGCAGACGTGGAAACGCGACGCCCAGGGCCGGTTTGTCGTGGATGCCAACGGCAAGCCGGTGGCGACGGACCAGCAGAAGATCGGCAATTTCAACCCCAACCTCATGCTGGGCTTCAGCAACACGTTCACGCTGGGCGGCTGGTCGGCACGGGTGCTGTTTGACGGGCGCTTCGGCGGAATCATGACCTCCGGCACGGACGCCAACCTGGCTTTCGACGGCAATGCGGACTACACCACGGCCAACCGGACCGGCAACTGGGTGCTGCCAGCCGTCACCGAAAGCGGCGAAACGAACACCAAGGCGATCAATGCCGAAACGTTCTGGACCACCGTTTCGGGCGGACGTTACTCCTGGGGTGAATTCTTTACCTACGACGCCACGAACGTACGCCTGCGGGAAATGTCCATCGGCTACACGCTCAATCTGCCTAAATTCTTTATCCGCTCGGCGCAGCTGTCGCTGGTGGGCCGCAACCTGTTTTTCCTCTACCGCGGCAACGCCATCCTCGACATTCCGGGCGTCGGCAAACGGAAGATGCAGTTTGACCCGGATGTCAACCTCGGCGCTGGCAACTACCAGGGCGTGGAATACGGCAACCTGCCGTCCTCGCGCTCGGTCGGTCTGAACCTGAAATTGTCTTTCTAACCCGCAACTCTGCTTAGCAAGCTATGATTATCCAGAAAAATACCCGCCTGCTGAAAGGTCTGTTCGGTGGAATGGCGGTGGCGTCGGTGCTGACCTTTGGTGGCTGTACGGACAAATTCGAAGAGCTCAACACCAACCAGACCAAGCTCACCACGCTTGGCACGAACGAATATCCGTATCTGTTCTCCAAGGCGCAGTCGGCTTCTTCCTACGCTTTCTGGCGGTATCAGGTCGCCCAGAACCTCTTTGCAGACTTGTATTCGCAGTATTTTGCCACCACGGCCACCTATTTTCCGTCCGACCGCTACGTCCTGCGGATGGACTGGCTCCAGTGGCACTGGCAGCCGATCTACACGGAAGTGGTGCCCCAGTTGAAAACGCTGCTGGACCAGACCGATAAGGCTTCGTCCGAAAACGCCCTGGCCAGCATCATGTGGGTGTACACCTTCCACCGGGTAACCGATTATTACGGCCCGATCCCGTATTTCAAAGCGGGTGAACCGGCCAAAACGGTCGCCTATGACGCCCAGGACAAGATCTACGACGATTTCTTCAAACGGCTGGACGCCGCGGTCAAGGTGCTGAACGGCAAAAAGTCCGAAAAGCCGTACGGCAAGTTTGACCTCATTTACGCCGGGGATGTCAACAAATGGATCAAGTTTGCCAACACGCTTCGCCTGCGGCTGGCTCTGCGTATCTCGAAGGCAGACCCCGCCCGCGCCAAAACAGAGGCAGAAGCCGCCGTGGCCGGAGGCGTCATGGCCGATGTCGAGGACGATGCGCTGATGGTAAAATCGCTGGCAGGCTCGGATTTCAACGGACTCTCGGGCATTTCGGTCTGGAACGAGTTCCGGATGTCGGCTTCCATGGAATCGGTGCTGAAAGGCTACCAGGACCCGCGGATGGGCATCTACTTCCAGCCGGCCAGCGGAACCAAAACCTACGAAGGGCTGCGCAACGGCCTGACACCCGCCCAGTTGAACCAGCCCGCCAACTCGAACGACAACAACTCGAACGTCGGCACGCGCTGGGTAGCGGGCAGCGGCTCGGCCTGGCAGGGCCAGCAGACCACTCCGCAGGACGTGATGCACGCGGCGGAGGCGTATTTCCTCCGCGCCGAGGGTGCCCTCAACGGCTGGAGCATGGGCGGCACCGCCAAGGACCTGTACGAAAAAGGCATCGAAGTTTCCATGAAGCAGTGGGGCTTCTCCGGCGCGGCCGTGCAGGCGTACATCAACAGCACGAGCACCCCGATTGCTCCGGGCGACGGCCTCAATTCACCGGCCATGTCGAACATCCCCGTCCGGTGGGGCAGCACGGTGGCCATGCAGCGGGAGCAGATCGGGACGCAGAAATGGCTGGCGCTCTACCCCGACGGGCTCGAAGCCTGGGCCGAATTCCGCCGGTCGCGCTACCCGAAACTGTACCCGGTGGCCAACAGCGACAATTCGGATGTACCCGTGGGCGGTGTGCTGCGCCGGATTCCGTTCCTCGATCTGGAGAAGCAGACCAATGCGGCCGCGGTCAAGGACGCCGAAAAGCTGCTGAACGGACCCGACAAGGCGAATACGCCGCTGTGGTGGGATAAAAACTAATGTCCCGACGAAAGGAAAACGGGCAGCTCAAAACTGCCCGTTTTTTATTAGATTCATCATTCTTTGCCCATTCATTACCCCGTGGTTGTATGAATTGCCTTCGCCGTTTGGCCCTTGCCGGTCTTGTTTGTCTGATGGCTGGCTGCCGGGAGCCCGATACGCTTTTTGAAAAAATGTCGGCTTCCAAAACCAACGTCCGTTTTGCCAATTACCTCGAAGAGTCGCCGGATTTCAACGTGCTCAAGTACGGCTACTTTTACAACGGCGGCGGCATCGGGGCGGGGGATTTCAACAACGACGGCCGGATTGATCTGTATTTTAGCGGCAACCTGTCGGCCAACCGACTGTACCTCAACCAGGGCGATTTCACCTTTGAAGACATTACCGAAAAGGCGGGCGTGGCGGCGGCCGATGGCTGGAACACCGGCGTTTCGGTCGTGGACATCAACGCTGACGGCTGGCTGGATATCTACGTGTGCCGTTCGGCCGCGCAGAACCCCAAACTCCGCCGGAACCTGCTGTTCATCAACAACAAAAATCTGACCTTTACCGAAAAAGCCGCCTACTACGGCCTCGACGACCCGGCCTATTCCACCCAGGCGGCCTTTTTCGACTACGACCGCGACGGCGACCTGGACTGTTTTCTGCTGAACCATTCCGTTCAGGAATACGCCGGGTTCAGCCGGGCCATCGCCGATTTCAAGCAGCAGCAGAACCCCGATTACGGCAGCCGACTGTACCGCAATGACAACGGGCATTTCACCGACAGAACGGCTGAGGCCGGGCTGATTTCAAACGTACTGAGCTTCGGGCTGGGCGTGGCCGTTTCGGATTTTAACAACGACGGCTGGCTGGACCTGTACGTTTCCAACGATTATAACGAAAACGATTACCTCTACCTGAACCAGCAAAACGGGCAGTTTCGGGAGGCCGTTCGCGAGTCGATGGGGCATACGTCGCTGTACTCTATGGGCTCTGATGCGGCGGATGTGAACAACGACGGCCGGATGGATTTGCTCACGCTCGACATGCTGCCCGAACGGAACGAACGGCTCAAGCTGACCTCCGGGGACGATAATTACGACAAATACCAGTTGCTGCTCAGGGCCGGTTTTCACCACCAGACCATGCGGAACATGCTTCAGCTGAACCTGGGCAACCAGCCGGGCACGTCGCCCGTAGCGACGCCTGCTTTCGGCGAAATCGGGCAACTGGCGGGCATTTCCAACACCGACTGGAGCTGGGCGGGCCTTTTTGCCGATCTGGACAACGACGGCTGGAAGGACCTGTTCATCACCAACGGCTACGCCCGAGATTACACGAACATGGAGTTTCTGAAATTCACGATGGACGAACAGTTGCAGGCCCGCACCACCGGGAAGCCGTCCGATCCGATGGCGGTCATTGCCAAAATGCCGTCGATCAGCGAACCCAACTACATCTTCCGTAACCGGGGCGGCCACGCGTTTGAAAACAAAGTTGCCGACTGGGGATTTTCGGAGCCGACCCAATCCAACGGGGCCGCGTACGCCGACCTGGACAACGACGGGGATCAGGATCTGGTGGTCAATAACGTCAACGCCGAAGCGGGCATTTACCGGAACCTGTCCGACAAAAAAATCGGCAATCAGCAGCTGACCGTCCGGCTCGAAGGCCCGCCGGCCAAACGAATCGGGGCCCGGATCGAGGTCCTGACCGACCGCGGCGCGCAGTATCAGGAGGTTGCGCCGGTCCGCGGTTTCCAGTCGTCGATGGACGGCCCGCTGGTATTCGGACTGGGGAAAACGGCGCAGGTTAAACGGGTGAAGATCGTCTGGTCGGACGGCAAAACGGAAAGCCGGTCCGCTCTGGCCGCCAGCCAGTCCCAGACCTTTCGCTACGCAGACGCCGGCCCCGCCGCAAAATCCCGTTCTTCCGACGCTTCGGAACTCATCGAGGCCATTCCGGCCCGGCTCCCGTTTACGCACCAGACCGACAGCCTGAACGATTACAAAATCCAGCCGCTGCTGCCGCACGCGCTTTCCGGCGTTGGGCCGTGTCTGGCAACCGGCGATGCCAACGGCGACGGATTTCCGGACATTTTTGTCGGCGGCGGACCGGGGCAGGCCGGACAGGTTTTTCTGGGACAGGTAAACGGCTGGAAAGCGGTGCCGCAGCCTGCGCTGGTCCGCGATGCTCCGGCGACGGACGCCGATGCGGTCTGGCTGGATGCCGACGGAGACCGGGATGCCGATTTGCTCGTCGTCAGTGCGGGGTATCAACTGCCCGCCAACGACCCGCTTCTCCAGCCCCGGCTTTATCTGAACAACGGAAAGGGCATCTTGTCGAAAGCGGCTTTGCCCGATCTGCGCCTGAGTGCGTCCTGTGTACGGGCGGCCGATGCCGACGGCGATGGCGATGCGGACGTGTTCATCGGGGCGCGGGTGACGCCCGGCCGTTTTCCGGACGCCCCGCCCAGCGTTTTTCTGCAAAACGACGGGAAAGGCCGGTTTACGTCCGTCGCCGACCCGGCCCTGCGTACGCTCGGCATGGTGACGGATGCCCGCTGGGTTTTGCTGGGTGCCAACCGGAAACCGGCCCTGGTGACGGCCGCGGAGTTTGGCCGTATCCGGCTGTTCGAATTTGCCAGTAACCGGTTTCAGGAGAAGAAAGACCACTTCCCGGCGGTGTCCGGCTGCTGGACCCAACTGCTGGCCGAGGATCTGGACGGCGATGGCGACCCGGACCTGGTGGCCGGCAACATGGGCCTCAATTCGCAGCTGCGGGCGGCTCCCGAAACCCCGGTGAAACTGCTGGGCATGGAAATCGAAAACCGCCTCGTGCCCGTGCTGGCTACCTACGAAAACGGCCGGCTGTTCCCCTTCTACGCCCGCGACGAAATGCTCGACCAGTTTACGCTGCTGCGCAAAAAGTACCCGGATTATCTCCAGTTCGCCAAAGCCGAAATGGCCGAGGTGGAGTCAGGCACGACGGCCAAACCGGTCATTCAGGCGGAGGCGGGTGAACTGCGGTCGATGGTATTCTGGAATGAAAACGGCACGTTTAAAGCCGAACCGCTGCTGCCGGACGTACAGACCGCGCCCGTTTATGCCCTCGCCGCCGTGGATTTAGACGGAAACGGGCATAAAGACCTCATTCTGGGCGGAAATCAGCTCCGCAACCGGGTGCGCTTCGGCAACTTCGACGCCAACCGGGGGCAGGTCCTGCTCAATAGCGGGAAACGGCAGTTCGCCTTCCTGACGCCCGCGCAATCCGGCCTCTGGTGGTCCGGGGCTGTCCGGTCGCTGGCGGTGGTCCGAAACGCCGGGGCAGCGTATCTGCTGGCCGGACTAACCGGGCAACCCGTCCAGGCGTACCGGCTCGGGAAACGGACGAACCCGGAAGGTAACCGCCGGTAGGAGGGCGGATTTAGAGCGTCCGCGGCTCCCAGGTCACCTCCTCGGCGCCAAGCTCCTGCGCCATTTTGCGGCTCAGCACAAACAGGTAGTCCGAAAGCCGGTTGAGGTACTGAATCACCAGCGGATCGACCGGCTCCGTTTCCGAGAGCGTGATGACCAGTCGTTCGGCCCGGCGGCAGACCGTGCGGGCTAGGTGGCAGAACGATACGGCCTGGTGTCCGCCCGGGAGCACGAATTTTCGCAGTTCGGGCAGTTCGGCATCCAGGGCATCCATCGCTTGTTCGAGCCGCTCAATATCCGCTTCCACGATGGCGGGCATGGGCTTTTTGATGGTTTTTTCGGGGTCGGTAGCCAGCTCCGCGCCGACCGTAAACAGACGGTCCTGAATTTCCTTGAGCAATTCCCGGCGGCTTTCGTTGACGGGCTGGTCGCGGACAAGGCCGATGTAGGAATTCAGTTCATCGACGGTGCCGTAGGTGTCAATCCGCAGGGCGCCTTTGCTGACGCGCGTTCCGCCGATGAGGGAAGTCTGGCCTTTATCTCCGGTTTTGGTGTAAATCTTCATAAAACAGTCGGGTTAATCAATAAGTGGTAAGTGGCAAGCGGTCGCCGCTGCGGTCGTAAGTCGTGACAAGGGGCGAAGCGGTAAAGTTCAGCATTAATGTGCAACCGCAAAAATGCATAATCGCGGCGTCGGGCCGCATGCGCCTTAAAGACTTACGCCTTACGCCTTACGACTTACGACTTCCTTAACTAACTTTGCACCCCCGAACGGGTTACCCCGCCGGTTAACTAATCGATTTCATGAAAGTAAGTACTTTTGCCATTAAACTGTGGCGCTGGGTTTCCATGCTGGCTTTTGCGGCTGTGCTGACCTATACGTACAGCAATTTCGACCAGAATGTTGCCGTTCATTTTACTCCGCAGAAACAACCCGATGCCTTTCTCCAGCGGGATGTCCTCTTTTATATCTGTGTTGCCATTTTTCTGGTTACCAATACGCTGGTGGGTCTGGTCGCGCGTCTGTTTCCCCGGGTTCCAAGCGCGGCGCTGCCAATTCCGAATCAAAATCTCTGGGCCGGGCACCGCACGCAGCTGAACGAGCTGACTCAGAACTGGTTTTACGCCCTGATGGCCGCCATCAACACCGTGATGGCCCTGGCTCTCTGGGTGCTGGGTCAGTTGAACAAGCAGCTCGGCAATTCGGCGCTGGGCGGCCACGAATGGCTGCTGCCGGTTTGTACGCTGATTTTTGCCATCGTCATCGTGGCCCTGCCCATCCGACTGATGATGAAACCCGCCAACGAGGAGTAAGCCGACCTATGTCCGACCTAACGCTTCATCAGTTTCAATACGACCTGCCGGACGAACGCATTGCCCGTTTTCCCCTGCCGCAGCGCGATCAGTCGAAGCTGCTGGTGTACAAAAGCGGCGCTATTCAGCACCGGCAGTTTGTCAGCCTGCCCGACGAGTTGCCCGCCGACAGCCTGCTGGTTTTCAACAATACCAAAGTGATTCCGGCCCGCGTGCACTTCCAGCGCGCGTCGGGGGCCGTTATTGAACTGTTTCTGCTGAATCCGGCTCCCGCCGACCGCCTCGTGACCGAGGCAATGGACGACCGCGGGAGCAGCGTCTGGGAATGCATGATTGGCAACCGCAAACGCTGGAAAGACGGCGAAACCCTGACCCGGCGGTTTTGGGTGGATGGCCGCGAAACCGAACTGACCGTTTCCTGGCACGATGCCGGACAGTCGCAGGTCTGTTTCCGCTGGACCCCGGCCGACGAGTCGTTTGCCGCCATTTTACACGAAGCCGGTAAAATTCCGCTGCCGCCGTACCTGAAACGCGAAGCCGAGGAAGCCGATAAGGAAACCTACCAGACCGTTTACAGCCGCATCGAAGGGGCCGTCGCCGCGCCGACCGCCGGATTGCATTTTACGCCCGCCGTTCTGGACGACCTGGCGGCGAAGGGTTTCAAAACCGACTACCTCACCCTTCACGTGGGGGCCGGTACGTTTCAGCCCATCAAGACCACCGATGTCCGGCAGCACCTGATGCATACCGAACAGGTGGTTTATACGGAAGAAAACCTGCGGACGCTTCTGGCCCACGACGG